>JAUIJU010000108.1 GCA_030431095.1 Gammaproteobacteria bacterium | reverse complement strand
GCCCGGGGTATCGATGAAGGTCAGGACCGGCAGGCTGAACCGCTCGGCCATTTTCAGCAGGCGCAGGGCCTTGCGGTAGCCTTCCGGCCGCGGCATGCCGAAATTCCGGAAAACCTTGGCCTTGGTGTCGCGACCCTTCTGGTGGCCGATCACCATGACCGAGCGACCGCGAAAGCGGCCCAGCCCGCCGACGATGGCGTGGTCGTCGGCGAATGCGCGGTCGCCATGCAGTTCGTGGAACTCGTCGAACAGCAGGTCGATATAGTCGAGCGTGTAGGGCCGAAGCGGGTGGCGGCTCAGTTGCGACACCTGCCAGGCGTCGAGGTTGCTGAAGATGCTCTCCACCTTCTGCTCCATCTTGGCCTGCAGACGCTGGATCTCTTCCTCGAGATTCAATGCGTTGTCGGAACCGACGTTGCGTAGCTCGTCGATCTTTTCCTGCAGCTCTGCGATGGGCTGTTCGAAATCGAGATAATTCGGATTCACGGGATTGGGTGTCAGGCGTCTTTTTCGCTGCGCTCGTGCGAGGAGTATACCGTCTGCCCGTCCCTGTCGGTATGTGTCGCGCCCGATCGTGGGATTCGCTCCGGATTCCAGTGCGCCAGCGCCCAGTTCCAGCGTTCTTGCAGGCTGCCGTGCGCTGGCGGTGCATGCCCCAGGAAGGACAGGGCGGCGCCCAGGGCCTTCAGTGGTGCCTGTTGGGCCACGGGGTCGGCGCCGTGCCGTTTGCCGAGTTTATGCCCCTCGGCGTCCCTGACCACCGGCAGGTGCATGTAGCTTGGTGAAGGCAGGTCGAGGACGCGTTGCAGGTACCGTTGCCGGGGCGTGGAGGAGAGCAGATCGGCGCCGCGCACCACCTCGGTCACACCCTGCCAGGCGTCGTCGACGACCACGGCCAGCTGGTAGGCGACCAGGCCGTCTGCCCGTCGAACGACGAAGTCTCCGCAGGTCTCGGACAGGTTTTCGGTCACTTCGCCCTGCACCGCGTCATGCAAGACGATGGGCTGATCCGGGGTTCGTACGCGCAGGCTGCGGCCCTCGCGCCCGGCCGGCAGGCCATTGCGGCAGGTTCCCGGGTAGGGCCCGGGAGGCAGCTCGCTGCGCGTGCAGGCACATGGAAACAACAGGCCACGTGAGGCCAGTCGTGCCAGCGCCTCGTCGAAGGCGGCCTGGCGGCTGCTTTGCCGAACCACTTCTCCGTCTGGCGTCATGTCGAAACGTCGCAGGTCCGCGAGAATGCGCTCGGCGCTGCCGGGTACTTCGCGAGGCGGGTCCAGGTCTTCGATGCGCACCAGCCAGCGCCCACCCTGGTGTCGCGCCTGCAGAAAGCTGCCGACCGCGGCAACCAGCGATCCGAAATGCAGTTCGCCGGTAGGCGAGGGCGCGAAGCGACCGGTGGGCGTGCCGTCGGGCACTTACTGCCCGATGACGCGGGGCGTGGCCTGGGTGAAGTCGCCGGAGACCAGCTTGACGCCGCCGCGCCACAGGGTGGCCAGGTCGCCGGAAGTCGAGACGTCGCTGGCCAGTGTGAGCACCTGCATTTCTTCAGCCGCCCTGATCACCTCGCGGACCGCGTCCAGGCGCGTGGGGTCAGCTTGCAGGTCACCGGTGAGTTCACGATCGAGGGTCAGGAACTGCAGTTTCAGCTCCTGCAGCAATTCGAGGGTCTTGGGCTCCTGGTCGAAGCCGGACACGGAGAACTGCACGCCAAGAGGGGACAGTTCTTCGATCAGGCGCCGTGCGGCCCGGGTCTGCTGACGCGCGGCCCAGGCCGGCCATTGCAGGACGATGCGGCGCCCCGGGAACCGGGTTTCCTGCAGGGTGCGCTGGAACCAGGTGGGAAAACTGAAATCCTGCAGGGAATTGCCGCTGATGTCGATGATCTGGCGTTCTTCGCCGGATACGACGGCCCGCAGCAGGCCGGGAATCACCAGGCGATCCACCTGGCTGGCCAGTTGGTTTCGTTCGGCCGCGGGCAGGTAGTCCGCGGCGGGCACGTCGTGCTCATCCTCGTGCATGAAGGACCGGTTCTCGACCAGGCCTTCGAGATCACCTTCCAGGTTCATGATGGCGTGCTGAACGGTATAGAAATCTTCGTTGTCGAGCGCGTACCGCAAGCGCTCTCGCCACTGCGATTCCTCGTCCTCGGACACGCCGGCCATTCGGGCGGGCTTGAAGCGCTCCACCGTGTTGCCGGTTTCGGCGGCCATGCGACAGGCAGCGCGGGCGTTTTCCACCGTGGTTTCCGGGTCGTGGTGGTGGCGATCGAGTAACACCAGCCCCACGCTGCAACTCGGCGGGACCGGTTCGCCCTGGTGAGTCTGGGACAGATGCTCGATTCCTGCGCGCAGTTTCTCGCCCAGGCGTTTGAGCGCCGTCTTGTCCGATCTCAGTGCGAACACGATAAAGGCCGAGTCACTGAAGCGGCAGACATCATCTTCGTCTTCGACGCAGCTGAGTACTTCGTCGGCGGTGGCCTGCACATAGCGGTCGAGGTCGCTCACGCTTAACTCGTCGGTCTGGACGACGGCATTGTCATTGGTCACGAACAGAACGCCGGCGCGCTGATCTTCCGGCAATTCGTTCAGGCGCTGGTTCAAACGCTGCAGAAAATGACCGCGCAAGTACATGCCGGTCATGGGGTCCAGGGCGGGGTCGCCGCCAGCATCTTCCGTGGGCGTGGCGGGGGAACCAGGCGCATTCATGGCCCTGGCCGGCTCGGCAGGCGCGGTTTGTGCAGGCGCCGGCGCCGGGAGTGCATCGGTGACCTGGCCGGTGTGCACCACCATTTGCACGCAGTCTTCTCCGTCGTAACGCACCGGCGCGAATCTCAGCTGCACCTCGCGGCCTTCCCCGCCAGGCGGCGTCAGCCGAAACGACTCGCTGTCCACGGGATACTCACCCCGACCGAATGCCCGCACCAGGTCCTTCAGGTCAAGGTCGTCGCGATGCAGGATTTCCAGCAGGGAGACCATGGCCAGATCGTCGAAGGAGTCTACGCCGAGCAGTTCCTGGTAGGCGGGGTTGGCGGCGACGTGCAGTCCCTCGTGAAAGTAGGCGATGGGTTCACGGGTGCTGCTCATGAGCAGATCGAGGCGGCTTTCCAGTTCCGCCTCCTGTGCTTTCATGCGGTCCTGTTCTCGCGCTGCCTGGCCGAGACCGGACAGGCGCCGGGTGATGGCGGGCAGTTGCGCCTCATCGGCCACGGCGATACAGGCGGCCTGGCCGGCGGCCTCGTCAAACAGTTCCCGACCGCCATCGGCCAGGGCGATTCCCAGGAAAATGCCGTGATCATTGAGCAGGTGCGCCAGTGCCGCAACGGGATAGCGGTCCCGGCTGGCGGCAAGATAGTAGACCAGGAACGGGGAGAATTCCCGGATCAGCCGCTCCGTTTCCGCCGGGTTGTCCGCATGTAACACATGAACGGAAATTCCGGCATTTCTCAACAGGCTGTTGACGCGGGCCGCGTGCTCCGGATTGGGGTCGACAACCAGCAGAAAGGGACTGTCACCCGGCATGGTTGGAATCCCAATGATTGTGTTTTGTGGTTTTATATAACAATTTAATAATCAATAATATAAGTTGTATATCTAATGTAATATATGAAATTCATGAATGCGCCCGGACTGCGGATTATGACCGATCCATCCCGGCATTTGAATGACGGGCTGAACCCAGCCGGGGTTCACGC
>JAUIJU010000042.1 GCA_030431095.1 Gammaproteobacteria bacterium | reverse complement strand
TCCTCGCCGGGCCCCTGTGCACACAGATGTTCGCAGACCACGGCGCCACCGTGATCAAGGTCGAGCCCCCGCAGGGTGATGAAACGCGGGAACTGGGCCCGCCCTTCGACGAAGCAGGCAACGCCACCTACTACTCGGCCGTCAACCGCGGCAAACAGGCGATCAGCCTGGACCTGGGCCGGCCCGAAGCCCGCGAGGTGCTCGAACGCATGCTGGCGAGGGCCGACGTGCTGGTGGAAAATTTTCTGCCGGGCACCATGGCCCGCTGGGGGCTCGGCTACGAAGAACGCCTGGCCGAGCACTTTCCGCGGCTCATCTATTGCGCCATTTCCGGATTCGGTTCTGACGGCCCGTTGGGCGGACTGCCGGGATACGATGCCGTGTTGCAGGCCGTGTGCGGCCTGATGAGCGTCAACGGCAATCCGGAAACCGGCCCAACCCGGCTGGGCATTCCGGTGGTCGACCACCTGACGGGTTACGTGGCCATGAACGGCATCCTGATGGCGCTGCGTCAACGCGACCGCAGCGGCCTGGGCCAGCGCGTCGAGGCGACGCTGTTCGATACCGGGCTCAGCCTGCTGGTGCCGCACGCCGCCAACTGGCTGGCCTCCGGCAACGCGCCCGGCCTGCTTGGCAGCGCACACCCCAACATCGCGCCCTACGACCGCTTCGCCACCCGCGACGGGGACATCTTCCTGGGTATCGTCAACGACGGACAGTTCGGTCGCTTCTGCGATCACGTGGGCTGCCCGGCCCTTGCCGATGACCCGCGATTCGACAGCAATCCCAACCGGCTGCGCAACCGGACGGCCTTGCGCTCCGAACTCGAACGCGTGCTGGGTGGACACTCCGCCGCGCCCCTGTGCGAGGCGCTGATGAGCATTGGTGTCCCGGCCGGCGTGGTGAATTCCGTGCCGCAGGCGTTTGAAAGCCCACACGCCCGTCACCGGCAGTCACTGATCCGTGAAGCCGATTACCAGGGCGTGCGATCGCCGATGCGGCTGGGTGATGCGCCTCATCCCGCGCCGGGCAAGCCACCGGCGTTTTCCGGCCAGGCCGACGACATTCTGCGCGAACTCGGCTACAGCGACGAAGCGATCGAGGCACTGACCGAATGTGGCGCCGTTCCCAGGCAACGCGCCAGGCCGGGACGTCGCTGAAACCTTAGCCAGGAGAAACCCCATACGATGGAATTGCCGGACCTGACACCCGACCAACAGGCGATGATCGACAATCTCAGGGCGCACGTGGATGCCGAACTGGTTCAGTTCGACCCCGATGCGACCATCGACACCATGGCCGACGACCCGTTCATCTTCATGGCCCCGATCGTCGGGGGCGGCGATGGCACGGAGGGAACCCGCGCGTTTTACGAGGTGGTGCTGAATCACCTTCCGCACGACTTCGAGCGCGACACCCTGACCCTGACCATCGGCGAAAACCGCATCGTGATCGAACAGGTGCTGTCCTTCACGCACGACATTCCCATGGAGTGGATCCTTCCTGGCATTCCCCCCACGGGCAAGCATGTTGAGATCCCCCTGGTCGTGATCTGCACATTCAGGAACAACAAGCTCGAGAGCGAGCGGGCCTACTGGGACAACGCGTCGATGCTGGCGCAACTGGGCGTACTGGACCCCGGAAACCTGCCCATTCCAAACACCGAGAGTGCGAAGAAACTGAAAAAACTGGCCAACAGGCCCTGAGAAAAGGAGAACCCCATGCCCATCGCGGCCCTGCTCAAAATGAAAGCCAAGCCCGGCGCCGAGGACGAATTGTTCGAACGCTTTGTCGACGCCATGAGGTACGTCCGCACCGAACCCGGAAACCTGTTTGCCGTGGTGCTGCGCGACCCCGACGACCCTTCCACGCTGTACGAGTTCGCCATCTACCGGGATCAACAGGCCATCGAAGACCACCGGGCGGCGCCCCATTCCCTGCGCAACGGCCCGCCCATCCAGGCGCTGGCGGCCGAACCGTTCACCGCCAGGTTCTGGGAAACGGTGGACTTCCCGCCCGAACCGCTGGACTGATGCTCCACCCGATCATCGCCCTGTCTCTGATGCTGGCGGCGCACGCGGCGCCGGCACGCGAAGCGGACGACAACGCTGTTCCGGAAACCGCGCGGACACACATCGCCACCGAGTTTCTTGAAGCAACCTTCGGGCGCGACCCCGAACGCATGAAGGCCGTACTGTCGGACCAGGCCGAGTACCACGTCATGGGCAGCAGCCCCCGCTTCCAGCGCGTCTGGGACCGGGAGTCGTGGGCTGCCTACCTGGCCCTGCCCGACCCCTTCGCAGACGGCTACGCGCTGACCATCCATGCCGTGACGCCAGGCGCTGGTCGGGTGGTGGTGGAGGCTGAGGGACGAGGCGTGGTGGCGCAATCCGGGGCGATCTACAACAATCGCTATGCCTTCGTGTTCGAATTCGCCGAGGGCAAAATCGTGCAGGTTCGTGAGTACATGGACACCGAGCACGTCATTGCCGTATTTCCACCCCAGGTGGAGAACCCGTGAGCCAGGCAATCCCGGACCGGACAACCCCTCGTGCAGGATGATTTCGGTTCGGGTGGCGCGTTCGTGCTCGGCGGCAGCGGCAGCCTTGGCGGCGCCATCTGCCGCGCCTTCGCCGATGCCGGTGTGCCCGTGGCGTTTTCCTACCACCAGAACGAACAGGCGGCCGCTGCGCTCATCGAACAATTTGACGAACGAGGTGTCGCAGCCCACGCGTTCGCGCTCGACGCCCGCGACAGGAATGCCGTGGACGCCGCCCTGGCGCAGGCCGCCGACGCCCTCGGCGGGGTGCACAGCGCCGTGTACGCCGGTGGCCCCGGATTCGAGCCCGCCTTTTTCAGCGAGACCGACGACGACACCTGGCGCCGGTGGCTGGAGGGCGACGTTCTGGCGGCCATCCACCTCGCCCAGGCAGCCATTCCACATCTCCGCAAAACCCATGGCGCGCTGGTCGCCCTGACCACTTACCAGGGCGCAATGATCGAGGTGCGCGGCGGGATTTCCGCCATTTCCAAGGCGGCGGTGGACCGCATGGTCGCCGTCATGGCCAGGGAGGAAGGCCGCTACGGCGTGCGCGCCAACAGCCTGCGTTGCGGCTGGATCGAAAGTGAGCTCAACAGCCGACTGTTCGAAAAATTGCCCGACGTCGCGGCCAGGAAACACCAGGCCATTCCCCTGGGACGCCTCGGCAAGCCGGAGGAAATCGGCCAGGCGGTCGTCTTTCTGTGCTCGCGCCGCGCCGGATTCATCACCGGGGTCAATCTGGTTGCCGACGGCGGCGAATCGCTCTGAGGAAAATAACCATGCCCGACCGAAAACCCGCGGAACAACCTTCGAACGGCTACGCCAATTACGTACTTGGCGTCCTGTTTCTGGTCTACGTGTTCAACTTCATCGACCGCCAGCTGCTCAGCGTTTTTATCGGGCCGATCAAGGCGGAATTCGGCGCCTCGGACACGGCCATGGGCCTGCTCGTCGGCTTTGCCTTCGCCCTGCTCTACTCCGTGGCCGGCATTCCGATCGCGCGGCTGGCGGACCGGCGCAGCCGTCGCAACATCATTGCCATCGGCCTGGCGCTGTGGAGCGCGATGACCGTGGCCACGGGTTTTGCGCGGAGTTTCGTGCAGCTGGCAATCGCACGCGTGTTCGTGGGCATCGGCGAGGCCGCCGGTTCGCCACCGTCCCACTCGCTGATTGCCGATTACTTTCCGCTGAACCGGCGCGCCACCGCCTTCGCGATCTACGCCGCGGGGGCCTTTATCGGCGCGGCGCTGGCCTACCTGGGCGGCGGCTACCTGCGTGAGTACCTGGACTGGCGCACCGCGTTCATCGTGGTCGGCGCGCCGGGGCTGCTGATCGCCCTGCTGGTGCGCTTTACCGTGCGCGAGCCGCGACGGGGCCTGTCGGAGCAACGCACGGAAGAGGCCGGCACGTCCACCCTGGCAGAAACCCTGGGTTTTCTCGCCAGGAGCCGCAGCTGGCTGTGCCTGGTCGCGGGCTTTTCCCTGATCTCGGTGACCAACTACGCGGTCCTGATGTGGGGATTCGAATTCTACGGCCGTGTACACGGCATGGCGCCGATCACCATCGGCAACTGGTTGGGCATCATCATCGGCGTCGGCGGGGTCATCGGCGTGCTGATCGGCGGACGGGTGTTCGACCGCCTGGTGCAAACCAGCCCGAAGCGCGCGCTGTACGTTCCGGCGCTGGTGGCGCTGGCCGGTTTTCCGCTGGGCCTGTGTTCCATGCTGGCGGATTCCGGAACCGCCTCACTGGCATTCTTCCTGCCGTTCTATCTGCTGATCAACGGCATTACACCGGCCATGTACAGCCACAACCAGGCCCTGGCGCGGCTGCACATGCGGGCCACGGCGGCAGCCATGATGGTGTTCATCGTCAACATCATCAGCGCCGGCGGCGGCCCGCTGCTGGTGGGAGCGCTCAGCGACGCGTTCAGGGCCGATTTCGGCGTGGAGTCGATCCGCTACGCGCTGGTATGCAGCCTGGGCGTCGGCATGCTGGGCGTCCTGTTTCTGTTGCTGGCCGGCCTGACCCTGGACAGGGACCTGGAACGGGCGCGGGGCGCGGCGAAGTGAGTCCTGCCGGTCAGTCGCCGGGGTCGCTCCGGGGCAGAATGTCCCGGCTGCCAGCGGACCAGGTGGAGCACGCGGTAATCGAGGCAAACACCCAACGCCCACCTTCTCGACGCAGCCTTACCCGGTACTGACCGCCGGACAGGAAGGTTTTCCGCTCGTCCCCGGTGCCCGCCAGGTGCTGCGCAAGGATGTCGCAGTCCAGCGAGGCCGTCTCGCCGTTGAGCTCGATGATGAAGTTGCCGAACAGGTGCTGGGTCACGGCCAGGGGCCCCAGCGCCTTACGCATGTGCGCCATGATCGTCTCACGGCCCTTCATCAGCGGACTGAAACCGACGTACTCCACCTCGGCATCTTCGGCGAAACAGCCGGCGAGCCGCTGGTAGTCCCTGTCATCCAGAGCGCGGGCATAAACCGCCATGCGCTGTCGAACCGCTTCCCGATCATTCATGCCTGACTTCCTGGCGTATGTTCACTACCCACCCTCATCATCGAGAAAAGAGCGGTCCCTGGCGTACGCCGGGCAGTTGTCCATGTCCAGGTGGGTCCACTTGACGCTGACCCCGCCGTCGACCGGCAGACACTGACCCGTGATGTAACTCGCCATGTCGGACAGCAGAAACAGCACCGCGTCGGCCACCTCTTCGGCCTCGCCCTGCCGGCCCATGGGAACGGCCCAGCGGTCCCGCGCGGGATCGGGCGCCATGGCCGCCGTCGGCGTCCGGATGGCGCCGGGCGCCACGGCATTGACGCGAATGTCGCGGCTCGCCAGTTCGACCGCCATGGTCTGCACCACCGAATTCACCGCCGCCTTGGCGGCACCGTAAGCGACGTGGAACGGCGTGGCCGTCAGGCCACTGATCGACGACAGGGCGACGATGGATCCGGCGCTGTTCTGGCGTTTCAGCTCCCTGGCGACCGCCGAGCTGATGAAAAACATGGAGTCGAGGTTGTAGCCAATGACAGTTCGCCAATCGGTCCGCTTCACCCGGGTGGCCGCGCCCCAATAGCGGTCAGGAATACCCCCCACCACCGTGACCAGACCGTACAGTGTTCCGGGAAGGTCCCGCGTCCGTTCGATCACCGAGCCGAAACCGTCATCGTCGAGGATGTCGCAGACGTGCGGCACAACGGCCAGGCCCTGTTCGCGAAGCGGTTCCAGGTGGTCATCCAGACTCTGGCCGGATACATCGAGCGCAAGCACCGTGGCGCCGGCCCGCGCGACCCGATGGCAGATCAACGTCCCCATGCCTCCACCACCCGCTCCCGCCACCACGACGACGCGCCCGGAAAGATCCAACAGGGTATCGCTCATGGGGAACTCCGGTGAAGTGATCTAATTTTTGTATATATACAATAATAAGGGGTATTTGACAAATATGACGGCGATGCGGCACCATGACAGCCTCCCCGGAATAGGCGGCGTGGGCCGAATGGCAAGCCGGTCCCCGCCACGCTCAAAGTCCTGGCCGGGGAATTGAGTGGCACACAGACCATGCAACCCACGGGGAACACACAAAATGTCGAAAGATTTCCGGCCGATTGCGGCGATCGTTACCTGTTTCATTTTCTCCTTACCCGGCACCTCGACGGTTTACGCTCAAGCCGACGAAGCCGAATCCAACATTCTTGAAGAAGTCCTGGTCACCGCGCGCAAGCGCGACGAGGCCCTGCAGGACGTGCCGGTGGCCGTGTCGGCCATCAGCGCAGACGACATCAGCGAGAATCTCGCCCAGGACCTGACCCTGCTCGGCGAACTGGCGCCGCAGGTCAAGATCGGTGAAGGCGGCTCCGGCACCGGCGCCGTGATCGGCATCCGCGGGGTGAGTTCCTCGTCCAGCGACGCGGGCTTCGACCAGAGCGTACTGGTTGAAATCGACGGCGTACCCTTCGGACGCGGCACCATCATCGGCACCCGCCTGTTCGACATCGCGGACGTGCAGGTCCTGTCGGGCCCGCAGGCGCTGTACTTCGGCAAGAACTCCCCGGCCGGCGTGATCTCCATCAATTCCGCCGACCCGACACAGGAATTCGAGGCCTACATCAAGGGCGGATACGAATTCAACGCCGACCAGGCCTATTCCGAAGGCGCCATTTCCGGCGGACTGACCGATACGCTCTCGGCCCGGTTCGCCTTTCGCGCCAGCACCCAGAAGGGCTGGACCACCAACAACGCGCCGGTGCTGAACGACATTTTCGGCGCCTCGGAATTCACCGGCGGCGCCAACCCGGAACGGATGCCCGCATCGGATGAATTCGCCGGCCGCCTGACCCTGCTCTGGGAGCCGACCGAAGACTTCACCGCCCGCCTGAAGTTCATGTTCAACTCGGTCGAGGCCAATTCGGGTAACGGCAATACCGAGCCGTACTGCATCGGCGACACCCTGGCGGCGAACGCGCCCGTCCTGGTTGGCTCCGTCCCGCTGCCCAATGCCGACTGCTACGCGGACCAGCAAACCTCGCACGCCGGCGGGGTGGCCGAGTACACGCGCAACATGCGCTTCGCCAACGGCGGCGACCCCTACCTCGACCGCGAGTTCTACTTCGCCGCGCTGGACCTGAACAAGTGGTTCGGCGACCTGAGCCTGGATTCGACCACCGGCTTCTACGACGGCGACGTGCAACTCATGAACGTGACCGACTGGTCGCCCTACGGCACCATCTGGGCATCGGCCCGCTACCAGTACCAGCTGTTCACCCAGGAATTGCGCCTGACCTCGACCTGGGACGGCCCGATCAACTTCATGGTGGGCGGCTACTATGAGCACTCCAAGCGGCCGTTCGACAACGTGCCCGAGATCTTCCACGTCTACAACCCGGAAGCCGACAACTACGCCAGCGCCGACATGACCTCGGTGACCACGGGAGACTACTTTTCGTTCTTCGCCGAACTGGTCTGGGCCATCACGCCCACGCTGGAACTGTCCGGCGGTGCGCGCTGGAGCCGCGATGAGCGTGACATGGAGCAGACCAACCTGTCACTGAGCCCGGCATGGCGCCACCTGCGCCCGGTGGGTGACACGATTTACGTGGGTTACGACGACGACCACGTCTCGCCCGAAGTGGCGCTGACCTGGCGGCCCACCGACGACCACACCCTGTACGGCGCCTACAAGACCGGCTACAAAGGCGGCGGGATTTCCAACCCCTTCCTGCTGGACGCGGACACCACGCCGGATGAACTGGTGTTCCGGCCCGAGATCGCGGAAGGTTTCGAGGTGGGCTACAAGTCGACGGCCCTGGGCGGCGCGCTGCGCTACGACCTGAACGTCTACCGCTACGACTACGAGGATCTGCAGGTGGTCTCGGCGGACAACAGCGGCGTAATCCAGGAGTTCAACCTGACCAACGCGGGTGAATCACGGATCGAGGGTATCCAGGCTTCGTTCGCCTGGCTGGTCACCGATGAGCTCTCGCTCAACGGCAACCTCGGCCTGAACGACGCCAAGTACACCAAGCATGACACCGCCCAATGCTATTTCGGCCAGACCGAAGCGGAAGGCTGCATCGACGGCGCCCAGAACCTCGCGGGCGTACACCTGATCCGCGCGCCCGAGCTCACGCTCAACATCGGCGGCGACTGGGAGCCCCGGCTGTTCGACGGCTGGCTGACCCGCTTTTCCGCATCGGCCAACTACTCCGACGACTACCAGGCCACCACCGACAACGCGCCGGGCGGGGTCCAGGACAGCTTCTGGCTGATCAACGCGGGCATTACCGTGGGCCCGGAAGACGGCCAGTGGGAAATCGCGCTGCTGGGCCGCAACCTGACCGACGAGTACTACATGCTCCAGTCCTTTGCCTGGACCGCCGCCGGCAACCCGGACCAGTACACTGCGTTCTGGAACCGGCCGATGGAAATCGCCCTGCAGGGAACCTACCGGTTCTGATGCGGGTTCTGGCCTAGGATAGAAGACAGCCCCGTCGCCAGTTGGCGACGGGAAGTTTCCCGCGCGATCCTGCCATCGCGCATCGTCGTACCCTGATGGTGAAACCGTGGACAAGCACGTAGAAATCACCCCCGAAGAACTCTCCGAACCCGTTACCTATCCCGTCGAAGCCTTCCTCTGCCCCGACTACGCCCGGGCGGAGCACGAACGGTTGTGGCCCCGGATCTGGCAGATGGCCGGACGCCTGGAAGACATCCCGAAGCCGGGCGACTTTTTCACCTACAACATCGGCGATGAATCCATCATCGTGGTTCGCGCAGACGACGACACCCTCCGGGCCTTTTACAACGTGTGCCCCCACCGCGGGCGGCAACTGGTGAACTCACCCGACGCCACCAACGGCACCTGGGGCAATGCCAAGGTCTTCGTCTGCGGTTTCCACGGCTGGTCGTTCAATCGTAAAGGCGAAAACACCCATGTCCTGGACAAGGATGACTGGAAAGGGTTGCTGGACGACCGGTCGCGCACCTGCCTGACCGAACTCAAGGTCGACACCTGGGGCGGCTACGTTTACATCAACATGGACCCCGACTGCGAACCGCTGCGCGAGTTCCTGGAGCCGGCCGCGAGCATTCTCGACCCGTTCCAGCTGGAAAAGATGCGCTACAAGTGGCGCCAGTGGGCGATCTATCCCTGCAACTGGAAAACCGCCATCGAGGCCTTCATGGAGCCCTACCACGTGGCCGGCACGCACACCCAGTTGCTGAAATACGGGCAGTTTTATTCCTACTCCAAGCCCTACGGCAAACACAGCGTGAGCGGCTTTGACGAGCGCGACAAGAGTCAGAAGACCAGCCAGAGCGGCTCGGTGGCGCGCGCCGGCCTGGGCGATCCGCGGGTTTCCACCTACGAACTGGCCCGGGAGAACTACGAAACACTCAACCACTCCGGCTCCACCGCCACCCTGGTCAACGCGGCAAAGCGCCTGAAAGACGAATTGCCCGAAGGCACGCCCGTTAAGGAGGTCATGGCCCACTGGCTGAAATCAGCCCGGGAAGACGATGCCCGGCGCGGCGTCACCTGGCCGGAAATCACCCCGGAGCAGCAGGTCAGGGCCGGGCTGGCCTGGAGCCTGTTTCCCAACCAGACCATTTTGCAGGGCGCCACCTTCGCCCTGGCCTACCGAACCCGCCCCTATGGCGCCGACCCGAACCAGTGCATTTTCGAAGCCTACGCGCTGGAGCGGTTTCCGGAAGGCGAGGAGCCCGAGACCGAGTGGGTGCAGGCCGAACCCACCGAGGAACACTGGGGCATGGTCCTGGCGCAGGATTTCTCCAACATGGAGTGGGTGCAGCGCGGCATGAAATCCCGCGGTTTCCGCGGCACCCTGCCGAACCCGCACCAGGAGCAGAAAATCACCAACTTCCACCGCGTGCTCGCCAGTTACATGGGCACGGGTTCACCGCGCAAGATCGAATATTGAGCATCGCGAAACCCACGCTGACCGGGACAGCCGAATGAACGCATTTGTCGAGACGGAAGCGGCGATTCGCCAGCTTCACGCGAAATACACCGACGCGGTATGGCGCAAGGATCTGCAGGCCTTCGGGGACTGCTTCACCGACGATGCGGAATGGCGCATCTCGGGCCTGGTGCTCAAGGGGCGTGACCAGATCGTCGAGTTGATGCGCAAGGGCTTCGCGCACTACCAATGCATCCTGCTGAATTTCCGCACACCCCTGCTGGAAGTGAGCGACGGTGGCGCCTGCGGCCGTACCTACGTCAGCGAACAAAGCATCTTCAACGACGGCAGCGCCTACGCCCCGATCGGTATTTACTACGAGCGATTCGTCGAACGTGACGGCGCCTGGAAATTCAGCTGGCGCCTGTTCCACACCTGCTACGTCGGCCCGCCCGACATGTCCGGCGAACTGTTCGAAGTGCCCGATTTCGGCGCATGGCCCAACATGCCGCCGCTTGACGCGCCCTCGTTCAAGCGGACCGACATTCTGAAAAAGTAAGTCTGACGACGTCCACCATGTCATCGCTCGACGAACAGATCCGGATCGCGACGAGTTTCCTGAAGAACATCGGGCGCGGCGGCATCGATCGCAAGCACTACGCCGACGACATGACCTGCTGGTCCACCCTGATGCGAACCGTCGCCCTTGAAGATTACCTGCCCAAGCTCGACAGCGTGAAGGCGGTATTCAAGGAGCCGCTCGTGATGACCGTGGATTCGACCACCGCCCAGCCGGGCCGGGTGGTGCTCCAGGTGCGCTCGCACGGCGTGCTGTACACCGATGAAACCTACGAGAACGAATACCTGTTCCTGTTCGAGTTCAACGACCGCGACCAGATCCGGCATGTCCGTGAATACTTCAACCAGGACCCGACGCGTGACATCCTGATTCCCGCCATCGAGGCGTGGAAACGCGCACAGGCCGGCCACGGATAGCACGCGGGCGGGCGAGACCATCATGGGCGCTGATCAGGCAACCGTCCGGACATCGATCTGCCGCGCCTGCAATGCGTTCTGCCCGGTGGACGTCACCATCGAAGCCGGCCAGGTCACAAAGGTGACAGGCAACCGGCGGGCGCCTCTGTACCGGGGGTTCAGCTGTCCCAAGGGACGCATCCTGCCCAAACTGCACAACATGCCGGAGCGCCTGCTGCACAGCCTCAAGCGGCAGCCCGACGGATCCTTCAAACCGATTTCCAGCGCGGACCTGACCCGGGAAATTGGCGAAAAGATCGCCTCGATCATCGAGCGGCACGGCCCGCGTTCCGTGGCGACCTACCTGTCCGGCGGCGTGATCGAACAGCCCGCAGCGTCCACCCTGATGATCTCCTTTCTCGAAGCCATCGGGTCGCCCATGATGTTTTCGGCCTCGACCATCGACCAGCCGGGCATGAACATCGGCTACGCGCTGCACGGGCGCTGGCTGGGCGGGCGCATCAAGCCCGAGGAACTGGACGTCTACGTGGTCGTCGGCGGCAACCCGATCAACTCGAAGCAGTTCCTGCCCCAGAATCCCGGCATGCAGATCAAGGCCATGCGCCGTCGCGGCGCGAAGCTGATCGTGATCGATCCGCGCCGCTCCGAGACCGCCCGGCTGGCCGACATACACCTGCAGGCGATTCCCGGCGAGGACCCGACCATCCTGGCGGGACTGGCCCACCTGGTCATCGCCGGTGGCGGTGTCGACGAGGCCTTCGTGGCGCAGAACGCGCACGGCTACGAAGCCCTGGCGGAAGCCGTCCGGCCGTTCACGCCGGCCTACGTCGCGGCCCGCGCCGGTCTCGACGAGGGCGCCCTGCGCGAGGCGGCGCAGGTGCTGATCGAGTCGGAGAAAGGCGACCTGGCCCTGGGCACCGGGCCCAGCATGGCGACCCGGGGCGTGCTGAGCAGCTACCTGGCGCTGGCCATCAATACCCTGCGCGGCTTCTGGGCGCGCGAGGGCAGCGACGCCATGCACCCCAGCGTACTGTTGCCGCCGCGCGAATTCAGGGCGCAACCCGCCTCGCCCACCCCCGCCTGGGGCTACGGCGAGCAAACGCGCATTCGCGGGCTGGAAGAAACCCCGGCGGGCATGCCGGTGGCAGCGCTGCCCGACGAGATCCTGACCCCGGGCGAAGGCCAGGTCAAAGCGCTGTTCCTGCACGGCGGCGTGCTCAACAGCTGGCCGCAGCAGGACAAGACCATCGAAGCGCTGCGCGCATTGGACCTGCTGGTTATCCATGACACGGTGCTGTCACCGACGGCGAAAATGGCGGACTACGTCATCGCGACGAGGATGCAGCTCGAAATACCGGCCATGACCCTGCTCAACGAGATGATTTCCGCCGGTGGCCATTCCGGTTACGGCTGGTCCGAGCCGTTCGCCTACTACGGCCCGGCGCTGGTTGACCCGCCGGCCGGGTCAGATCTGCTGGAAAGCTGGCAGATCTACTATCGCATGGCGCAACGCCTCGGTGTCGACCTCAAGGTGGTCAACTGGAAATCCAACGCCACCAACCCGCCACGCATCGACATGACCCGGGAGCCGAAAACGGAAGACCTCTACCAACTGATGTGCGCGGGTTCGGCCGTGGCGCCCGGGGAAGTGGCCCGCCATCGTGACGGCAAGGTGTTCGAGTCCTGCCGCCGACGCGTCAGGGCCCGCGATCCCGGCTGCACGGACTTCCTGGAACTGGGCAACGAGGAGATGCTGGCCGAACTGCACGCCGTGGCCGGGGAACCGCCGGAGCGGCGGCGCAGAACCGACTCCAAGTACCGTTTCCTGCTGATTCCCAGCCGCCTGCAGAATTCGACCAACACCTTCTACAAGCCAGGCGGCCTGCTCAAGTGGTCCTATAACCCGGCGTTCATGAATCCGGACGACATGCGTTCGCTGCAGCTGCAGGCGGGCGATTCGGTACGCATCCGCTCACGGCACGGCGAGGTGACGGCTTTCGTCGAGGAAGACGACGGCCTGCGCCCCGGCGTGGTCGCCATGATGCACGGTTTCGGGGGCAGCCCCGGCCCGGGCTACGACCCGCGCCGCGACGGCGCCAACGTCAACCAGCTGACCGCCTGGGAAGACGACAACGACCCGCACACCGGCATGCCCCGCATGGGCGCCCTGCCCGTTTCCGTCGAGGCCGCTCAGGCTCCCTGAGTTTTCATGGAGTGTCGTGTTCCAGCGTGGGCAGGTAGGCCGGCTCCCGTCGTGCGGGAAGGACCTGCTCCAACGCCTGGGCAAAGCGAATCAAATCGGGCTCGGAAAAGGCTGCGCCCACGAAACCCACGTTGACCGGCAGGCCCATCACCTGGCCGGCCGGCAGCACGATGCTGGGAAATCCGGAAATCGCCGCGAGGGACGAGGTGCCGCCGAAGCGGTAGCGGTCGCCGCCAACCCAGTCCGTCTTCCAGGCCGGCCCGTTGACGGGTACCACGATGGCGTCGAGTTCGTGCTCTGCCAGCAGGGACGCCACCGCCTTCCGCATGTGGGTGTTGTTGGCGTCCCGGGCCGCCAGGTATTCCGGGCTGTCCAGCCCGCCTGCGGCCAGGGCGTCCTCGAAGATCGACTGGCCGAAGATCGGCATGGCCGTGTCAGCGTGCATTGCGTTCCAGGCCACCAGGTCGGCCAGGCTGTCGCGATCATCCGGCAATCCGGCGGCCGACAGGTAGGCATCCAGGTCGTGTTTGAACTCCCAGGTCAGCACGGTGTACTGCGGGTCGCCACGGCCTTCGGGCGGCTGGTACTCCACCGGGTCCACCAGCACCGCGCCCAGTTCCGACAGGTGCGACAGGGCCTGCTCGTACACCGCCTCGACACGGGGAAACTGCCCAGCGCCGTAGTAGCTGCGATAGACACCGATGCGCACCCCGTCGAGCCGAGTCACGGGCGTGGTCGGGACGAAGCCCGGCGCCCCGCCCGGCCATTCGACCACGCCGGTGTCACCGGTATCCATGGCCACCAGGGTCTCGAGCAGCAACGCGGCCCCCGCCACGGTGCGCGCCATGGGACCGGCGGTGTCCTGCGAGTGCGCGATGGGGATGATGCCCCGACGGCTGACCGTGCCCAGCGTGGGCTTGATGCCCACGATGCCGTTGGCGCCGGCGGGGCAGACGATGGAGCCGTTGGTTTCCGTACCCACCGCCAGCGGCGCCAGGGCGGCGGCCACCGCCACGGCGGAACCGCTGGACGAGCCGCAGGGGTTGCGGTCCAGCACGTGGGGATTGCGGGTCTGGCCGCCCAGGCTGCTCCAGCCGCTGGAGGAGTTCGAATCGCGGAAATTGGCCCATTCGCTGAGGTTGGCCTTGGCCAGGATCACGGCGCCCGCCGCGCGCAGGCGCGCGACGTGGAAGGCGTCGTGTTGCGCCCGGTAATCCGCCAGGGCCAGTGAGCCGGCGCTGGTGGCCATGGCGTCGGCGGTGTCAATATTGGCCTTGAGCACCACGGGCACGCCGTGCAGGGGCCCCACCGGGCCCTGGTCCGCCAGGCGCTGGTCCAGGCCACGCGCAATCTCCAGGGCATCCGGATTGATCTCGATGATCGCATTGAGCCGTGGGCCGGCATCATCCAGTGCGGCGATGCGCGCCAGGTACGCGCGGGTCACCGACTCCGCCGTCCATTCGCCCGCGGCAAGCCTGTCGCGCAAGGTCAGCGCATCGATGACGACAGGGTCGAATCCCGACTCTGCCGCGGCCCGTGGTTCGACCGACGTCGCCCGACAGGCGGTGAGTGCACCGAGTGAAAGCAACAGGGCGCAACCCAGAAGACGTATCCGTTGTGAAAAATGCATGGCGTTTTCCGTGGATCTGCGACGAAAGGCACGGCCCTGAGCCTGAACGCGATCATCCACCGGATCAAGGGCTGTCCGGCAAAGATGGTTCGCCATGGAACAAAGGGGCATAGATCCAGGGCTTGACGCCGGTCAACAGGGCCACGTGCCGACGCGCCTCCGGGTCCAGGCCGGCGTCCAGTTCCACCAGTTCCCTGAACTCCAGGGCCAGGCGGCCGAGCTTCCGCTGGACCAGTGACAGCGACCCGGGTGACAGCTCACCCGACTCGAACTCGAGATGCCCGCCCTCTTCCCGAAAACCATCCGCCATGAAGTCCTTCTGCACCGCTTCTGCATATCGCCGCCAGAGTGGGCCATCACGACGCCAGCGGATGTGCTGGCCCGTCAACACTTGGATCCGGCCACCCGGCAGGCAATCGACAAGACCCAGGCGGTCGAGCCGCGCCGCCAGGCGGGTGGCTTCGTGGCGGCCCAGATCGTGGTGTCGCGCGACGCGCGCCAGGTCCCAACCACTGAGCAGGCGGTAAAAGCAGCGCAGCAACCGGGGAGAACGCGCCAGGGCCGATTCCTGCTCGAGGCTGAGTTGGCCTGTCATGCCTTCCTGTTGTTCTGCAATTCGGCACAGGTCGGATATTCGAAGCTCGACCAGCGCACACACCGATTCCAGGCGTTCCAGGCTGAAGGTCCCCCTGGAAAAGATTCGCTTGACGCTGGCTTCGCTGAGCTGAAGCTGTTCGGCCACGTCGCGATAGGCGAGGCCACGAGCGCGCAGGCAGCGCTTCAGTGCGTCGATCAATTGGCGGGTCTGTTGCAAGGCATGATCCTGTTGGTAGCAATATTCGATACTTCTTATTAAAGCATTGTTTAACGATACTTTTGACCGCTAAGGTGGCCGTAACACCCAACACGTCCCCACGACCAGGAGTCCCGCAATGACCGAGCCGCTACCCGAAAAGGCACTTTCGAAACGCAAGCCTTCCAAACGGGGCGTCGTCGACGCCAACCGGGTTCGCAAAGGGTTGTTCGTCCTTGCCAGTCTTTGCGTGGGCGCCTGCGTACTGATCAGCATCCTGGCCATCTGGGATTACGTCGGCAACCAGTCGGCGTTCAAATTTCTGGCCAGTTGTGCCGTGCTGGTCGGAGGAGGTGTGCTTTTCGAAGTGCTGAATCGCTGGTTCGGCAGCGCACTGAACCCGGCGGCTACGCAACAGTGATACACGAGCCGGACCGGACTTCCGAGTTGCGTTGCGGCGTGGCAAGGCCCCGCCAGGGGTAAACTCCACCGCTCACCACCGAGCAGCGACGCAGGGACCACCCGCTCATGACCAGGACTGATGGCTTCATATTCCGGGCGCGGGCACACGCCCGGGCGCTGATTCTGCCGTACCTGTACGGGGCGGGGCTGTTGTTGCTTGCATCGGCGCCCGCGGTCGCCGGTACGGCAGGCAGCCCGCAAGCCCTCGTCACTGACTACATCGACGCCTGGAAAGGGTTCTATCCCAGTCGCGCTTTCGCCTTCGGCGATGCGGCCAGCGCCGCCTCCTTCGAGAACTTCGAAGACGAGCGGGTCACCCGGTGGCTGGATATGAACGCGCGCACGGCCAGGCAGGTGGAACACCTGCTGAACGACGGCGGCCTCGACGCCGACACGCGTGTCGACCTGCAGGTGCTGCGGGCGCAGGCCGTGGACGAACAGGCCACGTGGCGTGAGGACCGGCCCCTGTCGCAACAGCCTCAGTGGTACGCCGGGCGCGTTTCGCAGGCCCTGACGCACCTGCTGGTGCGTGACCAGCTGACGCCCCCGGCGCGCAGGGACGCCCTGCTGGCGCGTCTTCGCGGCGTGACCGCCCTGTGCCACCTGGGCGTGGAGCGCCTGGAAGGAGGCAATGCACTGCGTACGCAACGGGCTTTGCGCACCCTGGCCGGCACCCGCACGTTCTACCAAGGTGACCTGGTCAGGCTGCTGCAAAGCTGGCCGGACCCCGTGACGGCCGGCGCGCAAAACCTCGCCACCGATTCGGTCATCGAACAGGCCATCGGGGAGGCCATCGCCGCCATCGGCGCGCTGGAGGCCCATCTCGAGGCCCTGCTCCCCAGCCTGCCGGACGACCCCGCCATCGGCGCCGGGGCCTATGCCGCAAAGCTGGCGCGCCGCAGCGGCGGACAGGTTACCCCGTCGCAACTGCTCGACGACGCCCTGGAGGAAATGCACCAGGTGCGCACCCTGATGGTGGCGCAAGCGCGGCGCTGGTGGCGCAGCCAGGGGGGTGACGCGGAATCGTCCACGCCCGGGTCCGACGATACGTTGCTGGCAAGGGCCCTGGAGGCCATGGAAACCGACCGCCAGGACACGCAGTCGGAATTCCTGGCCCAATTTGAAGGCCTGACCCGCGCCGCCGAACAGTTCGTGGTGGAACACCGGATTGCCACGGTACCGGGCCCCACCACCCTGTTCATTGCCCTGTCACCGCCGCATTTCAGTGGCGCGGCGGTGGGCGGCGTCTACCCCAGCGGACCGTTTGACCCTTCCGCCGACACCCTGTTCTACGTGCCCTCGGTGCCGGATGAGGCCCCACCGGAACGACGCGAAGGCTTCTATCGCTCCTTCAACGACCACTTCAACACCATGATCATCTCCCACGAGATGTTTCCCGGGCACTATCTGCAGTACAAGGTGGCGGTCAGCGAGGCGCCGCCGGTGCGCTCCCTGTTTTCCAATGGCGCTTACACGGAAGGCTGGGGCAGTTTCGTCGAGGAACTCATGCTGGACCAGGGCTGGGCCGGAAACGCCCCGCTCACCCGCCTGGCCCACCTGCGCAAACGCCTCGAGAACGCCACCCGCGCCGCCGTCAGCGTGCGGGTGCATACGGCCGGCTGGGACCGCGAACAGGTGCTGGCGTTCGCCCGCGACGAAGGCCTGCTGGCGCCGCAGTTCGCCGAAAACCTCTGGCACCGCGCGGTGCATTCGCCCCTGCAGATCACCGACTACCACGTCGGCTGGGTGCAGTTCCAGGCGCTGTACGCGGCACGGGGTGACGGGCCCCTGCGCGACTGGGTGGACGCCGTGCTGCGGGCCGGGCCGGTGCCCCCTTCGATGCTGGAGCCGATGCTGACGTACTGAAACATTCCCGCAGTACGCGGAGTAGAGGCTATCATGTACGTCATGCTTCGCACTTCGATCGCCGTTCTGCTTGCCATGGCGCTGGCGTGGGGCGGGTATGGGTCGCTGCGCGACCCGCCGACACCCGCCGCGCAAGCGCCACCTATCGCATCGATCCCCAGGGCGGCCGCCTGGGAGCGTGCCCAGTGGCACGTCCAGCGGCGGCTGGCGGAAGGCGCGGACCGCATACCCATGAATGCGCTGGAGCCGGCGCGCCGGGCCATGGCGAAAATGCGTCGCTCTCACGCGCCATCACGCTTCGACCGGCGCCATGACCGGACCTCGAAGGCACGACCTTCCGCCTGGACCCCCCTCGGGCCTTTCCGCAAGGGCGGGCGCACCCGGCGCATCGTGTTCGATTCCCGGCAACAGGTGTATGCCGCCGGGGTTTCCGGTGGCGTCTGGCGCATGAACCCGGACGGACAATGGCGACCCCTGGGCGACCGACTGGCCAACGTCAATGTCGGCGCCCTGGCCATCTCGCCGGCGGACGACGCGGTGCTGTATGCCGGCACCGGCGAACTGTACCGGCGCACCAACCGCCCCTACGCCAACATGACCGGCGCCGGCATCTTCAAAACGACCAACGCGGGCGAAGACTGGGTGCAGCTCCATTCGACCCTGAACGGTGATTTCGACTACGTGAGCGACATCGTCATTTCACCGCACGACCCCCAGCGCCTGTACGCGGCGACCAACTCGGGCGTCTGGCGATCCAACGACGGCGGAGTCAGTTTCGAGCAGGTGCTCTCGACGGTTGACGACACGGGAAACGACCTGGAAGGCTGCACCGACCTGGACATCCGCCCCGATCAGGCGACGGACTGGGTCCTGGCCACCTGCGCCTCCCGTTCGACGGACGACCGGTACTACCTGCCCGGACTGTTGCCTGCGGCCTGCAACGGCCCCTGTGATGGCCGAATCCATGTCAATCAGCGTGCCGAGTCGGAGGCGGACTGGCAGATCACCCTGGCGGAGCCCGGCATGGGTCGCGCTTCGCTGGCGCTGTTCGCCGGAGACCCGAATATCGTCTACGCGCTGGTCGCGAGCAACCGCCCCGGTCCGGACAAGAACGGTGACGGCGCGGGCGACTACGACAACGGGCTGCACGCCGTGTTTCGCAGCGATGACGGCGGGTTGAGCTGGTCGCCGACCCTGCGCAACACGGCGCAGGATCCCGTGAGCACCTGGATCCTTTCGTTCGGATGGCAGGCCCGAACCGATGGGCAAACGCCCTATGGCGCGGGTTGGTACAACCAGGCGATCGTCGTGGATCCGGAGGATCCCGATGTCGTCTGGGCGGGAGGCATGCAGCTGTATCGCTCCGATGACGGCGGCCGGCGGTTCGGGCTGATGTCCAACTACCAGGATGACACGCAGAATTTCGCCACGCGGGCTGCCACCATGCACCCGGACATTCATACGCTCGTGTTTGATCCGGACGGACAGTTGTGGATCGGCAACGACGGGGGTGTATGGGTCTGGCAGAACGGCGCGGGGGAACCGGACTTCACGAATGACGGATACCGAACCTTCATCACAGATGAGGCGGTATTCTCGCCTCGCGTGGACGGGTTCACCACCACCCAGTTCTACCACGGCACGGTATCACCGGACGGCAGCCTGGTGATCGGCGGCATGCAGGACAACGGCACCGACGCGCTCAATCTGCCAGGAGGGATCAACGGCGACTGGGTCAGCGTCTGGGGAGGGGACGGCGCCTACTCGGCCTTCGACCCTGATGGGCCGTACTACTATTTTTCCTCGCAGGGCCTTTACCTGGTGCGCATGGACGCCAACCAGGCGTACGAACTGCTCTACGACGACATCGCCGCCGTGGTGCCGGGGTTCGACGAATTCATGTTCATCGCGCCGTTCATCGTCGACCCGACGATGACCTCGCGGCTGTATGCTGCGGGCAAACGACTGTATCGCGGCAGCGACGCCGGTGACCGCTGGGAAGTCGCTTCCGCGCCTTTCGGACCCACTTTTCACGACAAGGCCAATGCCCTGGCGGCCGCGCCGACGCAGCCGGGTCGGGTACTGATCGGAACCGGCAACGCCATTTACCGCACCCCCACCGCGGACAGCAGCGGGGCTGGCCAGGCCATGGCCTCGACCGCGCCCCGTGGAGGATGGGTATCGTCACTGACCTTCGACCCCAACGACGCCCGGGTAGCCTACGCCACCTACTCCACGTTCGGCGGCGACCACGTGTGGAAATCCGTCGACGGCGGCGCCAGCTTCCAGCCGATCGACGGCACCGGCGCAGGGCGTTTGCCCAATGTTCCGGTCCATTCCCTGGCCGTGCACCCGGGACAGCCCGACCAGCTGTACATCGGTACGGACCTGGGCGTGTTCTTCACCGAGGACGGCGGTTCTAACTGGCAGGTCGAGGAAACCGGTTTTGGCGGCACGATCGTGGAACGCGTGGTCATCAATCGCCCGGTGGGACCGGGAACCGCCTACCTGTTCGCTTTCACCTATGGCCGTGGCGTGTGGCGTGCGCCGCTGGCAGAGGTGAACGGGCTGCCTCCGTACGAAGTGACCGACACGGTCAACGGGTTCTGGTACGACGCGAACGAGCCCGGTCACGGACTTCAGGTACAGCTGATCGACCAGGACGGAACACGCAAGGCCCTGGTGGCCTGGTATGCCTATCATCACGGCGCCCCCCTGTGGCTGATCGGCGTGGGCGAGGTCGAACGTGACCGAATCGTGGTCCCCATGACTGTCACCCGCGGTGCGGGCTTTGG
>JAUIJU010000107.1 GCA_030431095.1 Gammaproteobacteria bacterium | reverse complement strand
GGTGCGAGGTGCCCATCACGATGCCCATCTCGTCGGCCAGTGTCGCGTTGCGTTCGTCGTCGAGGTGAAAGGCCTTGGGGGCCCACATGGCGGGCCACAGGGTGTTGCCCTTCAGGCGCAGGATCAGCTCGAAAACCCGTTCGTACAGGTCCGCGTTGATGCCGCCGAAGCGGTGCTCGGCCCAGCTGCTGAACGCCGGATTTTCGTCGTTGATGAAGATGCCGCGGTAGCGCACGCCGGGCGCATCCTCGCGCACCCCGGGGGCGACGAACACGTCGTCGCGGCGTCGCACCGGTACGTCCGCGAACCAGTGCCAGGGCGAGACGCCGACGCGCTCGGCCAGGTCGTAGACGCCGAACACGGCGCCGCGGCGGTCGGAACCGGTGATGATCAGCGCGCGCTCCACGCCCGGCCAGGGCGTTTCGATCACCGCGACCTGGAAGGCTTCCCAGCGGCCGCGCAGGGTGGAGACATCGAGCTTCCCCTTCGAGACCAGCGCGTCGATCACCGGACTGTTGCCGGCCACGCCGATGAACACCACCGGCCTGGT
Organism: Gammaproteobacteria bacterium; assembly: GCA_030431095.1. GTDB lineage: Bacteria > Pseudomonadota > Gammaproteobacteria > Xanthomonadales > SZUA-36 > Marinihelvus. Next base: position 3,210 of record JAUIJU010000107.1, on the reverse strand, counting down.
GGCGCCTTTCGCGGTGTCCGCGCGAGGCGCCTCGGCGCCGCCCACGCGACCGAGGTCGCGGGCCAGGGCGTTCGCGGCGCGGAGAATGGCCGGGTCGGCGCCGGGCTCCGTGATCACGAGCGCCGGCTTACCGGCGCGAAGCAGAGCGAAGCGGTCCGCCCCAGGTTCGTCGCAGATGATGGCGGATCCGCCACAGGCGCGTGCTGCCGTGGGCAACAGGAGAAGGACGAGCAGAGAGATCAGGCCGGTACGAATCGGTGTCATGGCTCCAGTGAGCGTCGCGCCAGAAGATGTGAGCGCTAACATCATACAGGTGCGTGACGCCGTTCCGGCCCGTTCCGTGCGCCTGGGCCGACTGGACCTGCCGACGGAGGTCACCCGGTCGGCGTTGGATCGAGCTGTTCGGCAAGAAAGCCGATCAACGCCCGCAGCTTGGGGGCGAGGTGGCGCCTGGAGGGGTAGATGGCGTAAACCCCGAGTTCGCCGGCGGAGTATTTCGGAAACAGCTCCACGAGCGTGCCAGAAGCGATGTCCTGGTCGACCACGAATGCTGGTTGCAGAATGATGCCCTGGCCCGACAGGGCGGCGGCGAGGCAGGTCTCGCCGTTGTTCGAGTGAATGTTCGGCCGGGTCTGTACGGTGACCTTTCCATCCGGACCCGCCAGGGACCAGGTGTCTCCGGCGGACCAGTAGCTGTATCCGATGACGGCGTGGTCGCCGATTTCCTCCGGATGGGACGGAACGCCGTGCGCGGCGAGGTAGGCCGGGGCGGCGCAAACCACGAGCCGTGTCATCGCCAGCCGCCGGGCGACCAGGCTGGAGTCGCCCAGTCGACCGATGCGAACGGCCAGGTCGAAACCTTCCTCGACCAGGTCGACCACCCGGTCGACGAGCGAAATGTCCAGGCGAACGTCGGGGTAGCGTTGCCGGAAGGCGCCCCACAGCGGCGCCAGTCGTCTTATGCCGTAAGTGACCGGGACGTTGATCCTCAGCAGTCCGCGAACCGTCCCGCTGCGGGACGTCACTTCCGCCTCGGCGTCACCGAGGTCAGCGAGCAGGTCCCTGCAACGGCGCAGGAAGACCTCGCCCTCGGGGGTCAGCGACAGCCGGCGGGTGGTCCGGTGCAGCAGCCGGACGCCAAGCCGCGTTTCCAGGCCATTGACGTGGCGGGAAACGGCGGCCTTGGAACGCCCGAGCATGTCCGCGGCGCCGACGAAACTGCCCGCGTCGACCACCGCGGCAAAGGTCTGCATTTCAAGAAATCGATCCATTATTGAGAAAATCGAAACAGTAATTCTCAATTTAGCATGTTTATGTCGATCAGTGTGTCTATTACCGTGGCATTCAGGCCGTGGCAACGGGCCACGTCCACTTGCATCGGATACAGGAGACTTTTTATGAATGTTTCGCTTACATCAGGAGCGGGTACGCCCGTGAAGGTTCGGATGACGCGTTCCATACACAGGGAGCGGTTCGACCGGCTGGTCAGGAGTGAGGCCGGATGGAGCGCGCTGGTCTTGCGTGTCCCGGTCGGCATCATCCTGATGGCGCACGGTGCGCAGAAACTGTTCGGCTGGTTCGGCGGCCACGGGCTGGAAGGCACCGGGCAATGGATGGCGTCCATCGGCCTGCAACCCGGCTTCCTGATGGCCCTGCTGGCCGGCAGTGCGGAGTTTTTCGGCGGCCTGGCCCTGCTGCTCGGCCTGCTGGTCCGTCCGGCCGCCGCGGTGGTTGCATTCGCCATGGCGATCGCCGTATTCGTCGCGCATGGGGGCAATGGCCTGTTCCTGAGCAACAATGGCTGGGAATACGCCCTGGCACTGCTCGCGGTATCGGTGGCGCTGGCCATCAGTGGTGGCGGCAGGATCTCCGTCGACCGTCTGTTGTCGCGTGGCGGCCGTTAGGCGGATGCGGGCCCGTGCAATCCAGCGCCGCGTGGCGGTGGCTGGCGGGGAAATCGGGCGATGAGCCGGTCCGCGACCATGGATCCCCCGGTGGAAAGAATGCCGGTGATGTTCGTCGGACACGGTTCACCGATGAACGCCATCGAGGACAACCGCTGGAGCCGCGGGTTTGCTGAACTCGCGGCCGGTATGCCCAGACCACGGGCCATCCTGTCGATTTCCGCGCACTGGTACGTGGACGCCACGTACCTGATGGCGAACGCCCACCCACGCACCATCCATGATTTCGGCAACTTTCCCCGGGCGCTGTTCGAGGTTCAGTACCCTGCTTCAGGCCACGTCGACCTGGCGCGGAGGGTGAGCGCGTTGCTCAGTGAGGAACGCACTGGCCTCAGCACGGATTGGGGTCTGGACCACGGAACCTGGAGCGTCCTGCGCTGGATGTACCCGGAGGCGGACGTGCCGGTTGTTCAGCTCAGCATCGATCGTCGCGAGGGACCCCTTTATCACTGGGAAATCGGCAAGGCCCTGGCGCCGCTGCGGGAGCAAGGCGTCCTGATACTTGGCAGCGGAAACATCGTGCACAACCTGCGCGATGCGTTCGGTCGCATGCGGGCCGGCAACACGGAGACGCCGGCCTGGGCCAGCCGGTTCGACGCCGACATCAGCCAGGCCCTGCTGCAGCACGACAGTGCCGCCCTCCAATCGATCTGGCCACATTCAGACCACGCGCGCCTGGCGCACCCATCCCCCGACCACTGGTTTCCCCTGCTGTATGCCGCCGGGGCCAGCAATGACCACGACACGGTTCGATTCTCATCCGCCGCCTTCGACTGGGGCTCGTTGTCGATGCGCAACGTCATATTTGGCCAGGACGACTGAGCTGTCCGTTCGGGAAAGCGTTCAGCGAGGTGCGGTTTTCGCGCGAAGCGCGAAAGAAGCGCCTCGCGCAATCCGCCCCGTGATTCCAAAGAGTCCACGATGATGCAGTAGAGCATGACGAACTACGGATGGCGTTCATTCGGGAAAGTGCAAAGCGAGGTGCGGTTTTCGCGCGAAGCGCGAAAGAAGCGCCTCGCGCAATCCGCCCCGTGATTCCAAAGAGTCCACGATGATGCAGTAGAGCATGACGAACTACGGATGGCGTTCATTCGGGAAAGTGCAAAGCGAGGTGCGGTTTTCGCGCGAAGCGCGAAAGAAGCGCCTCGCGAATAGAATGGTGCCCAGGGGCGGAATCGAACCACCGACACGCGGATTTTCAATCCGCTGCTCTACCAACTGAGCTACCTGGGCATCCTGTTGCTGC
>JAUIJU010000106.1 GCA_030431095.1 Gammaproteobacteria bacterium | reverse complement strand
CGAAGGCTCCATGGCGCTGGTGCGCGCACCCCGTTCCCTGCCGCGCCTGATCCGAATCCCGGTGTCGTACACGCGCGGTCCCTACGATTTCGTCTTCCTGTCCTCGGTGCTGCAGGCCTTCATGGACGAGCTGTTCCCGGGCATGGAGATCGTCGGCAGCCACCAGTTTCGCGTGACCCGCGATTCCGAGCTGCTGGTTGACGAGGAGGAGATCGAAGACCTGGCCCGCGCCCTGCAGCGCGAACTGATGGAACGCGGCTACGCCGAAGCGGTACGCCTGGAGGTACGCGAAAGCTGCCCCGCCACGGTGGAAAAGTACCTGGCGGCGCGCTTCGACCTGGCGGCGGAGGACGTGTACCGCTGCGACGGCCCGGTCAACCTGTACCGCATCACCGAGGTGATCGACCAGATTGACCGCCCGGAACTGACCTATCCGGCGTTCCGTCAGAAACTGCCACGCACCATGGCCGGCAAAACCCGGCTGTTCTCCGAGATCCGCCGCCACGACATCCTGCTGCACCACCCTTACGAGAGTTTTGCCCCGCTGATCGAACTGCTGCGCCAGGCCGCGCGCGACCCCAAGGTGCTGGCCGTGAAGCAGACACTGTATCGCACCGGCATCGATTCGCAGGTGGTGCACCACCTGGTGGAAGCAGCGCGCGCGGGCAAGGACGTGACCGCGGTGGTGGAACTGCGCGCCCGCTTCGACGAGGACGTGAACATCAACCTGGCCACGCGCCTGCAGGAAGCCGGCGTCCAGGTGGTGTACGGCATCGTCGGGCACAAGGCGCACGCCAAGATGCTGATGATCGTGCGCCGCGAACGCGGACGCATACGCCGCTACGTGCACCTGGGCACCGGCAATTACCACTCCGGAACCGCCAAGCTGTACACCGACTTCGGCCTGCTGACCTGCCATGACGAGATCGGCGAGGACGTGCAGAACCTGTTCCAGCAGCTGTCCGGCCTGGGCAAGGTGATCGAACTCAAGCAATGCCTGAATTCACCCTTCACGCTGCACAAGCAGTTGCTGAAGAAAATCGATCGCGAGGCGAAGAACGCCGCCGAAGGCAAGGCGGCCGGCATCGACGCCAAGTTGAATTCCCTGACCGAGCCGAAGATCATTCGGGCGCTGTACCGGGCCTCCCAGGCCGGCGTGCCCGTGCGCCTGGTGGTGCGCGGCATCTGCTGTCTGCGCCCTGGGATTCCCGGCATCTCCGAGAACATTCGCGTGCGTTCGGTGGTGGGCCGCTTTCTGGAGCATGCGCGGGTGTACTGCTTCGAGAACGACGGCGAACGTGAAGTCTGGTGCTCGAGCGCCGACTGGATGGAGCGCAATCTGTTCCAGCGCGTCGAAGTGGCGTTCCCGCTGCTCGATGCGCGCATCCGCAAACGGGTGCGCAAGGAGGCGATCGAGGTGTGCTGGAAGGAGCGCACCGAGGCCTGGGAGATGCGTCCCGACGGCGGCTACACCCTGGCCATGGGCGATCAGCCGGAAAAGGCTCGGCATCCGCAGTCGCGCATCTACAAGCTGGTCAACAAGTAGGCCAGCGGCGCCCCTCGCCATGTCCAGCATCGCCGCCGTGGAAGTTCCCGAAACCGACCAGACGTACGCCGCCGTCGACCTGGGCAGCAACAGTTTCCACCTGGTCGTCGCCCGCCGCGAACACGGCGAACTGCGTTTCATCGATCGCATCAAGGAAATGGTGCGACTGGCCGGCGGCCTGGACCGCGGCGGCTACCTGGACCTGGAGGTGCAGGAGCGCGCCCTCGAATGCCTGGCGCGCTTCGGCCAGCGGCTGCGTGGCATCCCCAACGCCAACATCCGCGCCGTGGGCACCCAGACCCTGCGCCGCATGCGCAACGCCAACACCTTCCTGATGATCGCGGAAACCGCGCTGGGCTGTCCGGTGGACATCATCGGCGGCCGCGAGGAGGCGCGCCTGATTTACCTGGGCGTGTCGCAGGGCGTGGCCGGTCACGATGACCGTCGCCTGGTGATCGACATCGGCGGCGGCAGCACCGAGGTCGTCATCGGCGAGGGCCTCAAACCGCTGGAGATGGAAAGCCTGCAATTTGGCTGCGTGTCCGCCACCCAGTGGTACTTCGGCAACGGCAAGATCAGCCGGCGAAAGTTCGCCAAGGCGCAGCGCGCGGTCATGGCTGAAATGCAGGAACTGCAGGTTCGCTATCGGCGCTGCGGCTGGCGCCTGGCGATCGGCTCCTCGGGCACCATTCGGGCAGCGGCCGCCATCTGCGCCGCCCGCGGCTACGCGGAGGAGCAGATCACGGCGGAGGCCCTGGAGCGCCTGCGCGAGGACGTGCTGTCCTTCCGGCGCCTGGACGATGTCGACCTGCCGGGACTGTCGGAACGCCGCCACGCGGTGTTCGCCGGCGGGCTGGTCATCCTGTCAGCCTGTTTCGAGGCGCTGGGTATCGAGTCGCTGATGATTTCGCCCTACGCGCTGCGCGAGGGCGTTCTGCACGACCTGCTGGGCCGGCTGGAACATCGCGACCCACGCGACAAGACCGTGCAGGCCTTCCGCGCACGCTACGGCGTGAGCGAGGAACAGGCCGAGCGCGTCAAGGCGGTGGCCGGGCGAGTCCTGTCCCAGATCACGGGCGACACGCTGCGCCTGGACGTGCACGGGGAACTGCTGGGCTGGGCCGGTGACCTGCACGAGGTGGGCCTGAGCGTCTCGCACAGCCACTACCAGCGCCATTCCGCCTACCTGGTCCAGGAATCCGACATGGCGGGCTTCTCACAGCAGGAGCAGTCATTCCTGGCCACGCTGATCCGCTTCCATCGACGCCAGATTCCGTCGAGGTACGCGGGGAACCTGCCGCCACGCCTGCACGAACCGCTGCGCCTGTTGCTCATGTGCCTGCGCCTCGCCTGCGTGTTGTGTCGTACGCGAGACGACACGGCGTTGCCCGATTTCACCCTGCAACGCGACGGTCACGACCTGGAACTCCAACTGGACGCCGGCTGGGCCATGGCCCACCCACTGACCATTGCCGACCTGGAGAACGAGCGCGTACAGCTGCGCGTGATGGGCCTGAACCTGGATCTGAGCCTGGGACTCGATGAAGTCTGAACCGGCGCCGGCGGCGCCACTGGACAGCCTGCGGGAGCGCGCCCGGTTGCTGGCGCTGATCCGCGCCTTCTTTGCCGCCCGTGACGTGCTGGAGGTGGAAACCCCGGTGCTGTCGTCCGCGGGCAATTCCGACCCTGGGCTGTCGCAGTTCCACACGGAAACCCGACACTGGCTGCGCACGTCTCCGGAATATCCCATGAAGCGCTTGCTGGCGGCGGGCAGCGGCGACATCTTCGAACTGGGCCGCGTGTTCCGGCGCGGCGAGGCCGGCGCATGGCACAACCCTGAATTCACCCTGCTGGAGTGGTACCGCACCGGATGGGATTATCCGGCGCTGCAAGACGAAGTGGCGGAACTGGTCAATGAATGCGGGGCGGCCTTCGGGCGCCGCTGGCGCACGGAGCGCACCACGTACCAGGACTGGATCGAGCGCCACGCCGGTATCGACCCCCTGGTGGCCCCGCGCGGGGAGATCGCGGCCGCGGTGCAGGCCGGAGGCATTGACATCACCGGCCTGGACGGCCTGGACCGGGATGCCTGGCTCGACCTTCTGGTCACCCACCGCGTGCAGCCGGCGATGTCGCCGGACACCCTCACCCTGGTGTCGCTCTACCCCGCCTCCCAGGCCGCGCTGGCGCGCCTGCACAAGCCCGACGCCCGGGTCGCGGAGCGTTT
>JAUIJU010000105.1 GCA_030431095.1 Gammaproteobacteria bacterium | reverse complement strand
GACCAGCTTCTTGGCCGCCTTGATGGTGGCCGCCATGCCGCGGCGCTGCAGCTTGGAGAAGATGAACGGCTTGAACAGCTCCAGCGCCATCTTCTTGGGCAGGCCGCACTGGTGCAGCATCAGCGTCGGGCCGACCACGATCACGGAGCGGCCAGAGTAGTCCACGCGCTTGCCCAGCAGGTTCTGCCGGAAACGGCCCTGTTTGCCCTTGATCATGTCGGCCAGCGACTTGAGCGGGCGGCGGTTGGTGCCGGTGATGGCGCGACCGCGACGGCCGTTGTCCAGCAAGGCGTCCACGGACTCCTGCAGCATGCGCTTTTCGTTGCGCACGATGATGTCCGGGGCGTTCAGCTCCAGCAGCCGCTTGAGGCGGTTGTTGCGGTTGATCACGCGGCGATACAGGTCGTTCAGGTCCGAAGTCGCGAAACGACCGCCATCCAGCGGCACCAGCGGACGCAGGTCCGGCGGCAGCACGGGCAGCACGTTCATGATCATGTACTCGGGACGGTTGCCGGACTCCTGGAAGGCCTCGACCAGTTTCACGCGCTTGGACAGCCGCTTGAGCTTGGTCTCGGAGCGCGTGGCGCCGATGTCCTCGCGCAGCTGATTCATCTCTTCCTGCAGGTCGATGGTCTTGAGCAGGTCGTAGATGGCCTCGGCGCCCATCTTGGCGTCGAACTCGTCACCGTAGGTTTCCACGGCGTCCAGGTACTGCTCGTCGGTCAGCAACTGGCCGCGCTCGAGGTCGGTCAGGCCGGCGTCGAGCACCACATAGGACTCGAAGTACAGGATGCGTTCGATGTCCCGCAGGGTCATGTCCAGCATCAGGCCAATGCGCGACGGCAGCGACTTCAGGAACCAGATGTGCGCTACCGGGCTGGCCAACTCGATGTGGGCCATGCGTTCGCGACGCACCTTGGTCAGGGTGACCTCGGTGCCGCACTTTTCGCAGACCACGCCACGGTGCTTCATGCGCTTGTACTTGCCGCACAGGCACTCGTAGTCCTTCACGGGGCCGAAGATGGCCGCGCAGAACAGGCCGTCGCGCTCAGGCTTGAAGGTCCGGTAGTTGATCGTTTCCGGCTTCTTGACCTCGCCGAAGGACCAGGAACGAATCAGGTCCGGCGGCGCCAGGCCAATGCTGATGGCGTCGAAATCCAGCGGCTGGCGCTGGCGATTGTAAAGGTTAAGCAGGTCTCTCACAGTTACGTCTCCTGTCCCTGTCAGGACTCTTCGAGTTCCATGTTGATACCCAGGGAGCGGATTTCCTTCACGAGTACGTTGAAGGATTCAGGCATGCCTGCCGCCATCTGGTGATTGCCGTCGACGATGTTCTTGTACATCTGGTTGCGACCGCCCACGTCGTCGGACTTGACCGTGAGCATCTCCTGCAACGTGTAGGCCGCGCCGTAAGCTTCCAGCGCCCAGACCTCCATTTCGCCGAAGCGCTGACCGCCGAACTGCGCCTTGCCGCCCAGCGGCTGCTGGGTGACCAGGCTGTACGGGCCGGTGGAGCGCGCGTGCATCTTGTCGTCCACCAGGTGATTCAGCTTCAGCATGTACATGTAACCGACGGTCACGGGGCGATCGAACGGGTCGCCGGTGCGGCCGTCGTACAGCGTGGTCTGGCCACTGGACGGCAGGCCGGCGAGTTCCAGGAGGCGCTTGATCTCCGCCTCGGGGGCGCCGTCGAACACCGGGGTGGCCATCGGCACACCGCCGCGCAGGTTGCCCGCCATGGTCTTGATTTCGGCGGCGGAGAACTGCTTCATGTTGACGCGGCCTTCCTTGTCGGAGTTGTAGATCTGCCCCAGGTAGTCGCGGATCTCATCGGTCTTGGCGTTCTGGTCCAGCATCTCGCCGATGCGCAGGCCCAGGCCCGCGGCGGCCCAGCCCAGGTGCGTCTCCAGCACCTGTCCGATGTTCATGCGCGAAGGCACGCCCAGCGGGTTGAGCACGATGTCCACGGGGGTGCCGTCATCCATGTAGGGCATGTCCTCGGTGGGCACGATCATGGAGATGACGCCCTTGTTGCCGTGACGGCCCGCCATCTTGTCACCCGGCTGGATGCGGCGCTTGACGGCCAGGTAGACCTTGACCATCTTCAGCACGCCCGGAGCGAGGTCGTCGCCCTGGGTGATCTTGCCCTTCTTCTCCTCGAAACGTTCGTCGAAGGCCTTGCGCTGCGCCTTGACCTGGTCGCCCAGCTCCTCGAGCAGGTCGTTGGCCTTGTCGTCTTTCATGACCAGCTTGAACCAGTCGTCACGGTCCAGGTCCGCCAGGTAGGTCTTGGTGACTTTCTGGTCTTTCTTGAGGCCCGGGCCTTTGACTACCTGCTTGTTGGTCAGGACGTTTTCCAGGCGCTGGAAAATGGCGCCTTCCACGATGTGACGCTGGTCATCCAGGTCCTTGCGCACCTGGCGCAGCTGTTCCTGTTCGATCGCGATGGCGCGCTCGTCCTTCTCAACGCCGTCCCGGGTGAAGACCTGGACGTCGATTACCGTGCCGTCCATGCCCGAGGGCACGCGCAGGGAGGTGTCCTTCACGTCGGAAGCCTTCTCGCCGAAGATGGCGCGCAGCAGCTTCTCTTCCGGGGTCAGCTGCGTCTCGCCCTTCGGCGTGACCTTGCCAACCAGGATGTCGCCGGTTTTCACCTCGGCGCCGATGTACACGATGCCGGACTGGTCCAGCTTGTTCAGGTTGTGCTCACCGACGTTCGGAATGTCCGCGGAAATCTCCTCCGAGCCCAGCTTGGTGTCGCGGGCGACGCAGGTCAGTTCCTCGATGTGGATGGTGGTGAAACGGTCTTCCTGCACCACCCGCTCGGAAATCAGGATGGAGTCCTCGAAGTTGTATCCGTTCCAGGGCATGAAGGCGACCAGCATGTTCTGGCCAAGGGCCAGCTCACCCAGGTCGGTGGACGGACCATCGGCCAGTACGTCACCTTTTTGCACCATGTCGCCCACGGTGACCAGCGGACGCTGGTTCATGCAGGTGTTCTGGTTAGAGCGCTGGTACTTGACCAGGTTGTAAATGTCCACACCGGGATCTCCGGCTTCCACCTCTTCCTCGTCGGCGCGCACCACGATGCGACCGGCATCCACCTGGTCCACCACGCCACCGCGGCGGGCCACGGCGGTCACACCGGAGTCAGTGGCGACCACGCGTTCCATGCCGGTGCCCACGAGGGGCTTGTCGGCACGCAGCGTCGGTACGGCCTGGCGCTGCATGTTGGAGCCCATCAGGGCGCGGTTGGCGTCATCGTGCTCCAGGAAAGGCACCAGGGAGGCGGCCACGGAAACGATCTGTTTCGGGGACACGTCCATGTAACTCACTTCCGACGGCTCCTTCAGGGTGAATTCACCCAGGTGCCGGCAGGGAATGAACTCGTCGACGAACTGGCCCTTGTCGTTCAGTTCGGCGTTGGCCTGGGCGATCACGTAATCGCCCTCCACGATGGCGGACAGGTATTCCACCTCGTCGGTGACCTTGCCGTCCCTGACCTTGCGGTACGGCGTTTCCAGGAACCCGTAGTCGTTGGTCCGTGAGTAGACGGCCAGCGAGTTGATCAGGCCGATGTTCGGGCCTTCCGGGGTTTCGATCGGGCACACGCGGCCGTAGTGCGTCGGGTGCACGTCGCGCACCTCGAAGCCGGCGCGTTCACGGGTCAGGCCACCCGGGCCGAGGGCGGACACGCGACGCTTGTGCGTGACCTCCGACAGCGGGTTGTTCTGGTCCATGAACTGGCTCAGCTGGCTGGAACCGAAGAACTCCTTGAT
>JAUIJU010000104.1 GCA_030431095.1 Gammaproteobacteria bacterium | reverse complement strand
TCGGCGGGATTCACCCAGACCGTTTCGCCGTCCGCGTTCTCGGTGTGATAGGTCTCGGCCACCACCATGCCCTGGCACAACAGCCGCCTGGCCGGCTCATCACTGTTCACCAGGCCGGCGTCTCGCATCAGCTTGTGATAGAAGCGGAAGTACATCAGGTGCAGGATGGCGTGCTCGATGCCGCCGATGTACTGGTCCACCGGCAGCCAGTGGTCGGCGCGTTCGTCCAGCTGGGCGTCGGCGCCCGGGCAGCAGTAGCGGGCGTAGTACCAGCTCGACTCCATGAAGGTGTCGAAAGTGTCGGTTTCACGTTCCGCCGGCGCGCCGCACTCCGGGCAGGTGGTCCGACGCCATTCCGGGTCGGCCTTGATCGGCGACTGCACGCCCATGAACGTCACGTCCTCGGGCAACACCACGGGCAGATCCGCTTCGGGCACCGGCACGGCGCCGCAGTGGTCACAATAGATGACGGGAATGGGGCAACCCCAGTATCGTTGGCGGCTGACGCCCCAGTCGCGCAGGCGATAGTTCACGGTCCGACGGCCGATGCCTTGCGCTTCCAGCCAGTCCATGGCCCGGGCCTTGGCCGTGGGGACGTCCAGGCCGTCCAGCCACTGGCTGTTGATGGCCGGCCCGTCACCGGTGTAGGCCTCACCGTCCCAGTCTTCCGGCGGCTGCACCGTGCGAATGATGGGCAGGTCGTAGGCCACCGCGAACTCCCAGTCGCGCTGGTCCTGTCCCGGCACGGCCATGATGGCGCCCGTGCCATACCCCATCAGCACGTAATCGGCCAGGTACAGGGGTACGGCCTGGCCAGTAAAGGGGTTGCGCACGAACGCGCCGGTGAACACGCCGCGCCGGTCCAGGCCGCCTTCCTCCGAGAGGCGGTCCATTTCCGACGTGGCGGCGACCCGTTCCAGGAAGTCGTCCACCGCTCCGCGCTGGCCCGCCGTGACGATGTCCGCCACCAGCGGGTGCTCCGGCGCCAGCACCGCGTAGGTCACGCCGAACGCCGTGTCGGGACGCGTGGTGAACACCTCGATGGCCAGGCCATCGTCACGCGCCACGCCGTCGGCGTCGCACAACGACAGGGCGAATTCGGCGCCTTCCGAACGACCGATCCAGTTGCGCTGCTGGGTCTTGACGGAATCGGGCCAGCCCTCCAGGTCATCCAGGCCGGACAGCAACTCGTCCGCGTAGTCTGTGATCTTCAGGAACCATTGCGGGATGGTGCGGCGCTCGACCACGGCGCCGGAGCGCCACCCACGCCCGTCGACCACCTGCTCGTTGGCCAGCACGGTCTGGTCCACCGGGTCCCAGTTGACCTCGGCGTCCTTGCGGTAGGCCAGGCCCTGTTTCATCAACCGGGTGAACATCAGCTGCTCCCAGCGGTAGTATTCGGGCTTGCAGGTGGTGACCTCGCGGCGCCAGTCGTAGGCGAATCCCAGCCGTTCGAGTTGGCCACGCATGTGTTCGATGTTGGCGTACGTCCACTTCGCCGGCGCCGTCTCGTGCTTGATCGCCGCGTTCTCCGCCGGCAGGCCAAAGGCGTCCCAGCCCATGGGCTGCAACACGTTCTTGCCACGCATCCGCTGGTACCGGCTGATCAGGTCGCCGATGGTGTAGTTCCGCACGTGGCCCATGTGCAGGGCGCCTGAAGGATACGGCAGCATGGACAGACAGTAGAAGGATTCCCGCTCGGGATCCTCGGTCACTTCGAAGGTTCGATCGGCTTTCCAGCGCGCCTGCAGGCGCGCCTCGATCTCGGCGGGCTGGTACGGAGCCGGTTGCCCTGGCGTCGGATGCTCTGGCGTGGAACTCATGAAATGAAACTCGTTGACGGGGCGTTCTGGCGACGCCTTCTGGGTAAAGGAGGAAAGAATAACCCGCCCTGCCGCCCATGTGAATGACCGGGGCGGCTCCGGGCAGCCGGATTGAGGGCGGCAAATTTTCCGCTATGCTGTGCCGCGTTGACACCTTGACGGATACACGGCGGGAACCATGAGCGACATTCAACCCATCCTGATCGGCAAGGGCGCGGAGAAGCGCTACCTGCTGCCGGCCTGGGGCAACCGCCACGGCCTGATCGCCGGGGCCACAGGCACCGGCAAGACGGTCAGCCTGCAGGTGCTGGCCGAAGGCTTCTCACGCATCGGTACGCCGGTGTTCCTGGCCGACGTGAAAGGCGACCTGTCCGGCCTGGGCGCGCCCATCTCGCCGCACCCGAAGATCGACGAGCGTCTCGAGGTGATCGGCATCCCGGGCTACGCCCCGGAGGCCTGGCCGACCGTGTTCTGGGACGTGGAGGGGCAAAAGGGACACCCGGTGCGCACCACCGTGAGCGAAATGGGCCCGCTGTTGCTGGCCGCCCTGCTGGAACTCAACGATACCCAGGAGGGCATCCTCAACATCGCTTTCCGCGTAGCGGACGACCAGGGCCTGCTGCTGCTCGACCTGGAAGACCTGCAGCAGATCCTGCGTTTCGTCGGCGAGCAGCGCAAAACCCTGTCGCTGGAGTACGGCAACATCAGCACCGCCTCGGTGGCCGCCATCCAGCGTCGCCTGCTGGTGCTGGAGGAACAGGGCGCGGAGGGGTTTTTCGGTGAGCCGGCATTGCAACTGGCCGACCTGATGCGGCGCGACGCGCTGGGCCGCGGGCACATCAACATCCTGGCCGCCGACCGCCTGATCCGCAAACCGCGCCTGTACGCCACCATCCTGCTGTGGCTGCTCAGTGAACTGTTCGAGGAATTGCCGGAGGTCGGGGACCCCGATCACCCGGAACTGGTATTCTTTTTCGACGAGGCGCACCTCCTGTTCGACAAGGCGCCGCCGGCGCTGCTCGAAGCCGTGGAGCAGATCGTACGCCTGATCCGATCCAAGGGCGTGGGCGTGTATTTCATCACCCAGAGTCCTTCCGACCTGCCCGACGATGTGCTCGGACAGCTCGGTAATCGCATGCAGCATGCCCTGCGCGCCTACACGCCGCGTGACCAGCGCGCGGTGAAAGCCGCTGCGCAGACCTTTCGCCCCAATCCGGCGCTGGACACGGTATCGGTGATCACGCAGCTCGGCGTAGGCGAAGCGCTGGTTTCCTGCCTGGACGAGGAGGGAATCCCCTGCATGGTGGACGCCTGCCTGGTGCGGCCTCCCACCTCGCGCATCGGTCCGCTGGATGACGCGGAGCGCGGCGCGCTGCTGAAGGCCAGCGACCTGGGCGGGCGCTACGACGAGGCCGTGGACCGGGAATCAGCGGCGGAAATTCTCATGGAGCGGGCGAAAACGGCTGCTGCCGCGGCAGAAAAGGCGAAACAAAAGGCCGAGAAGACCCCGTCCGGCCGTTCCCGATCACGCCGCAGCGACAGCACCGGCCAGACCATGGCCAAGAGCTTCGCCCGCAGTTTCGGCAGCTGGCTGGGCAAGGAATTGATGCGCGGCATGATGGGCGTGCTCAAGAAAGGGCGCTAGGGCGCGCCTTTCGCCGGGGGCGATCAGCGCCCCCGCAGACTCGCGATTTCCGCCAGCAGCCCATCCAGGCCCTGGCCGACCCCGTCACCCCCCGCCAGCGCGGACTGGATGCCCGGGGCCAGGGTCTTGCCCAGCTCCACGCCCCACTGGTCGAATGCGTTGATGTTCCACAGCACGCTCTCGACGAACACCTTGTGCTCATAATAGGCCAGCAGGCGACCCAGGGACCCGGGCGTCAGGCGGTCCAACAGCATCAGCTCTGAAGGCCGGTTACCGTCGAAAGTACGCTGGCGCAGCAGGGATTCATCCATCTCGCCCAGGCCGGCCCGGGTGGCCTCGGCATCACGCCCGGCGGCCAGCGCGGTGAGTTGG
>JAUIJU010000002.1 GCA_030431095.1 Gammaproteobacteria bacterium | reverse complement strand
CAGGCCGGAACTCAGGCCCGAACCGATGTGGCCCAGGCTGTGCGCCCCGGCCAGGTGACCGTGATACCAGGATGGGTGGTAGGCGGCCCGCTCGGGATGGTCGGCCGGGAACTCGCGTTCGAAACGTTCGACCCAGTGGTTCTCCACGCCCAGGGCGAAGGCGTAGGGCAGGAAAGCCTCGAACACCTCCGGCGTCAGCCGTGGCGACTGCATGCGGTCCAGGCGCTCCTGCTCGGCGGTGTCCAGGTACAGGCGGAACCCCTCGATCTCGTCCATGACCTTGCGGCCGGTGACGGTGGGCGCGCGCAACAGGAAGATGAACAGCAGGTGGATGCCGATCGCCAGTATCGCCCAGGCCACCCAGATCAGCGGGTTGCCCTGCTCGAGGATGGCCGCGATCACCGTGGCCAGCACCGTGAGAATGAGGGCGGGCAAGGCGTAGATGCCATTGAGGTTGAACAGGCGCCCCTTGTACTCCCGCTTGAGTGCGCTGGACACGCCGGAGTGTGCCGCGCGGAAGCGCCCGTGGTGTTCCTGCTCCAGTTCGATGCGCCCCCTGCCGCCCGGCAACAGGGCGTCGAGTACGGCCTGTTCGCCGGGACTCGGCGGCTGCCTGGGCTGCTTGCGATCGGTGGCGCTGAGCACGAAGTCGCCGTCGTCTTCCTCGATGGTCAGGTGGCCCTTGACACCCAGGCTGACCACCGCGGCAGTGAAGGCCTGGCGACTGAAGCCCATGTCCTTCACGTAACGGCAGGCCGCGGGGGACAGTCCCCTGGGGGGTTCGTAGCGGGGGATGATCACGCCCTTCTTCGGGTCGCGGCCCTTGCGGTACCAGGCCCACAGGTACCACCCCAGAAGGGCGATGAACGCCAGCAGCAGCACCAGGGCGCCGCCGTTGTCACGCAGGAACCAGGCGGCGCGCTCGGCGTCGGTGGGCGCCGCCACCACACCCTTGGGCCAGGCCACGGCGATGGTCAGGCCCTGGTACGGCCCCAGCGGCGCGGTGGTGCGAAACCGCACTTCGCCCGGGGCCTCCACCCAGGCCTCCGCGGCCTGCCCGGTGGCCCCCTGGCCGCCGGTGTACAGGTCCAGTTCCAACTCGTCCGCCCGCAAAGGGGCCGGCAGGCGCACCCGGGCGCCGGCCTGTTCGATGGGAAAAGCCCAGCCATTGCCGGTGACGTTCCAGTACAGCTCGTCGTGATCGTCGAAGAAACCCAGTTGGCGCGTGGTGCGGTAGCGGATGCGGTAAGTGTGTTCACCCGGTTCGATGGTGCGGTTGGCCGAACCGGCGTAGATGCGAATGCCGTTGCTGCGACCCTCGGTGTGGTGCGGTTCGGAAACGCCGTTGCGCGACACGTCGAGCAGGGTGAAATCCACCCGGTAGTGATTGCCGTTACGGTCGCGGTAGCGGGTGGGGAAGTCGCGAAAAATGCCGCGCCGGATGTCACGCCCCTCGGCGCGCACGCGGATCGTCTCCGTGACCGTCAGGGCCGCATCCTGCCCAATGAGAATGTCGGCCTCGTAGGACAGGATGCGTTCATCGGCCAGGGCCGCGCCGGCCAGTACGGCCAGCGCCAGGCCGAGCACCCGCCTACAGCGCCACATGGGGCGCCTGCCGCTGGCTGGCCAGCTCGATTTCGAAAAACTCGGCCTGGCGAAAGCCCAGCGGGCCAGCCACCAGGTTGATCGGGAAACTCTGCACCAGGTTGTTGTTGTCGCGCACCGCGCCATTGTAATAACGCCGGGCGTACTGCAGGTCGTCCTCGATGCCCACCAGGCTGGCGTGCAACTGGCGAAAGCCCTCACTGGCCTTGAGCTCCGGGTAGTCCTCGGCCAGCGCGAACAGATGGCCGAGGCTGCGGGAAAGGCCGGTCTCCTGAGCTGCCAGTTCGCCCACCCGCTCCGGTGTCGCGCTGCGCGAAAGGGTGGTGCGTTCCAGAACGCCGGCCTCGTGGTCCATGTAACCCCGGACCGTGGCGACCAGGTTGGGCACCAGTTCATGGCGTTTCTGCAGTTGTACGTCGATATCCGACCAGGCAGCCGCCACCACGTTGCGCTGGCGAACCAGGCGGTTGTACACCCAGATGCCGGCGATGACGAGAATGGCCAGGATCAACAGGACGATTTCCATCATTCAGCCCCCGTACGGAAAACCGGGGCGTCGCTTGTTGTCCTGGAACCCGCCGGAAACCCCTCGAACGTCGCCATCCCTCGCACCCCCGTGTCGACACCGCACCAGTATAGTCAGGCGCGGGCGAGCGCGTCAGTGCCGTGAGTCCCGGTTCAGTCCTGCCCGGCCGGTACGTCGATGCGCTGATCGTGACCCACGGAACGGGCCGTGGTGCGCCCGTATCCGCCGCGGCCATAGTACGGGTAGCGGTAATAGGGTCCCCAGTAGGGTCCCCAGTACCAGGGGTCGTAAAATGGGTCCGGGTAGCTGTCGATGATCACGTCGGGGCGCTTGGGCCACATGGTCAGAAACCCCGCCGCGAGTACCGGATAGGTGTAATCGAAGGCGCCGACCTTGTGCTCGTCAAGGCGCTCCACCCGGCCCGTCAGGGTGACTTCGCGGCCCTTGGCGAAGATTTCCGGGTCAAGGAAACCGTCCCGACAGGCGATAAATCGCCCCTGCGTCAGGTCCTCTGCGCGCGGGCGCATGGAACGGTCCAGGTTGCGCGAGAGCACTTCGAAGCAGGTGCGTTCCGCTTCCGGGCGCGCCTCCAGTATGACCCCACCCCAGCGCACGTTGCGGCCGATGTCACGGGCGGATGTCGACTCGGGCGTCAGCGCGGGGTAGGCGCCCTGAAGGGCCTCGGGCACGGTGGAGCAGGCCGCCAGCGTGGCGGTGGCGAGGGCGAGGACTGCGCGCAGCTTCATGAGGGTCTCCCGACTCGAAATCGTTTGAGGTCCCGGATCAGGACGTCACGTCCTTGGACATCGGAAGCATATCGCAAGTTCAGGTAGCCGCCCGTGATGCGCTTTACCTCGTCGGGGTCGATGCCGGCGTGCCCGGCCGTGGCGCCGGCCACTTCCAGCGGCCCCATCGAGACGGTGACCGGCACGCCTGCCCGGTGGAGGCGCTGCAGGAAACGGTGCCACAGGCGCACCACCGGGTCCCGCTCGCGGTGACGCCCCAGGCGCAGCAGCCAGGGCAACAGCAACAGGGCGACAACGCCCATGGCGCCCGCCAGCAGGGCCACCAGCGTGCGGGCGCTCAGTCGTTCCACGCCCATGAAACCCAACAGGCTTGACTGGCGCGCGGCATCGAAGGCGATCACCCAGTCGTTCCAGGCGCGGTTGAGCCAGTCGAAACCGTTGCGCACTTCGCGCAGCCATTCGTAATCCAGCAGAAAGCGTCGCTCGCCGAGCGCGTCGATCGCGCCTCGTTCCACCCGCGAGGGGGCCACCGCCGCGGTGGGGTCGATGCGGGTCCAGCCCACGCCCGCCAGCCATACCTCGGACCAGGCGTGGGCGTCGGACTGGCGTACCAGGACATAGTTGCCCAGTTCGTTGTACCAGCCGCCCTGGTAGCCGGTGACCACCCGGGCGGGGATGCCGGCCATCCGCATCATGATGGTGAAGGTCGAGGCGTAGTGCTCGCAGAAGCCTTCACGCGTGTCGAACAGGAACTCGTCCACGGAATGGCGCGACAGCAGGGGCGGGTTCAGGGTGTAGCGAAAATTTTCCTGGTTGAAGTGGGCCAGCGCCCGGCGCACCAGGTCCGCGTCGGAGTTGGCCTCGGCGCGCCACCCGGCCATCAGTTCGCGGGTGCGCGGATTGAACGCTTCGGGCAATTGCAGGGCGCGCTGGCGAAAAGTCTGTCGCAGGTCGGGCGAGTCGATGAAATCGGGATCCGACGCCATCTCGTACACGGTCAGCCGGGTGATGCCGCGTCGGGTCATCAGCTGGTAGTCCACGGTCAGGCGTTGCGCCTGCGGGGGCTTGATCGCCGGATAGTCCAGCGCGAACAGCCAGTGTCGCTCGTGCGGCTCGAGTTGCACCTCGTACACGTAGGGGGCCTCGGCTGCATCGGGCAGGGTGTCCGCCTCGATACGCCGCCCGTAGAAGTCGGTTTGCCACTGGCGCCCGTCGAAGTTCCACAGCACGGGACCGCGCCAGTACAGGTCCCGGCGTGCCGGGAGACCGGTTCTGAAGTCCGCGCGGAAGGCCGGCGAGTCGTCCATGAACAGGGCCTGGATGGTGCCGGGCGTCATGCTGTCGCTGAGTCCGGTCCGCGCATCCAGCGAGCGCTCCGGCACGCCCCACAACGGACTGCCCCAGCGCGGAAACAGCAGGAACAGGGCCAGGCCCAGGGGCACCGCCAGCGCCATCAGGCGTGAGCCGAAGCTGAGTTCGCCCAGCAGACCCCGTCCGGTCGGCGCCGGCCGGGCTGTCACGGCGAACGCCTCGCGTCGCGCGATCAGCGCGAAGGCGGCCAGGGCCCCGGTCATGCAGGTGGCCCCGTAAACCACCATGAGCATGCCCTGGGAAAACAGGAACTGCGTGGCGCACAGGAACAGGGACAGGCTGGCCACCACGCGGGCGTCGCGTGCCCGGTAGGTTTCCAGCAGCTTCAGCGCGAGCATCAGGCTGAGCAGGCCGACCGCGGCGCGGCGCCCCAGCAGATTGCCGTAGGTTCCCACCAGGACGACCAGCGTGGCCAGGGTGATGCCCAGACGCAGCAGGGTGGGCAGCGGTTTCCAGCCCCGCAGTTCAGCCAGGGTGCGCCAGGCGATCGGCAGCAGGGTGATCGCCACCAGGTGTGGCGCCATGCTCGGCAACTGTGGCAGCAGGGCCACGGCCAGGGTGCCCACCACCCAGTAAAGGGGGTTGTGCAAACCCTGCCTCATGCGCCCGTGTTTCATGTGCCGAACAGGGCGAGGACCTCCAGGCATTCGGCGCGGTGCGCCGGGCCGGAGGCGGGCGCCACGGTGCGGCCGGGCAGCACCAGGGCGTAAACCAGTTGCCGGTGCTCGGCCTGCAGCACCCAGGCGGTCAGCACCGACAGGCGCTGCTCGGTGTCCATGCCGTCGAGGCGGTGAAAGTCCAGGACGCAGGCGCTGTCCCTGGGCGATTCCATTTCCCGCGAATACAACTGGCCGTGCCGGGCGCTGGTGCGCCAGGCGATGTGTTTGAGCGGGTCGCCTGCGCGGTAGTTGCGCAGGCCGTACACCTGGTCACCGTCGCCTCGACGCGCCTGCCCCGAGTGTCCGGCGCCGGTGGCGGGCAGGGGCGGGGGGCTCTGCGCGGGTCGCGGATAGACCAGGCACTGGGTGTCGGGAAACACCCAGGACCAGGCGCGAAAGAAGCCCATCGGGTAGCGTGTTTCGATGCGCAACGGCGGCGGCTCGAGCCAGCCACGGCGACGCGTGGGCAGGGCCAGGGCCAGGCTGGCCGGGCGCTCGGGTCGCAGGTCCACGCAGTCACCGGCGCGGTCCGTGGCCAGCGCGGCTTCCACAGCGAAGCGATGGCGGTCCTCGGGGTTGTCCAGGTCGAGGTACAGATGCGCCGGCTCGCCGGCGAAGACCGGTTCGCTGCGCACCGCGGCGACTCGCAGGCCGACAAGATTGCGATAGGCCAGCAACGTGGTCATCTGCGCCAGTGCGCCCAGGACGAAAACCAGCAGCAGGGCCAGGTTGTTGTTGAAATTGAGGCCGCCGAGGGCGGTGAACACCAGCATGCCGCCGAAGCCGAATCCGAACACCGTGGGCAGGATGAAGATACCCCGGTAGGCCAGGGTGTACGGGGGAGTGATGGCGCCGCCACGCTTGCGCACGCGGCCGATCACCCAGTCGCGGATGGCCTCACGGGGCCAGAAATGCGCCCACAGGGCGCCGAGCAGGCCGCGCCGCCGGGCCGGCGACCGCCGCGCCGGCGGCGTGGAGGAGTCCGCGGCGGCGACCGTGTTCATACGCGGGCGACCGCGGATCAGGGCAGGGCGACCTGCGCCAGCAGGCCGTCGACCTGGTCCTCGACGCTGGCCTCCAGACCGTGACTAACGGTCATCCGGTGCCGCGCCAGGCCGGGAAAGACCGCCTTGATGTCCTCGGGGGCGACGAAGTCACGTTGTTCCAGGAAGGCGTGGGCGCGCGCGCAACGGAGCAGGGCCAGGCCGGCGCGGGGTGACAGGCCGATGTCAAACCATCGGCTGTTGCGCGTCTCCGCCAGCAGGGCCTGTACATAGGCCAGCAGCGCGTCGCTGACGTGCAACTGCGCGCAAGTCTCCTGCAGGTCGAGCACGTCGCGCGGCGACAGGACCGGCGCGGTGCGCGCCAGCACCCGGGAGCGGTCTTCGCTGACCAGCAGTTCACGCTCCACCTCCGGGTCGGGAAAGCCCAGGCTGATGCTGAGCAGAAAACGGTCGAGCTGCGAATCGGGCAGGGGATAGGTGCCCACCAGGTCCAGCGGGTTCTGCGTGGCGATCACGAAAAACGGATCGGGTAGGGCATGGGTGCTGCCCTCGATGGTCACCTGGCCTTCGGCCATGGCTTCGAGCAGCGCGCTCTGGGTCTTGGGCGTGGCGCGGTTGACCTCGTCGGCCAGCACCACGTCGGCGAAGATCGGGCCGGGATGAAACTCGAATGCCTCCTTGTCGCGCCGGTAGATGGATACGCCCAGGATATCGGCCGGCATCAGGTCGCTGGTGAACTGAATGCGCTGGTAGTCTGCGCCCAGCACGGTGGCCAGGGCGTGGGCCAGCGTGGTTTTGCCCACCCCGGGCAGATCTTCGATCAGCAGGTGGCCGCGCGCCAGGAGGCAACTGAAAGCCAGCTGTACCTGGCGTTCCTTGCCCAGAAGAATCCCGTTGACCGTGCCGATGGCTTCGGCCAGCCGGGCACGTCGCGCCTCGTCGGAATTGGCCGGGGAGTCGGTCACGCCCAGGGTGGTCGGTGCGGTGGTCATGGTCAATTCTCCACGAGGGCATTCAGCCGAGCGGCGCAGATGAAGTCGTTTTCCGAAAGGCCGCCGATGGCGTGGGTGGTGTAATGCACGGTGCAATGATCGGCGCCGGCGGTGAAATCCGGGTGATGGCCCTGGCGGTTGGCCATCCAGGACATGGCGTTGATGAAACCCATGGTGCGGCCGAATCCGGGAAAGTCGAAACGGCGCCTGATGGCGTGTCCGTCGCTGGCGAGGGTCCAGCCGGGAACCTGCGGCAGCAGCCGCGACACCCGTTCGGCGGACAGCGGGTCGATGCCGCCTTCGCAGGGCCGGCAGCTTTGCTCCGTGAGTGCATCCATGACGTTGGTCGTCCCCGTGGTTTCAGGCGGACCCGACAGGGTCCGGCGCCTGGCGTTCGCCGGTTCCCGGAGTCAGTCTCCGAACGGCGTGAAAGGTTCCCTGGAACGGGACGGAGTATACCAGCCGCCGCCTGTCCGGTTGCCTCGCGGGACCCGGCGCAGTACCGTGCTGGCCATGTCCGGTGACACCCACAGGCTGCGCCCTTGAGCGCCTCGGAGCCGACAGGCGCTGCGCCTTCCTGTGCCCTTGTCCTGCCCGGCGGTGGCGCGCGTGGTGCCTACCAGGTCGGGGTGTTGCGGGCCATCGTCGAGGTTCTGCAACCGGAGCCTGCGCCGTTTCCCGTGATCTGCGGGACATCGGCCGGCGCGGTCAATGCGGTCGTTCTGGCCAGCCATGCCGGCGATCTTCCGCACGGCGTGGAGCGCCTGGTCAGCTTCTGGTCGGGACTGCATTGTGGCCGGATCTACCGTACCGGCGCCTGGTCGGTACTCAGTTCGGCCTTGCGCTGGTTCCTGGCCCTGTCCTCCGGCGGGCTGCTCAAGGTGGCGCCACAGGCATTGCTCGACAACGAACCGTTGCGCGAGCTGCTCGAAGGCGCCCTGCAGCTCGGTGGTATCGACGCGGCGATACACGGTGGCCATCTGCGCGGCGCCGCGGTGACCGCCTCGGCCTACACGCGCGCCAGCGCGATCAGTTTTTACCAGGGCAGCGAAGACATCGAGCCCTGGCAGCGCACACGTCGACAGGGCCAGCCCACCCGTTTACGGGTCGACCACGTGATGGCCTCGGTGGCCCTGCCGATGATTTTTCCCGCACAACGTCTCGGCAATGAATACTTCGGTGACGGGGGCATGCGCATGCAGGCGCCCCTGAGCCCGGCGATCCACCTGGGCGCCGATCGAATCCTGGTGATCGGTACGCGGGACGAGCGGCCCGACCCGGAGCCCACGGCGCCGGCCAGCTATCCCAGCGCCGGCGAGGTGGGGGGCTACCTGCTGGATACGGTGTTCATGGACACATTGAACGCGGACCTTGCCCGGTTACGGCGCATCAATCGAACCCTGTCCATGATGCCGCAAGAGCAACGCGCCGCCACCGGCCTGCGCCCCATCGACACCCTCGTCATCCGGCCCAGCAGGGACCTGCGCGTGGTGACCGCCGAGCATGCGGCCGCGTTTCCGCCTGCTGTGAAATTGCTTCTGCGAACCCTGGGCGGCTGGGGGCGTGACTGGCGCATGGCCAGTTACCTTCTGTTCGAGGCGGAATACTGCCAGGCCCTGATTCAGCTGGGCTACGAGGACGGGTTGCGCGATGCGCGGCGTATCGCCGACTTCTTCCACGCCCCGTGAGGGCAAACCCGTCGCGCCGTGATGTCAGGCGCTGCGCTCGCGCATGGCATGAATCGCGGGTCGGAAGGCGGGCTGGTCGAAGCCCTCGATGTGCGACTTCGGAAAATCGTCCACCGCCACCACGCTGGCCGCGGCCTCCTGCGCCAGGCGCACCAGGCGGGCCTGTTCCTCGTTGATCACGCCGCTTTCCACGGCGCGTCGCACCAGGTCGTCGTAGTTGTCCAGCGACACGCTTTCGCCCAGGGCGTTGCGGATGGCCTGTTCGGCCTCGGCTGATTCCAGCACCAGGTGGAAGGCCTTGGCCACGCGCCCCGCGGCATCGTCGGCGTCGGACAGGTAGACCCCCTGGACCACGCGGTCACGGCTTTCGTTTTCGCTCATCAGCAGCTTCGCCACCTGCTGCGACACGCGGTCCGACGGTGACGAATACGGGCGGCCGAAAGGAAACACGAACAGGCGCAACAGTCCGCCAAGCAGGGGGACCGGGAAATTGTCGAGTACGCCGTACAGGCTGTTCTGCACCTTGACCAGGCTGTCCTCCACCGCCCAGGCCACCAGCGGCAGGTCCTCCGGCGGGCGGTCTTCGTCTTCGAAGCGCTTGAGCACGGCGCTGGCCATGTAGAGGTGGATCAGCACGTCGGCAAAGCGGCCCGACAGGGTTTCCTTGAACTTGAACTTGCCGCCCAGGGTGAGCAGCACGCCGTCCGCGATCAGGGCGAAGGCCGCACTCATGCGCGACAGTTGCCGGTAGTAACGCGCGGTTTTTCCCCGCACCGGCGCGCGCGTCGCGAAGCCGCCGGTCAAGGCCAGCATGAACGAGCGCACGAGGTTGCTGATGGTGTAACCGGCGTGCGAGAACAGGGCGTTGTCGAAGTCACGCCGCGCCTGGCTGTTGGCCGGGGCGCGGGCCGCTTCCATTTCCTTCAGCAGCCAGGGATGAGCGCGAATCGCGCCCTGGCCGAAAATGATCAGCGAGCGTGTGAGAATGTTGGCGCCTTCGACGGTGATGGACACGGGCAGGGCGGTATAAGCGTGGGCCAGGTAATTGTTCGGCCCCTGGATGATGCCCTTGCCGCCGTGTACGTCCATGGCGTCGTTGATGGTCTGCCGGTTGCCCTCGGTCAACTGGTACTTGAGGATGGCCGACAACACACTGGGCTTCTCGCCCTCGTCCAGGGCCACCAGGGTCATCATCCGCGCGGCGTCCATGCGGTAGGTGCGCCCCCCGATTCGCGCCAGCGGCTCCTGCACGCCTTCGAAGTATCCGATGGGGATGCCGAACTGTTTGCGAATGCGTGCGTAGGCGCCGGTCAGCAGGGCCGACATCTTGCCGCCGGAAGTGCCCAGCGCCGGCAGGGAAATGGCGCGTCCGGCGGCCAGGCTCTGCATCAGCATGCGCCAGCCCTGCCCGATGCGCGCCCGTCCGCCGATCACCCAGTCCATGGGAACGAACACGTCCGAGCCCTGAGTGGGCCCGTTCTGGAACACCGCGCCGATGGGCAGGTGCCGATTGCCGATGTTCACCCCGGGGGTGTCGGCGGGGATCAGCGCGCAGGTAATGCCCAGGTCTTCCTGGTCGCCGAGCAGCCCGTCCGGGTCGATGGCGCGAAAAGCCAGGCCCAGCACCGTGGCCACCGGGGCCAGGGTGATGTAACGCTTGTTCCAGGTGACCCGCATGCCCAGTACCTGCTGGCCTTCGTGCTCGCCCATGCAGACAACGCCCACGTCGGGCATGCTGGCTGCGTCGGAGCCGGCGCTGACGCCGGTCAGGGCGAAACAGGGTATGTCATCACCGCGCGCCAGGCGAGGCAGGTAGTACTCCTTCTGCTCATCGGTGCCGTAGTGCATCAGCAGCTCGCCCGGGCCCAGTGAGTTGGGCACCATGACAGTGACCGCCGTGGTCAGATTGCGACTGGCGAGCTTCATGACCACCGCCGAGTTGCCCTGCGCGGAAAAGCCGAGTCCTCCGTAGGCCTCGGGAATGATCATGCTGAAGAACCGGTGTTCCTTGAGAAAATCCCAGATGGGTTTGGGCAGCTTGCGGTAGTGGTCGCAGATTTCCCAGTCGTTGAGCATCCGGCACAATTCTTCCACCGGCCCGTCGAGAAATTCCTGTTCGCGTTCACTGAGGCCCGGTCGCGGCGTTTTCAGCAGGCGCCGCCAGCGCGGACGACCGCTGAAGATGTCGCCTTCCCACCACACCGTCCCGGCGTCCAGCGCTTCGCGTTCGGTGGACGACATTCTGGGCAGCAGTTTTCGATACAGGCCCAGCAGGCGGTTGGAGATCAGCAGCCGGCGCAGGGGCTTGATACCGAAGCCGAGCAGGGTGACCGTCAGGATGCCGTAGGTCCACCGGAACCAGGAAGGCGTGGGCCAGACCAGTCGCTGTTCGGTCAGGATGATGGTGATGGCGGCCAGGATGCCGACACACACGAGCAGTGGCACCCGGTTGTAAGAGAGGACCATCAGGGTCAGGACGATGATGGCCAGGAACACTATGGTCATTCGTTTCCCCGTCAGGGCGGCCGGGGCCGCGGGCAGGTGAATGGTCTTGTTCGTCCCGTACCGGCCATTCTCCGGGCGAGCCCCTTCATCTTAAATTTCGGCTTTGGAGGGGGTCAAGGCATGGCGCACCGGGTGGCGTGTCGACGTTGCAGCCAGGGCCTGCGGGGCCTAAAATTACGCGGTTTAGGCAGGCGCCGGGCCACCGACGGCCCAATCGGCGCTACAATCAATTATTTCAATTATTTAGAAGGAACACTTCAGTGTCTGTCGAACGCACCTTGTCCATCATCAAGCCCGACGCCGTGGCCAAAAACGTCATCGGGGAAATTTACAGCCGTTTTGAGAAGGCCGGCCTGAAGGTCGTGGCCGCCCGCATGGCGCACCTGTCACAGGAAGAGGCCAGCGGCTTCTACGCCGTGCACAAGGAACGTCCGTTCTACAATGATCTCGTCACTTTCATGACTTCCGGCCCGGTGATGATCCAGGTGCTCGAGGGTGAAAACGCCATTGCCATGAACCGCGAACTGATGGGCGCCACGAATCCGCAGGAAGCGGCGCCCGGCACCATCCGCGCTGATTTTGCCGAGAGCATCGACGCCAACGCGGTCCACGGTTCCGACGGCCCGGACACGGCGCGCACGGAAATCGTTTATTTCTTCGGCGAGGACGCGCTGGGCTGATGCCCGCCAAGCCGTCATGAGCGCCGAAGCCACCCTGATCAACCTGCTGGACCTCGACCAGGAGGGCCTGCGCGACTTTTTCGCCTCCATCGGCGAGAAGCCGTATCGCGCGGAGCAGGTATTGCGGTGGGTCTACCACCATCAGGTGCTGGACTTCGAGGGCATGACGGACCTGGGCAAGGCGCTGCGCCAGAAGCTCGAACACATCGCGGAGATCCGCCCGCCCAGGATCGTGTCCGAGCGCATCTCGAAAGACGGTACGGTGAAGTGGCTCATGGGCCTGCCCGGCGGCAACGCGGTTGAGACGGTGTTCATTCCGGAGCCGGGGCGGGGCACCCTGTGTGTGTCTTCGCAGGTGGGCTGTGCTTTGAACTGCACGTTCTGCTCCACGGGCGCACAGGGTTTCGCGCGCAACCTGACCACCTCGGAGATCATCGGCCAGGTGTGGCTGGCGGCCCACGCCCTGGGTCACGAGCGAAACGGCGAACGCCGCATCACCAACGTGGTCATGATGGGCATGGGCGAACCGCTGCTGAATTTCGAGCAGGTGATTCCGGCCCTGCGCCTGATGCGCGCGGACCTGGGGTTCGGCCTGGCGGCCCGGCGCGTGACGGTCAGCACCGCCGGCCTGGTGCCGCGAATCCGTGACCTGAAAGAGGCGGAGGACGTGGCCCTGGCCGTATCCCTGCACGCCCCGGGAGACGAACTCCGGACCGAGATCGTGCCGCTGAATCGCAAGTACCCCATCGCGGAACTGATGGACGCCTGCCGCGATTACCTGGGCGGACAGAAGAAACGCTCCATCACTTTTGAATACACGCTGCTGGACGGGGTCAACGACAGCGATCAGCATGCCCGTGAACTCGTCAAGCTGCTGCGTCGCCTGCCGAGCAAGCTGAACCTGATTCCGTTCAACCCGTTTCCGGGCACGTCCTATCGCTGCTCGCCTCCGAAGCGGATCGAAGCCTTCCAGAACATCGTGCGCGAAGGCGGCCTGATCGCGACGGTGCGCAAAACCCGCGGTGACGACATCGACGCGGCCTGCGGTCAGCTCGCCGGCGATTTCCGTGACCGCACGCGACGCCGCGAGATGCTGCGCCTCGAGCGGCAGGACAACTGACCAGGAACCGGTCGATGAGAAGAACACGACGCCAGCTGACCCTCCTCCCAGGCCTCCTCGCCGCGGCCCTGCTGGCGGCCTGCGCGTCAACGCCGGAAGACAGCGGCAGTCGCAGTTCCGCGCGCAAGGCGGCGGAGCTGAACACACAGATGGGCCGCGAGTACATGGCGCGCGGCCAGTATGAAATCGCCCTGGAAAAGCTGAAGAAGGCGGTGGCGGCCGAGCCGGATTTCGCGCCGGCCCACACCATGCTGGGTGTGTTGTACGAGACCATCGGTGAAGACGAGAATGCCGGAA
Source organism: Gammaproteobacteria bacterium (assembly GCA_030431095.1). Lineage (GTDB taxonomy): Bacteria > Pseudomonadota > Gammaproteobacteria > Xanthomonadales > SZUA-36 > Marinihelvus. Next base: position 121,819 of record JAUIJU010000002.1, on the reverse strand, counting down.
AGCATTTTCGGGAAGCGCTGCGTGCCGACCCGGACAATGGTGACGTGAACAACAATTATGGCTCGTTCCTGTGCCGCAACGGCGAAGGGCGCAAGGCTGATCGATATTTCGAGGCGGCGCTGGAGGACCCGTTTTATCGCACGCCGGCGGTGGCCATGGCCAACGCGGGCGCCTGCGCCCTGCAGCGGGGCGACATGGACAAGGCCGAAGGCTATCTGCGACAATCGCTGACGTACGATCCGCATTTCCCTGACGCCCTGCTGTCGCTGGCCGAATTGAGCTACGAACGGGCTGACTACCTCCGGGCGCGGGCCTTCCTGCAGCGCTACGAGGCGGGCGGTGAAATGACCGCGGCGAGCCTGTTGCTGGGCTACCGGGTGGAATCGGGCCTGAACAACATCGAACAGGCCGGTCGATACCGGAACGAACTGATCCAGAAATTCCCCGCGGCCGCCGAGACGGCCGAAGCACAAGGGAACACCTCGGGATGACAGAAGAACAAACAACGATTCCGATGAGCACCGGCGAAGACCTGCGCCAGTTGCGTGAAGCCAGGGGACTTTCCCTGGAACAGGCGGCTGAGCGGATTCGTTGCCCGTTGCGGGTGCTGGCCGCGGTGGAAGCAGGCCGCGAACCCGGGATCGCCCCGATCTACCTGAAAGGCCACCTGGGCCGCTACGCCGAACTCCTCGAACTCGACGCGGCCTCCACCGAGGCGCTGCTGGCTGCCCACGAAGGCGAATCTCCCGGCGTGCAGACCGTGTTCGAGAACCGACCGCGGGCGCAGGCCTCCGATCGCTGGCTGCGCGTGGCCAGCTATGTCCTCGGCTCCCTGCTGGTGGGCACCCTGGCATGGCAGATGACGCACGAGGCGGTGCGGCTGGCGCGCGTCGATGCGCCGGCCGAGCACCCTGCTGATGGCGCCGCCGTCGAAACGGATACCCATGTGAACGCTTCGATCGCCAGCCTGGAATCCCTGCGGGGACCAGCGGGCAGCCGTACGGCCGACGCCGGTGCGCAGGCCTGGAAAGCCCTGGAGGCGGCACGCCAGGCCATGGCGGACGGCGGTCACCTGCTGGAACTGGAGACGTCGGCCGATACCTGGGTGGAGATCACCCAGGGTGATGGCGAACGCCTGGAACAGGACCTGTTACGTGGCGGCGAGGCCCGCAGCTACCGTGGCGAAGGACCTTTCCAGGTGTCCCTCGGCCGTGCTTCCGCCGTGCGCCTGCTGCTCGACGGTGACGTGGTCGACCTGGCCCCCCACACCCGGGACGACGTCGCCCGGTTGTTGCTCGACCCGGTCGAGCAGGTCAGCGACGAACCGGAATCGGGATCCGGCCCAGATCCGGAATGAGCCTCCCCGCGAGGCTGCGCACCCCCTGGAAGAACTGCGAGCAGAAGCCGGCGTGACCCAGACCTATCGATCCATTCGCGGTATGCACGATATCCTGCCGGGCGACATTGCGACCTGGCAGAGATTGGAGTCCGTGGTGCGCGACGTGCTGGCACAGTACGGATTCCGCGAGATTCGCACGCCGCTCCTGGAGCGCACCGAGGTGTTCACCCGGGCCATCGGCCAGGCCACCGACGTGGTCGAAAAAGAAATGTATACCTTCGACGACCGCAACGGCGATTCATTGAGCCTACGGCCCGAAGGTACGGCCGGCGTGGTGCGGGCCGCCTTGCAGAACGGCCTGCTGTACGCTGCGCCCGAGCGCCTGTGGTACCGCGGTCCCATGTTTCGGCACGAACGTCCGCAGAAGGGGCGCACCCGCCAGTTCCACCAGGTGGGCGCGGAGGTGTTCGGGGCTGAAGGGCCGGATGTCGACGCCGAGTTGCTGGCCATGGGTGAACGAATCTGGGCGCGGCTGGGCCTGGACGATGTGCGCCTGGAGCTCAATTCGCTGGGCAACGCCGAGGAGCGCGTGGCCTACCGCGAATCGCTGGTCACCTACATGGCGCGCCATGAAGACGCGCTGGACGAGGACAGTCGCAGCCGCTTGCAACGCAACCCGCTGCGCATCCTCGACAGCAAGATTCCGGAGGTTCAGGCCTTGCTGGCCGAGGCCCCGAAAATGACCGATTTCCTTGGCGAGGCGTCCCGCGCGCACTTCGATGGTCTGCGCGAACACCTGGCGCGGCTGGGCATCGCGTACACGCTCAATCCCCGCCTGGTGCGTGGCCTGGATTATTATTGCCATGCCGTGTTCGAGTGGGTCACCGACGACCTGGGCGCGCAGGGAACGATCTGCGCCGGTGGCCGCTACGACGGCCTGGTGGAACTTCAGGGTGGCAAACCCTGGCCGGCCACCGGGTTCGCCATGGGCCTGGAACGGCTGGTGGCCCTGATGGAACTTGTCGGCGTGACCGGTGACGAATCGCTGCACGGCTACGTGGTGATGGCCGGTGAGCGCGCCAAGGCCGAGGGGATGGCGCTGGCCGAGCGGCTGCGCGACCAGGTGCCGGGGCTCAATCTGGTATGCAACGCGGGGCAGGGCAGCTTCAAGTCGCAATTCAAACGGGCCGATCGCAGCGGCGCCGCGCTGGCCCTGGTCCTCGGAGAGGATGAAGTGGGCTCGCGCACCGTGGCGGTGAAATTCCTGCGCGAGGACGGCGAGCAGATTACGCTCGACTGGGACCGGGCGGCTGCCTGGTTCAGTGACTGGCTGGAACGGCGCGCGGCCTGAAACGGCCGCGTGATGACGAGAACACGAAAACGGTGGCCAATGGGCCACGAAGAGAACGAGACCAATGGTAGAAGTTTACGATTCACACGAGCAGAGCGAACGCGTCAAGAAATGGCTGCAGGAAAACGGCAGCGCCATCGTCATGGGCCTGGTACTGGCCTTTGGCGGACTGTTCGGATTCAAACAGTGGCAGTTGTGGCAGGACGGCAAGGCGCAACAGGCTTCCAGCGAATACGAGACCATGCTGGAACTGCTGGCGGAAGATCGCCTGAATGACGCGGTGGCCAACTTCGAAGTGCTCAAGTCAGAGCACGGCTCTTCGTCGTACCTGCCCCTGGCCGCATTGCAGATGGCGCGCGCCCGTGTCGAATCGGACCAGGTCGACCTGGCGGTCAGCCTGCTCAAGCAAGCCCTGCCGACGGCCGAGCCGCCGCCGCTCAAGGTCATCATTCGCGAACGCCTGGCGCGCCTGCAGCTGGAACTGGGTCAACTGGACGACGCCCTGGCCACCCTGGACGGCGCCGCCTCCGACACCGGTTTCGAAAGCCGCTTCGAGGAAATCCGAGGCGACATCCACCGCGCCCGCGGCGAGCAGGGCGAAGCCCTGGCAGCCTACCGGCGCGCCATGGACCTGGGGGATTCGGGTGTCGGTTACCGCCCCCTGCTGGAAATGAAGATCGACGACCTGGCCGGCGCCGCTGATGCCGCGGAGTCGTCCTGATGCGCACGCGCTTTCTGCTGGCACTGACGCTGGTGCTCACCCTGCCGGCCTGCAGCACGATCAAGGGCTGGTTCGCCTCCGACCCCAAGCCGGGCGACCCGGCCGAACTGGTGGAATTCGAACCCACGGTCGACACCGATGAAGTGTGGAAGCGTGACCTGGGCAAGGGCACCGACCGGCGCAAACAACAGCTGCGGCCGGCCTTCCGTGACGGCACCTTCTGGGTGGCGGACTACAAGGGCCGCCTGACCTCCCTGGATGTCGCCGGCGGCAAGGAAAACTGGGAGCTGGACACCGAGCTGCCCTTCAGCGGCGGTCCTGGCCTGTCCGAATCGCTGGTCATCATGGGGACCGAGAACGGTGAGATTCATGCGTTCGAATCCGCCACGGGCACCCCACGCTGGATCGCCCGCGTGTCGTCGGAAGTGCTGGCCGCCCCGGCCGCGGGAGACGGCGTGGTGGTGGTTCGTTCCATCGACGGGCGGGTATTCGGCCTGGACGAGAACAACGGGCGCCGCCTGTGGGTTTACGACCGCAGCGTGCCGCTGCTGACCTTGCGTGGAAACGCCAACCCGGTGATTCGTGCGGGCATTGCGTACCTGGGTTATGACGGCGGCGAAGTGGTGGCGCTGCGCCTGGAAGACGGCGCCTTGCTGTGGGAAGAGCCTGTCGCTACCCGCGAAGGCCGGACCGAACTGGACCGCCTGGCTGACGTGGACGGACAGATGATCTTCGTCGCCTCCGACCTGCTGGTGTCGAGCTACAAGAATCGCCTCAGTTCACTGGCGGCGGATTCCGGGCGGCTGCTGTGGTTCAAGGACATTCCTTCGAGCACGGGCGTGACCGTGGCGCGCACCAACCTGGCCATCAGCGATCGCGACGGCAACGTGTGGCTGCTCGATCGCCGCAACGGCACCACGCTGTGGAAACAGGACGCGTTGAGCAACCGTGGCCTGACCCGCCCGGTATTTTACGAGGACTTCGTGGTGGTCGGTGATGCCGACGGCTACCTGCACTGGATGAACGTGAACGACGGCCTGTTCGCCGCGCGCACCAAGATCGGCGGTAAGGGCTTTACCGGCGCCCCCGTGGTGGTGGGCGACACCCTGTACGTGTACACCCGCAAAGGCGACCTGGTGGCCGTCCAGGCGGGATCGGCGCTTTGACGCCGGCCACGTGCTTCCCGTCGTCTCCATCGTCGGCCGACCCAACGTCGGCAAGTCGACCCTCTTCAACGCCCTGACGCGAACGCGCGACGCCCTGGTCGCGGACATGCCCGGAGTCACCCGGGACCGGCAGTACGGTATTTGTCGCGTGGGCCAGGAGCCCTGTGTTCTGGTCGATACCGGCGGCCTGGTGGGCGGTGCGGAAGGCATCGACTACCTGACCGCGCAGCAAGTGCTCCAGGCCATTGGCGAATCGTCCCTGGTGCTGTTCGTGGTCAGCGCGAAAGACGGGCTCACCGCGGCGGACGAGGAAGTGGCCGAGACCCTGCGCAAGGAGAACCGCCCGGTGCTCCTGGTGGCCAACAAGACCGACGGCACCGACACCGATATTGCCCTGGCCGATTTCGCGGGGCTCGGTTACGGCGGACCGCAAGCGGTCGCCGCCGCGCACCGACGCGGACTCGATTCACTGATGCGCGAGGTGGCGGAGTTGCTGCCGCCGCCGGCGGAGGACGACCTGGCCGCCGTCGACGACGACGATTTCGATCGTCGCCGCCTGGCCATCATCGGTCGGCCCAACGTGGGCAAGTCCACCCTGGTCAATCGCTTGCTGGGCGAGGAGCGGGTCATGGCCTTCGACATGCCCGGCACCACCCGCGACACCATCGCCGTGGACTATGAACGCGGTGGAAATTCTTACGAACTGATCGACACCGCCGGCGTGCGGCGCCGCGCCCGCGTCAGTGAAGCCGTGGAAAAGTTCAGCGTGATCAAGGCACTGCAGGCCATAGAGCGCTCGCACGTCGTGGTCCTTCTGCTCGACGGCACCGAGGGCCTGACCGACCAGGACGTGACCTTGCTGTCGCACGCCCTGGAGCAGGGCCGGGGGCTGGTCATCGCGGTGAACAAGTGGGATGGCCTGGACCCGGATCACCGCGAGCAGGTGCTGGCCACGCTGGATCGAAAACTCCAGTTCGTCCCGTGGGCGCGTCGTATCCGTATTTCAGCGCTGCACGGCACCGGCATGGACCTGCTGATGAAGGCCGTGGACGAGGCCTTCGAAAGCGCCACGAAAGAAATCCCCACGCCGGAACTCACCCGGGTGCTTACCCGCGCCTTCGAGGCGCACCAGCCGCCCATGTCGCAAGGTCGTTCAGCTCGGCTGCGTTATGCCCACATGGGCGGCAGGTTGCCGCCGCGGATCGTCATTCACGGCAATCGCGTAGACACGGTGCCGGACAGCTACAAGCGCTACCTGGAAAACACCTTCATCAAGGCGTTCAAACTGGCCGGGACGCCCGTGGTGATCGAACTGCGCGGCGGCGGCAACCCGTTCAAGGACAAAAAGAACACCCTGTCCGAGCGACAGCTGCGCAAGCGCAAGCGGCTCAGGAAGTGGGCGGAAAAGAAAAAGTCCAGGCGGCGCTGAGCCGGGGTTGCCCTGACCGGTCCTTGCCGTTCTCGCGATCAGGGATCGCCAGGGACCGGTCCAAATAGCCCCAGTTGCAACTGCGCCGACAACGACCGAATGGCGAGTTGCGCGCGCACGCTGTTGCCCTTTTCATCCAGGCGCGGGGAGAAAGCGGCCACGGCCAGGACGCCGGGCGCCACCGCGACGATGCCGCCACCGACCCCTGACTTGGCCGGTAGACCCACGTCCCAGGCCCAGGCGCCGGCGCCGTCATACATGCCGGCCATGGTCATCAGCGACAGCACCGCGGTGACGTCCTCGGGAGACAGCAGGCGTTCTCCACTCACCGGCTGTACGCCACCGTTGGCCAGGGTCGCGCCCATCATGGCCAGTTGCAGGGTATCGAGTTGAACCGAACTTTGCCGGTTGTACAGGTCACGGACCGCTTCGGGTTCGCCATACAGGCGGTCGTAACTGCGCAGCAAGGCCGCCACCGAACGGTTTCGCAGCCCGGTCTTTCGCACCGATTCGTAGATCGAGTCATCCATGTGCAGGGGAGCGCCGGCCAGGCGCGAATACCAGTCGAGCAGCGCGTTCCACTGCGCTTCGGGATCCGCTCCGCGCACGAGGCTCACCGTGGCCATCGCACCGGCGTTGACCAGCGGATTCACGGTGCGCAACGGGTTCTCCTCGATCACGTTGATGGAGTTGTATGCCTCGCCGGTCGGTTCCAGGCCGACGCGGTCGCGCAGCGTGTCCCGACCGCGCTGCCGAATGACCAGGGCGGCCGTGAAGGGCTTGGCGGCGGACATGATGACAAAAGGCGCCTGCGTGTCGCCGACACTGACCGTGCGCCCGTCGGTAGTGACAACGGCGATCGCGAATGGCTCGGGATCGGCCGCGGCCAGGGCCGGAATGTAGTCGGGCAGCGCGCCTGAGCGGTCCTCGAGGTAACGCTCGTGGATCGAGGCGAGCAATCGGCGGGCCTCATCGTCATCCGGCGGCAGGTTGGCGGCACGGCTGCAAGCGGTGGCCGTCAGGAACGCGATCCCGGTGAACACGGACAGTGCATGTGGCCATCGATTCATGAGCAGATGCTAACATCAGGGAACCACGATCGGGGGAGTTCATCATGATCGGAAGACGCATACCGGTGATTGCCGGCTTCGCACTGGCGATCCTCAACACCGGACCCGCTCTGGCCTCGCCGGAGGACGAAAGAATCCGGCAACTCGAGAACCAGTTGCAGCAACAGCAGCAAATGTTGCTTGAACTGCAGCGCGAGTTGGAACGTCTGAAAGCCGATCGGGCCATGGCCCCGGCGCCATCCACGCCGGAATCCGTGAATGAAGCGCCGGTATTCGGCAACGAAGCCGACGCCTGGGCAACGGGCGTGATCGTGGAAAACGACGATCCGGCATTCCGGCTCCAGTCCATGGAAATCTCTGGATTCGCTCAGCTGGACATGATTTTCGATTTCGACCGCGTGGCGCCCGATTACGAGGCGACGATGGTGCCCACCACCATTCCGTATACGCCCGGCGAGTTCGGGGACGACGGCAACTTCATTTTCAGCATCAAGCAGTCGCGCCTGTCCTTCGACAGCCGGGCTGAAACCCGCCTCGGCGACGCGCACGCATTGATCGAGTTCGACCTGTTCGGCACGGGCGGCAATGCAGGAACCACGGCGTTCAACCTTCGCCACGCCTGGTTTGAACTGGGTCGCTGGGGCGCCGGCCAGACCTGGAGCAATTTCATGGACATCTCCACCTGGCCCAACGTGGTGGACTGGTGGGGCCCGTCGGCCATGGTGCTCAACCGCAACCCGCAATTGCGCTACACCCTGCCACTGGGGGATGACACCCTGGCGCTGGCCCTGGAACAGCAGAACGGAAGCTTCAACGTCGGTCGACTCAAGGCCGTCGCGCCCGGACTGCAGGACGTGGTCGTGGCGAAAACGGAGGCGCCCGACCTGACGGCCCGCTACCGCGCCGAACGCGACTGGGGTCATGTGCAGGTGGCCGGCGTCGTGCGTCACCTGGCGCTGGAAAGCCGAACGACGGACGTGACCGAGGCGGATACCGCATCGGAGTTCGGCTGGGGCGTGCACCTGTCGGGCATCCTGAACACGGTGGGCCGTGACCAGCTGAAGTTTGGCGTGGTGCACGGCGAAGGCATCGCCTCATTCATCAACGACGGGGGCGGTTCCAATATCGTGCCGGACATATCCGGCAACCGGATCGTCGCCGTGCCGTCGCCATCAACGGGCTACATGCTCTATTACGACCACTACTGGTCGGATGCATGGAGCTCATCCATCGGGTATTCGATGAATGACATCGACACCACGGTGCTCCAGTCAGCGCAGGAGATCGACCGTGTCCACTACGCCAGCACCAACCTGCTGTTCGCTCCGCGGCCCTGGTTCATGGCCGGGCTGGAAGCCCTGTGGGGGCGGCGCGACAACGTCGATGGCAGCAGTGGGGATGATTTCCGTCTGCAGTTTTCCATGCGTTACAACTTCAATCACGGGTTCTGAAGGGGGCCGCCATGCGCCGATTGTTACTGGGTTTTTCTCTCGCCGTTGCTTTCGGAATGCCGCTGGTCCACGCCGCGGACAACGGTTTCAGCGTCGTTGACGCCAGCATTCCCGAGATCCAGGAAGCGCTCGCCGAGGGGCGGGTGAGCTCGCGCCAGCTGGTGGACCAGTACCTGCAACGCATCGCCCGGTACGAGCTGCAACTCGGCGCCACCCTGGCCGTGAACCAGCAAGCCCAGGCGATTGCCGAGCGCCTGGACGAGGAACGCAAGGCGGGACGGCTTCGGGGCCCCCTGCACGGCATTCCCATCGCGCTCAAGGACAACATCCATACCACGGATATGCCGACCACCGGCGGCGCCGTTGCTTTCGAAGGGTACGTGCCGCCGTACGCGGCCACCATCGTGAACAACCTGGAAGAGGCCGGCGCGATCATTTTTGCCAAGACCACGTTGACCGAGCTGGCCAACTGGGTGGCTACGGGGATGCCGGACAACTACAACGCGCTGCGTGGCTACGGCATGAATCCGTACGAGCCACGTCGTGATCCACGTGATGGATTCAACGACGGCCGACCGGTGATGTCCACGGGTGGCTCGAGCTCCGGCATCGGCACCGCGGTGAGTTTCTGGGCGGGCAGTATCGGCACCCAGACCTCTGGTTCGTTGCTGATTCCCTCCAACAACACCCGGCTGGTGGGGTTGGACCCGACGCTGGGTCGCCTGAGCCGCCACGGCATCATTCCCATCACCATGGACCAGGATTCCGCGGGGCCCATGACGCGCACCGTGGCCGGCGCCGCCGTGCTGCTTGGCGCCATGGAAAGCCCCGCCGGCGCCGATCCGAACGATCCCGCCGTGGGTGTCTGTGAGCCGCCGCCAGGACGCGACTACACGGCGTTCCTGGATGCCGGCGCCCTGGACGGCGCGCGGATCGGGATTCCCCGCGCGTACTACTACGAGCCCGTGACCCCGCCAGGCGAGGAAGCCGCTCGTGGCGGGCTGTCGAAAGACGCCCGTGTCGTCATGGACGAGGCCATCGCCGTGTTGCGAGAGCACGGCGCCGTGATCGTCGATCCGGCCGTGATTCCCAGCCACGTGGCTGATGATCCCGATGACAACCAGCTGTTGTTCGGCAATTGCTACGACACCCAGGTGCGGGGGCAGGACCGGAATTGCTCCGTGGTCATGAAGTACGGCATGAAGCGGGATTTCAACGCCTGGCTGCAGTCACTCGGCGACACGGCCCCGGTGCCGTCCCTGACCGCCCTGCGTGCCTTCAACACCGCGCACCCGCAGCGTGACGCCATTCGCTACGGCCAGCAGGAACTGGATTTTTCAGACGAAATGGATGTGGCGCGCGACCGCGCCCGCTACGAGGCAGACCGGGCCAGGGACCTGCGCCTGACCCGCACCGAGGGCATCGATGCCGCCCTGCAAGCCAACCGTCTCGACGCCCTGTTGATTCCGTCCTGGGCCGGTGAGCAACTGGCGGACAAGGCCGGCTACCCGCAGATCATCGTGCCGTTCGGTTCGGTCCCGTTAAGCACGACGCCACCATTGCCGGAAGGCTTCGAAGCGGCGCCGATGGCGTTCGGCGTGGCCTTCATGGGCACCGCCTGCAGTGAACCGACGCTGCTGGGACTTGCGTATGCCTTCGAGCAGGCCACCTTGCGGCGCGAGCCGCCGGCTCGGTTTCCCTAGCCGGCGCCCTGACGGCAGGCTGGGGACTCAGTTGATGAACTCCAGCGTGCCTTTCATGGCGGCCCAATGACCCGGGAAAGAGCAGAAGAACGTGTAGGCGCCGCTGGAATCGAGCACCGAGGCGTCGAAAGTGATGCTGGTGCTCTGACCGCCGCCGATCAGGTCCGTGGCGGCGATGATGCGTTGATCATCCGCCGGCAGGTAATTGCCTGCCACGCCGGCGCCCATGCCGGCCTGGGCAACGGCCTGGAAGTCGTCGGTCAGGGTCAGCACCCAGTTGTGGCCCATCGCTTCCACCGGCAAGGAGCCCGTGTGGTTCAGGTTGACGGTGATCTCGGAACAATCCTTGCCGACCTGCATCGTGCTGCCGACACTGTAGCTGAGCGTATCGCCGACCTCGATGTCGAATTCGCACGCCGCGAAGGCGGCCGGTGAGAGGGCGACAAGGGCGAGGGCGCAAAGCGCCCGGAACAGGGTGGTGCGTTTCATGGTCAGGTTTCCTCCATCGTGAAATTCTGAACGTGCGCGCGGTCCAGGGACGCGCCCTGAAACCGACCCACGTGAACACGGTCATCCTTACATAAATTGGGGTCCGGAGTCATGCTGTCAAGCGCCGGGTGGCGCCGCCGGAATCAGAAGATCCAGGACTGCAACTGGCGTTCCACCTGGTGTGTGATGGCCGGGTCATCCGGCTCCACCCGCGCGGGCCAGTGCTCCACCAGCTGGCCCTTGGTGTCGAACAGGTACTTGGTGAAATTCCAGCGTGGCAGAATGTCCATGCCGTAGGTGTCGAGCATGGCCACGAACAGGGGGTGCGCGCCCAGGCCCACCACGCTGATCTTGGTGCTCAGCGGGAAGGTCACACCGAACTCGTCCCAGTAGAAGCGGACGATCTCCTGCTCGGTGCCCGGCTCCTGTTCACCGAAATCATTGCACGGCAGGCCGATCACCACCAGGCTGCTCTGGCGGTAGTCGCTGAAGATGGATTGCAGTTTCGCCAGTTGGGGAGAATAGCCGCAGTGGGAGGCCGTGTTGACCAACAACAGTGGCTGACCCTCCCAGTGGCCCAGTGGCATGGACGCGCCGCTCACCGACCGGAACACGTACTCATACACGTTCATGGCTTCCCCCGGCCGTCGAACGGCTGCACGAATGTGACAGTTCCAGTTTAGACGGTCATCCGGCAATCACCACTCCGGTACAATGTCGTCTTTTTCGCGGCGGGTCAGCGCGGTTACCGCCCGATTGCATGGAGAAGCCTTATGAGCGCAACCCTGATCGACGGTAAAGCCATTGCCGCCACCATTCGTGGAGAAATTCGTGACGCGGTCGAAACCCTGCAGCGGGAACAGGGTCGCGTGCCAGGCCTGGCCACCGTGCTGGTCGGTCAGCGCAAGGACTCGGAAACCTACGTGCGCATGAAGAAGCGCGCCTGCGAAGAGGTGGGCATCGTCTCGTTCGGACACGAACTGCCCGCGGACGTGAGCCAGGAAGCGCTGCTCGGGGTGGTGGAAGAACTCAACGCCAATCCGTCGGTTCACGGCATCCTGGTGCAACTCCCGCTACCCGACCACATCGACGACGAGGCGGTGCTGGCGGCAATCAGCCTGGAGAAGGACGTCGACGGCTTTCACCCGCTGAACATCGGACGCCTGTCGATGAAGCGGCGCGAGCCCCTGTTCGTACCGTGTACGCCCAAGGGCTGCATCGAATTGCTGGACCGCTCAGGCATCGAGATTGGGGGACGTAACGCGGTAGTCCTGGGGCGCAGCAACATCGTCGGACTGCCCGTGGCCATGCTGTTACTACACCGCAACGCCACACTCACCGTGTGCCATTCGCGCACCGCCGATCTGCCGGCCATGGTTCGCCAGGCCGACATCCTGGTGGCGGCCGTGGGCCGCCCCGAAATGGTCAGGGGTGACTGGATCAAACCGGGCGCCGCGGTCATCGACGTGGGTGTCAACGCCGTCGACGACGCCGATGACCCGCGCGGCTACCGGCTGGTCGGTGACGTGGCGTTCGCGGAGGCGCGGCAGGTGGCCGGACACATCACCCCGGTTCCTGGCGGCGTCGGCCCGATGACCATCGCCATGCTGCTGAAAAACACCCTGGATGCCTGCGCGAGGGGCGCTGGGAACGGCGATTCGTAAGCTGCCAGGCCCGGGGCGCGGCGCACACGCCGCTCCCAGGCCACCGGGGTGTCGCCCCGGCCAGGCGTGGTTGTCAGCGTTCCACGATCGCTGCCACGCCCATACCGCCGGCGGTGCAGACCGAGATCAGGCCGCGGCCCTTGCCCTTGTCCTCCAGCAGGTGGGCCAGCGTGCCCAGGATGCGCGCGCCCGTGGCCGCGAAGGGGTGTCCCACGGCCAGGCTGCTGCCCTTGACGTTCATTTTCTCGCGGTCGATGGCGCCCAGGGCTTCGTCCAGGCCCAGGCGGTCGCGGCAGTAGTCCGCCGATTCCCAGGCCTTGAGGGTGCACAGCACCTGGGCCGCAAAGGCCTCGTGAATCTCGTAGAAATCGAAATCCTGCAGGGCCAGGCCCTGGGCCGCCAGCAATTCGGAGACCGCCACCGTGGGAGCCATCAGCAGGCCCTCGTCGTGCACGAAGTCCACGGCTGAACTGCGCCCGGCCACCAGGTAACCCAGGATGGGCAGCTTGCGTTCTTTCGCCCACGCTTCCGAGGCCAGCAGCACCGAGGCCGCGCCGTCGGTCAGCGGGGTGCTGTTGCCCGCGGTCAGCGTGGCGTCTTCGCGGCGGCTGAACGCCGGTTTCAGGCCGGCCAGCTGATCCATGCTGGAATCAGCACGAATGTTGTTGTCGCGGGCGGCGCCTGACCAGGACGTGACCAGCGGATCAAAAAAGCCTTCATCCCAGGCCGCCGCGGCCTTCAGGTGACTCTCCATCGCCAGTTGGTCCTGGTCCTCGCGGCGAATGTTCCACTGCCGCGCCATGCGCTCGCAGTGCGCGCCCATGGACAGGCCGGTGCGGGGTTCGGCATTGGCCGGCGGCACCGGCGTGAGTTCGGCCGGACTGAAGCCTTTGAACGCCTTCATCCTGTCACCAAAGCTTCGCGCCCGGCCCAGCTTCACCAGCCGCTTGCTGAGTTTTTTGCCGACCACGATGGGCGGATCGGAGGTGGTGTCCGTGCCCGCGGCGATGCCGCATTCGATCTGGCCGCAGGCAATGCGCGCGGCGATGCCCAGCGCGGCCTGCAGACTGGTGCCACAGGCCATCTGCAACGTGGTGCCCGGGGTCAGTGGGCTCAGGCCGGTGGACAGAACCGCCTCGCGCGCCAGGTTCCAGTCACGCGAATGCGTGGTCACGGCGCCGGCGACCACCTCGTCGAGTTGCACGCCGTCCAGGCCGAAGCGGTCCACCGCGCCCTGGATGGCGGCCGCGAGCATGTCCAGGTTGCTGCGCTCGGCATAGATCGTGTTGGAGCGGCAGAAGGGAATCCGGCTGCCGCCGATGATGGCGACCTTGCGAACCGTGTCGTTCATGATGCGTTGTCTCCGTCCACCTTGGCCAGGTAGTGCAGGGGGCCGCCGCGGAAGGGGGCGAACCCGGTACCGAACACCATGCCGGCGTCCAGCACGTCCGCGTCCTCCACGATGCCGTCCTCAAGGGCGGCCTGGCATTCGTCGAAATAGGGTTCCATCAGCCGTTCGGCGATCTCCTGCAGGCGGCGTGGCGAGGCCGAACTGTCGTCCTTTTTTGGCTTGCCTTTCTCCCACTCGTAGAATCCCTGGCCGGTTTTCTTGCCCAGGTTTCCGGCGTCGACGTACTCCTGCAACAGGTCACGTTCCGACACGGCGGCTTCACCGCCCAGCGTCCCGAGCACCTGCAGGCCGATGTCCAGGCCCACCACGTCGGCCAGCTCCACCGGCCCCATGGGCATGCCGAAGCGGGTGGCGGCCCTGTCCAGGTCTTCCGCCGGGATGCCCTCGGCGTGATGCAGGTGCAGGGCCTGCAACATGTACGGCGAGAGCACGCGGTTGACCAGGAATCCGGGGCTGCTCTTCACCGGCAGCGGAAAGCGTGAAATCTGGTTGCAGAATGCCGCGCCGGCGCTGATGGCGTTGGCGTCAGTGGCCTCGTCGTGCACCACTTCCACCAGCGGCATCTGCGACACCGGGTTGAAAAAGTGCAGTCCGATCAGCCGCTCGGGCTTCTCCAGCGCTTCGGACAGCTCCGCCAGGGGAATCGCCGAGGTATTGGTGGCGATCAGGGCATGCTTCTGCAATTTCGGTTCGATGGCCCGGTAAAGATCCATCTTGGCCTCGGCGTTCTCGAATATCGCCTCGATGACCACGTCGGCCCTCGCCACCCCGTGGCCTTCCACGTCGGGGATCAGGCGCGACATGGCGCCGGCCACCTGGTCGGGCGTCTTCAGACGCTTTTTAAACAGGCCCCTGGCGCGGGCCAGGGCCGGCTCGATGTACTTCATTTCCCGGTCCTGGAGCGTGACCTCCAGGCCCTGCACGACGCACCAGCTGGCGATGTCGCCGCCCATGGTGCCGGCGCCAACGACATGCACGCGGCGCGCCCGGAAATCACTCTTCTTGCCGTAGCCCTTGAGTCGCTCGGTCAGGAAAAAGATTCGGCGCAGGTTTCGCGAGACGTCGCCTGTGATCAGGCGTGAGACCCGTTCGACCTCCTCGGTCATCATCGCGTGCGTGTCGTCGCCGCATTGCTCCCAGGCATCGATCAGTTCGAAGGGCGCGGGATAGTGGTCCGGATTGGCCTTGGCCGCGGTCTGCTTGCGCATCTGGCCGGCCAGGAAACCGCGTGCCGGACCCATGTTCTGTACGGAAGCCAGCTTGCCCGGCCCTTTGCTGCGCCGGCCCTTGAGCACCGCGCGCCGCGCCGCCCAGCGAAGCTCGCTGTGGGGACCGACCAGTTCGTCCACCAGGCCCATGCCGCGAGCCTGCGTGGCGCGCAGGTTACGGGCCGAGAGCATGAGGGGCATGGCCTTGAGCGGGCCGCACTGGCGAATGGAGCGCGCGCTGCCACCAAAACCGGGATAAATGCCCAGCTTCACCTCGGGGAAACCGAGACGGGTCCTGTCGTCGTTGCGCGCTATGCGCCAGTCAAAACACAGGGCGAGTTCGAGGCCGCCACCCAGGCAGTATCCCTCGATGGCCACCACCGTGGGGCAGCGCAGGTTCTCGATGCGGTTGAACAACTGGTGCGCGCCGCGGATGAAGTCCGCCGCCTGTTCCTTGTCATCGATATCGTCGAATTCGCGTACGTCCGCACCGACAATGAAGCTTCCCGGTTTGCCGGACATCATGACCAGTCCCGCAGGGGGTTCGTTCTCCAGGCGGGTGACGATCTCACCCAGTTCCGTGAGCACCTCGCGGGACAGGCTGTTGGCCGACTCCCCCTGACGATCGAGCGTCAGCCAGGACACGCCGTCCATATCCGTTTCCAGCGACCAGTGTGTGTATCCGATTTCGCTCATCGAGCGTCTCCGTTGAGGCCGACCCGTATGCTTCCGGGGCGGCGAAGTTGACCATACGCCACAGTAGGGTGCGACATTATAGTGAGCGCGCCGGGTACTGGCCAGACAGACGCGACCCTCATGGCAACGCCGCTCCCCGCCGACGCAGCGCCCGGGACAGGAAAATCAGGGGCAGGCCCTGCAGGGCGGTCGGGTCCGTCGAGGTCACCTGCCGGAACAGGGCGGGGCCCAGAGATTCGATGCGGAAACAGCCAGCACAGTCGAGTGGCTGGTCCAGCGCCACGTAGCGCGCGATCTCCTCGCTGCCGAGTGACCGGAACGACACGACAGTGGTGTCGACAAAGAGATCGTCATCGAACCCGGAAGGGCCGGTCACGTGCACGGCGGTGAGAAAAGTGACTTCGCCGCCGCTATAGCGGGCGAGCATGGCGCGCGCCCGCTCGGCGGTTTCCGGCTTGCTGGCCGGCTCGCCGTCGAACACCGCGACCTGGTCGGAGCCGATCACGGCCGCCTCCGGGCGGCTGGCCGCCACGGCGGCCGCCTTTTCCCGCGCAAGGCGCTGCACCAGTTGCAGCGGAGATTCACCGTCAATCGGGTCTTCGTCGATGTCTGCGGGAATCTGCTCGAACGCCAATCCCAGCCGGCGCATCAGCTCCGCGCGACCGGCGCTGCCGGACGCCAAAACCAACTGCGAAAAACGTGGCTCTTCATTCATTTATGATGTACAATTCCCGGTTTGCTTGGCCCCGAATGATGCGCGTTTTGCGTGTATCGTTCGCGCCACGCGGTCGTGTGAACGCCGCGCGGCAGGGTGCCGACGCAGGCGTCCGCGCCATCACCAGTGGATGTGAGGTCATGTCACGGGAATTTCCAGACTGGATCAATCCCTGGACCGCCGCCCAGGGTCGTCGTCGCTTCGCCGGCACGGTGCCCCTGGTCCGGATGAAGCGCCTGGCCCACCTGGTGGAGTCCACGGACGGTGCCGCTGCATTCGAGGCGAGCCTGTCGCTGGACGAAGACAAGCGACCGGTGATCGACCTGCAGGTTGCCGCCGAGCTCGTGCTGATGTGCCAGGCCAGCCTCCGTCCCTACGTGGCGCCGGTCAGCCGGCGCAGCACGCTGGGTGTGATCGAGAGCGAGGCCGAAGTGGACCTGCTGCCGGATAACTACGATCCGGTGCAGGCCGACAATGGCCGGCTGGCCATCGCCGGGCTGGTCGAGGACGAATTGATCCTTGCCCTGCCTCAGGTGCCGCGGAATCCCGCCATCGACGTCGTGAACTACAGCACGGGCGACGACGAAGGCGTGAAGGAAGCCGAACGGCCGAGTCCGTTCGCCGGCCTGCGTGACAAACTCGGCGGGCAATGAATTGAACGAACCCGGTCGCAGGTCGGCCGGGCGTCACTCACGAAAAACTGAAACCACTGATTTAGGGAGCTGCAATCATGGCTGTCCAGAAAAGTCGTAAAACCCCCTCCAAGCGAGGCATGCGCCGCGCGCACGACGCGCTCAAGGCGCCGACCCTGTCCACCGAGCCGACCACCGGCGAAACCCACCTGCGCCACCACGTGAGCCCTGAGGGTTACTACCGTGGCCGCAAGGTCGTGGACACGCCGGTCATCGAGTTCGACGACGAGGAATGACGCCGTGGCCGGATCACCCGGCCCCGATCTGTCGCGATGAAGCTGCCGGCTCGATGGCCGGCAGTTTTTTGTCTGCACCGCTGAATGCAAGCTGAGACGCTCACGGCGTGAATGCTGCCAACCACCAGGTCCACACCGGCGCTCTGACGGAGGGTCGCCGGATGCTTGCCGTGGACGCCATGGGCGGCGACCACGGCCCGACCGTGATGGTCGATGCCGCCGTGGACGCACTGCTGCGTGATACGTCGCTCGGGCTGATCCTGGCCGGTGACGCCGCCGCCGTCGAACAGCGCCTGGTCGCCCGTGGGGCCGAGGCGCAGTCCGTGGCGGCGCGCCTGGACATCGCGCCCGCGGAGACGGTGATCCCCGCTGACGCCAGGGCGCGCGCCGCCCTGCGTGCCGCCAGGGGCAGCAGCCTGGGAGAAGCCCTGTCCCGGGTTGCCGACGGCCAGGCGCACGCCTGCGTCAGCGCCGGCAACACGGTGGCGTTGATGACCCTGGGCGTAAAAATGGTGGGGCGCGTGGCCGGCCTGCAACGGCCTGCATTGATGTCCCACATTCCCACGCCCGCCGGCCTGGTGGGCATGCTCGACCTGGGCGCGAACCTGAACGTGGACGCCACCGCGCTGTTCCAGTTCGCCCTGATGGGCGCGGTGGTGCGATCGGGACACGAAGGCGCCGGTGACCGACCCCGCGTGGGCCTGCTTAATGTCGGGCACGAGGACAGCAAAGGTCACGCGGTGGTTCGCGAAGCGCACGAACGACTCCGCGACTCGGACCTGAACTACGTGGGTTTCATCGAGGGGCATGACCTGTTCGAGGCCAGGGTCGACGTGGCCGTGTGCGATGGCTTCGTCGGTAACCTGATCCTCAAATCCAGTGAGGGCCTGGCCGGCATGTTGTTTGGCGAGTTCCGCACCGCGTTGACGTCCAGCCCGCGTGCGCGGCTGGGCGCCTGGCTGGCGCGCCCCGCGTTGCGCCGCATGCTGGCACGACTTGATCCCGACACGCATAATGGTGCGCCTTTGCTGGGTCTCCAGGGCGTGGTGGTCAAGAGCCACGGTCGCTCCGGGCGGGCCGCAACCATGCACGCCATTCTGGAAGCGGGCAGGGAAGTCGAGAAGAACGTGCCGGAACGGGTCGCTCAGGCCATCCAGGCGCACCAGTCAGAGGAACAATAATGACCTATTCCCGAATCATCGGCACCGGCAGCTACCTGCCGGAACGGGTGCTGACCAATGCCGAGCTGGAAACCATGGTGGACACCACCGACGAGTGGATCGTCACCCGTACCGGCATCCGTGAACGCCGCATTGCGGCGCCCGATCAGACCACCAGCGACTTGTCCTACGAGGCGGCACTGCGCGCCATGGACGCCGCCGGCGTCACCCCTGACGACATCGATTTCATCGCCGTGGGCACCACCACGCCCGACCTGGTGTTTCCCAGCACCGCCGTGCTGCTGCAAAAGCGCCTCGGCCTGCGACACGTGGGCGCCATGGACGTCAACGCCGCCTGCACCGGCTTTCTGTATGCGCTGAGCATCGCCGACAAATGGATTCGCGTGGGCGATGCCAAACGCGCGCTGGTGATCGGCGCCGAGTGCCTGACCCGCCTGGTCGACTGGAACGATCGCGCCACCTGCGTCCTGTTTGGTGACGGCGCCGGCGCGGTGGTCCTCGAGGCCGCGGACGAGCCCGGAATTCTCAGCACCCACATTCACGCCAACGGCGACCACGTCGACCTGTTGCGCACGCGCGCCGGCATTTCCGCGGGATTCGACCACGACGCCCCCAACTCCGGCATCGCCATCGAGATGAAGGGTAACGAGGTGTTCAAGGTGGCCGTGCGCACCCTGGGCCGCATCGTCGACGAAACGCTGGACGCCAATGGCATGGACAAGTCCGAACTTGACTGGCTGGTGCCGCACCAGGCGAATCTGCGCATCATTTCCGCCACCGCAAACAAGCTGGACATGCCCATGGAGCGGGTGGTGTTGACCGTCGAACGGCACGGCAACACGTCGGCCGCCTCGGTGCCGCTGGCCCTGGACGAGGCGG
This sequence comes from Gammaproteobacteria bacterium, assembly GCA_030431095.1. GTDB lineage: Bacteria > Pseudomonadota > Gammaproteobacteria > Xanthomonadales > SZUA-36 > Marinihelvus. Next base: position 102,418 of record JAUIJU010000002.1, on the reverse strand, counting down.
TGCGCGACGGTCGCATTCAGCGTGGCCAGAACATCCTCATGGAGGCATTCGGTGGCGGCTTCACCTGGGGCTCGGCCCTGGTGCGATACTGAGGTCATGGGCATGCGAACCGCGTTCCTGTTTCCCGGCCAGGGCTCACAGTCGCTGGGCATGATGGGCGACTTCGACGCCCCGGCGATCGCCGAAACGTTCGCCGAGGCCTCCGAGGCGCTCGGCTTTGACCTCTGGCGCCTGTGCCAGGAAGGACCCGTCGAAGAACTCAACCGCACCGAGAACACCCAGCCCGCCATGCTGGCGGCCGACATCGCCACCTGGCGTGCCTGGCGCGCACTGGGCGGCGAGGCGCCCGAGGCGCTGGCGGGTCACAGCCTGGGCGAGTACGCGGCGCTGGTGGCGGCGGACGCCCTCGATTTCGCCGACGCCGTGCGCCTGGTGCGCCGCCGTGGCCAGCTGATGCAACAGGCAGTGCCGGCGGGCGAAGGCGCCATGGCGGCCATCATCGGCCTCGACGATACGGTGCTCGAAGACCTGTGCGGAAACGGCGCCGCCAATCGCGTGGTCAGCTGCGCCAATTACAACGCGCCCGGGCAGGTGGTCATCGCCGGCCACGCCGATGCGGTGGAGCGAGTCTGCGAGGCGGCCAGGGAAGCCGGCGCCCGGCGTGCACTGCCGTTGCCGGTCAGCGTGCCGTCGCATTGTGTTTTGATGCGCGGGGCAGCCACCGCGCTGGCGCAAGACCTGGCGGACCTGGACCTGCGGCCTCCGGCCATTCCCGTGTGGCACAACGCCGACGTCGCCAGTCACGACGCGCCTGCAGAGATCCGCGATGCGCTGGCGCGCCAGCTGTGGCAACCGGTTCACTGGACACGAACGGTTGAAACACTGGTCGGGAACGGGATCGAGCGTTTCGTCGAATGTGGTCCAGGCAAGGTGCTGGCGGGTCTCAATCGTCGTATCAGCCGACCCTCCGCCATCACGGCGCTGGACGGCCCCGATGCCCTGGACAGTCTGAAATCGGAGTGGAAATCAGCATGAGTGAGAATTTCGAAGGCAAGGTGGCCCTGGTCACCGGCGCCAGCCGTGGCATCGGCGCGGCCATCGCGGACACCCTGGCGCGGCGCGGCGCACGGGTCTTCGGAACGGCCACCTCGGCCGGTGGCGCGGCTGCCATCAGCGAGCGTCTTGGACGAATCGCGTCAGGCAGTGAAGGCCGCGTGCTGAACGTCAACGAGGAGGACGCTGCCGAGGCGCTGATCAAGTCCATTGGCAGCGAGGCTGGCTCGCCCGTCATCCTGGTCAACAATGCGGGGATCACGCGGGACCAGTTGCTGATGCGCATGAAGGACGAGGACTGGGACGCGGTGCTGTCGACCAACCTGCGCTCGGTGTTCCGACTGTCCAAGGCCTGCCTTCGCGGCATGATGAAAGCGCGTTTCGGGCGCGTGGTCAACATTGCCTCGGTGGTCGGCGCCACCGGCAATCCCGGCCAGGCCAACTACGCGGCGGCCAAGGCGGGCATGGTGGGCTTCAGCAAGTCCATGGCGCGCGAAGTGGCTTCGCGCAATATCACGGTGAACGTGGTCGCGCCCGGGTTCATCGACACGGACATGACCCGTGAACTGAACGAGGAGCAGCGCGAGACGCTGATGAAGGACATTCCCATGGGCCGCCTCGGCAGCCCGCAGGACATCGCCGAAGCGGTGGCCTACCTGGCCTCTGACGCGGGCGCCTACCTGACCGGGCAGACGCTCCACGTCAACGGTGGGATGTACATGCCCTGAGCGGGGCGGAACGAAACCCCAGACGTTGCCGCGAGCACCATACCGCGGCGCATGGCAGTAAACTGGAAGCAGGGCGGGACATTCTCTAAAATTGCGCCCCACTTCCCCCTGATGAAGGAATCAAAACAATCATGAGCAGTATCGAAGATCGCGTCCGCAAGATCGTTGTCGAGCAACTGGGTGTCAAGGAAGACGAGGTGACCGCCACCGCGTCCTTCGTGGATGACCTGGGCGCCGACTCCCTGGATACCGTTGAGCTGGTGATGGCCCTGGAAGAGGAATTCGAATGCGAAATTCCCGATGAAGAGGCCGAGAAGATCACCACCGTCCAGCAGGCCGTCGACTACATCAACTCGAACGCCGACTGATCACCCGCCGGGTCGGTCACAACAGGAGTGGAAGACCACGGCCGGCGTCATGCCGGCCGTTGTACGTTTGACACCCCTCATGACAACGGGCCCCGGCCGTGCGGCCGCGCCCCAGCAGACTGTTTCACAGCGAGGATGCCGTGGTGTCCACAGCCCCGAAGAGAAGAGTCGTCGTCACCGGCATGGGAATCCTGTCGCCGGTGGGCAACACCGTCGAAGCCGCCTGGAACGCCATCTGCAATGGCCGCAGCGGCATCGGTGAGATCACCGAGTTCGACGCCTCCGCCATGAACACCCGGATCGCCGGCGAAATCCGTGATTTCGACGTCGAATCCATCATGTCCCGCAAGGACGCACGCAAGTTCGACAAATTCGTTCATTACGGCATGGCCGCCTCCATGCAGGCGCTGGCGGAAGCCGGCATCGACGCCGAGGGAAATCACGGCGTCGACCCCGAGCGCATCGGTTGCGCCCTGGGCGCCGGCATCGGCGGCATCGCCACCATCGAGAACACCACCGAGGCCTATCTCAAGGGCGGGCCGCGCAAGGTGAGCCCCTTCTTCATCCCCGGGGCCATCGTCAACATGATCGGTGGCTACCTGTCCATCCAGTACGGCTTGCAGGGACCCAACATCGCCATCGTCACCGCCTGCACCACGGCCACGCACAACATTGGTCAGGCCATGCGCATGATCCAGTACGGTGACGCCGACGTGATGGTGGCCGGCGGCGCCGAGTACGCCACCACGCCCACGGCCATCGCCGGTTTCGGCTCAGCGCGCGCCATGTCAACGAGAAATGACGACCCGCATGCCGCCAGCCGGCCCTGGGACGAAGGGCGTGACGGTTTCGTGTTGTCCAATGGCGCCGGCGTGCTGGTCCTGGAAGAGCTTGAGCATGCCCGCCGACGTGGCGTGGACATTCTCGGCGAAGTGAAGGGTTTTGGCATGAGTGGCGACGCCCACCACATGACCGCGCCACCGGAAGATGGTGACGGCGCCGCGCGCTGCATGGACATCGCATTGCAGGACGCCGGCTTGAACCCGGACGACATCGACTACATCAATGCCCATGGCACCTCGACGCCGCTGGGTGACCTGGCCGAGGCCATCGCCGTACGCCGTGTCTTCGGCGCTGCCGCCGATGGCCTGGCCGTGAGTTCCACCAAGTCCATGACCGGGCACTTGCTTGGCGCGGCCGGCGGCGTGGAGGCCATTTTCACGCTGCTGGCGCTGCGGGACGGCATTCTGCCACCCACCATCAACCTGGAAAAACCCAGCGAGGGTTGCGACCTGGATTTCGTACCCAACGAGGCGCGCCAGGCCGAGGTGAAGGCGGCGGTGAGCAACTCCTTCGGTTTCGGCGGCACCAACGGCACCCTGGTCCTGACACGCCTGGACGACTGAACAGGCGGTGACCGACCCCGTCATCGTTCCGCTGCGCGAGGCGCCTGACCTGTCCGCGATCGCCGGCGCGCTACCGGCGAGATATCCCTTTCTGCTGGAAAGCGCGGCCGATGGGCCGCTGGACCGTTACAGCCTGTTGCTTCGGCACGACGGGGAAACGCTGCAACTGTCCGTCGACGGCGAGTTGCGCGGTCCCGGCACGGGGCAGGGGTTCCTCGATCGCCTGGGCGCCTGGTACGAGGCCGAACGGGTGAACCGCGCCACACCCGGCGAATTGCCGTTTTGCGGCGGCTGGTTTCTTTACCTGGGCTACGAACTGGCCGGCGAAATCGAGCCGGGGCTCGATCTGCCGCGCGCCGGCGACGGTCTGCCGGTGGCGCTCGCCGCGCGCTGCGACGCGGCGGTGATGGTGCGTCACGGCGCGAACGAGAGCGCCGTCCTGCTGGCCGAGACGCCCGAGGTCATGCAACGGATGCAGCAGGAGCTGTTCGGCATCGACCACGACACCACCACCGCGCTGACCGTGCTGGACCGCCTGGAACCCGAGCCGGCTGCGGATTTCGAGCGGTCGGTGGCGCGCATTCATGAATACCTGCTGGCAGGGGACGTCTTCCAGGTCAACCTGTCACGCGGCTGGAAAGGCCACTTTACGCCCAGCGTCGACCCGGTGCGGGTATACCGGAGCCTGCGCGCGGCCAATCCGGCGCCCTTTGGCGGAATGATGCTGCTGGACGACCGCGCGCTGCTCAGTTCTTCCCCGGAACGGCTGGTGGAAGTGCGTGGCAGGGCGGTGCAGACCCGCCCCATCGCCGGCACGCACCCCCGCGGCGGCACGCCGGACGACGACCGTGAGCTGTCGCGGCGCATGCTGGCCCACCCCAAGGAGCGGGCTGAACACATCATGCTGATCGACCTGGAACGCAACGACCTGGGCCGGGTATGTGACCCCGGCTCGGTCGAGGTGGACGAGCTCATGGTGCTCGAGAGCTATGCCCACGTGCACCATATCGTTTCCAATGTTCGCGGCCGCCTGCGCGAGGGCGTCAACCCGGTGGACGTCATTCGCGCCGTGTTTCCCGGCGGCACCATCACCGGCTGCCCGAAGGTTCGATGCATGCAGATCATTGCCGAACTCGAGGGCGCGGGGCGCGGCTTCTACACCGGCTCCATGGGCTATCTCGACCGTTATGGCAACATGGACCTGAACATCCTGATCCGCAGCATGTTGCTGGCGCCGGGTCGTCTGAGTTTTCGCACGGGAGCGGGCATCGTGGCCGATTCGGATCCGCGCAACGAAGTCGCCGAAACCCTGCACAAGGCCCGCGGCCTGCTGGCCGCCCTGGGCGGCAGCAGCCTGTCGAGCAAGGAGGTGCACTGATGATTTCCTGCCTGGTCGATGGCGCCGTCTCCGAACACGTACCCGCGAACGATCGCGGTTTCGCCTACGGTGACGGTGTATTCGAAACCCTGGCCGTGGTCGGCGGCAAGCCGCGCCTGTGGCAGGCCCACATGGACCGCCTGGCGCGGGGCTGCGAATGCCTGGGCCTACCCCAGCCGCCGCAGGAAGTGTTGTGGCGCGAGGCCGTGACTGTGGCGGCCGGGCAGTCGCGTTGCGTGGTCAAGCTGGTGTTGACCCGCGGCAGCGCCGGACGCGGCTATGCGCCACCAGAGTCCGCGTCGACGCTGCGTGTGGTCAGCGCGCATGCCTGGCCAGAGGGCATCGAGCGTGCCCGCGAACTCGGCGCTCACGCGGTGACCTGCGAACTCCGCCTGGCGCTGCAACCGGCGCTGCGCGGCATCAAGCACCTCAACCGCCTGGAGCAGGTGCTGGCGGCGCGAGAACTCGCCGTGCACCCGGGCAAGCAGGGCATCCTGCGCAACACCGAGGGTTACGTGGTGGGCGCCGTGGACGCCAACCTGTTCGCAGTGACCGGCGGCCAGCTGCTGACGCCGAGGCTGGATCGCTGTGGCGTCCACGGGGTGCTGCGCGAATTGCTGCTGCGCGACCACATGGCGCGGTGCGAACGGCGACGCATGACACCGGCCCTGCTCATCGAGGCGGACGAACTCTTCCTGTGCAGCGCAGTGCGGGGCATCGTGCCCCTGCTGTCGCTGGACGACCGGGCCTGGGACCCCGGCCCGGTGACACGGGAGTTGCAGGACTGGCACCAGGAACTGCTGGAGCGCCCATGAGCCATCCGTTTCGCCGCTGGATCACGGTCGGGCTGGCCCTGGTCTTATTGACCGTCCTGGCGGCCGCCTGGGCGTGGCGGGACTATCAGCAATTTCTCCTCACACCGGCCCTGGGCGGCGATCATCCTGTCGAACTGAGGGTCCGGCGCGGCGACTCGGTGCGTGGCGTATTGCAGCGCCTTGCGCAACGCGGCGTCATCACCAACGACTGGCGCTGGCGCCTGCACCTGTGGCTGCATCCGGTGACCATCCAGGCCGGGGAGTACCGCTTGCCCATCGCGGCAACGCCTGCGCGGCTGCTCGAGGCCCTGTCGAGCGGCGCAGTCATCCAGTACCGTTTCACCCTGGTCGAGGGCTGGAGCTGGGTCCAGCTGCGCGCGGCGTTGCAGGCCGAAGAGCGCCTGCAAGTGGCGGCCACCCGGCTGCAAACCGAAACTGTCATGGAGGAAATCGGTAGTGAGCACGCCCACCCGGAAGGCTGGTTTCTGCCCGAGACTTACGCCTATACCGCCGGCGACGACGCGCTGGATCTTCTACGCCGTGCGCACGCGGCCATGCAGTCCGTGCTGGCGGACGCCTGGGACCAGCGAGCCCCGGACCTGCCGCTGGACACCCCCTACCAGTTGCTGACCCTGGCCAGCATTGTGGAGAAGGAATCGGCCTTGCACGCTGAGCGGCCCGAGATCGCCGGCGTGTTCGTGCGCCGCCTGCAGCAAAACTGGCGCCTGGAAACCGACCCCACGGTGATTTATGGCCTGGGCGAGCGCTATGACGGCGACATCCGCTCCCGCGACCTGCGTGAAGACACCCCCTGGAACACGTACGTGCACCGGGGCTTGCCCCCCACGCCCATCGCCATGCCCGGCGCCAGCGCGGTGCGCGCCGCTGCCACTCCCGCGCAGGGAACAGCCATGTTTTTCGTCGCTGACGGCCGCGGCGGACACGTGTTCTCGGACACGCTCGAGGCGCACAACCGGGCAGTGCAGGACCTGTTGCGCCGCCAGCGCGCCGCGAATCAGCCGGCACCACCGGGCGAGTCCGGCCAGGCCGGAGCGGACGGCGAGGAGACCTCGTGAGCAACCCGGGCCTGTTCATCACCCTCGAAGGCGGCGAAGGCGCCGGCAAGAGCACGCAGATTGACCGCCTGCGTTCCTGGTGGGTGGCGCGGGGCCGCGAGGTGCTGGTTACGCGACAGCCCGGCGGCACGCGGATGGCGGAGAAGATTCGCGACCTTCTGCTGCACGAACACAGCGGCCCGGTCGATGACCTGACCGAGTTGCTGCTGCTGTTCGCCGCCCGCGCGCAATTTCTGGATGAGCAGGTCCGCCCGGCGCTGGCGCGGGGCGTCGTGGTGCTGTGCGATCGCTTCACCGACTCCACCTATGCCTACCAGGGCGGCGGCCGGGGAATGGGCGAGGAACGCGTGCGCGTACTGGAATCGCTGGTGCACGGTGACCTGCAACCCGACCTGACCCTGTTGCTGGACCTGCCGGTGGCCCAGGGCATGGCGCGTGCGGCAGAGCGGGGCGCCGCCGACCGCATCGAACAGGAAGACCTGGTCTTCTTCGAGCGCGTACGCCGCGCTTACCTGGACCGTGCGGCGACCCACCCGGAACGCTTCGTACTGATCGACGCCAGCGCGGACCCGGATACGGTGTGGGCATCCATCGTGACCGTACTGCAAAAGCGGTTCGGCCCATGAACCATCCCTGGCTGGAAACGCCCTGGGACCATTTTGCCGCGCGGCTGGAACAGGACCGTCTGCCGCACGCCCTGCTGCTTTGCGGCCCGCCGGGGCTGGGCAAACGGGCGCTCGCCGACGCCATGGTCGCCGGTTTGCTGTGCCTGTCGGGCGCCGCCGAGGCCTGTGGCGAGTGCCGTTCCTGCGCCCTGCTTGGCGGCGGCGCGCATCCCGACCGCTTCGTCATCGAGCCGGAAGAGGGCAAGCGCGTGATCAAGGTGGACGCGGTCCGTGAACTGACCGGACGCCTGGCGCTCACCACCACCATCAGTCCGCGCAAGGTTGCACTGCTGGCGCCGGCTGAAGCCATGAACACCCACGCGGCCAATGCGCTGCTCAAGAACCTGGAAGAACCGCCGGGCGATACCGTGCTGCTGTTGCTCAGCCATGATCCCTCACGGCTACCGATCACGATTCGCAGTCGGTGCCAGGCGGTCAACGTGGCCACACCGCCTCGCGCCGCCGCGCTGGAGTGGTTACGTGCCGAGACCGGACTCGACGCGGCCACAGCCAAACTGGCACTGGAAGCGGCGGGTGGCAGCCCGCTGCGGGCCGCGTCCCTGTCGGAAGAAGATACCCTGGTGGCCTTCCGCGAATTGCGCGGTCGACTGCAGGCATTGATCGGCAAGCCTTCGCAGGCAGGGGCGGGCGCCGCGGACCTGGAATCGATGGATGGAAGCCTGGCGTGGTCCTGGCTGAGCCTGTTCGCCGGTCGCGCCCTGGCGGACGTTTTGCAGGTCTCCGAGGACGCCTGGCCGCAGACTGCGTACACCCTGCCGCCAGCCAAACTGTCGCAACTGCAGGCCAAGGCGGACCGCAACCGGGCCCTGCTGTCCAGCACGGTGCGCCAGGACTTACTTCTCAAGGAATGGCTGCTAGAATGGGCCCGGCTCCCGGCGAAGGAGCCCATCCGCTAGCCGCCTGAAGGGGACGACATGGCACAACAAGGGATCCTGTCACTGTCACTGAAGGACCGCCAGGCGCTGTACAGCGCCTACATGCCGTTCGTGAACGGGGGCGGCCTGTTCGTGCAGAGCACCAAGCGCTTCAACCTGGGCGACGAGGTGTTTCTGTTGCTCACCCTGATGGACCTGGAAGAGCGCCTGCCCATTCCGGGTAAGGTGGTGTGGATCACCCCCGCCGGCTCGCAGGGCAACCGCAGCCCCGGCATCGGCGTGCAGTTCGCCGACACCCCGGACGGCGCCCACGCGCGTACCATCATTGAGTCCCACCTGGCCAACCTGCTCAAGAGCGAAAAGAAAACACACACAATGTAATTAATTACAATTATATGCGTGTGTTTTCTTAGGTTAATTAGAGAAGTTTTCCAGGCCTTCCAGCACCCCTTGCATGTCCGCCTCGCCCTGGTAGAAATGGGGTGACAGGCGCAGCAGTTCGCCGCGCGCCACCGCCACGATGTTTCGCTCCGCCAGGCGTCGCGCCAGCGTTCGCGGGGACGTATTCAGCGGCCGGAGGCTGACAATGCCCGAACGTCGTTCGGGCGTGCGGCGACTGGCCAGTTCCAGCGCGGGCAGGGCGTCGATGCCCGAGATCAGCGCCGCCGTGTTGGCCAGCACGCGCTGTTCGATCCAGGCCGTGCCGTAGCGTTCCTGCAGGGCCAGCGCGGCGTTGAGCGCCATCTGCCCCAGGGTGTTGGGGCTGCCCGGCTCGAAGCGCTGTCCCGTGCCGGCGACGGCGCGCTCCGGGCGATCGAAGGCGAATGCCTGCTCCAGCATGCGCCAGCCGAGCTTCAGTGGCCGAATGCGATCGCGCCATTGCGCCCGGCAATAGAACACGCCCAGCCCCTCGGGGCCCATCTGCCACTTGTGACTGCCGGCCGCCAGGCAGTCCACGGCATCGCGTTCCACGTCCACGCGCAAAGCGCCCAGCTGCTGGATGGCGTCCACGAAAAACAGCACGCCGGCGGCGCGGCAGGCGGGCCCCAGGCGCCCCAGGTCGAGCCGGAAACCGTCGGTCCACTGGACCGAGGACACCGTCAGCAAACGGGTGCGCTCGTCCATGGCCTCCAGCAGGGCGGCCTCGGGGTCGGCGGCGAACCGCAGGTCCACCGCGCGCAGCGTCACACCACGATCGGCCAGCGCGGCCCAGGCCAGCTGGTTGGTGGGAAACTCGCCCACGGCAGTGACCAGGTTGTCACCGGCCCGCCAGTCCAGCCCCGCGGCCACGATGCCCACGCCCTCGGTGGTATTCGGCACCACGCTGATTTCGTCGGCCGACGCGGCACCGAGCAGGCGGGCGTAGCGCTGGTGCAGTTCACGCTCATTGGCCACCCAGTCCGCGAACGAGGCGGGCCCGTCCCGGTGGTTGGCGGTCGCGAATTCCACCACGGCGCGACGAACGCTCGCGGGCCAGGGTGAAACGGCAGCATGATTCACGTAGGTCCACCGCTCGCGGACCGGAAATTCCTCGGCCAGTTCTGTTTTGTCAGGAGGAGTCGCTGGGTTCATGGACCTATAATGAAAGCCCGGCTCCGCCGTTTCCAGTCAACCCCGGCCCATCCACTTGACCCCCTCCCAGCGCGCCATACTGCACGTCGACATGGACGCCTTCTATGCCTCCGTGGAGCAGGGCGATGACCCATCGCTGGCCGGCTTACCCGTCATCGTGGGCGGCCTGGGCAACCGGGGTGTGGTGTCTGCGGCCAGTTACGAGGCCCGCGCGCTGGGTGTTCATTCAGCCATGCCGGTGGCCCAGGCGCGCCGCCTGGCGCCGCACGCGCACTACCTCAGGCCGCGCATGGAGCGCTACCGGTCAGTCTCACGTCAGGTCTTCGGGGTGTTTCACCATTACACCCCACTGGTGGAAGGGCTGTCCCTGGACGAGGCCTTCCTCGACGTGACCGCCAGCCTGAAACTGTTCGGTGGACGTGAGGCTATTGGTCGCGCCCTGGTGGAAGAGATTTTCGAATCCACCGGCCTGCACGCCAGCGTCGGACTCGCCCACAATAAGTTCCTGGCCAAGTTGGCCTCGGACGCGGACAAGCCAAGGGGGTTCGTGTCGGTGGACCCGGACGCGGTGCGGCGATTTCTCGACCCCATGCCGGTCACGCGCCTGTGGGGTATCGGGCGCAAGACGGCGCCCCGTCTGCGCACGCAGGGCCTGTTGACCATCGGCCAGCTGCGTCAGGCCGATCCGACAGTGCTGCGCGATCTTTTCGGTAAACGGGCCGGACATTTCCTGTCCCTTTCGCGGGGCGAGGACGACCGCGAGGTGCAGCCGGAACGGCCGGACAAGTCGATCAGCCACGAACAGACATTCGACCAGGACCTGACGGAGGCGCGCGACCTGCGCGCCGAACTGTTGCGCCAGTCGGAGCAGGTTACCCGACGCCTGCGTCACCAGCACCTGGCTGCGCGGACGGTGACCATCAAGCTGCGCGATCACCGGTTTCACACGGTGACGCGGAGCCTGACCCTGCGCAACCCGGTCACCGGCACGCGCACCGTGTTCCAGGCGGCCTCGAGCCTGCTCACCAGGTGGCTGGAGGCGCACGGCAACACGCCCGTGCGATTGCTGGGCGTGGGTGTCAGCAAGCTGGAAACCGGCCACGAACCGGTGGCCGGCGCCGGTGCGCTGGACCGCGCCATCGATGGCATCACGGAACGATTCGGTACGGAGAAACTGACACGTGGACTTGCGCTGGAAGCGGGCGGCGCGCGCTCGTCGAAGCGTTCCGGCAAGGAACCGGGGTGACAGGAATACTCAGGCCGTGCTGTCGTTGCGCAGTTCGCGGCGCAGGATCTTGCCCACGTTGGACTTGGGCAATTCGTCCCGAAACTCGATGACCTTCGGCCGCTTGTAGCCGGTCAGGTTTTCCTTCGCGTAGGCGTTCACCTCGTCCTCGGTGAGGCTGTCGTCCTTCTTCACGATGACCACCTTGACCACCTCGCCGGAATGTTCGTCGGGTTCGCCGATGGCGCCGACCTCCAGGATCTTGGGGTGGGCCGCCAGCACGTCCTCGACCTCGTTGGGGTACACGTTGAAGCCCGAGACCAGGATCATGTCCTTCTTGCGATCGACAATCTTGAAGAAGCCCTCATCCGTCATCATGGCCATGTCGCCGGTGCGCAGCCAGCCTTCGTCGTCGAGCACCTTGGCGGTTTCCTCCGGGCGCTGCCAGTAACCCTTCATGACCTGCGGGCCACGAAGGCACAACTCTCCGGTTTCGCCGGCAGGCAGCCACTGGCCGCTCTCGCCGCGAATGCCCGCCTCGGTGGAAGAAATCGGCAAGCCGATGCAGCCGTTGTAGTCCTCCAGGGTCATGGGGTTGATGCACGCGGCCGGGGAGGTTTCCGTCAGTCCGTAGGCCTCCACCAGCGTGACACCCGTCACTTCCTTCCAGCGCTCGGCGACCGCGCGTTGCACCGCCATACCACCACCGAGCACCATTCTCAGTCCGGAGAAATCAAGTTGGTCGAAGCCCTCGGTATTGAGCAGGGCATTGAACAGGGTGTTGACGCCGGTGATGGCGGTAAACCGGGTCTTGCCCAGTTCCTTCACGAAGCCGGGCATGTCCCGTGGATTCGTGATCAGGACGTTTTCCGCCCCCAGGGCCATGAACACCAGGCAGTTCGCCGTCAGCGCGAAGATGTGATAAAGCGGCAGCGCGGTGATGATCACCTCGTTGCCCACTTCCAGGTGACCCAGCCAGGCTTTTGCCTGGAGCATGTTGGCCACCATGTTGCGGTGGGTCAGCATGGCGCCCTTGGCCACCCCGGTGGTGCCGCCGGTGTATTGCAGGAACGCGATGTCTTCGAAACCGATGCTGACCGGCGCCAGGGGCAGCTTTTCACCCCGCTCCAGGGCACGGGTAAAACGCTCCGCGGTGGGCAGCCTGTAGGCAGGTACTGCCTTGCGCACGTGCTTGAGAATAAAGTTCAGCAGGGCACCCTTGGGAAATCGCAGCAAGTCGCCAATGGCCGTGGTGAAGACGAACTCCAGCGGCGCTTCGTCCATCACCGACTCCACCACGTGGGCGAAGTTGTCCACCACCACGATGGCGCGGGCGCCTGAGTCCACCAGTTGGTGGCGCAGTTCGCGGCGGGTGTACAGGGGATTGGTGTTGACCACCACCAGGCCGGCGCGCATGGCGCCGAACATGGCCACCGGGTACTGCAGAATGTTGGGCATCATCATCGCGATGCGATCACCCGGTGCGAGACCGGCATCCTGCAGGGCGGCGGCGAAATTCCGGCTCAGGCGATCCAGTTCGCCAAAGGTGATCGCGGTGCCGAAGTTCTCGAAGGCGGGCCGGTCGTGAAACTGCTCGCAGCTCTGCTCCATGATGTCCACGACCGACCGGTACTGATCCAGGTCGATCTGGGCGGGCACGCCTTCGGCGTAGTGTTGCAACCAGGGTTTGTCGGTCATGCGAAGCGCTTCCTTGGTGAGCCATGGCCGCTTCTGTCGGCGGCAAAGCGCGCCCTGCGGGCGTCCGGTCCATTGCATCACAGGCAAAATCGGGAGACAAGTTGGGGCGCCGGGCGGTCGGGACCCCGCGGCGATGATTGATCCGCCGGCCGTTTGCCCGGTACGGCGGACCTGCGTATTATCCAGCAACAAGCGCATGGAAGAAGGCGACATGCCCATCCAGGGACTCTACCCCGTTTTTCCGACCTCGAACTTTCCCGAGGCGGCCGCCCGACGGCCTGGCGGTCCTTGCTGTCCTGGCGGACGGCGAGGTTAGGGCGCGCGCGTGGGGGAACAGAACGTCAAGCGCCTGGTGGACGAAACCGAGCGCCAGGCCTTCATGCGCTCACTGTTGCTCGAGGTGCAGGCCCTGGAGACCATGCTCGATAAAGGCATGATCGAGTCGGGCAAGCGGCGCATCGGCGCCGAACAGGAAATGTTCATCGTCAAACAGTCCGGGCAGCCGGCGCCACGCGTGCTCGAGTTGCTGGAACGCATCGACGACGAACGCTTCACCCACGAGATCGGCCTCTTCAATGTCGAGGCCAACATGGCTGTCCAGGAAGTCGACGCGCATTGCCTGCGCCGCATGGAGGCCGAGGCGAACGAGATTTACGACATCTCGCGCCGCCACGCCCAGGCGATGGACTGCGATATCGCCCTGGTCGGCATCCTGCCCACGCTCAGTCGTGATCACCTGACCCTGGACGGAATGGTGCCCACGGTGCGCTACAAGGCGCTGAACGACGCCTTGAGAGCGTTGCGCGGCAAGGATTTCGAATTCACCATCAACGGCATCGACCAACTGACGGTGAAGCACGACAACGTCATGATGGAAGCGTGCAACACCAGCTTCCAGGTGCACCTGCAGACCGACCCCAGCCAGTTCACCCGCGTGTACAACATCGCCCAGCTGGTCACCGCGCCACTGATGGCCGCCGCGGTCAATTCCCCCATCCTGCTGGGTCACCGCCTGTGGCACGAGAGCCGCATCGCGGTGTTCGAGCACTCCATCGACGCCCGTTCCGAGACGCACCAGGCCCGCGGCCTGAAACCCCGGGTGCACTTCGGCGACCGCTGGGTCGATGAATCGGTGGCGGAAATTTTCAAGGAAGACATCGCCCGCTTCCGCGTGATCCTGACCACCGAGTGCGAAGACGACGTGCTGGGCATGGTGGAGCGGGGTGAAGCGCCGCGCCTCAACGCCCTGCGCCTGCACAACGGCACCGTGTATCGCTGGAACCGCCCCTGCTACGGGGTGCACAACGGCGTGGCGCACTTGCGCATCGAGAATCGCGTGATTCCCTCCGGGCCCAGCGTGATCGACGAGGTGGCCAACGCGGCGTTCTTCTTCGGCATGGTGGCGGGCATGGCCCTGTCCGAGGATGACGTCCGCGAGAAGCTGGCGTTCGAGCACGCCAAGTCCAATTTCCTGGCCGCCGCCCGCGAGGGCCTGCGCGCCCAGATGCACTGGTTCGACGACCAGTACCTGACTGCACAGCAGCTGATCCTGGACCAGTTGCTGCCGCTGGCGAGGGAAGGCCTGGAACAGGTCGGCATCGACCCCGAGGACTCGCGGCGCTACCTCGACGTGGTGCAAAAGCGCGTGGAAGATCGCCGAACCGGCGCGCGCTGGCTGCTGGATTCGGCCCAGAACATGCACCAGCAGGGCACCATCGACCAGCGCATGCGTTGCCTCGTCACCAGCATGATCGCCCAGCAGTCCTCGGGCAAGCCCGTCAGCCAGTGGCAGCTGGCGACGTTCTGTGAACAGCTGGACTTCCGTGACAGTTACCAGACGGTGGGCCAGTTCATGGCCACCGACCTGTTCACGGTGCGCGCCGACGATATCGTGGACTTCGCCGCATCGCTGATGGACTGGCGCCACGTGCGCCACGTGCCGGTGGAAGGTGACGACGGCGAACTGGTGGGCCTGGTGTCGCACCGGGCGTTGCTGCGACTGGTGGCCACGGGCCGCCTGGGTCCCGACAAGAAAGTCACCGTCAGCGAGATCATGAACCCCGAGCCGGTAACCGTGACCCCGGATACCAGCACGGTGGAGGCAATCCGCATGATGCGCGAAGGCAACATGGCCTGCCTGCCGGTGGTCAAGGACGGCAAGCTGGTCGGCCTGATCACCGAGCACGACCTGATCGTGGTCTCCTCGCGCCTGCTCGAAGCCTATCTCGCCGAGGAACAGTGACACACCGGGTGTTCCCGCGGTGCTCCACGTCCGGGCTCCTGTCCCTCGTCGTCCTGGTTTGCCTGGCCGCCTGCGGCGACGATCTCAGCCCCGCAGACCAGGTCCGCGCGCGCATCGGCGAACTCGAGGTCGCCGGCGAGGCCGGGGACCGCGGTGCGTTCATGGACGCCGTGGCAGAAGGGTTCCAGGCCCAGGGTGGCGCCATGACCCGGGAAGACTTCAGCCGCTACCTGTTGTTGCAGATGAGCGAGCGGCGGCGGGTCCAGGCGCAACTGTTTCCGGTCACGATCGAGCTCAATGGCCCCAATCATGCGGAAGCGCGTTTCAAGGCGCTGCTCACCGGCGGCGAGGGCCTGATTCCCGACGAGGGGCGAGTCCTGGACATCGAGACCGAGTGGGTACTCGAGAACGGCGAGTGGTTGTTGTGGCGGGCCCGGTGGAGGGCGGCCGGGCCCTGAATGCGGAATCGAACGGCAGCGGCGTACCGGACCCGGTAATGGGCTTGAATCTGCCGGGCATGTCGGGGACTGAAGGGTTCGGTCATCCGATCCGTTTCGGCGCCTGTTACCCGAACAAAATGATAGTATTCAATACAAAGCGGGTAGCATGGCCCGCTGTGAACCTGAAACGGGAATGGTGATGAACGGAACAATAACGATATCGCTGCTCAGCGAGAAACAGGATGGGCAGATCGGCGACGATTGGCAATACGAACTGCGGGTCATGGTCTTCAATGGCGAGCTGGTCGACGAAGGCAGCATCTCTGTCCCCGAACACATCCTCCCCGCCGGCACGGTCCAGGCGCCGCCGGGCCCGCCCGAACCGCTGGAGCTGAATGCCGGGGCGGTGGGCGAGGACGACGTCCTGGTGAGGCTGCGCCTGGATGCGACCGAGGTCGATGCGCTGGTGAACGACCAGGGCACCTCGTCGCGTGACGTGTCCATCCGCCTCCCGGGTCCAGGCCAGTCTCCGGTGAGCCAGGACGAGACCATTTCCGTTGGCGTGATGGAGTCACCGGGCCTGGCGGGAGATTCCGCCGTGTTGCGGGTCACGCTCAGACTGGTGGCCGAGTCTGCATGAAGCCAGGCGGGTCGCCGATGACCCGCGATTATGTTCGCGGCCTGGCCGGGTTCGCGGTTTAACGCCCCGGGGCCGGCCCGGAGCCATCCCGGGGTAACGCTGGCCGTATCGGTGGTAATCCTGCATTGATCGACGGCGCCTTTATCGGGTTTTGAGAACCGCCCGGCTACACTGTAATCATGGCCCCCGTCTCACCACCGTCAACCCCGGCAGATCCGTACCCGGAAACCGCGGCGACCGAGCTGGCGGACCTGTTTTCCGCCCCGGTGCGCGACTGGTTCGGGGACGCCTTCGCCGCGCCTACGCCCACCCAGATCGCCGCCTGGCAGCGCATCCGCGAGGGCAGCGACACGCTGGTGGCTGCGCCCACCGGCAGCGGCAAGACCCTGGCGGCCTTTCTCTGCGCCATCGACGACCTGGCCCGCGCGAGCCGCCGTGCGCCGCTGGAAGAGCGCGTGCATGTGCTGTACGTGTCGCCGCTCAAGGCCCTGTCCAACGACATCCACAGCAATCTTCAGGCGCCGCTGAACGGCATCGAGGAACGCCTGGCCGCGGCGCGTGAACCACCGACCGGCATTCGCGCCGCGGTGCGTACCGGCGACACCCCGGCCGGCGAGCGGGCGAAGATGGCCAGACGCCCGCCGCACATCCTGGTCACCACTCCCGAGTCGCTGTACCTGTTGCTGACCGCCGATTCCGGCCGGCGCATGCTGACCGGCACCGAAACGGTCATCGTCGACGAGATCCACGCCGTGGCCGGCAACAAGCGCGGTTGTCACCTGGCGTTATCGCTGGCCCGGCTGGACGCCCTCTGCGGGCGTCCACCGCGGCGCATCGGCCTGTCGGCCACGCAAAAACCCATCGAAACCATCGCCGGCTTCCTCACCGGCAGCGGTGATTGCGCGGTGGTCGACAGTGGCCACCAGCGCGAGCGTGACCTGTCCATTGAGTTGACCGGCTCGCCGCTGACGCCTGTCATGGCCAACGAACACTGGGCGGAGGTCTATGACCGCCTGGCGGCACTGGTCGCCGAGCACACCACCACCCTGGTGTTCGTCAATACCCGCCGCCTGGCCGAGCGCGTGGCGCGCCACGTGGCCGAACGGTTAGGGGAGGACGCCGTGATGGCCCACCACGGCAGCCTGTCGCGCAAGCACCGCTTCGAGTCCGAACAGGCACTGAAGGCCGGCCGATTACGCGTCCTGGTGGCGACTGCTTCGCTGGAACTGGGCATCGACATCGGTTCGGTGGACCTGGTCTGCCAGCTGGGCTCGCCCGGTTCCATTGCGGCCTTCCTGCAGCGGGTCGGGCGCTCCGGTCACCAGGTCGGCGGCGTGCCGCGTGGGCGACTGTTCCCGCTGACGCGTGACGACCTGGTGGAATCGGTCGCGCTGCTGCGCGCGGTGGCGGCCGGCGACCTGGACGCCATCGAGGTGCCCGCAGGCCCACTGGACGTGCTGGCCCAGCAGATCGTTGCCGAGGTCAGTGCCCGCGAGTGGAACACCGAAGAGCTGCTGCACGCGATGCGCCGGGCCTGGCCTTACCGTGCATTGTCGGCAGACGATTTCCAGGCCGTGGTCATGATGCTGGCCGAGGGCTACACCACCCGGCGCGGGCGGCGTTCGGCCTGGGTCTACCACGACCCGGTCAACCAGCGCCTGCGCGCCCGACCGGCCGCACGACTGACCGCCCTGCAGAACGGCGGCGCGATTCCGGACCAGTTCGACTATGACGTGATCCTGATGCCCGGCGGCCATCGCATCGGCACCCTGGGCGAGGATTTTTCCTTTGAAAGCATTCCCGGCGACATCTTTCAGCTGGGCAACAACAGCTACCGCATCCTGAAAACCGACCAGAGCCGGGTGCTGGTCGAAGACGCCCACGGCGAGCCGCCGACCCTGCCGTTCTGGTTCGGCGACCGACCAGGGCGCAGCGACGAGCTCAGCGCGGCCGTGGCGCAGCTGCGCGAAAATCTCGCCGGGGCGTTCGAATCGGGAGGCGAGCCGGCGGGGCATGCGCTGCTGCGTGCCGAGGGTTTTGATCCGTCCGTCAGCGAACAACTGGTGGCCTACCTGCACGCCGCCTGGCAGGCCCTGGATTGCCTGCCCACGCGTGATCGGGTGGTGCTGGAGCGCTTCTTCGACGACACCGGCGACATGCACCTGGTGCTGCACGCCACCCTGGGCTCACGCATCATGCGCGCCTGGGGGCTAAGCCTGCGCAAACGATTCTGTCGCCAGTTCAATTTCGAGCTGCAGGCCGCCGCGCTGGAAGACTGCCTGATTCTCAGCCTGGGTGAAACGCACAGCTTCGACCTGGCCTCGGTCATGAAATACCTCAAGCCCGAGACCGTGGAGCAGGTGCTGGTGCAGGCCCTGCTGGACGCGCCCATGTTCGAGGCGCGCTGGCGCTGGAACGCCACCATCGCCCTTGCCGTGCAGCGCATGCGCAATGGCAAGCGACTGCCTGCGCAGTGGCAGCGCAACCAGGCAGAGGACCTGGTGTCCGTGGTGTTTCCCGACCAGATCGCCTGCGCCGAGAACCTGGCCGGCGCGCGCGAGATTCCCGACCACCCGCTGGTACGTCAGACCATCGACGATTGCCTGCGCGACACCATGGACATCGACGGCCTGGTGGCGGTGCTCGGGCGCCTGCGCGAGGGCGGTATCGAGATTCGCTGCGCGGACCTGACCGACCCTTCGCCGCTGGCCCAGGAAGTGATCAACGCCAAACCCTACGCCTTCCTCGACGACGGCGAAGCGGAGGAGCGCCGCACCCGCGCCATCAGCGGCTCCCCGGCCGACCTGGGCAAGGCCGCCACCCTGCGCATCGTCAGCCAGGCGGCGCGTGAGCAAGTACGAGACGAGGCCTGGTCGCGTCCACGCGGCCCGGATGAATTGCATGACCTGCTGGTGCAGTTCGGTGGCCTGGCGCAGGCCGAATTCAGCACGGGCAATTCCCTGACCGGGGCGCCGGGCGACGCGCGTCGCTGGCCGGCCTGGTTCGAGGCGCTGAAAGAGGAACACCGCGCCACCACGTTGCGCACATCGGGGGGCGAGGTGCTGTGGGTGGCGGCTGAACGCCTGGCCGAGTGGCGGGCGCTGCACCCTGGTGCCGTGGCCACGCCGGCCATCGCCCCGGCGCCCGGCTTCGATGACGCGTGGGCGGCCGACGACGCGCTGGTGGCGCTGGTGCGCGATCGCCTGGCCGGCCTGGGTCCGGTTACCCGCGGCCAGCTGGCCGTGGCGCTGGCCGTGGACCGCGAACACATGGATGCGGCCCTGGTCCGGCTGCAGGGGCAGGGCTACGTCATCCGCATGGAGCAGGCCGGCGTCGCCGACCTGTGGTGCGAGCGCCGGCTGCTGGCGCGCATCCATCGATACAGCCGGGAGCAGCGGCGCAAAGCGGTCAAACCGGTCAGCCCGCAAGTGTTCATGCGCTTCCTGGCGCGTTGGCATGCCCTTGACGACCCGGCCAGCCTGGACCAGGCGCTGGAGCGCCTGGAAGGCTGGTCCGCACCGGTGGATGCCTGGGAAAACGGCCTGCTGCGTTGCCGGGTAAAGGACCCCGATCCGTCCTCGCTCGACCAGCGGTTTCTCAGCGGCGAACTGGCCTGGTTTCGGCCCCTGCTGGCCGGCGACGGCAAGCGCCAAGTGGTGGCCGCTTCGCCGGTGGCCCTTGTGCCGCGCGGGCGGCTGGACGACTGGCGCGGACTCGAGGAGTCCAGCACGCAGGAAGGTGGCACCGTGGCGTCGCCGGAAAGCGCGTACGCCGAACGCATCCGCGAGATTCTCGACCGCCAGGGCGCCACGTTCATGCCCGACCTGGAGCGGGCCAGCGGCCTGCTGGCCCCACAGCTGGAGGAAGGCCTCAAGGCCCTGGTCTATGCCGGGGAGGTCACCGCGGACGCGTTTTCGCCCCTGCGCTGGCTGTTGCGACCCGACCGCCAGAAAACCCGGGCGCGACAACGCATGGCGCGCGGGCGGGGCAGGGCGCTGGCGCCGGTGGGACGCTGGAGCCTGTTGCGACCGCTGGACCCCGAATCCGGTACGCCCGGACAGGCTCGCCACCAGGCCAGGCTCGGCGTGATCTGTGACGCCCTGCTGCGCCGCTACGGCGTGGTCTTTCGTGCCGTGATCCAGCGCGAACCCCTGTTGCCGCCCTGGCGGGATCTGCTGCGCTACCTGCGGCGCATGGAAGACCGGGGCGAAGCGCTGGGTGGGCGGTTCGTGGACGGCTTTTCCGGTGAGCAGTTCGCCCTGCCCGAGGCGGTGGGTCTGCTGCGCCAGTGCCTGGAGTCTGCCGCGCGGCCATCCTATGCATCGATCGCCGCCGCGGACCCGCTGAACCTGGGCGGCATCATCGTGCCCGGCCCCAAGACCCCGGCCCAGGCCGGCAACCGGATTTTGCTGGAAGACGGCCTGCCGGCGGCCCGTCTGCTGGGTGAACAGGTCGAGCCCCTGCCCGGGGGCAGCCGCGAGGCGCTACGCCAGGCCGAGGAATCGCTCAGGGTGGTAACGCCGTGGCGTCGGTGGGGCGCCCGTTGATCCAGGCCGGGTCACTTCATTGACGGTTTTGTTGCGCGCCGCGCCTGTTGTTTGTGTGGCCGGTCGCACGTGTCAATCGCGAACCTTGCCGGTAAACAGGGGCCGCAGGGCCGTTGCCTCGGCCTCGCGCCCGGTGGCCTCGTACAGGCGGATCAGCAGGCCGATGGCGTCCTGGCTGCGCATGTCCTCCGGGCCGCGATCGCGCACCAGGCGTTCCTTCGCGTCCAGCAGCAGCACCTCGGCTTCGTCGTAGCGCTGCTGTTCCATCAGGGTGCTGGCCAGGTTGGTCTTGAGCTCGGACACCAGGCGATGGTCTTCCTCCAGCACGTTCATACGGATGGCCAACATGTCCCGATACAGGGTTTCAGCTTCGTCCAGACGGCCCTGGCGTCGGTAAATCTTGGCGATGCCCGAAGTCGGGAAGGTGCGGTTCAGGTGATCCGGAGGGAGGTCTACGGCGTCCTGCATAGCCAGTGATTTCAAGAAGTTCTGGCGTGCTTCTTCTTCCCTTTCGAGATCCATGAGCATCCAGGCCAGGTTGTTGTAGGCCGCGCCCAGGCTGGGATGCGGGCCATCGTAGGCGTTTTCCACGATGGCGATGAAGGTCTGGTTGGCCTCCACGCCTTCTTCGTGACGGCCCATGTCGGTCAGCAACTGTGAATAGCTGTTCCAGGTGACGGCCAGTTCATAGTGGTCCGCGCCCAGCATGCGGGTCTGCAGGTCGATGGTGTCCCGGTACAGCGGTTCGGCCTCATCGAAGCGGCCCGTGTTGCGCAGCAGGCCGGCCAGCTGTCGCTGCATCTTGGCGGTCTGGGGGTGCTCGCCGTCGTACAGCCGTCCGAGCATGGCGATGCCGTCGCGCAGCAGGGGCTCGGCCAGGTCGGGCCGGTCCTGGGTGCGGTGGAAGCCCGCCAGGTCGGCCATCATCTGGGCCACGGTCAGATGATCTTCCGGGTGCATGTCGCGCGCCATGGCCAGGGCCTCGGCATGCAGTTCGCCGGCGGCTTCCAGGTTGACCAGCGTCTCCTCGAGAAACGCCAGGTCGCTGATCGCCTCGATGATCAGCACGTGCGGCGCCTCCAGTTGCGCCCGGCGCAGGGCCAGCGCGCGGCGCATGATCTCGCCGGCCTCCTCGTAGTCACCTCGGTCCTGGGCGATGCGCGCCAGCATCAGTTCGGTGGTGGCGGCGTCCAGCTCGGCGCCGGGAAGTTCGCGCTGTGTCTCCAGGGCGGGCTCCAGCAGTTCCTCGGCCCGTTCCGCTTCGTTCAGTTCGTAGAACACGCCACCAAGCACCTGGCGCATGGTGGCCTGCAGGTCCGGCTGGTCGGTCAGGCCGGTCTCGATGTCGCGGGCGCCGGCCTCGAGCAGTTCCCGCGCGGTGATGTCCGCGCCGCGGGATTCGGCCGGATCGGACACGGTGAACAGCCCGATCACGAAGTCCACCACCTGCGCGGTGCGCGCCTGTTCGGCCAGGGCGGCGTCTCGCTCATGCGCCAGTTGCCGGGTGTAATAGGTGACCAGCGACGCAATGGCGGCGATCACCAGCACGGTCAGGCCGATACCGGCGCGGTGTCGCCGGGTGAATTTCTTCAGGCGATAGGTCAGCGAGTCGGGCCGGGCGCGCACCGGCTGGCCCTCCAGGTGGCGCTGCAGATCCTCCGCCATCTGTTCGCTGGAGCGATAGCGCGATTCCGGCGCCTTGCGCAGGGCCATCAGGCAAATGGTGTCGAGGTCGCCCGACAGCGCCTGGCGCAGACGCTGCAGGGTCATGGAGCGCCGCTCCACGCGTTGCTCGATGGTTTGCGTGTCGGGTCTGCCGTCGTCGTCCGCCGGCGCCTGGGCCACCACGGTGCTGGGCTTTTCCGGCTCGCTGGTCAGGATCATTTCGCGCAGTTCCGCGGGCTTGAGCCGGGCCTCGAAGGGACGCGCGCCGGTCAGCAACTCGTACAGCACCACGCCCAGGGCGTAAATGTCCACTGCGGTGGTCAGCGCCTCGCCACGGAGCTGTTCGGGCGCTGCGTAGGCCGGTGTGAGCACCTGCATGCCGGTGGAGGTCAGGTCCGGGGATTCGGTGTCGTCCAGCACCTTGGCGATGCCGAAATCCAGCAGTTTGACCGTGCCGTCCGGTGTGACCAGGATGTTGGAGGGCTTCAGGTCGCGGTGGATGATCAGCGACTGGTGGGCGTGGTGCACGGCCTGGCACACGTCCTGGAACACGTGCAGACGCTGCGCCACGTTGAGGCGATGCTGGTCGCAGTAGCGCGTGATGGGTACGCCATCCACGTACTCCATCACGAAGTAGGGACGCCCGTCCCCGGTCATGCCGCCGTCAAGCAGGCCCGCGATGTTGGGGTGATTGAGGCGGGCCAGGATCTGGCGTTCCTGCTCGAAGCGGCGCAGCACGGATTCGGAATCCATGCCCCGCTTGACCACCTTCAGGGCCACCCTGCGTTCAAAGGTGCCGTCGGCGCGCTCGGCCAGGTACACCGAACCCATGCCGCCGGCGCCGATGCGGCGCAGCAGGTGGTAGGCGCCGATGGTGGTGTCTTCCAGGCCCCCGCCGCGGCGGGCTTCGCCGAAGCGCTCGATCAGGGGCGCGACCAGGGTTTCGTCCTCCTGGCCCAGCAAGGTTTCCAGCGCCTCGCGCAGTTCGCTGTCCTGCGCGCAATGCGCCTCCACGAAACGTTGCCGCGCCCGGCCCTCCAGCGCCATGGCCTGGTCCAGGAGTTCCTTAAGGTGACGTTCATGAGCGTCCGACAAGTGGCGGCTCCCCCGCTTCGTATCCCGAGAGACTAGCCCCTGGCGGTGACCGCATCAATGAAGTGGCTCACAGCAAAAAAAAGGGCGCCACGTGGGCGCCCTTGCGATTGCCGTGAAACGCAGCGGTTCAGGCCGCCGCGGTGTCCGCCGTGGGCGGCGCGTCGTGGGCCAGTTGGCGCAGCACGTAGTGCAGGATGCCACCGTGGCGGTAGTACTCCACTTCCTTCGGCGTATCCAGGCGGACGCGGGCGGTAAAGCTGACTTCGCTGCCGTCTTCCCTGGTGGCTTTCACGTCCACGGTGTCGGCGGTGCCGTCGCCCAGCCCGGTGATGTCGAAGGTCTCGGTGCCATCCAGGCCCAGGGTGTCGGCGTTTTCGCCGTCCAAGAAGTTCAGCGGCAACACGCCCATGCCGATCAGGTTGGAGCGATGGATGCGCTCGAAGCTGGCGGTGATCACCGCCTTCACGCCCAGCAGCTGGGTGCCCTTGGCGGCCCAGTCGCGGGACGAACCGGTGCCGTATTCCTTGCCGGCCAGGACCACCAGGGGCGTGCCTTCGGCCTGGTACTTCATGGCCGCGTCGTAAATGGACATTTGCTCGCCGGAAGGCTGGAAGGTGGTCCAGCCGCCCTCGGTGCCCGGGGCCAGCTGGTTGCGCAGGCGCACGTTGGCGAAGGTACCGCGCATCATCACCTCGTGATTACCGCGCCGCGAGCCGTAGGAGTTGAAGTCCGCCCTGGCCACGCCGTGTGACTTGAGGTAGCTGCCTGCGGGGGAGTCTTCCTTGATCGCGCCGGCCGGTGAGATGTGGTCCGTGGTGATCGAATCGCCCAGGCGCGCGAGGCAGCGTGCGCCGGTGATGTCGCCCACCGGGTCCGGTTGCATGGACATGCCGGTGAAGTAGGGCGGGTTCTGGATGTAGGTGGAGCTGTCCTGCCAGGCGAACATTTCGCCCTGGGGCGCGTCGATGGATTTCCAGCGCTCGTCCCCCTCGAACACCGAGCTGTAGCCCTTGCGGAACATGTCCGCACTGACCGTGCTCGCCACCAGTTCCTGGATCTCCTTGCTGGTCGGCCAGATGTCCTTCAGGTAGACGTCGTTGCCCTCGGCGTCCTGGCCCAGCGGATCGGTGGAAAGGTCCGTGTCCAGGGTGCCGGCCAGGGCATAGGCCACCACCAGGGGCGGGGATGCCAGGTAGTTCATCTTCACGTCGGCGTGCACGCGGCCTTCGAAATTGCGGTTGCCCGAGAGCACCGAACCGACCACCAGGTCGTGCTCACGCACCGCGTTGCCGATGGCCTCGGGCAGCGGGCCCGAGTTACCGATGCAGGTGGTGCAGCCGTAGCCAACGACGTTGAAGCCCAGGTCCTCCAGGTCGTCCAGCAGTTCGGCCTTGACCAGGTAATCGGTGACCACGCGCGAACCGGGCGCCAGCGAGGTCTTGACCCAGGGTTTGACCTTGAGTCCTCGTTCGGCCGCGTTGCGCGCCAGCAGGCCGGCGCCCAGCATGACCGCCGGGTTCGACGTGTTGGTGCACGAAGTGATCGCGGCGATCACCACGGCGCCGTCGCGCAGTTCGATTTGCTGGCCGTTGTGCTCGCAGTTGGCCACCGGGGGCGGGGGCACGACAGCATCGTCGATGGCCGAATCTCCTCCTTCGGAAATGAAGCGCGAGATGGCCTGGCTGCGCCGGTTGGCGGACAGGTCGTGGGCGTTTTCGCGATAGTTGCCCTGCATGTCGGTGAGCAGCACGCGGTCCTGCGGACGCTTGGGACCGGCCAGGCTGGGCAGGACCTCGCCCATGTCCAGCGACAGCACGGCGGAATAGCTGGCCTCGTTTTCACCTTCCTCGCGCCACAGCGTCTGGGCGCGGGCATAGGCTTCCACCAACTCGGCCTGCTCGTCGGAACGGCCGCTGAGCTTCAGGTAGCGGATGCTCTCCTCGTCGATGGGGAAAATGCCGCAGGTGGCGCCGTATTCGGGCGCCATGTTGGCGATGGTGGCGCGGTCGGCCAGCGGCAGGTGCCTGAGCCCGTCGCCGAAAAATTCGACGAACTTGCCCACCACGCCGTGTTCACGCAGCATCTGGGTGACGGTCAGCACCAGGTCGGTGGCGGTGGCGCCTTCCGGCAGCTTGCCGGTCAGCCTGAAGCCCACCACCTGTGGAATCAGCATGGTGATGGCCTGGCCCAGCATGGCGGCCTCGGCCTCGATGCCGCCCACACCCCAGCCCAGCACGCCGATGCCGTTGATCATGGTGGTGTGGGAGTCGGTTCCTACCACGGTGTCGGGGTAGGCCAGGTATTCGCCGTCCTTTTCGACACCGAAGATCACCCGCGCCAGGTGCTCCAGGTTGACCTGGTGGACGATGCCGGTGTTGGGCGGCACCACCTTGAAGTTGCTGAAGGCGCTTTGTCCCCAGCGCAGGAAACTGTAACGCTCCTGGTTGCGCTGAAATTCGATACGGCTGTTCAGGTCCAGGGCGTCCGCGGTGCCGTAGCGGTCGACCTGCACGGAATGGTCGATGACCAGCTCGGCCGGAGACAGCGGATTGATCAGGTTCGGGTCGCCGCCCAGGTTTCGCATGGCGTCGCGCATGGCCGCCAGGTCGACGATCGCCGGCACCCCGGTGAAATCCTGCAACACCACGCGCGAGGGCGTGAAGGCGATTTCCGTGGAAGGTTCCGCCTTTGCGTCCCAGTTGGCCAGGGCCTCGATATCGCTTTGCGTGACGTCCACGCCGTTCTCGTGGCGCAGGAGGTTTTCCAGCAGGATCTTCAGGGAGAAGGGCAGGTGGGAGATGTCGTGCTGCCGGGACAGGTCCGGAAGGCTGTAGTAGCCGTACTGACGTCCGTTCGCGTCCAGGGTCTTGAAGCAGGAAAATGAGTCGGCCATGCGGTGCTCCAGGGAAATTTGCCTAATGAAACTTGGGTGTCGGAGAACCGCCTATTATCGCCGATTCGCCAACGGGTTCACAGGGTGTCCGGGATCATCCGTGCAGGCATTCGCGCGCGTCACGTAACAATCCCTTGCGTCCGAACAGCAGGCGGAATCGACTGCCCCCGAGTTGTTGCCACAGCACCGCGGAGCGCAGCCCGGCGAACAACAGCGAACGGATCCAGTTCACGGTACGCGGATTCTGCAGGTGTTGCGGTCGTCCGTTGACCACGATGCGCGGCGTCAGCCCGGACACGGTGTGTGTGTACAGTTCGGCAACGGCCTCGGTCTGGAAATCTTCCCGCTCGTGCTCTTCCAGGTCGGCGGCATCGCGTTGGATTCGCGCCAGCGTTTCACCCACCTCGTTCATCATCGCCGTGTCGCGGGTGAATTTTCGCTGGACCTGCAACAGGCCAACCGCCATCTGCAGGCTCTGCCCGTTGGCGCCTTCGCCACCGAGCACCGCGACCAGGGTTTCCAGGCCCAGGCGCATGCGTCCGAGATCGCCGTAGATCTCGTCCACGCTGTCCGACTCCAGGCGGAACAGGCTCTGCAGGCTGGCGCTGGCGGCGTAGCCAGACCAGGCGCCGTGTTGCGCGGCCTGGCGCACCAGCTCGGTGGCCTGGAACACGCCGGAAAGTGCGAGCACCTGTTCGTTCACGGGCGTTGCTCCGGTGGCACCGGCGGCGCGTCGCAGGCGTCGATAATGCCGCCGCCGAGGCACTCGTCGCCGTCATAGAGCACCAGCGACTGGCCGGGGGTAGCGGCGCGCTGGGGCGTGTCGAAGACCACCACCAGGCGTTCGTCGTCGATGGTTTCCACCGTGCAGGCCTGGTCGGCCTGCCGGTAGCGCAGCTTGGCGCCCAGGCGCGCGCCGGCGGACGGCGCTTCGCCGCTGACCCAGGTCAGTTGTTCGGCGCTCACGCGGGTGGACAGCAGCCAGGGGTGGTCGTGTCCCTGGCCGGCATAGAGCACGTTGTTGTCCAGGTCCTTGTGCAGGACGTACCACGGTGCGTCGGGGTGCCCACTGACGCCGCCGATGCCCAGGCCCTGGCGTTGGCCCAGGGTGTGAAAGGCCAGCCCCTGGTGTCGGCCGATGACCTGGCCTTCCGGCGTCTGGATCTCACCGGGTTGCGTGTCCAGGTACTGCGCCAGGAAGCCCTTGAAATCACGTTCGCCGATGAAGCAGATGCCGGTGCTGTCCCTCTTGTCGTGCACGGCCAGGCCGGCGGCCTCGGCGCGCTCGCGCACCGCGGGCTTTTCCAGTTCACCCACCGGAAATCGCGTGCGGGCCAGTTGTTCGTGGCCCACCGCGTACAGGAAGTAGCTCTGGTCCTTGTTGCCGTCGACGCCGCGCAGCAGACGCGCCCGACCGTCGCGCAGTTCGGTGCGGCAATAGTGCCCGGTGGCGATGGTCTCCGCCCCGAGGTCCTCAGCGTGCTCGAGAAAGGTTTTGAACTTGATCTCGCGGTTGCACAGGATGTCCGGGTTGGGGGTGCGCCCGGCGCGATACTCGGCAAGAAAGGTTTCGAACACGTTGTCCCAGTATTCATCGGCGAAGTTGCGCGTGTGCAGTTCGATGCCGATGCGTGCGGCCACTGCGCGGGCGTCCTCGGCATCCTGCTCCGCGGGACAGGCGCCGTGGCGGTCATCCTCTTCCCAGTTTTTCATGAACATGCCGGCAATGCGCTCACCGCGATCCTGCAAGAGCAGGGCGGAGACCGACGAGTCCACACCGCCGGACATGGCCACCATGATCAGTTCGCCGCTGGCGTTCAAGAGTGGGATTCCGAATCACATTTCATGACAGCAATGCACATGGGGTTGCGGCGGTGACATTGCAAACCGCTGACACGCGGCGCCTGCTGGAAATGCCCTCGTCCTGACCCAAGATTCTTTTCAGCCCGAATTGGACTGCGATAAACTGTCGAGGCCATGGCGAAGGAAAACGAATCCCACCAGGACCGCGGGGTCACCCTCGAAGAGGTGCGCCCGGAGGTCCGCAAGCCCCCCCTGTACAAGGTGGTGCTGCTCAATGACGACTTCACGCCCATGGATTTCGTGGTCGACGTGCTGAAGATCTTCTTCAACATGGGGCACGACCGCGCCACCCAGATCATGCTGCACGTACACACCCGGGGTAAGGGCGTGTGCGGCGTCTTCACATTCGAGATCGCGGAAACCAAGGTGGCCCAGGTCAACGAGTTTTCGCGCCAGAACGAGCATCCGCTCAAGTGCACCATGGAAAAGGCCTGACGTCATCGGCAGTCGACGCCAGCGAACCCTTCCTCGCACCGCGGGTCTCACCTTCTGAGAGGTAGGGAAACGATGTTCAGCAAGGAACTGGAAATCACCATCAGCGAGGCCTACCAGGAGGCGCGCGGCAAGCGACACGAATTTCTGACCGTGGAGCACCTGCTGCTGGCCCTGCTGGACAACTCGGCCGCGGTCAGCGTGCTCACCGCCTGCAACGCCGACCTGGAACGCCTGCGCGCGGAGATCAAGCAGGTCATCGCCGAGACCGTGCCCGAGCTGGGTGACGAGGACAGTCGCGACACCCAGCCCACCATCGGCTTCCAGCGGGTGCTGCAGCGCGCGCTGTACCACGTGCAGTCGTCCGGCAAGCAGGAAGTGACCGGCACCAACGTGCTGATCGCCCTGTTCAGCGAGAAGGACTCCTACGCGACCTATCTGCTGAACAAGAACGACATCACCCGGCTGGACGTGGTGAACTACGTCAGTCACGGCATCGCCAAGATCGAGGGCGAGGCCGAGCCATCCGACGCCGCCACCGGGCCCGAAACGGTGGAAGAGAACGTCGAGGCCTCGCAAAGTCCGCTGGACCTTTACGCCACCAACCTGAACGAGCGCGCCGCTGCCGGGCACATCGACCCGCTGATCGGCCGCGACCTGGAAATCGAGCGGACCATCCAGGTCTTGTGCCGCCGGCGCAAGAACAACCCGCTGTTCGTGGGCGAGGCGGGCGTGGGCAAGACCGCCATGGCCGAAGGCCTGGCCAAGCGCATCGTCGAGGGCGACGTACCCGAGGTGCTCGAAGACGCCACCATCTTCGCCCTGGACCTCGGCGCATTGCTGGCCGGCACCAAGTACCGCGGCGATTTCGAGAAGCGCCTCAAGGCCGTGCTGGCCGAGCTGCAGCGCCAGGAAGGGGGCATCCTGTTCATCGACGAGATTCACACCATCATCGGCGCCGGGGCCGCCTCGGGCGGGGTGATGGACGCCTCGAACCTGATCAAGCCGGTGCTGGCTTCCGGTGAGTTGCGCTGCATCGGCTCGACCACCTTCCAGGAATTTCGCGGGGTGTTCGAAAAGGACCGCGCGCTGGCGCGGCGCTTTCAGAAAATCGACATCGTGGAGCCCAGCATTCCCGAGACCGTGGAAATTCTGCGCGGCCTGAAAAGCCGGTTCGAGGAACACCACCACGTGGAGTACGAGGACGAGGCGCTGGTCGCGGCCGCCGAGCTGGCCGGGCGCCACATCAATGACCGCCACCTGCCGGACAAGGCCATCGACGTTATCGACGAGGCCGGCGCGCGCCAGCGGCTGCTGCCCGAGGACGAGCGCAAGCAGGTGCTGGACGAGCACGACATCGAGGAAATCATCGCGCGCATGGCGCGCATCCCGCCGCGCCAGGTCTCGCGTTCCGATCGCGACGCGCTGAAAAACCTGGACCGCGACCTCAAGCTGGTGGTCTTTGGCCAGGACGACGCCATCGGCGCCCTGACCGCGGCCATCAAGATGGCCCGTTCCGGCCTGGGCGACGAGGACAAGCCCATCGGCAGCTTCCTGTTTGCCGGCCCCACGGGTGTGGGCAAGACGGAGGTCACGCGCCAGCTGGCCATGATCATGGGCATCGAGCTGGTGCGCTTTGACATGTCCGAGTACATGGAGGCGCATTCGGTGTCACGCCTGGTGGGCGCGCCGCCGGGCTACGTGGGCTTCGACCAGGGCGGCCTGCTGACCGAGGCGGTGAACAAGACGCCGCACGCGGTGCTGTTGCTGGACGAGATCGAGAAGGCTCACCCGGACCTGCTCAATATCCTGCTGCAGATCATGGACCACGGAAAACTGACCGACGCCAACGGGCGCGAGGCGGACTTCCGCAACGTGATCATCATCATGACCACCAATGCCGGCGCCCGTGAGAGCGCGCGGCGCAGCATCGGCTTCATGGAGCAGGACCACGCCAGCGATTCGATGGAGGTAATCCGCAAGGCGTTTTCACCCGAGTTTCGCAACCGCCTGGACGCCATCATCCAGTTCGGCAGCCTCGACTTCGAGGTCATCCTGCTGATCGTGGACAAGTTCGTTCTCGAGCTGGAGGCGCAGCTGGCGCAGAAGGATGTGAGCCTGTCGGTGACGTCCGAGGCGCGCGCCTGGCTGGCTGAGAAAGGCTTCGACCCGAAGATGGGCGCGCGGCCCATGAAGCGCGTCATCCAGGAGCACATCAAGCGCAACCTGGCCGACGACCTGCTGTTCGGCGAACTGGCCGAGGGCGGCGAAGTCAGCGTGGACCTCGACGAAGAAGGCGAGAAGCTGGTGGTGCACAGCCGCAAACGTTCGGACGCGCCGAAAGCGCTGCCTGCATCCACGGACAACTAGGGCCTGCTAGGCACTACCCAATTCGAGACTCGGAATTTCCGGGCGGGGCAGGGGCCCCGCGGGGCAAGCCGGCCGGCTTACTTCATGCGGTAGGTGATACGGCCCTTGGACAGGTCGTAAGGGGTCAGCTCCACCTTGACCTTGTCGCCGGTCAGGATGCGGATGTAGTTCTTGCGCATGCGGCCGGAAATGTGGGCGGTGACGATGTGCCCGTTGTCCAGCTCCACGCGGAACATGGTGTTGGGCAGGGTTTCGAGCACCTTGCCTTCCATTTCAATGACGTCTTCTTTGGCCATGAGGTCCTGTCAGGTTGCGGAAAAGGGCGGTATTGTACGACATTCGCGGCGCGAAAGGGTCGCTGCCGCACGGGTTGACGGGACTGGGGGCGAAGTTCGAAAGGGGTGTTGACACGGAAGCGTAAAGCACTACAATACGCCTCCTCTTCGCGGGTGTAGCTCAGCTGGTAGAGCATCTCGTTGCCAACGAGAAGGTCGTCGGTTCAAGCCCGATCACCCGCTCCAAGATTCAGGGAAAAGCCCGGTACTGGCGACAGCACCGGGCTTTTTCATGCCGCCAGGATACGAACCCCGGCAGGGGTGACGCTCCGCGGCGGGGCGTGTAGAATCACGCACCTTCACCTGTGGCCAGGTGGCAGAGTGGTTATGCAGCGGCCTGCAAAGCCGTGTACGCCGGTTCGATTCCGACCCTGGCCTCCATTTTTCCTTCCAACCATTCCGGGCGGACCTCAAACCGCATTCAGCAAGAGGGTTTCGGGTCCGCGCCCCACTGGCTCGACCCGGCGAATGAAGACGCTCGAAATTCATGCGATCACTTTGCTGCTGACGCGGCAAGGACCAGGCAATGGAGACGCTCACTCATCCGGAAGCCCGAGATGCAACAAATTGTTCCGGAAATCGATGGTGACCACGAAGTGCTGGAGCACGTCGTAGCCAAGAATCCCCTCGCTGCGTCGTCCGCGTCGGGCACCGCGAATCCCGCCTGAGGCAACCCCGTCGCTGATGCGCAGATTCTGACCCTCTCCAGGCACACTGGCACGGACGTTTTCCAGTTCGTAAGGGCCGATTTTCAGCGTCGTCAGGCTGAACTGTTCAGTGGTTGCCGTGCGGTTGACTCCCATGGACACGCCGGCTTCCCCAGGCTCATCGAGCCATCCGTTCTCCAGGGCCATGGCCCGATCCATGATGATCCCACCCGAGTTGCCCGTGTCGAACGTCAGCCAGGCATCGATATCACCTGGAAGCGTAACCCTCACTACCGGCAGCCCGGAGTCTCGTTGACGATCAATGGGAACATTGTCGAATTCCGCCAGGTCGATGCTGTCACGACCAATGAGGCGCATCCGCCGGTTCGGATAATCCAGTTGTACGATGAACTGATCGAAGAACCCGAGCCCAAGGATAATGAGGTCGTTAAAAGAGCGAAACTCCGCGAGCCTGTCGATTCGCGTCTCGACACCGAACAATTCCACGGGTACCTGGTTGTAGACGTTCTTCCGCTCAGTGCCGAAGACACCCTGGATTGTGGCTTGCTCCGAATGATGCAGCCGGTCTTCAAGGTTCATGACGAGCGACAAGGAAATACCGTTGATACCGGCACCGGAGTCGATGATGATTTCGACGTCCTCGTCCATCACCTTGCCGGAAAAACTGATGTGGCCGCTATCGAGCTTAAAATCGGTCCAGTCGGTGACTGCGGCTCTGGCAGCGCCCATGCAGCTGAACACTAGCAGGGCAGCGGCGATGAGTCTTTTCATCATGAGGAATGTCTGAAAGTCGCATGGTTCAGGTCGTCGATCCGTTGAGTACCCGGTCGACCGGAGGCTGCGGAGCCTGGCACATTCGCTATCCTGCCACATTGAACCTGCGGGAGACACT
This sequence comes from Gammaproteobacteria bacterium, assembly GCA_030431095.1. Taxonomy (GTDB): domain Bacteria; phylum Pseudomonadota; class Gammaproteobacteria; order Xanthomonadales; family SZUA-36; genus Marinihelvus. The sequence continues at coordinate 69,456 of JAUIJU010000002.1, read as the reverse complement.
TGCACTTGAATGAAGTCTGGAATCCATTGAACGACGTTTGCCAGTGTACCGGTGACATCACGTTTCAATGCAGCAACGCGAGTTCATCTGGTCGAAATCCGGTGAGCTTCCTTTCTCCGCGATGCATCGCCCCCGGCCGGCTCAGTTTTAATCGATTGTCGCTTCGGGGAACTTCCAGTTTCCTTCCAGCAAGTCGGCTTTCGGCTGATACAGGCGCACAAGGTAGTTCCAGCCATTCATGATCGGCAGGTAATTGGGTTCGGTGGGGTCGCCGCCGAAGTGAATGCTCACGCTTCCGTCAGCGTTCGGTTCCGCGGTAATGCTGTTGAATGAATAGGCATTCAGTTCGTTGATGTCGATGAATCCATCTGCGTTATAAACCGTCACCGACCAGAACCCATCGACGGGGACCTCAGCAGGCACTTTCAGGACATGGGGTGTCTTCCCGTCGTTGCGATCCGGTGTGAATCCGAAATACATGGCTGCGTCCCGGGTGTTGGCTCCCCAACCCCAGGCAGTGCCCAGCAGGTGCTTGATCGGATCCACTTTACCGACTTCGCCGAACCAGTCAGACGTATCGCTGAGGCCAACGGTGAGCGCATTGACCTGCCGACGGGTCAGGTTGAGCGAATGCTCGTCCCAATGAGGCAATGCCAGGGCGCCGGAGGCCTCCTGTTTGACGACAATTTGATCCTGCAGAGCGTGGGCGGCCCGAAGATCTTCCGTATCATCGGGATCGGCGAAAGTCCGAAACAGCACGAGAACGTAGCGTGTGCCAATCAAGTCCTGAGTGAACGTAAACGTCCCCGCACCATGTTCGGTAGGTGGGATCGAGTGGTTCTGGTTTATGGTCATCATCGATTGGAAGCGATCCGGAGATGGCGGTTTAACGACCGTCACCGGTACCGTCAGGTCGAACACGCCGATGGAGTACAAGGTGTCACGATTGACCCGGATGGTTGTCTGGTCTTCCAGGGAATACGGCTCACGGAGATGCATCAACCTGCCAACGCCTCCGGCCTTTGCCGCGTAGCCACTGAACTGGTGATCGCTTTCCGCCCTGACGAAATTCAGGACATTGACGGGTACTTCGGACTCATCCGCCAGAATTGGCTTGCCTGTAAGGCAAGCGAGGACGCAGGCGAGCGCCAGGAATCTTGATTTCGACATGGGTGATTCTCCTGTTCAAAGAGAACACGTTCAATCACCCTCGTAAACAATTCCACTCATTTTACGACATACTCACCGCAGGATCGTTGTGGATTCATGCCATGTCAGTCGCCATGATTACGGCCCTGACCCTGGGTCAAATGCCGGAATTGCTGGCGCAGGAATGCGGCGAACGTGCATTGAACCGGGTGTTTTCACGAAGTGATCTTTCGCCGTGCCTGCGTTACGACAAGAACCATTTCATCCCGCAGGCTTCACTCAAGTCGTTTGTCGCAGAAGGCAGCCGCGAACTGGGTGAGCGCGACCTGGGCTTGATTGCCGCGCCTGAACTGTCCATTCTCGACTACGGGCTCTGGGGAAACTACGTGCTCTCGGCGCCCACGCTCGGGGACTCTATGAACCGGGCCCGATCCGCTCTTTGTTATCACAGCACGTTCGACTCGCTGCGTTTCGTGCCACAGGGTCAGGACATCCGGTTCATCTACCGTTTCGCTGAGTCCTTTGGCCGCACGTACGAAAACGTGGCTTTTGTCGCAGTGGCCGTCATGCTGAGTCTCGTGCGTGCCTACATCGGTCAATCCTGGCATCCAGGGTGGATTGAGCTGAATATTCAGAAGCGGCGGGGATGTTCGGCGCTCGAACAGGCGTTCCAGTCACAGGTAAGGCTCGGTGCCGATGCCGTTGCATTTCCCGTACCCGCGCACTGCCTGAAGTTTCGTCGGCAAATCAACAGGGGCTCACCGTCTTTGGCGGATGTTCATCGTGATCGTAGGGGGCGGTCTCCACGTGGATTGGTCGAAGTGGTGCAGTCGATCACACGGGTACAGATCCTCGATCAGCAGCCCGACCTGGACAGCACAGCGCGACAATTGGGTTTCGGGCCGCGAACGCTGCAGCGTCAACTGGAACGTCGTGGCATCACGTTTCGCGAGCTCGCGCAGAGCGTAAAACTCCTTCGGGCGAAAGAATTGTTACAGGAACCCGATTTAACGATTGCCCACATTTCAGCTGAACTGTTTTATTCCACCCCAGCAAACTTTGCCCGCGCATTTCGCAGCAATACAGGGATGTCCCCCCGTCAGTATCGTCGACATTTGACAGCACATTCGGGAGCGGATCAGTCAACGAGGCGCATTGTCGCCTTCCCACCGATTGGTTAGCATGTGCCCGCTTGATCGAAGGGAAGGGGGGTAACCATCCAGAAGAACTCGAGAGACACCCCGAATGCGCTCACGCACACCAGGCCGCTACTTGCTGCTTCGATTGACCGGACGGTTCCTGACCGTCTTTTCCCTCATTCTGCTCCTGCTCATCGTTCCCGGCTACCTCCTGTCGATCTGGCAGTTCGGTCTGCAGCCCCTGGAGCCGCGCTGGGCCTGGCCGATTTTTGGCGTGGCGGCCGGTGAAATCTGCCGCGCAGTCGCGGATCTGGCGGACCGTTTCACGGTCGAATCCTCCTGAACGGCAATCCGTTGATCTGTTGCCACCAATGAAAGACGACCAACGACGCTCAAACCGCATCGACCGGCGGGTGTCGTGGTTCCTGGCGCTGAATGCCCTCGCCTGGGCGGGGGGATTCGTGGCGCTGTCCGGAATGGCCGGGCAGGACATGAACTGGGACCTGCTCAACTACCACTACTACAACCCCTTCGCCTGGCTCCACGACCGCTGGGCCGTCGATATACAGCCAGCCCAGAGGCAGTCGTTTTTCAGCCCCTATCTCGACGTGCCGTTGTTTTGGTTGAGCGAGCGGTTCGGCATGAGGGACGCCGGCGCCGCGATTGCCGTCGTGCAGGGCCTGAAGGCGCCGTTCCTGTTCCTGCTGGCCTGGAGACTGGCGAGTGAAGTCGGCGCGACGAATCGAACCGCGCCCTGGGTCGCGCAACTGCTGACCGTCGTGGCCATGGTCGCACCGGGTCACCTGGCCCAGGTGGGCACCAGTTTTGGTGACAGCCTGACCGCCACCCTGGTGCTCGCGGGCGTCGCCTTGCTGGTATTCGGCATGACAGCCCGACAGGACCGGGGCAACGCCCGCCTGGACGCCGTATCGGGTTGCCTGGTGACGGCGGGCCTGATACTGGGCGTGGCGACGGGCCTCAAGCTGACCAATGCCCCGTACCTGGTGGCGGGCGCCTGCGCCGCCCTGCCGCTCTCCCGGGCGTACCGGGATCGCGGTCCAGCCGTCGTTTTCGTGGGGATCGGCGGCCTGTTCGGGTTTCTGCTCAGTTACGGACCCTGGGGCATGAAGCTGTGGGCAGAACTGGGCAATCCCTTCTTTCCCCAGTTCAATAACCTGTTCGCTTCGGATTTCGTGGGGCAGGGCGCCTACACGGACAACCGGTTCGATCCACCCACGATGTTGCACGCCGTGTTGTATCCGTGGTTCTACAACCCGTTTGGCACGTCCATCTCACGCCAGCAGTTCGGTGACCTGCGGATGGCCCTGGCATTGCTGGCCATTCCGGTTTTCGCGTGGCTGTCGACCAGGCGCGGCTGGAGCGCTTCGTCGCAACCGGTGCTCGGCGCATCCGTGTTGCTGGTGTTCAGCGCAGTGGCCTACGGGCTCTGGCTGACGGTGTTTCCCGTCGTTCGCTACGTCATGGTCCTGGAGCTACTGGTTCCCGTGCTCCTGCTGGCGGCCCTGGGGCTGTACGGCCATTGGGGCAAGGCGCGCAGCGCTTGGCTTGGCGTGCTGATCATCGCCATGATCGCCTCCGCGGTGCCCAGCTGGAGCAAGCCGTACCCATGGGGACCCCGGCGCGCCTGGGCGGACACTCCATTCGAGGTCAGCTGGCCTGCCGGCATGCCGCTGGACGGTGCGCTGGTCATCGTTGCCGGTGGCGAGGCCATGTCCTTCCTGGTGCCCTCCGCGCCTGCTTCAGCGCGTTTCGTACGGACTGGTGGCAACATTCGGTACGACCAGGGCTACCAGAGCCTGGCACAGGCTTACGACAACGGGCTGGGTCGTACAATGACGGAAGCGATCTCGGGGCATTCGGGACGGTTCTATGTTCTTTACGCCGAGGGTGAAGCGGGCATCGCGCGAGATGATGCGGAATTTCACGGGTTGGCGTTCGAGGAGTCCGCCTGCGAGGTCATCAGGAATCGATTTCGCCGCCCCTTGCTCCTGTGTTCTGCCCGGCGCAGGTCGATGCCCTAGCGTGGCCGACAGACCACAACCGTTCCATTCAACCATGACGACAAACACTTCCTGATCATGCCCATGACCCACCACCGAGACACGCCGCTTTTCTGGCGCAGCCGCGGCAGCGGCGAGCCGTTGCTGCTCATCATGGGCCTCGGGTACTCCTCTGACATGTGGCAGCACGTCGAGGAGGCGCTGGCCGGGCGCTTCCGCGTGATCGTATTCGACAATCGGGGGATTGGCCGCAGCGGTTCGGCTCGAGGGGCGATCGACATTTCGGACATGGCGGCGGACGCCGCCGCCGTGCTGGATGCGGCCGGAGAGGGCTCGGCGCACGTGTTCGGCATCTCCATGGGGGGGTACATCGCCCAGGAGCTGGCCTTGTCTCACCCGGACCGGGTGGACTCCCTGGTCCTGGGTTGCACCGCCAGCCTGGGAGAAGGCTCGGTGTTCGCCGACCAGGAAGTGCTGGACGTACTCATGGCCCGGGCGCACATGCCACCGGAAGAAGGGGTGCGGGCGATGATTCCCTACATTTACGACAGCGCCACGCCCCGTGAACGCATCGAAGCCGACATGGCGGTGCGGCTGGCGAACTGGCCCGAGGCGGAGACCTACCTGGCGCAGATCGAGGCGGTTGGTCGCTGGTCGTCCCATGATCGACTCGATCAACTCCACACGCCCACGCTGATCCTGCATGGCCGCAATGACCGCCTGGTGCCGCCGGCCAACGGGGAACTGCTGGCGAAGCACATTCCCGGCGCCCGGCTGCAACTGCTGGACGATGCCAGCCACGTGTTCACCACCGATCAGCCCGGACTGACGGTTCGCCTGGTCAGCGATTTTCTCGATTCCGGCGCTCGCTGAACCGGGCCGCCGCGATAGCCGGCCAGATTGGGCAGTGCTTGCACACAACGGGTACGGCCGGGGAACTACATGTTCCATGTATCCAAATCTCAGCCAATCCGGTAGAGTTGGCCCGCTTGACGGGCGAATAATGACTGATTGGATACAAAATGCCTGAGATCCGAGATCCCGACTATTCACAGCGCTACCGCAGCGGCGTCCTCGGCCTGCTGGTGCTGGCCTATACCTTCAATTTCATCGACCGCACGATCATTTACACCATCGGCCAGGCCATCAAGGAAGACCTGCAACTGACGGACACGCAGCTGGGCCTGCTGGGCGGCCTGGCCTTCGCGGTGTTCTACACGGTGCTCGGTATCCCCATCGCCCGCTGGGCCGACCGTGGCAAGCGGGTGAACATCATCGCCGCGGCGGTGGCGCTGTGGTCGGCGTTCACCGCCGCCTGCGGCCTGGCCGGAAGTTACCTGCAGCTGCTGGTGATGCGCATGGGCGTCGGGGTGGGAGAGGCCGGCCTGTCACCGCCGGCGCATTCCCTGGTTTCGGACTATTACGCGCCGGCCAAACGTGGCTTTGCGCTGTCCATCTACGCCCTGGGCATCCCCCTGGGGGTGATGTTCGGTGCAGCGGCCGGGGGCTGGCTGGCGGACCATTTCTCCTGGCGCATCGCCTTCCTGATCGTCGGTCTGCCGGGACTGGCCGTGGCCCTGGCCATCAAGCTGTTCGTGAAGGAGCCGCCCCGGGGCTGGTCCGAGCGTCACCTGGCGGGCGCATCATCCGCCGTGGACACGCCCTCGCTGTTCACGGTGGTTCGCGGCCTGTTCGGCAACTGGGGGCTGCTCCACCTGGTGGTGGGCTGCACCCTGGTGTCGCTGGCCGCTTACGGCACTTCGACCTACGCGCAGGCGTATTTCATCCGCGCATTCGGCGTGAGCTACACGGCCGTGGGCCTGGTGTTCGGCCTGGTGGGCGGTCTCAGCTGCGCCCTGGGTACTTTGCTGGGCGGCTGGCTGGCCGATCGCCGGGGGCGCAGGAATCCCCGCTGGTACGCACTGGTGCCCGGCATCGGCGCGGCCGTCGCGCTGCCGCTCTACGTGCTGGTCTACACCAGCACCAGCTGGACGGCGGCCGCCTGGCTGCTGTTCCTGCCCGGGGTGTTTCATTTCATGTACTCGGGGCCGACCTTCGCCCTGATCCAGAACGCCATGCCTGGACCCATGCGGGCCACCTCGGCGGCGCTGCTGCTGTTCATCGTCAACCTGCTCGGCCTGGGCGTCGGGCCGCCCCTGTCGGGCTGGATGATCGACAACTTCAGCGAATGGCTGTTTCACGCCCAGGCCACCGTGGCCGCCACGGGGAGCTTCGTCGAGTTGTGCCCGGGCGGCATTGGCGCCGAAGGCGGTGGGGCCGCGCTGGATGCGCAGTGCCGGGCGGCGGTGGCCGAAGGCACCCGATACGGTATTCTGGTCACCCTGGGTTTCTACCTCTGGGGCGCGCTGCACTACTTCGCCTCGGCCCTGACCCTGCCTCGGGAAACCATCGAGCGGGTGCGCGGCCAGGTCTGAACGCGGCGTTTGCCGCTGGCTCGTTGCACGAGCCGAAACCCGGACAACACGCAAGATCGGCAAGGAGACAATACGCATGGCAAGGCAGGAAGCGGCGGAAATGGGCAAAAGCGTTCCGCTCGGTCAACAGGTGACCAGCGGCATCCGCGACCTGATTCTCTCGGGCGAACTGCCGCCGGGCATCCGCATTGGCCAGGACGCCCTGGCCCAGCGCTTCGGCACCAGCCGCATCCCCGTGCGTGACGCCCTACGCCAGCTGGAAAGCGAGGGCCTGGTGCTGCTCACGCCCAATTCCAGCGCCCGGGTGGCGCGGCTGGAGCTGGACGAGTTCGCCGAGATCTACAAGATCCGTGAACTGGTCGAGCCGCTGGCGCTGTCAGAATCCATTCCGCACATGAGCGACGAGGACGTGTCTGGCCTGGACGAGCAGGTCGCGGAAATGGAGGCAACACGCGACAGCGATGTGTTTCTCAAGCTGGACCGCGCCTTTCACCTGTCGAGCTACGCGGCAGCGCCCATGCCCCAGCTCAAGGCCCTGGTGGAGCGCTTCTGGAACACCACGCAGCACTACCGCAGGGCCTACACCAAGATGGTGTGGCAGCAGGGCAACTGGATCATCAATGCCGAACACCGATTGCTGATGGAAGCCATTCGGCGGCGCGACACGGTGGACGCCGGGAACGTTCTGACCATGCACATCCGTCGCACCCGGCAGCAACTGGTGCGCCATCCCGAGCTGTTCGACGGGGTCGGCGCGGACGGGGGCTGATCGGGGTCGCACCCTTGCACCCTGAATGACGCATCCGGGTCCTGCAACGGACCCCGGCGTCTCGATCAGTCGCCGGGCGCGTCCAGTCGCGCCGCCAGGGCCTGCAGGTAGCGCGCACCCACGGCGCCGTCCACCGCCCGGTGATCACAGGTCAGGGTGACCGTCACCTGGGTGGCGACAGCCAGTTCGCCTCCGCGCACCACCGCACGTTCTTCCGCCACGCCCACCGACAGGATGCAGGACTGCGGCGCGCTCAGGATGGAATTGAAGGAACGGATGCCCATCATCCCCAGGTTGGACACGGTGAAGGTGGCGCCCTGCAGGTCCCGGGTTTTCAGGGCTCCGGACCGCGCCTTGTTCACGGCATCGCGGCTGGCCAGCGCCATGGCTTCCAGCGTCAGCGAACCCGCGTCGTGGATGACCGGTGTCACCAGGCCATCTTCCAGGGCCACGGCAACCGCCACGTTGGCCTGCGCATGCCAGGCGATGCCATCTTCGGTCCAGGAGGTGTTGGCGGCCGGCACATCCAGCAGGGCGCGTGCGCAGGCCCACAGCAGGTAGTCGTTGATGCTGGGCGGCTTGTCGCCCGGCCAGGCCGCGCGGTGGGCCAGCACGGCGGCAAGGTCCAGGTCCACGGTCAGCGAGAAATGGGGAATGTCCCGGTTGCTTTGGGTCAGTCCCTGCGCGATGGCGCGCCGCATGCGGCTCAGGGGTTCGAGCCGGTAGCTGTCCGGTGCAAAACCGTATTGCGCCAGGACGTCGGTGGGCGCGGCGGTCGAAGCCAGCTCTTCCAGGTCCCGGCTCACGATGCGTCCGCCCGGGCCCGAGCCGGGCAGGCCGGCCAGCTCGAGATCGTTTTCCCGGGCCAGCTTCCGGGCGTACGGGGAGGCCAGGGTCCGCTCGCTGTCCGCGTGGACCGCGGGCGGGGTCTGTACCTGCGATGCCAGGGCGCCGGGTGCGGGCGATTCCGGTCGTTCCGGCGGCGCCGGCGTGGTGGCCGTCTCTTCCGTCGGCGGCTCGGCTTCACCCGCCGTGCGCAGGCGCGCCAGCACCGAACCCACTTCGACCCCCTCGCTGCCGGCTGCCACTTCGATCGATTCGATCACGCCGTCAGCCGGCGCTTCGAGCTCGGCCATGGCCTTGTCGGTTTCGATCTCCGCGATGAGCTGTCCGGCCGACACCGCGCTGCCGGGCTCGACCAGCCATTCCACCACGGTGGCTTCGCCCACCGAGGAACCGAAGGAGGGAAGGGTGATGTCCTGGATCATGGTGCGGTTCCTGTCAGTCGGCCGGGTGGGCCGGGTGCCACAGCAGGGTGGTGGCGTCGCGTTCGTAGCCCTTGCCGCCGGGAAAGCTCAGCAACTCGAGTTGCATGCCCCAGGGCGAGAGAAAATACACCCAGGTCTGGCCCGCGCTGGGGCCTTCGTGCCGCACCGTCGGTTCGCCGAGAATGCGCAGGCCCTGCTCGCGCAGGTAGTCCAGGGCGAGGTCGAAATCATCCACGTAAAAGGCCAGGTGATGGCCGCCCACGTCGCTGTTGCGCGGAGGCGTGCTGACCTGTTCCGGCACTTCGTATTCGAAGATTTCGAAATTGGCGCCGTGGCGGCAACGCAGCAGTCGCAAGTCGTTCACCACCGCCCGACGGTCGACGCCCAGGTGACGTTGCATCCAGTCGCCCTCGGCGTCCTCGATGCGACCCAGGCTGTAAATCAGTTCACAACCGATGACGTCGACGAAAAAGCGGGTGGCCTGTTCGATGTCGGGTACGGTGAATCCGATGTGGTCGGTACCGCGCAAACCGGGTATGCCGGTCTGCGCCGACGGGGCGTTTTCAGGGTCGGTCATTGTCTTGGTGTTCTCCGGAGCCGGCCAGGACTGAACGCCAGGTTCGTGACCTGGTTCAATGGTTCACAGGGCCCATCGTGGCATAAATTGGATACATCAATCAATATAGATGCGCTATTTCACCCGAATTTCGGGTGTCATTTGGATAATCGGATACAATTTATTGACAGGCGCGTCCTGCTCGGTCAGACTGACGCCGCGGTTCGAACCGCCGGTTGCAGCGGACGTACAACAGAAAGACACCGGCAACCGGTGCGCTTCGACACCCCCCTGGCTCAGTCATTCGCAAAAGGTATCGTCGATGAAATACCGTGGAATCCAGATCGTTCGCACACCGCTGGCAGGCGCCATGCTCCTGGCGCTCGCCGCCACCGTACCTACCCATGTCAACGCCCAGGAGGCCGAGGCAGGCGCCGGCGCCCTGGAAGAGGTGATGGTCACCGCCCAGCGCCGCGAGGAACGGCTGCTGGACGTACCGATTTCCATTTCCAGCCTCTCCGAACAACAGCTCGACGCGGCCGTCGTGACCGGCCTGTTCGACCTGAACACGGTGGTGCCCGGGCTTCGGGTCGATCACTACGGCGCCTATGCCCAGCCAACCATCCGCGGCATCGGCACGCAGGACGTACAAGGGCCTGGGGCCAACGCAAACGTGGCCATCTACATGGACGGCTTTTACATGCCCAGCCAGGCCGGCAACCTGTTCGAGTTCACCAACATCGAACGTGTTGACGTGCTGAAAGGGCCGCAGGGCACGCTATTCGGCCAGAATGCGACCGGCGGCGCCATCCTGATCAAGACGCCGGATCCCCAGTTCGAATCCTCCGGGCATTTTCGCCTGGCCGTGGGCAGCTGGGATGATCGTCGCGCCTCCGTGTACGGCACCACCGGCCTGAGCGACACGTTCGCCATGGACTGGTCCCTGTACTACCGCGAAAGCGACAACTATTTCGACAACATCGCCACCGGCGAACCCACCGCGCCACTGGACTACAAGGCGGCACGCGGCAAGCTCCTGTGGATGCCCAGTGATACCACCAAGTGGGTGCTGACCCTGGAGTACACCGACATCAATGATCCCACGGGCCTGGCCCAGGTCAGCCGGCAGCCCATCGCGCAGTTCTACAACGATGCATTCGGCGTGCCCATCGTGCACACCATCGAGCCGTACAAGAACTCGTTCAACTACGACGTCATGGCCAACCCGCAGGCCTTCGCGGCCCAGCTGCACGGCGAATTCGACCTGGCCGGCCTGGACGTGAACTGGTACACCCAGTACCGCGACCAGGAGGCGGACATCCGTGCCGACCTCGACGGCACCACGGTGCAGTACTGGCAGGTGGAATACACCGAGAAGGAAAAGACCTTCACCCAGGAAATCAACATCGGCAACGCCGGAGAAGGCCGCCTGGACTGGGTGGCCGGCGTGTTCTACTACCACGACGTGGGTTCCCTGCGAAACAACGCCTACAACGACTTCTTCAACACCGGTACGCGGACCAACTGGCTCTACTCGGACGCCGAAGTCACCACCGACTCCATCGGCGTCTACGCCGACGGTGTGTTCGAGTTCGCCGAGGACTGGTTTCTCACCCTGGGTGGGCGTTTCACGTCGGAAGAGAAGGAACTGGTCAGCCAGGGCCTGCTCGACCCGTTCGTCTACTTCACCGATTCAGAGCGCTGGACCGAGTTCACGCCACGCGTGGTGCTGCGCCACCAGGCCTCCGACATTTCCAGCCTGTACGCCTCCGTCAGCCGCGGCTTCATGAGCGGCAACTACATCTACACCCAGGTCGGACCGCAGACACCCGTCGACCCGGAAGAAATCACGCAGTATGAAATCGGCTACAAGGTGGATGTCGACGGCTGGACCTTTGACACGGCGGTGTATTTCTCCGACTACGACAACCTGCAGGTCTACATCTTCAACAACGAGTGCGCCTGCTTCGTGCTGGACAACGCGCCCAAGGCGGAAACCTACGGCTGGGAAGCGCACTTCGGCGCCAACCTGACGGACAACCTGACCGTGAACATGGGCGTTGCCTACACGCATGCCGAATACAAGGAATATATCGGCCAGGGCATTTCGGGCGACCCGTACTTCCCGCCGAGCTACGGTTTCGCCGTGGTGCCCACGGACTTCTCCGGCCGCCAGATGATTCGCACACCGGAATGGACCAGCAGCGTGGCCCTCAATTACGTGCGTCCGCTGGCCAGCGGCGGCAGCCTGGATCTCTCCGGCAACTACTACTGGACCGACGACATCCCGCTGTCACCCGGTAACGAGCTGACGCAGGACAGCTACGGCCTGCTCGCGCTGCGCGCCGGCTGGACCTCGGAAGAGGGCACCTGGGGCGTGTCGGTTTATGGCAACAACGTGCTGGACGAGGAGTACCTGATTTTCTCGGCGGCCGGCTTCCTGGGCAACAACCACATCTACGGCGCACCCGCCAGTTGGGGTGTGCAGGTCGACTACCGCTACTGACCGTGTTGCGTTCCGGGCCGGCGCCGTGGCGCCGGCCCGGTCGTGTCGGAGACAACCATGCCTGAATTGACACCCCTCCAGCCCGGCGCGGACTGGTTCGACCTCGCCGCCACGGAAAGTGACTGGGCGGAGGCGCCGGCCGATCTGCTGGGCAATCTGCTCACCGGACTGCACCTGGTGCGCGCCTTCGAGGAATCCGTGCTGGAACTGGCCGGTGAAGGCCTGGTCCACGGCCCCGCGCATTCCTCCATCGGACAGGAAGGTGGGGCCATCGGCTCGTGCATCGCCTTGCGGTCCAGTGACCAGGTGAACGGTTCGCACCGCGCCCACCACCAGTTCCTGGCCAAGGCCCTGTACCACGTGCAGCCCAAGTTCGATCCACTGGCCGGATTCGGCGAGCCCGTGGAGCATCTGCTGTACCGCACGTTGGCGGAAATCGCCGGTCTCCGGGACGGCTTCTGCAAGGGCCGTGGCGGCTCCATGCACCTGCGCTGGGCCGAGGCTGGTGTGCTGGGCAGCAATGCCATCGTGGGCGGCGGCGTGCCCTCGGCAGCCGGCGCGGCCTTCGCCCACCGACGCGCGGGCGCGGGCGACGTGGCGGTCACCTATTTCGGTGACGGCGCGGTCAATATCGGTTCGGTGCTGGAAACCATGAACCTGGCCGCGGCATGGGACCTGCCCCTGCTGTTCTTTATCGAGAACAACCTGTACGCGGTGGCCACCCACGTCGAAGAGGTGACCCGCGAGCACCGTTTGTCCGGCCGCGGACAGGGCTTCGGCATCCCCGCCTGGCGCGTGGACGGCATGGACCCACTGGCCGTCAAGCTGGCCACCGACGCCGCGCTGGACACCCTGCGCACCGGTGGTGGTCCGGCCATCATCGAGGCCGATTGCTATCGCTACTTTCACCAGAACGGACCGCTGGCGGGCAGTGCATTCGGTTACCGCAGCAAGGAAGAAGAAGCAGACTGGCGCCAGCGCGACCCGCTGACGCGCGTGGGCATGGCCATGGTGCAGCGCCAGTTGCTGACCGAGGCCGATCTCGATGCGCTGCGCGGCCGGGCACAGGATCTGATGGCGCGCTGCGTCGAGCGCATCGTGGAGCCTGAAGGGCAGGGGCGGCGCATCCGCCCGGAGCTCTGGCCCGACCGCGCCTTCGTGGACGTAGGCGTTCGTGGCGACCTGCAGGAGCTGGCCGGGGTGCGCACCGCCGAGCAGGACGGTTTCGACGGCCCGATGAAATCGGTCCGCTTCGTCCAGGCGGTGGCTTCCGTCATGCACCGGCGCATGTCGCAGGATGAGTCCATCGTCTGCATGGGCGAGGACATTCATCGCCTGAAGGGCGGCACCAACGGCGCCACCCGTGGCCTGGCGGAGGACTTTCCCGATCGCGTGCTGGGCACGCCGATCAGCGAGAATGCCTTTATCGGCCTGGCCGGCGGCCTGGCCACGGACGGCCGGCACAAGCCCGTGGTGGAGTTCATGTACCCGGACTTCCTGTGGGTGGCCGCGGACCAGGTCTTTAACCAGGTGGCCAAGTTTCGCCACATGTTCGGCGGCGACACCGATGTGCCGCTGGTGCTGCGCACCAAGGTCGCCATGGGCACCGGTTACGGATCGCAGCACTCCATGGACCCTGCCGGCATCTTCGCCACGTCCCCGGGCTGGCGCATCGTGGCGCCGGCCACGCCGTTCGACTACGTGGGGCTGATGAACGCGGCGCTGGAATGCCGCGACCCGGTACTGGTGCTCGAGCACGTCGACCTGTACGCCGAGCGCGGCGATATTCCCGAAGACGATCTCGACTATTACATTCCTCTGGGCAGCGCCCGGGTGGCGCGTCCCGGCAACGACTTGACTGTGCTCACCTATCTCTCGATGGTGGGCGAAAGCGTGGCCGCCGCGGACGCGCTGGGCGTAGATGCCGAGGTCATCGACCTGCGCTCGCTCGACCGAGCCGGCCTGGACTGGGAAACGGTCGAGGCCAGCGTGCGTAAAACCCACAACGTACTGATCGTGGAGCAAGGCGCCCTGGGCACCTCCTACGGCGGCTGGCTGGCGGACGAAGTCCAGAGACGCTGTCTCGACTGGCTGGACCAGCCGGTGGAGCGGGTGCACGGCGGCGAAGCCTCACCGAGCATTTCCAGGGTCCTGGAACGCGCCGCGATCGCGCGCCAGGACGAGGTCGAAACGGGGCTGCGCCGGGTCATGGCGGCCCGGGGAACGCCACTGGGAGACTGATCGCCGGGTGCCGGTGGTTGGAGCGTGGGGCAGGGGGTGTCGTACACTCTCGGCCATGGCCTTCACCATGGCGCTCATCGTCTCCACGTACCAGCAGCCGAAGCACCTTGATCGCTGCCTGTTCGCCCTTACCCGGCAGCGCGACCAGGGCTTCGAACTGCTGATTGCCGACGACGGTTCCGGAGATGAAACTAAAGAAATTATAGATAGTTATAGAGACTTCTTCGAAGAAAGAATTAATCACCAGTGGCAGTCAGACCAGGGCTTCCGCAAAACCCGCATCCTCAATCGCTGCATCCAGGCCACGCAGGCCGACTACCTGGTGTTCCTCGACGGCGATTGCGTCGCCCACCCGGACTATGTGAGCGAACACCGCCTGGCCGCCAGGCCAGGTCGGTACCAGAATGGCGCCATCATCCGCCTGGACGAAGCCCTGTCCGGGGCCGTCAGCAAGCCGCTGATCACGGAGGGCACGGTGTTCGACAGCACCTGGCTGCGGCGCACCGGCGGGCGCTGGAACCGCCGGTACCTAAAACTCTCCCTGCCGCGCGGAGTGCGCGGGCGGCTCAATCGATTCTCGACCACGAAACTCTACTGGCTGGGTTCCAATTCCGCCTGCTGGCGCAGCGACGCACTGGCGGTCAACGGCTTCGACAATCGTTTCAGCTACGGTTTCGAGGACGGTGATTTCGGCAACCGCCTGGCCAATTTCGGCGTTACTGCCTCCACCGTTCGCTGGACCGCCAACCTCCTGCACCTGGATCACGGCAGGCCCTATCGTGATCCACGGGAAATGGAGCGCAACCTGGCCATGGTCCCCCCCATCGAAGACGGCGGCAGATTCCTCGCCGTGGAGGGGCTCGCCGAGATGAACCCCGCTTCAACTCGCTGATTCAGCGCGTATTATTTCGTCAACAGAATGTCTGATCGGGTCAAGCGCCGGAACGGGCGTCAATGGAAACTGTCGACTGAATGAATTCGGGAGACAGTGCATGCACAAGCGAGTCGACAACCTGGTGCAGTTCCTGGCCCACTACGCCCTTTACGCAGTGGTGCCGGGACTGTGGTTCGCCTATATCGGTGGGGTGGCGTTGTGGATCGGCGGCGCCGTTGGATTTGGGCTTGCCCTGGTCGCCGGCCTGGCGCTGACGACCCGAAGAAAAAAGAAACGCGGGAGTGCGCACTCCCGCGTTTCGGTGGCAACGACTGCAGCGACCCCGGCAGCGTCACCGGGCGCATTGTCGCGCCGTGAAATCACCGGTTCAAGAGGGTGAAACCTATTTATCCCGATCGCGCCTGTTTCGGTGAGATGGTTTGGGCGGCTTTCGCGTATGTTCAATTAGGTCGCCCTTCACCCTGCAATGAAGTGGTTGGCGGGGTATTTCATACATTTGAAGCGATGCGTGTAAAGGCGCATGATGCAACCAGAAATTAGAGGGAAGGAACCGGGATGAAAAGGGGAATCGCCGTACTTGCTGCCTGCCTGCTCAGCGCCTGTTCTTCGCAGGTCCTGCTGACCATCGAATCTGAACCGCCGGGCGCCGCCATTTACGAAGGCGGCAAGTTCTGGGGCCATGCCCCGGTCACCCTGGCCTACACCGGCTCGGCTGATTTCCAGGAAGGCGGCTGCATGGGCACCAAGCCGATCATGGTCGAGTGGGACAGCGGCGCCCAGGCGCGGGTCTCCACCATCAATGTCTGCGATACCCAGCAGCGAGACCAGCAGTTTCTCTTCACCTACCCTGAAGGCTTTCCTGGGACGCTCGGAACGCAAACGGCGAACAATGGCGTGAAGCCCCCGCTCAAACGCGTCGCACCCAACGGACAGCTCTACTGGGAAGTGACCCATTCGCCGAGTGAGAGCACGCTGCGATGCTATTCCGACGTGAGCGGTGACACCGTCAAGACCAACTGCAGCTGACAACAACGCTTCGCACACGGTGCGGGCGGACAGGTTCCCATGCGTAACGATCCCATCCAGTACGATGACAACGGCAATTTCGTCTTTAACGGCGACCTCGAGGTGCAGTGGATGAAACTGCACCGCGACATCCAGGCCGAGTACCGTTCCGAGCAATGGCACTCCTTCCTGCGTGGTCTGCTGTACGTGGGCGGGATCCTCGGATTGGGCTACGCGGCCCTGACCGGCCTCAACTTCTTTCTCTACTGACGCCCGGGCGGAATTAGCCGCGCACGGCCTCGAATCCTGCCAGGGGCGGTTCCGCACTCTTCAGTTGCAGCCCTTCGGGCACCTCGATTTTCAGCCCCACCGGCAGGTGGTCCGAATACCCCACGTCGATGACCTCAGCTGACCCCGTGACCAGGGTGCGGCTGACCAGCACGTGATCCAGCGCGCGTTGTGGCTTCCACGAAGGATAACTGGGCAGATCGCGCGTTGGCGCGTCCAGGTCCAGCCGCTCACAGAAATTGCGTAGCTTGGTGCTGTCCGCGCCAGCATTGAAATCTCCCATCACCACCACGTGGCGCCGCCCCTGCAGTTTCCTGCACAGGTATTTCAGTTGCGCGCCCCGGGCCAGCTGGCCCAGCGCCAGGTGCACGACGGCGATGGTCAGGCCGGACGCTCCGCCAAAATTCAGAAACAGCGCCCCGCGGCCGGGAATCGCGCCGGGCAGGCGGTGTTCCTCGATGGCGTCGGGCTGGTAACGGGCGAGGAAGCCGTTGCCGGAGTAGGCCATCGTTCCCACCTTGCGGTTGGACTGGTGAAACCAGTAGGGCAGGGCCGCGTGAGTGGCGATATAGCGCGACTGGTTGATGAATCCGGAACGCAGACTGCCCGAATCCACTTCCTGTAAGCCAACCATATCGTAGTCCATGACCAGGCCCGCAATGGCGTCCAGGTTTTCGATGCGCACCGCGCTGGGCAGCACCTGTCGCCAGCTGTTGGTGAGGTATTCACGGTAACTGTTGGCCGGGGTGCCGGACTGGATGTTGAAGGTCAACAGCCGCAAATGCCGGGGCGTGTCGTGCTTGGGAGGTGAATGCGCCACCACGGTATTCTAATCCCAATTGCATTGCCGGAACGTGACCGGCCACGGGGACCTTTGGCGGAGACGGGTCTTGGGCTAGGATGGGCGCTGCTTCGCCACGCCGTTCCTGGCCAGGATGAACGCCATGGTTGCGACCCTGTGGATTTTTTTTGCCGCCGTCATCTACCTGCTCGGCGTGGTCTTTGCCATCGAGGCGATCATGAAGGCCCGCACGCCCACAGGCGCCATTGCCTGGTCACTGGCCCTGGCATCGTTTCCCTTTCTTTCCGTGCCGCTGTACCTGGTTTTGGGGCGAAACCGTTTCCAGGGCATGGTCGAGGCCTACCAGGAGAATGCCGAGGACATCGATCGCCTGTACGCGGAAGTCACCGAAGCGCTGGACGCGCAGCGTGCGCCCCCGTCCGGGCTGGGTGACGCGCGCCGTGCCATCGGCGCCCTGTCTGGTCTGGACGTGGTCGCCGGCAACTTCGCGGAGTTGCTGATCAACGGGGAAGCGACTTTCGAGAGCATTCTGGCGGGGATTGGCGAGGCCCGTGACTACGTCCTGGTGCAGTTCTACACCATCCGCGACGACAAGCTGGGTCGGAGGCTGCAGGAGGCCCTGCTCGAGCGGGCCAGAGCGGGTGTGGACGTGCGCGTGCTGTATGACGACATCGGCAGCCTGGGGCTGCCCAGGCGCTACTGCAGCGAACTGGAAAGCGCCGGCGCGAAGGCCCGCTCCTTCAAACCGGACCAGGGCCGCCGCAATCGCTTTCAACAGAACTTTCGCAACCATCGCAAGATCGTGGTGGTGGACGGCCGGGTCGGCTGGGTGGGCGGCCACAATGTGGGTGACGAGTACCTGGGACATAATCCCAAGCTGACCCCCTGGCGCGACACGCACGTGCGCCTGGAAGGCCCCATGGTCACCCAGCTGCAGCTGGTGTTCTTTTCGGACTGGTACTGGGCCGCACGCGAACTGCCCACGCTGAACTGGACGCCCCGTGCCGCCTCCAACGGGGGCATTCCGGGCATGGTGGTGCCGTTTGCGCCGACCCACGTGCACGAAACGGCGTCGCTGTTTTTCGTGGCGGCGCTGAACCTGGCCCGGAAACGCGCCTGGATTTCCGCCCCATACTTCGTCCCCGACGAAGCGGTCATGAAGGCCCTGAAGCTGGCGGCACTGCGTGGCGTGGACGTGCGCATCGTCACCACCGGCACCAATGACAGTCTGCTGGTGTACTTTGCCGCCTACCACTACATCATGGCCCTGTCCGGGCTGGGCATCCGCTTTTACGCTTACAGCCCCGGTTTCCTGCACGAGAAAACCCTGCTGGTGGACGATCACGTCAGCTCGATCGGTACGGCCAATTTCGACAACCGCTCGTTTCGCCTGAACTTTGAGCTCACCGCGGTGCTGCTGGACGAGGCCTTTGCCGAAAAGATGGAAACCATGTTCGAAAACACCATCGACCACTGCAAGGTTTTGGACCCGGAGGCCCTGAAGAGCAAGGGGCTGGGCTGGCAGCTGGCGGTGAATTTTTGCCGGTTGCTCTCGCCCATACTGTGAGGACAGGCGCGTTCCGATTCAGGAAGCCAGTCGCTGGTGCATGTCCTCGGTCCAGCCTTCGGTCAGCATGCGGTAGATCTTGTTCTTCGACTTCTTCAGGCGGTAGTAAGCCTGGCGCAGGTCAAGAATCAGCGTGATGCGCCGGTTGGCGCAGTTCAGTTCGCCCACTTCGTGCGTGGCGACGGGGATGAAGCCCATGACGCGTGTGTGAAAGTCGTAGGGGCTGTGTTGCTCACCCTCGAACACGTCGGTGACGTAGTGCGAAAAACCAAGGCGGACGGTTTCCTCGCTGGCCGCGCGCATCAGCGAAGCGGCGAACACCACGAAACGCCGGTATTCGGGGATCACGGCGAAACGGCCGATTTCCGCGATGCGGTGGTGCTTGACGAATGCCTCGACGTCGATGTCGGTATCGATCTGGGAAAAGCCGTACTCCTCGTACAGTTCGATCGGCGGCTCGTACAGCACGCGGACCACCCCCACCGGCCGCCGGCCGCGGTAACAGGTGAACCAGGAAATCACCTCGCGCGACAGGTCTTCCTCGGGAAACATCTGGTTCTCGTTGTCGACCCAGCGTTTTTCGTCCAGGTAGGTGGCCTTGAGCACCTCGATGGCATCGTGGCGGTCCTGCGTGGTTTCCACTCTCTTGACGGTCAGTTCGTGGCTCATCCTGCCTCCTCAACGGCGTGTCGATTCAGGGGTCCAGGACTGGCCGCTCAATTCGGCAATCCTGCTCATGATGCGTGCGTGCCATTCGCGCACGTCGTGCACGGAAGGCCTAGCGCTTGGCGGCCCGGGGCACAGCGCCGGTCCTATCGTCAATTGCATGGCGGCGCTCTCGGGTACCGGTGCCGGGCCCTCGTGGCCGGGATAGCTGATCCCCGCCGCCACCACCGGCACCCCGGTCTCCAGTGAAAGGCGCGCCGCCCCCGGGTACCCACGCAACAGGCGACCGGGTCGCCGATTGACCGTTCCCTCGGGATACAGGCCGATGCTCGCGCCCTGGGCGAGGCGCTCGCGAGCCCGCTCGAAACCGGTTGCCTGGCGCATGAACAGCGGCTTGAACAGGTTCAGGAAGCGTGGCCGGGCGGACTTTCGCGTCAGCAGGATGGTGCCGCCGCACCAGTACATCAGCCCCACCGGTGGAATCAGTGCAAAGTTCCAGTCGGCCAGAAAGTGCACCCGCTTGCCGCCGCGCAGAAAGGCCAGCAGGCAGGGGACGACCAGCGCCTCGGTGCGCTGGCTGTGGTTGGCCACGAAAATAAACGGGTCGCGCCCGCCCAGCACGTGTTCGGCGCCTTCGATGGTCAGTACCCGCCTCCGCCGCAGCAGCAGGGCGCCGCGCGTGAAGCACTGCGACAGCCATTGCCGGCGCATCCCGGGAAGCGGTTGCTTCCAGAGCTGTGAGCGGGTCCAATGGGGGCGCGTGCATGTTTCGTTCTCCTGCACGAAATCTTCTTCTGCTGACTTCAGGCTTTCATGTTTGCACTGTTTCATGACTGATCCGTGACGAATCGCGAACCTGTGAAACTTTTATGAACCCGAGCCGGAAGACATCCCGGGGCTTTCATCGCAAGGTGCTGGTCAGCCTGCTGGTCTCCGGCGGATTGCTGGCCATCATCCTGTCGCGGCTGGACCTGGGCAGCCTGGCGCATTCGCTGGCGGCGGTCGACGGGCGTGCATTCATGTTGACCGTGACGATGTTCGGTTGCGCCATCGTCGCGACCGGGCTGCGCTGGCGCATCGGACTGCGCCTGGCGGACGTGCCCTTGTCACTTCCGGTGGTGGCCCGCGCCATGTTCGGCGGACACTGTTTCAACATGATTTTGCTGGGCCCCGCCGGCGGGGACGTGGCCAAGTCCGCGGCCTATTCGCGCTGGTATGACCAGCCTTTGCACCAGTTGCTGGCCTCGTCCATCATGGACCGCAGCATGGCGGCACTGGCCTCCGTGCTGTTCATTGCCCTGACCGTCGCACTGGTGCTGGTCAGCGACACCCCAATTTCCCCGGGGGCCTTGATGCCGGACCTCTCCCTGGGCGGCTGGAGTCTGCTGGCGCTGGCCCTGGCGCTGGTCAGCGTGGGCGTCACGTACCGTCTGCGACACTTGCCGTTCATGCAGAATATGGCGCGTTCGCTGCGCTCGACGTTTCGCGGCGCTGTGCGGCGACCCGGCAGTGTCATAGCCGGCAGCCTGCTGGGGCTGGGCAGCCAGTTGCTGATGAGCCTGGCCATGGCCGTGGCGCTGTGGTCCATCACCGCGGCCGACGTACCCTGGCGGGACCTGCTGTGGACCTTTCCCCTGATTACTGCCGTAGCTGCCTTGCCGACGAGCTTCGGTGGCGCGGGGGTGCGCGAAGGGGTTTCAATCCTGTTGCTGGCGCGTTATGGCATTCCCGCCGAGGACCTGGTGGCGGCCGGCTTCGTCTACCTGGCGGTGCAGTTGGTCTGGGCGATGCTGGGCGCCGCGTTCCTGGCCTGGGAGGAACGGCGCTTTACCGCACTTGCCCGTCCAGCGCCCTGAGCATGCGCTTGAGCGCCACCCGGCGATACCCGGTTTCCAGCAGGGACTCGATTTCCGGCCAGTGCACGGCATCCTGCACGTCCAGCTCGATCCAGCCCGCGTTGCCGTAGTAAGGGGGCAGGGCGCAGCGAGGGTCGTCGAGCATCAGGGCCTGCTGTTCCGGGCCGACCAGGAACTGCAGCTTCAGGCGACCCTCGTCGTGGCGCCCCCGCACGAACGGCTTCTTGCCCGCCCGCCACGTGGCGCTGGCATGCGCATCTTCGGCCTGCGTTTCCGGCAGGCGGAGACAGTACGCGGCAAGTCCTTTCAAAATCGCCTGCGCGTGCTCGCCGAGCATCGGGTTGATGTCCTCGGGCCGCAAGGTGTCGGTGGGTGGGTCGATGTCGGGTAGACCAGGGGTGTGCCTATTGAACCTGGGGGGCGCGCAATGTGTCCAGGCGTCCAGCACCCGCTGCCGGACGTCGTCCCAGGAACGCGCCATCCCCAGGTCCATTCCGGTCCACCCCTTGACGCCCACGTAGGGCGGGATGAAATAGGTTTCGGGATCGAGGGCGACCAGCTGCGCCTGCGTCTCGGAAGAGGTGCCCAGCCACAGCGACACGCGTTCGTCCCCATGATGATTCTGGGTCCAGTAAGCGAATGTCTTGCCACCGACCTTGAAGGTGGGCGCCCCGTGAGAGCGCGCTTCCTCCGTCCCGGGCAGCGCCAGGAGCAGATCGAACACGGCTTCACGGATGGTGCGGCGCATGATTCAGAGCATAGCACCCGAACGAAAAACCGCCCGGCAAGGCGCATCGGTGGGGAAAAAACACGTTTTTTCGGGGTTTTACGTACCCCTGAGGCGGGGTAGGGGAGGGCGCCCCGCGGCCATCCATGGCCATAGCAGCGACGATACATCGTGCATCGACATCACCTGAAAGAACTCCGTCTCGGCGGTGATATTGGCGCTTCCCTGCGCCTCCGCTGCTCCTGCGAGACTCGATACGGTTACTATATAAACATAGATTTCATCAGGATAAAAGCTTTTTTTTAAGTTAATTATGTAATAACGATGAAATCTACTGATAAATATCAATATTAATGGAATTAAAGCAGAAAGTTCAGGGTGCCAAAGGGTGCCAACAGCCCGCTGAACACGCGCTGAACCTGTGGATGACGAACCAGGAATGAGGAGGGCAAGGTGCGATCGGGAAAGAGGAAAGTGAGGAGCGGTTTTCGCCCTGGAACAGGGCGAAAGAAGCACCTCACGAATAGAATGGTGCCCGGGGCGGGAATCGAACCCGCATGACCTTGCGGTCGAGGGATTTTAAGTCCCTTGCGTCTACCAGTTCCGCCACCCGGGCCCGCGGCAATTCTACAATGAAAGACCGGCCCGTCCGCTCACGGGTGAGATTCGCCCGGAACGCGGCAGTATCCCTTTTTCACGGCACATAACGCCACTCCACGAAAAAGCGCCGTCCGGCGCCGGGAAAATAGCGAAAGTTACCAAAAGCAAAGTCGGCTCGCTCGGCGTAGTCCGTATCCAGCAGGTTGGTGACGCGTATGGCCAGCAGGTGTCGGCTGTCGGCTGGCCGGTAGACCGCGCGCAGGTTGAACAGCTCGTGCCCGCCGTAGCGGTACGCGTTGGTCGGTTCCAGGTAGTAGCCCCCCTGGTGCACCCATTCGAGCTCGGTGCCGAAGGCGGGGGAGGGCGCCCAGGCCAGGCGGGCAGCGGCCAGCCACTCGGGCGCGGTGTCCACGTCGTTGCCTTCCAGGATGCCTGACGCCGGCCGTTCGAAGGCGTATTCGTGATTCGCCCAGGCGGCATTGGCCGACAGTCGCCATGGCTCAGCCAGCTGCCAGTCCACGGCGGCTTCCAGCCCCCGGTGATCGGTTTTTCCGTCACTGACGTTGTAGCCATCGGCATCGCGGAAGATGACCTTATCCTTGCGCATGGCGAAAACCGTGATCTGCCAATCCAGCGTCAGGCTGTCGCCGCGCAGGCCGATTTCCAGGGAATCGAGGATCTCACTGTCAATGTCCGCCACCCGCTGACCGCTCTGCAACCGGTACAGCTCGGTGGCTTGCGGCGGGCGAAAACCGCGCGCCAGTCGGGTGAACAGCGTGGTGCTGTCACTCAGTCGCCAGTTCAGCCCGATGTCCGGCGCCAGGTTATCGAAATGATCGTCGCGGTCCGCCGGTCGCGTGTACAGACAGCCGCCAAAACCACAACTGGTTCCGTCGTCACGCGTGTTGCCGTCGAGCATGCGGTTGTCGTAGTCGTAGTCCAGGCGCTCGATGCGCAGGCCGGCGGTCAATCGCAGGGCGTCGGAAACCTCGTGCGTGAACTGTGCCCAGGCGGCGCCCATCAGGCTGCGCACGTTGTAGTCGTAGTGAAACCCCCGTGGGCGCGTTTCAACGAGGAAATCTGAACCTTCGGTCGGATTTTCCTGGAACTCGACGAGATCGCCTTCTGCCCATTCCAGGTCGAACCCCAGGGTCCAGCGATCGGCGGGCCTCCAGCTGAACAGCATGCCGGCGGACTGCTGGCCGTTACGCTCCAGGGGTTTGCCGGGCAGAAAGTGCTGCAGAAAATCCATGTCGCTGCTGCGCAGGTAGGGAATCAGTTCGAACTCCGCGCCGCCGCGTTGCTGCCAGGTCCAGCGGCTGGTCAGACGAAACGCATCCAGGCGCCGAAACGCCTCAGGATTCAGGTTCTGCGTGCGAAGCAGGGGGTCTTCATAGGCGTTTTCGCCCAGGATGAATCCGGCGGTTTCCTGGTCCAGCTCAGCCCAGGAGAACTGCGTTCGCACCTCCGCGCCCAGGGCGTTGCTCCGCCAGGTGCCGTTGATAAAGGTCTGCTCGAAGCCCTCTTCCTCACGAAAACTACGAGAATTAGTGTAGTTTGCGAGGAGGGCGGCCTGTTCGCCGGACAGGGTGACACGACCGCGGTAATAGTCGTCCGTGCCGATCATCAGGCCACCACCCAGGGCGCCGCCGGTCACGGGATCCCCGGAGCTGACGTCGATCACGCCGTGCAGCGCGTTGGCGCCGTACAGGGCATTGCCGGGACCGCGCACCACGTCCACGCGCTGCGCCTGGAGCAAATTGACCTCGAACAGCGCGTTGACGTTGCAAAAACCTGCCGGCCGAATCGGTACGCGGTCTTCCAGGATGGCAAAGGCGCCGCAGGCGCCGGGGCCGGTCAGTACCGGGGAGCGAATCGCGACCAGGGATTCCTGTCCGGATCCACGGCTGATCCAGGTGCCGGGTGTGCGATCCAGCAGTTCGTTGGCGTGCGTCGCGGCCTCGATGTCAATGTCGTCCGCGGTGATTGCGCTGACGCCCGGAATGCTGCCGATTTCCGCCTGACGCGCCGTGGCGCGCACCTCGACGGTTTCGAGAGGCGTGGGAACGGATTGGGACGCGTTGACGGCCTGCAGGAGAAGCGTCGGGAGAAGGCTGTGGAGCATGGGGTCAAGGGTACGGGAATTTCCGGCGCAATGGGCAGGTCTGCCGCCAATCGAACCTGCCTATCGGGGTGAAAGCGTCAACCCGGAATTTATTTAATTTATATTCTATGTAAATGTGTTATTACATTGTATTTATTCTTTTTATTTATCCTTTATCTCTATTCAGATTCTCTATTGTTCAATACAGATAGGAACTCGTGAATCATCCCCGGGGTTCCCCAGGCCGATTCCTGGACGCGCCCACACCGTGCAGCGTTTTCCTGAAGATCGGTTACCGGAGGCCAGCGAAACCCGACTTCCTGCTCGAAACGGTCGGTTCAGGAGATCCCGTTCGCCGGATTTCCCTGGAAACCCGTCATTGGATCGATTCCTCCGCACCAATTATTTTACATAATATACATTATACGCATATGGAATTGTGTAAGGCACGCCAGCGATGGTCAGCAGCTCGACAGCAAGTTGACCTCCTCCGCCTACCCTGGATGTTCGGTGGGACGAACTGCGCTGTGACGCAACCACACACGCAAACGCCGGAATTCACCTGGCGATTGGCGGTGACGCAGAATGCAGCAGTGTTCGCGTCCGTAGGGAAGCCGAACGGTGACCGTTGCGAGATGGCGGCATTGCCAGAAGTCCGGCTCTAGACGCCCTCGCCAGGACATGTGGGGGTTTTCCCGCCAGGTGACCTGGCCCTGGCGGTCGATGGTGATGCGTGCGTCGGGACGAGCCTGCCGGGCACGTATCCAATGGCCGGAGACCACCAGTGATACCACGATGCCCACCACGCTTAGCCAGGGGTTTACAGGGGCTGCGATAAAGGCGCTGCTCCCTCCGCAGGCGCCGAGCAACGCCAACAGCTGAATCAGGGGCGCACCAAACCCGCTGCGCAAACGCAGGGGCGCGTTGAATTCATCCTCGAATGGCGTCGATAAGGGTCTGGAACTGCCGGGATTCGTCGTCAGCATGTCCCTGGAGCCAGTCCCAGAGCCTGTCGTCTTCACAGGACAAGAGTGCCTCGAATTCGGGCCAGGCGCCGTCCGACAACGCCGCGGATTCGCGTGCGATAAAGCCTTCCAGGAGCAGGTCGAGTTCTTTCATGCCGCGCCGGGCCAGCCAGCGCAGCCGTTTGAGGCGGGCGCCGCCCTGCCCCGACGCGACCGATGCCATGGAGGCTAGCGCCCCCGACGCTCCAGCAGCATTTTCTTGGTTTCCGCGATGGCCAGGCCCGGGTTCAGGCCCTTCGGGCAGGCGGATGTGCAGCTGAGGATGGTGTGACAGCGGTAGAGTTTGTAGGCGTCGTCCAGCTCGTCGAGTCGCGCGTCTGTGTCGCCGTCGCGACTGTCGGCCAGCCAGCGGTAGGCCTGCAGGAGAATCGCCGGGCCGAGGTACTTGTCGCCGTTCCACCAGTAGCTGGGGCAGGAGGTCTGGCAGCAGGCGCAGAGGATGCACTCGTACAATCCGTCGAGTTTCTCGCGCTCGTCGTGGGACTGCAGGCGTTCGCCCTCCTCCACCGGAACGGCCTCGTTGCGCAGCCAGGGTTTGATGCTGGCGTACTGCTCGTAGAAACCGGACATGTCCGGCACCAAGTCCTTGACCACCGGCAGGTGCGGCAGGGGGAACACGGTCACGTCGTCGTCCAGCGCATCCAGTGCCGTGGTGCAGGCCAGCGCGTTCTTGCCGTCGATGTTCATGGCGCAGGAACCGCAAATTCCCTCGCGGCAGGAGCGCCGGTAGGTCACCGTGGGGTCGATCTCGTTCTTCACCTTGTTGATGGCGTCGAGCAACATCGGTCCGCAATCGTCCAGGTCGATGACGTAGCGATCCACGCGCGGGTTGTCGCCGCTGTCGGGGTCCCAGCGGTAAATGCGCAGGGTCTTGGTGCGCTTGGCGCCCTCGGCCGCGGGAAAGGTCTTGCCTTCCTGGGGACGGGCATTCTTGGGCAGGCGTAGCTGAAGCATGGTTCGGCGCTCGTTCGGGTCAGTAGACGCGGGCCTTGGGCGGCACCACTTCCACGTCATCGGTCAATGTGTACATGTGTACGGGGCGATAGTCGATGCTCACCCGGCCCTGCGCGTCGACCCACTGCAGGGAGTGCTTCATCCAGTTCTCGTCGTCCCGCTCCGGGAAATCCTCGTGCGCATGCGCGCCGCGGCTCTCCTTGCGATTCTCGGCGCCCACGATGGTGGCCTGGGCGCAGGCCAGCAGGTTGCGCAGTTCCAGGGTTTCCGCCAGGTCCGAATTCCACACCAGGGAGCGATCCCCCACGGAAACCTCGGCGAAGGAATCGTTCACCTTCTGCATCAGGCTCACCCCCTCGGCCAGGGTTTCGCTGGTGCGGAACACGGCGGCGTTGGCCTGCATGGTCTGCTGCATGTCTTCCCGGATGCTGGCCGTGCTCTTTTCGCCGCCGGCGTGGCGCAGGCGGTCGAATTCGCCCAGGGCCTTGTCGAGGGAGGGCTGCGGCACCGCCGGGTGTGGCGTGCCGGGCTGAATCACTTCCGCGCAGCGGTGCGCCACGGCGCGACCGAACACGATCAGGTCGAGCAGGGAATTGGAACCCAGGCGGTTGGCGCCGTGCACCGACACGCAGGCTGCCTCGCCAATGGAAAACAGGCCCGGCACGACGTGGTCCGGATCGCCGTCCTTCAGGGTCACCACCTCGCCGTGGTAGTTGGTGGGGATGCCGCCCATGTTGTAGTGCACGGTAGGCAATACAGGAATCGGGTCTTTCGTCACGTCTACACCGGCAAAAATGCGTGCGCTTTCGGCAATGCCCGGCAGGCGCTCCTCGATGACTTCCGAGCCCAGGTGCTGCAGGTTCAGGTGGATGTGGTCACTCTTCGGGCCCACCCCCCTGCCCTCGCGGATCTCGATGGTCATGGAGCGGCTGACCACGTCGCGGCTGGCCAGGTCCTTGGCATTGGGGGCGTAGCGTTCCATGAACCGCTCGCCCTCGGAGTTGGTCAGGAAGCCGCCCTCGCCGCGCACGCCTTCGGTGATCAGCACGCCGGCGCCGTAGACGCCGGTGGGGTGAAACTGTACGAACTCCATGTCCTGCATGGGCAGGCCGGCGCGCAGCACCATGCCGTTGCCGTCGCCGGTGCAGGTGTGCGCCGAGGTGCAGGAAAAGTAGCTGCGTCCGTAGCCGCCGGTGGCCAGGATCACGGCATGCGCGCGGAACAGGTGCAGGCTGCCGTCGGCCAGGTCCCAGGCCAGCACGCCGCGGCAGGCGCCGTCCTCGTCCATCAGCAGGTCTACGGCGAAATACTCGATGAAGAACTGCGCGTCGTGGGCGAGGGACTGCTGGTACAGCGTGTGCAGGATGGCGTGGCCGGTGCGGTCGGCCGCGGCGCAGGTGCGCTGCGCGGTGCCTTCACCGTAGTGCGTGGTCATGCCGCCGAAGGGCCGCTGGTAGATCTTGCCTTCCTCGGTGCGCGAGAACGGCACGCCGAAATGCTCCAGTTCGATCACCGAGGGAATGGCCTCGCGGCACATGTACTCGATGGCGTCCTGGTCGCCCAGCCAGTCCGAACCCTTGATGGTGTCGTACATGTGCCAGCGCCAGTCGTCCTCGCCCATGTTGCCCAGCGCCGCGGACATACCACCCTGGGCGGCCACGGTGTGGCTGCGGGTCGGAAACAGCTTGGTCACGCAGGCCGTGGACAGCCCGGTCGCGGCCAGGCCCATGGTGGCGCGCAATCCGGCGCCGCCGGCGCCGACCACCACCACGTCGTATTCGTGCTCGATCAGCTTGTAAGCATCGCTCATGCCTCAGGCTCCGAAGGTGACGTTGACCACGGCCCAGATGACCGCAACGACGCCGGCGCCACAACCCACATGGGTCACGAAGATCAGCACACCCCGTGCGCCGGACGGAATGTAGTCCTCGATGATCGAGGTCACGCCCGACTGGGTGTGGTACAGGCCGACAATCGCCAGCAACAGCGCGGCGATGCCGTTCAGCGGCTGGCTGAAAAATGCGGTGGCGGCCGCGTAGTCAGCGCCGGCCAGGCTGGCGCCGGCCCACAGCAACCAGGCGCTGAGCGGGATCAGGGCGACGGCGGCGACGCGTTGGCGGAACCAGTCTTTCGAACCGGCGCTCACGAGGCCACCCACAGGGTCAGGGCGAACAGCACCAGCGTGCCGAACACCGCCAGCCAGCCGGTGGCGCGAATCTGGGGTTTTTCCAGGAACCGGGCCGTATCCCAGGCCAGGTGGCGGATGCCGGCGCACAGGTGAAAACTGACCGCCAGGGCGCCCAGCCAGCCAATGGCGGTGCCCAGCCAGCTGGCCATGAAGGACTGCATGGCGGCGAACGATTCCGGCCCCATCACCAGCATCAGCATCCACAGGCAGCCCAGCGGCGCCAGGACCAGCGCCATGAACACGCCCGAGAGACGGAACGCGATGGACATCAGGGTCTGGAATTCGAACCGGTAGTAAGGCCCCAGCATGTAGGGCGACAGGGGTCTCAACTTGGATTTGCTGCTCATGGGTACGCCTGCTGGCGCGCGATGGGGTGGCGGCCCGGATTCAGGGGGCGCTGCCTGGTCGCGCGACGTCAGAAATCAATACATCGACCGGCTTTCTCCCAGTCGCCGAAGCGCGTGGGATCGGGACCTTTCCGGCCGCCGATTTCGCGCCGGGGCTGCGGGTCTTTGCCGGTATGCTGTTCGCCCGGCGACGCGCCTTCGTGACGGTCTTCGGAATTCGTGTCGTTCTTGTCGTTCATCGGCTGACCATCTCTCGTGAATGCGCCGCTGGCCGCGGCTTGCAAGGGTACTGAACCGTGCCGTACACCGCAACCGCGAAGGGGCTTGTAACGCGCAAATTCGCCGCCATCACAGAAGGATCCATCGCCATTTGTTAGCCTCTTCATCATGATCGAACTGGATGAACTCCGCGTGATCTCGGTCACCGGCGCCGATGCCGGTCGGTTTCTGCACAACCAGCTGACGGTGGACGTGCAGGGCCTGGCCCCGGATGAATCACGATTCGCCGCCCTGTGCCAACCCAAGGGCCGCGTAATTGCGCTGTTGCTGCTCATCGCCACCGACGACGGTTTCCGGGTGCTGTGCCACCGCGACCTGGCCGAGGGCCTGCTCAGTCACCTACGGCGCTTCGTGTTCCGCGACAAGGTGACGCTCTCGCTGGACGCGTCGGTGGCGGTCCTCGGTGGCGCCGATGCCGACCCGGGGCCGGACATGGTGGCCCCCCCCCTGCCCGGCCTGGCCTACGGAGTGGGGTCCGGCAGCGAAGGCGACGAAGCCGATTTCCACGCCCGCGAGCTGGCCGCCGGCGTGTGCTGGCTGACGCCGGCGACCAGCGAACAGTTCCTGCCGCAGATGCTGGGCCACGAGGCCATCGGCGCCCTGAACTTCCGCAAAGGCTGCTTTCCCGGACAGGAAGTCATCGCGCGCATGCGCTACCTGGGCAAGAACAAGCGCCACCCCTGGAGCGGCCGCGTGGAAGGCGCCCCCGGCGTGGCACCCATGGACAAGCTGGAACTGGTTGGCGGCGATCAGGCCGCGTCCGCGGTGCTGGTCGATGCGCGGCCCCTGGCCGCGGGCGGCTGGCAGGTGCTGGTGGTGGCGCGCGCGGAAGAACCCTTCGCGGTCGAACGCCTGGTGGCGGGCGACGCCACGCTCGCGGCCACGGGCCGCTGGATCAACGAAGCCTTGCCGAAGCGCGGCTGACGCCCTTCTCCGCCACGATGTAACAGACCCAGCCCGGGTCGGCGTCACCGACGGTGGCCGGCGCGTACACGCCGTCGCCCTCGCCGGTTTCCTCGTCGGTGCCCTCCCAGTACACGGTGGCGGAGGCGAAGCCGGCCTCGAGCAGCAGCTCACGGATTTCCGGCAGGGTCCACAGCCGCCAGTGATAGCGGAAGGCGTCGTTCATCCGGCTGCCGTCGGGAAACTCGAAGTGAATCGCGCATTCCATCAGCGAGTCGATGGGGTTGAAGCTGACCTGCTCCCAGACGTAGGTGAAACCGTCGCAGTCGCGTTTTTCCTCCAGCACCATGGGCGCTTCGTAGCCGCCGTAGGCATCCAGGAAGAACACGCCGTCGGCCACCAGGTTGTCGTGCACCGAGCGGAAATAAGCGCCCAGGCGTTCACGTTCCATCAGCAGGTAGTAGCTGAAGTTCATGGCCAGCACCGCGTCCGGGGCCTCGGCCGTGCCCGCGCTGACATCCGCGCAGTGCAGGGCGATACGTTCGCGCTGGCGCTCGTCGAGGGTCGCCAGGTTGTGCGCCCTGCCCCACTCGAGCACGTCGGAATCGAGATCCACGCCCAGCGACCGGTGGTTGTCGGCGCGGCGCACCCATTCGCAACTGGTGTTGGCGGTGCCGCAGAAATCCTCGCGCAGCAGTTCCAGGGGGCGTGGCCGCAGCGTGCCCCAGGTCTCCTCGACAAAGTCGATTTCAGCGACCACGTCCTGCACGGCGCGCTGGTAGAGGTCGTGGAGGTCTTCACGCTCGGCCTGTGGACGGGCGTCGCGCTTGCGGCGGAACGGGGCCATGGGTTCAGCCGCCGGGGGCGTACCGCGTCCTGACGTAGTCCTCGATGAGCTCGAGAAACTCGCCGGTCAGCCCGTCGCCCCGCAGGGTGACGCTTTTCTTGCCGTCGATGAACACCGGCGCCACCGGCGCTTCGCCGGTACCCGGCAGCGAGATGCCGATGTCGGCGTGGCGGCTCTCGCCGGGGCCGTTCACCACGCACCCCATGACCGCCAGCGACAGGTTCTCGGCGCCGGGATAGCGCAGTTTCCATTCCGGCATTTTTTCGCGCACGAACCGGGTGGTGTCGCGCGCCAGTTCCTGGAAGAAACTGCTGGTGGTGCGCCCGCAACCCGGGCAGGCCGTGACCATGGGCGAAAAAGCGCGAAAACCCATGCTCTGCAGCAGTTCCTGGGCCACGGTGACCTCGTCGGTGCGGGCCTGGCCGGGCGCCGGGGTCAGCGAAATGCGAATGGTGTCACCGATGCCCTCCTGCAGCAGCACCGCCAGCGCGGCGCTGGAGGACACGATGCCCTTGCTGCCCATGCCGGCCTCGGTCAGACCCAGGTGCAGCGGGTAGTCGCAGCGCCCGGCCAGGGCGCGGTACACCGCGACCAGGTCCTGCACCGCGCTGACCTTGGCCGAGAGGATGATCCGGTCGTGCGCCAGGCCGATCTTCTCCGCCTGCTCGGCGCTCTGCAGGGCGGACACCACCAGCGCCTCGCGGGTCACCTGCTGGGCCTCGCGCGGGCTGTCCAGCCGGGCGTTCTCGTCCATCAGCGCGGCCAGCAGCTTCTGGTCCAGGCTGCCCCAGTTGACCCCGATGCGCACCGGCTTGTCGTACTCGATGGCCTGTTCGACGATGGTGGAGAACTGGTCGTCGCGTTTTCGGCCGAAACCCACGTTGCCAGGGTTGATGCGGTACTTGGCGAGCAGGCGGGCGCAGTCCGGGTACTGGCTGAGCAGGGTATGGCCGTTGTAGTGGAAGTCGCCCACCAGCGGCACCTCGCAACCCATCATTCCCATGCGCTCGACGATCTCCGGCACCGCCGCGGCGGCCGCCTCGGTGTTGACCGTAATGCGCACCACTTCGGAGCCGGCGCGAGCCAGCTCCGCCACCTGGCGGGCCGTGGCCTTCGCGTCTTCCGTGTCGGTATTGGTCATGGACTGCACCATGACCGGGTGGTCCGAACCGACTTTGATGCCGGCAATATCCACCGTGGGGGTCTCGCGGCGGGTGCGCACCTCAGTCACGGTTTTCGACCTCCACCGCGTGCGGCGTCGCCGGGTCTTCTCCGTCCCCGGCCGTTTGCTCGCCGACTTCCAGCGTCGCGTCCGGCGGGGGCGACGGCGTCGAGCCGCTGACCAGGATCGGCCAGGCCGAGGACAGGTAGACCCACATCGACCAGAGCGTCAGCGCGGCGGCGACGTAAAGCAGAATCTCACCGATGAAGGCCACGGGAATCGGCCCGATCGGCTCGCCATAGAGCAGCATGCTGATGGCCACCATCTGGAAGATGGTCTTGAGTTTGCCCACGGCCGAGACCTTGACGCGGCCGCGTTCGCCCATCTCCGCCATCCACTCGCGCAGCGCTGAAATCACGATTTCGCGCCCGATGATGGTGGCGGCCGCCAGCGCGAAGATCACCGTCGGATGGCTTTGCACCAGCAGCACCAGGGCCACCGCCACGATCAGCTTGTCGGCCACCGGGTCCAGGAAGGCGCCGAAGTCGCTCAGCTGGTTCCAGCGCCGCGCCAGGAAGCCGTCCACCCAGTCGGTGACGGCGGCGACCACGAACACCACCACGGTCAGAATGTTCGACCAGCCGTACGGCAGGTAGAAAAACAGCACCAGCACCGGGATCAGGGCGATCCGCAGCAGGGTCAGGATGATGGGGGCGTTGAGGTGCATGATTCTCGGAGGTCGCTGGGCTGGCGCCGGGCGGGAACGCCGCGCATTATCTCAAACACTCGCCCCGCCGCGCCAGCATGGGCGTATCGGCTCAGTGCAGCGCGTCGAAAATCCGCTGCGCCAGGTTCTGGCTGACACCCGGCACGCTGGCCAGTTCCTCCACCCCGGCCTGGCGCACGCCGCGGATGCCCCCGAAGTGGCTGAGCAGGGCCTTGCGCCGCCCTGCCCCGATGCCGGGAATGCCTTCCAGCGGGGATTCCGTGGCGGCTTTCTGGCGGCGGCCCCGGTGACCGGTGATGGCGAAGCGGTGCGCCTCGTCGCGCACCTGCTGCACCAGGTGGGAGGCCGGGGATTCCGGTCCGGGGCTCAGGGCCAAGCGGCGCCCCGGCACGATCCATTCCTCGTGGCCGGCGCGGCGTGACGGCCCCTTGGCCACGCCCATCAAGGGCACGTCGTTCAGACCCAGTTCGCCCAGCACCTCCAGCGCCTGGGTGACCTGCCCTTTGCCGCCGTCGACGATCAGCAGTCCCGGCATGGCGCCTTCTTCTTCGTTGACCTTGCGGTAGCGGCGCTCCAGCACCTGGCGCATCGCCGCGTAGTCGTCGCCCGGCGTGATGCCCTTGAGGTTGTAGCGGCGGTAATGTGATTTCACCGGGCCGGTCTGGTCGAACACCACGCAGGAACCCACCGCCTGGTTGCCCGAGGTGTGGGAAATGTCGAAGCACTCCAGGGTGGCCGGCGGCTCATCAAGGTCCAGCAGTTCCTGCAGCGCCTCGAACTGCGCGGCGATGCGCGCGTCCGAGGCCAGGTTCATCTGCAGGGCGTGCTCGGCATTGCGACGGGTCAGCTCCAGCCACTGGCGGCGTTCACCGCGCGGGTGCGGCTGCAGGGTGACCTTGCGCCCGGCGCGTTCGCCGAAAGCCGTGGCATACAGTTCGAGACGCTCCGGGGCATGGCTGAGCAGGATGTCGGCGGGCGGCATGCGCTCGCGGTAGAACTGGCCGAGGAACGCTTCCACCACGTCGGCATCGTCCACCCCCGCGGTCTGCGTGGGAAAGTAGCTGCGCTGGCCCAGGTTGCGCCCGCCGCGAAAGGTCATGACCTGGACGCAGGCCTGGCCCTGCTCACGGGCCAGGGCGATCACATCGATGTCACCGCTGCCGTGCGAGACGAACTGCTGCGCCTGCATCTTCTTCAGAATGTTGATGCGGTCGCGGCACAGGGCGGCCTCCTCGAATTCCAGCGCCTCCGAGGCGGCCTCCATGCGTCCGATCAGACGCGTGATCACCTTGTCGCTCTGCCCACGCAGGAACAGCAGCGCGTCGTCCACCTGCGCGGCGTATTCCTCTTCGCTGACGTAGTCCACGCACGGCGCGGTGCAGCGCTTGATCTGGTACTGCAGGCAGGGCCGTGAGCGGTTGGCGTAGACGCTGTCCTCGCAGTTGCGCACGCGAAAGGTCTTCTGGATCAGGTTGATGCTCTCGCGCACCGAACTGGCCGAGGGATAGGGGCCCAGGTAGGTGCGCCCCTTCAGGCGCTTGCCGCGGTGGAAGGCGATACGCGGAAAGTCGTGATCGGTGGTCATCACGATCCAGGGGTAGGACTTGTCGTCGCGCAGCAGCACGTTGTAGCGCGGGCGGTGCGCCTTGATCCACTCGTTCTCCAGCAACAGGGCCTCGCCCTCGTTGCGGGTCAGGGCGGTCTCGATGCGCGCGATGCGCGAGACCATGCGCATGGTGCGCGCCCCCTTGGGGCGGGCATCGAAGTAGCTGGACACGCGCTTGCGCAGATCCGCGGCCTTGCCCACGTACAGCACGGTGTCGGCGGCGTCGCGAAAGAGATACACGCCGGGGCCGGTGGGGAGCTTGCGGGCGGCTTTCTTGCCGTCGAAAGCGCGTGGCTTCTTTGCCTGGCTCGGATTTTCCATTCAGCCGTCGTGTTGGCTCAATTCGTCCAGCAGTGCACGGGTGGCCTCGTCCAGCAGATCGCACATGAAGTCGAATCCGTCCTGGCCGCCGTAGTAGGGGTCGGGCACCTCGCGCAGCTGGTCGAAACGCGGCGAGTAGCTGAGCATGAGTCGGACCGCCGCCCTGCCCCCGGGGTCCATGGCCTGCAGCTGCGACAGATTCGCTTCGTCCATGGCCAGGACCAGGTCGAAGCGGTGGAAGTCACTCTCGTCCACGCGGCGCGCGCGCAGGTCGGAGATGTCCACGCCACGCCCGGCCAGGGTGGCCACGGCGCGCGCATCCGGCGGATTGCCCACGTGATAGCCGTGGGTGCCCGCCGAGTCGATTTCCACCTGCCCGGCCAGTTCGGAGCCGGCCAGGTGGTGGCGGAAGTAGCCCTCGGCGGTGGGCGATCTGCAGATGTTGCCCATGCAGACAAAGAGTATGCGTTCCATGGCGATGCGTTTCCCGGGGTGGTGCCGGGCCATGGAAGGCGTCCATGACCCTGTCCTGGTGCATTCTACCGTGGGCCGCCGATCCGTTCGCCTGTGCGCCTCCTGTCAGATTCGGAGGATCATACGCACTGGAGGGCGGTTAGCGCTGCACGCGCCCGGAACCGTCCCCGCCCATCAGGGCTTCTACCTCGCTCACCGATACGCGGTTGAAATCACCCAGGATGGAGTGCTTCAGGCAACTGGCGGCCACGGCGAATTCCAGCGAGGCCTGCCCTTCATAGGCGTTCAGGCCGTAGATCAGCGCAGACGCGAAGCTGTCTCCGCCACCGACGCGGTCAATGATGTCGGTAATCTCGTAATGCCGTGACAGCCTGAAGCCTTCAGCATCCCGCAGGCACGCAGCCCAGCCGTTCCGGTCGGCGCTGTGGGATTCGCGCAGCGTGATCGCGATAGCCGACATGTCGGGAAAGGCCTCCAGAACGCGCTCGCTCAGAACTTCGTATTTCGCCGTATCGAGCATTCCGCTGTGCACGTCGACACCGGCCTCGATGCCCAGGGATTTCTGGCAGTCCTCCTCGTTGGCGATGCCGACGTCCACGAATTTCACCAGTTCCGTCATGACCTCGGGCGCGGATTTTCCGTACTTCCACAGCTTGCCGCGGAAGTTGAAGTCGCACGAAACCGTCACACCCCGTGATTTCGCCTGCCGAACCGATTCAAGGCTGAGCGCGGCAGCACTTTCGCTGAGTGCCGGCGTGATGCCGGTGATGTGAAACCACCTGGCATCCGCGAAAACCGCGTCCCAGTCGAACTCGTCTGCCGAACACCGGCAAATCGAGGAGTGGTCGCGGTCGTAGACGACCTTGGACGGACGCTGGTTGGCGCCGGCCTCCAGGTAGTAGATACCGACACGCTCGCCACACCGGGCGATGGCGCCGGTATCCACGCCGAAGCCGCGCAGCTCCCGGATGGCCGCGTCGCCGATCGCGTTGTCTGGAAGTGCCGTGACAAACCGGGCGTCGAGGCCATAGTTGGACAGGGCTACCGCCACATTGGCTTCACCCCCGCCAAACGTAGCCTCGAAGGCCGGACTCTGGAAAAAGCGTTCAT
Organism: Gammaproteobacteria bacterium; assembly: GCA_030431095.1. Lineage (GTDB taxonomy): Bacteria > Pseudomonadota > Gammaproteobacteria > Xanthomonadales > SZUA-36 > Marinihelvus. The sequence goes on along the minus strand of JAUIJU010000002.1, from coordinate 32,919 downwards.
GGTTGGGCGACTTCAGCCGCAGCATGATTTCGCCCAGGGAAACATATTTGGACATGGTCAGGCCCTCGCTTGCCTGTTGCCTGGCGCGACGCCTGTCCCGGGTCGCGCAAGAAAGCTGATGTCACCACCGCATTCGAGCGGCGTCGGAACCGGCCTCAGGAGAAAAAGAGACCGCCGTTGATATCGATGTTCGCCCCCGTCACGAAGCTGGACTCCGCGGACGCCAGGTAGGCAACCAGGTCGGCCACCTCGCCGGCATTGCCTTGCCGTTTGAGCGGCGTCGCGCCGGCGACGTTCGCCCGAACTTCGTCCTTGGTGAAGACATCGTGGAACGTGGTCGCGATCATGCCGGGACACAGCGCGTTGACTCGGATGTTGGATGGCCCAAGTTCTTTCGCCATTGCCCGGGTGAACGTCATGACGGCGCCCTTGGATGTCGCATAGGCCGCGGCGCCGGGACCACCGCCATCACGCCCCGCCTGGGAGGCAATGTTGACGATGGAGGCGCCCCCGGGCATCGACGGCGCGACGGCCTTGGTGGCCATGAAGGTACTGGTCATGTTCAGTCGCATGACTCTTTCAAAGAAGTCCTCGTCCATTTCCTGCAAGCTCTTGCGAGCGACCATGCCGCCAGCCACGTTGACCAGCACGTGGATGGCGTCCCCGAAGGCCTCCGTGGTGGCGGCGACCAGTGCTGCGACATCACCAGCATTCGTCATGTCCCCCTTGACGGCGATGGCCTGGCCGCCGGCATTTTCGATCTCGGTAATCGTGTCCAGGGCATTCTGGTCGTTGTTGAAGTAATTGACCACGACCCGTGCGCCTTCGGAGGCGAGTTTCACGGACACGGCCCGGCCGATGTCACGCGCACCACCGGTGACGATGGCGACCTTGTTTTCAAGCTTCATTGGAATTTCCCCCAGTTGGGTTGGTGGATTGGGAAGACGGGCCTGTGCTCACGGGTGCGATTCGCCCACCGAACAGCCAGACCGAGAGAACGGCGATGGGCACCAGCAAGGCCCCCATGATGAAAAACGGTGCATAGGACTCGGTGGTGATGATCGGAACGATCCAAATGGTGATCAGAACGCCCACCACGGCCGCCGTGCCGCCGACGCCCGCCAGGGAGCCGACGGACTTGCCCGAGAAAAAATCACTGGGCAACGTCTGGATGTTGCCGATCGCGATCTGGAAGCCGAACAGGATGACGGCAATCAGGATTACCGCGAGCAGCGGCGTGGCCGCCGTGGCGGTCGCCAGCAGGGTCGGCAGCATGATGATGCCGCCCAGCGTGATGGTGAATTTGCGGGCGGCGTTCACGCTCCAGCCACGCTTCAGCAGGTAACCGGCCAGCCAGCCGCCGAAGATGCTGCCAATGGCCGCGCCCGTGTACGGCACCCAGGCGAACAGCCCGATCTGCTTGATGTCGAAGCCGAAGGTCTCCGCCAGGTAGATGGGCAGCCATGAAACGAACAGCCACCACACCGGATCGAGGAAGAACCGCGAGCTGATCACGGCCCAGCTTTGCCGGTGACGCAGCATCTCAAACCAGCTCGGCGCCGCCGCATCGACCTCGACACCATCGGCGTTCTGCGCCTTTTGCCCGGTCAGGATGAAGTCCCGCTCTTCATCGGTCAGCCAGGGGTGCGAGTCGGGTCCGGACTTGTACAGGACAATCCACGGCACCATCCAGACCACGCCCAGCAACGCGATGACGACAAACGTGGTTTTCCATCCCAGCACGAGATAGAGCCAGGCGATGAGCGGCGCGGAGATCACCGCGCCGATCGACGCACCGGAATTGAAGATGCCCTGCGCCAGCGCACGCTGGTGAATGGGGAACCATTCGGCATTCGCCTTGGTGGCGCCGGGCCAGTTGCCGGCTTCGCCGACCCCCAGGCCGAAGCGCACGATACCGAAGGCCGTGGCGGTTTTGACGACGGCATGCAGGGCGATGCTGATGGACCAGACGATGATCGACAGCAAAAAGCCCAGGCGCGTGCCGATCATGTCGAAGATCTTGCCGAACAGGGACTGCCCGATCGCGTAGCCGACCATGAAGAACGACAGGATCAGGGCGTAGTCGTTCTTGTCCATGCCCAGCTCTTCCGATATGCCGGGCCACATGACCGCCAGCGCATTCCGGTCGACGTAGTTGATGACCGTGGCCGTGGCCACGAGCGAAACGATAAACCACCGCATACCTCTGATTTTCATCATGGTTTCGGCTCCTGTGGATGGCCTTGGCAGGCGTGAAGTGTGTTCATTTCTCGAATACCCCATGGAAACCCGACCATTCGAGGCGCTCTCCGAAGGCCTCGGCCTGGTGTTGGCGGGACGCGTCGTCGTCCCAGGACAGGGCGACCAGGATCTGTTCCCCATTTCGGTTCACCAGGCGGACGACATCGCGTGGTCCATCGCTGACGTGACCGAGGGTGGCCAGGGCGCTGGCGCTTCGCGTCGTGAACTCCCGCGACCCGTCGTACTCTCCATGCGGCTCCAGCACGGACACGAAGGTCGCATTCCGTGATGACTCGAATCTCCAGACCAGCCCCGGCTCCCACCGCAGGTTGAACTCCGGATCGTTCGCCCCGGTTTCGGTCAGCAACAGCCGCGCCGGCTGTGTCGCCAGCTGCGTAAGCGTGTAAAAGCGGCGCACTGTCAGCCAGGTCAGCTGGTGCGCTTCTCCCGTTGGAATGGCGGCCGCTGCGCGCTGCCACAGGAACTGGTAGCCGTTCTGCTCGCCGAGCGGAACCAGCTGCCGGGTCTCCGTGTCGAGCGGATGGCTGCTGTGGACCAGGTGGCCCTGGAAATACAACGGGAGGTCATACTGGTGCGGTTGTTCGCCGCGCGCCTTCAGGACATCGAGCACGACCGGGTGCTGGAACGCACGGGTGTCCAGTGACAGGAGTGCGCGTTCGAACCCGACGTCGGCATAGGCGCCGGTCATGCGTGCGGCGGCGAGCTGGTGCCCGGGACCGGGATCGAACGCCAGCGGTTCGGTGTCGATTTGCTCGCCCTGTTTCCAGTCCCCCGCGAAATGGCTGGTCTCGTCGACCACGAGGGTATTGTGGGCGACCGTCTGCTTGGCCCAGGCGTCGTTTTCGGGCAGGTAGTGCCCGCCATTCTTCTGCTCGACGTTCAGGAACCGCGCAGCGCCGTAGTCACGCACGATCGCGCGACCGTCATCGAAGAACAACCAGCCCAGCCGGTCGAAGTGACCGTGGCCCTGCCCTTGCGAGGTGGCCTTGAGCAACAGCGCCTGACCGCTGTCTCCGTCGCCACGACGCAGCACGCTCAACGCGCCCCGCTGGCCGTCACCACCATCCCGGTACTGCATCGACTTGAACCGGAACGGCGTCGCCAGGCCGGCATCCATGGCCCTGGCCATGTCGAAGGCATCCCCGGTCAGCACCAGGCCGCGCTGGCGCTCGACGATGGACAGCAGTTGTGCATCACCCGTTTTAGCGAACGCGATGGGTATTGCGTAGGTCAGTTCGGCCGTGGCCAGATCCTTGTCCTTGATGGCGTCGTTGATCGGAAAGAAGTAGCCGGCGTAACTGAGGTTGATGGTGGCGAAGATGGCCTTGAGAAGAACCTGGTCCCGGTAACCGAAAATGTCCCGCTCAGGGTCGTTTTCGTCGATCACCCGTGCGAACAGCGCGAACGGCATCAGCGCGTAGCGCTGGTAGTACGGACCTTCGTTGTAGTAGCCGTCTGGTGAAAACAGTTCGTCGAGTTGCCGGATGAACCCGGAATTTCCCGACCGATCCAGGCCCAGCAGGGATTGCTCGACCATCAACTCGTCGCCCAGCACATAGCCGGTCATTCCCACCGCGGCGACCGCCCAGGTGCCATGGTTGTGGATCCGGTCGAAAGTCCTGGGCGATTCGATTGACAGGAATTCAGCCAGGGGGCGGAACAGGCCGGTTTCGATCCGCGCCCGGTCTTCGGCCGGCAGCCCGTCCCGGATGGCGTCGTAACCCTGGATGGCGTAGACCAGCCAGACGGCCTCGTTGAGGCTTTGCCAGAACAGCCGACCCGGGGACTGCTCCTTCCTGGCCGGATGTTCGCCCAGGGTCGGATACAGCGCGGCATAGGAAAGCAGCAGGCGTCGCGCGAGATCCGCGGCATCCTCGCTGCCCGTGATTCTGCTGACGATTCCGGCCTCGTGGATCGTCAGCGCATTGCGTTTGTGCTGCTCGTGCGTATACCCGCCACCGGCATCCTGCGGCACGGGAACGTCCGGCAAGGTGTCGAGAAACGGCGCGATGCGCTGTTCCGCCGCCTCGACGGCGGCGGCGAAGCGTGCAGGCATGGGAGAAGCTGCGCGGATCTGCGTCACGTCTTCTGCGGTCAACAACAGTCCGGCGTCGGCCCACGCCGCCAGGGACAGCAGCCCGGTACCTGCCAGCACCGCCCCTGCCCTGAACCAGGCGTTCATGAGTCGCGCCCCGGGGCGAGGGTGTTGTCCAGGACCGTGGCGGGATCGCCGCTGACCTCCGGCGCAGGCGTGCCGATGAACGCGTTCCCCTCGATACGGGTGCGCGGTTCGCCCACTGTGTGTTCGATCAGGATTCCCCGGCTGTCTTCAAACCGGTTGCCGAAAATGCGGGTCTGCTGCGCCCCGTGCAGGAGCATGGACGCGCCGGCGCGGTTGCGTGTCGACAGCCCGATCCGATGCAACTGGTTGTCGCTGACCAGGACGTGCGGGCCGAAGGTACTCTCGTCCGTTCCGCCGCGATAAACTACCATCAGCGCTTCGCCAATGTCCTCGAATTCGGAATTCCGGACTGTGACGTACTCGGCGTTGTACAGCCCGAGATCGTCGGTTTCCCGATTCAGTTCGAGCACGGCGCCAGTGACATTCTGGAAGGTCGAGTCTTCGATCAGAATCTCGTCGGCGAACGTGCTCCTGGAAACGGTCAGTACGTTGAATGAATGATTCACGTTCAGGTCCACGACTTCCACGTCCACCAGGTGCAGCCGGTAGTTGTTCAGCATGGAATAGCGACTGGTCCGCAACAGTGTGTTACCCGCCACGTCCGGTGCGCTGCCGCCTGAAATGCGCAGTCCTTCGAGTCTCAGGCTGCCCCCGTCGGCAATCTCAAACAGCGTGTTTCGCTCGAACTCGATGACCGGGCGGACGCCGTCGGCAGCCTTCAGCGTCAGCGGCTTGTCGATGACCAGCACCTTTTCCGCCAGGTAATGCCTGCCGGTCAGTTGCAGGACATCCCCTGGACCGGCGCCGGCGACTGCCCTGGCGAGATCGGCCCGGTCGGGAACCGGGCGCGTTTCCCCGGAACCGAATTCACGGCGCTGCGCCGGCTTGGTGAACCAGGCAGGCCCGGTTTGATTGCGACTCAGGACCGGCAATCCGCGTGGCACACCGATGTCCGCAAACGCGTCCCCGACGGGGTACAGCAGGCCCGAATCGGAACGCTCGAGCTTTACCGGCGAACGGCGGAACCCCGTTTCCAGGGCGGGAGCATCGACCGGATTCGCCACGTTCCCATCGAATTCGATGCCTGAAATGTCGTCGAAAACGCTGAAAGGATCGCGTCCGTCGTTGTTGAAGACGAGGTTTTCGAGGAACCGGGAGTCAATTGGAACGGCAGAACGTTCAGCGTCGCTGCCGGCCGCCAGGTGGATGTGTTCGCTGTCGATCAGCGTGTTGTTCCGGACCAGCGCGCCCTCGACCTGGTGGTAGCGGTTGATTGGGGAATCCGGCACGCCGTTCATGATGGTCAGCGCGCTGCCGAACCGGGATCCCGTGAGTCCTTCGAGGTAGTTGTTGCGCACCGTCTGTCGCTTGTTGATGACGCGGATTCCCCCGGTGTGGTCCACCCCGTTGCCGAAGAACACGTTGTTTTCGACCAGGTTGTCGTTCCCATGCCTGAGGGTCAGCGTGCCGCGCGATTCGAAAAACACGTTGCCCCTGAACACGTTGCCGCCCGACTTGCTGGAGATGATCTCCACCTCGCCGTCGCAGCGTTCGAAATAGTTGTTTTCCACGACCGTGAAGGAATCTTCGAGGGAATACCTGCTGGTGCCGATGCGCAGAGTCTCGCCCCCATTGGAGCCCAGGACCGGGCGGTGGCCGAAAAAGTTGTGATCGATGCGGTGGTGGTTCTCGAGACTGTCGGCGGAGTCGAGGCGTACGGCCATCGTCACCCCGTTGTTGCTCTTGCCGGCCAGGTAGTTGTGGTCGAAGCGGTTGTGCTGGCCATACATCACCACCCAGAAGTCGGTCTCGCTCCGCTCCGGGTTGTTGAATCCGTCGATCACGACTTCGGTCACGCGGGAATGAAAGGCCAGGTTTTCCTTGTTGGTGCGAAAGGCGACGACTTCGGATGTCGCGGTATGTCCATTGCGGAAGACCAGTCCGGACACCACCAGGTGCCTTCCCGACAGTCGCAGGTTGGATTGACCCGAAAGCACCACCCTGCCCTTTTCTTCGGCGGTGAGCGTGATCGGCCGGTCGGCCGTGCCTTCGCCGGTGAAACGGACCTCGAAGTCTTCCCACGTGCCGTTCGCCAGGATGATCGTGTCCCCGGCCTGCACCCGCTTGCTGGCCGCGGTGTACTCCTCCTGGGAGTGGACGAGGAACGACTCGGCCTGCGCGGGCGCGGCGGCGCCGAGTCCACACAGGGCCAGCAGCAGGGTCGGCAATGGATGGAACGATCGATTCATGCCTGGTGATTCCGGTTCAAATTGCAGGTCGGGGTCAAGTGTGCCCGACGCGCCTCCTGGCACAACGATCCTGGCGCCGAACGCCCGGGGTGGCGGTGAAAGGAGGGGATTCACGTCTCGGTTCGGGTGTTCGGGGCGGAAATCCCGGCGGACGGTCGCTGACCGGTCCGCCGGACGGTTCCCAGCCCCCTGTCAGTCCGTCAGAACTTGCCTCGCAGGCCCAGGAAGTAGCGCGGGCCATAAATGTTCACTTCCCCAAGGTTGTCCGTCGTGAAGAAGTACTGCTTTTTCGGTTCATTGAACAGGTTGATGCCTTCCAGCGACAGGCGCAGGTTGTCCGTGAACTGGTAGGACACTCTGGCTTCCCAGACGCCGACGTCTCCCACGTAGCGCAGTCGCGTGCCGTTGCTGGTGTAAGGCTGAAAGTATTCGCTCCGGTACTTGTAGATTAGGCTGGCGCCGAAGCCACCGATGTCATAGTACAGATTGCCCGAGAACACCGTGTTGGAGAACCCGGGAACGTTGCCCGGCTCCACGATACCGATGGTGAGCGGCACCACCGTGCCGTCAGTGTCGCGGATGGTGACGTCGCCATACAGGCTGTCCTCGAATTCGAAGTCCGAATCACCCACGTTCAGACCCAGCTTCACGCCGAAACCCCGCCAAAAGGCGCTGTCCAGGTAGGAGAAGTTGTGCGCGGCTGTGACCTCGACGCCGTACAGCGTGTTCGTGCCGGAATCCGTCTGCGTCACGGTCACGGGCGAGGTGATGTTCTCGCCGTCGACGACGAAGGTTTCAAAGGACCGAATCTGCTCGAAACCACCGGTGAAATCCTTGTAGTACACGCCGAACGACAGGATCGTGTCGTCGTTGGGATACCACTCGATGGACGCATCCGCATTCCAGGACATGAGGGGATCGGTGGCCGGGTTACCCGATCCAGATACACTGCTGATCAGGTCATTCGGGTCGGTGATGTCATCCGCCGTGTTCACATTGAACGAGCGGTTGTAGCCCAGGTCCCCGGGGTCGGCGCGTGACATGCCACGGTAGACCGCACCACGCAGCAACACTTCGTCGGTCAGGTCCATGACCATGTTGAAGCTCGGCAGCACTTCCGTGTAGTCATGCCTGGCCTGCACCTTTTCCAGGTCGCCGGTTTCCTCGATCGAGAGAAACCCACTGTCGTCTTCGACGATTTGGTAGGCCGCGCGCCAGGCGTTTGCTTCCACCTCGGTATTGACGACGCGCACGCCGAAGTTGCCGGTGACGTTACGACCACCCCACTCCGTCTGGAAGTTGGCCATGAGGTAGCCGGCGATGGTGGTTTCGGTCACGTCCGTCGTGGCTGAACTCTCCAGTGTCTGCTCCGGATACATGAATGCGATGCCGTGGTAATCAAGGATTGCATTGGTGATGCACTCGTTGTCGAACACCGCCCAACTGTTGCCGGTGCCGCTGCCGGACTGGCCGGTGCTGCCATCGATCACGGTAATGGGGTCACCGCTCGCCTCGGCGGACAGGAAGCCTGATTCGGGAAATGCCATCCGGCAGGCCTCATTCATGGCGACGATGGCGGCACGCTCCTCCTCGGAACTGTCGTCGATCGTGCCCGGGTCGAAGCGGGTGCCGCCGAGATTCAGGTATTCGAGTTCCGAGATACGCAGACCGCCCTCGAGGCCGTTGATGGCGCCCCATTCAGTCTCCAGAAAGAAGTCACCGCGCGCCGAGTGAATCGTGTTCTTGCGGTCGACATCAGAGTCGATCCGCACCCGGTATTCGTCCGAGAACAGGGTCGGATCCGTGACATCGAAGTCGGTGATCGTGTATTGCGGGATGCCGGAGCCGAGGTTCCAAGCGACCAGCGGACGGTATCCACCAGGCGTATCTTCACCGTAGATGTCCTGGTCGTCGGACTGGATGCGCACGGAAACCTGCTTCTCGATGCGGGTCGTTTCCGAAAAAGCCAGGTCGCCGGACAAGGTGAGGCGGTCGGTCGCCTGGAAGCTCACACCGAGCCCGCCCCCCTGGTAGTCCTCCGTACGGGCGTAACGTTCGCTGTTGGATTCGATCGCGGTCTCGCCCAACCAGCTCGTGATCGCGCCGCTTGGCAACGTGACCAGGTTCGGCCCTGTCACACCGTCGGTTGCGCGCTTCTGGTTGGCGAAGTTGAGGTCGTGGCGAAGCTCGGACTGGGTACGTTCCGACAGCTCGACGTCGAGGTTGATGTCCCAGCGCTCGTTCGGTTGCCACTGCAGCGCGACGAAGAACGCCTCACGATCGTCGTTGGTGTCGTTCTGCCGGTAGCCACGGGAGCTCGGAGCGAAGCCCCAGGCCAGTCCGTCACTGTAGGCCAGTCCCGTATCCGGATTGATGGTGGTGTTGTAGCCCTGGTTCGAACTGCCGTCGACCTGGTCCTCGCAATCGCCGCTCGAAGAGCGGAAGAAACCTTCGTTGGTCACTCCGGGATCGTTGATGCAGGCGTAGAGCGACGTTCCTGTCGGACTGGAACTGCGGACTTCCTGCTCGGGCTGCGATATGTCGCTGTTCTGGTAACCCAGTGACACACCGAGCTGCGCGCCGTTGGAAAATTCGAACTGGTCGACATAACTGAGTGTCGCGCGATAGCCGATATCGTCGGACAACTGGGCATCGATGTGTTGCTGGTCCGGGTTGTAGTTGCCCTTCACATCAAACTGGATTCGTCGATCGCCGTATTCCAGGGGTTTTAGGGTTTCAAGGGCGATGACGCCCGCGACGCCGCCCTCGATCATCGACGCATCCTGCGTTTTGTAGACGGCGATCTTGTTCATCAACTCAGACGGAAACTGGGAAAAGTTGACCGACCGGTCGCCGCTGCCATTGGAGGCTTCGCGGCCATTGAAGGTGGTCATGCTCAGGAACGGTCCCAGGCCGCGGATGGACACCTCGGTCGCCCCGCCGTTTTCCCGGTGAGAAGCTACCCCCGTCAGGGATTCGAGTGCTTCGCCGATGGACAGGGCGGGCAAGTCGCCGATGTCCTGGGCGGAAAATCCGTCCACGACGAGTACCGAGTCCCGCTTGATCGAGATCGCGTCCTGGATGTACTGGCGGATGCCGGTCACGACCACCTCTTCGAGGAGGTTTTCATCCTCTTCCTGCCCGAATGCCGGCCCGTGCCCCAGCGCCATGACGAGGACGGCGGCGCTGATGGCGAGCGGCAATAACTTCCTGCTGTTCTTCCCCACGGTGATTGATGAGCCTGAATGATGCATTTGTTTACCCTGATGTGTGAGCCAACGGGGGTGATCCCGACCTGTCCGAATGTGTTGTTGTTCAGGCTGTGCAGTGCAGGCCAGCCAATTGGACGGTAAAGAACAATAACCAAAAAATTAAATAATGGTCAAGTTTTCTATCAACTTATATTCAGATATATTCTTGTATTACATCTTTACCAATTTTAATGAGCAATCTGACGATCATTCGAGTGGCAGACCGTGATCGTGATTTATCGTTCCGCACCTCACCACATATCTTGCTGTTATACATCGCTATTTTGACGCCAAAAAAACGGAATAATCATGTTCTGTCCAATTCATAAAGTTATGTTAGACTGATTTGACTGAATGTAATGGGCCAATCGAGGAGACCGGCCATGTCGAAGTCCAAGCGTTTGTATGTCGGCGTGATGAATCAGCTGACGGAATTGATTGACAATGGCGAATTCCCGGTGGGTGGGCGTTTGCCGCCCGAGCGCGAATTGGCCGACCGGTTCGAGGTGAGTCGCCCCACGGTGCGCGAAGCCATCATCGCCCTGGAAGCGCTGGGCCGCGTGGAGGTCAAAACCGGTTCCGGCATCTACGTGCTCAAGAATCGCTTGTCGCTGAGCAACGGACTCGAAGACATCAGCCCGTTTGAACTGACCGAGTCCCGCTCATTGATCGAGGGCGAAGCCGCGGCCCTTGCAGCCTCGCTGATCACCGAAGAGCAGTTGAAGGATCTGAATCGCACCCTGGATGACATGGCGGACGAGTCGGACAATGGCGACCTGGCGTCCGGGGACGCGGACCGGGAATTCCATCAGATCATCGCCAATGCGACGCAGAACGCCGTCCTGGTCTCGTTGATCGAGCAACTCTGGTACGTCAGGAACAACGCACCACAGGTCTTCCAGGCGTATCGCTCCATCTGTGAGCAGGACGCTCACCGGCGCGTGGAGGAGCATCGTCAGATCTATGACGCCCTGATCAGGCGCGACCCGGTCGCCGCGCGTATCGCCATGCACAATCATTTCGAGCGAATCCTGAACAAGCTCATCCAGGTTGCAGAAGAGGAAAAGGTGCAGGCAGCCCGTCGCCAGTCCGAAGAAGTCCGCAGCCGCTTCTCGAGGCTCCACCAGGCCGCCGGGTAGTCCGTCCGGACGACCATCTTCCAGCCGCGGCAGGGCGCCCGCCCCTGCCCGCCGCACCTTCACGGTCCAGCACCCAGCATCCGTGACGCCCAATCCTGAGATAAGCGGTAAGACCTTTTGGCGCGGTTGAAGCAAGCTCATCGATCAGCATCCTCGCTGAAGCGATTCGTTCTCTTCTAATTCTTCATAACATCGGAAATCAGTAGTGCGGGTATCCTGTCTCCACTGGGAACTTATCATTTTGATTTAACTAGCTTTATATTCAATGATCAAGTTTATAGCTCTATTAAATATTACCATTTGGTAATACCAATATTTCGCATAAAAATTTGACCAAGTTACATTTTCTAGATTACCAATCGGTTGACAGATGCGGATTGGCTGTCATATAAATCATTGGGGTTACACCTCCGATAGTGGTTCGACAGAAACCGCCAGGAAGCTCACACACACCAGACAGCACGCTTCAAAAGCACCAATCGACGCCAATGAGGGTTCTATGAATAATTCTTCGAAGCTCGCGAGCACCGCCACTTGTCTCAACCCGGTTGCTGAAATTCGCCCGGCCTTGCTCACGGTGGCCATTGCGGCCGCCCTGGCCGGCACACCGACCTACGCACAGGATACGTCCGCGGACGTGCAGGACGACGACGATTCGGTGCTCGAGGAAGTCGTGGTCACCGGCATCCGCTCATCGCTCGCTGCCTCGATCGAGGTCAAGCGAAATTCGGACAACCTGGTAGAAGCCATCTTCGCCGAGGACATCGGCAAACTGCCTGACCAGAACCTGGCCGAAGTGCTCGAAAACATCACCGGCGTCCAGATCACCAGGGAGGCCGGCGTCGGTACCGGGGTGCAGATTCGCGGCACCAATGCCAACCGCACGCTGATCAACGGTGTTTCGACCGTGGGGTCCGGCTCAGGAAGAACCGGCATCGATTTCGAAGATATTTCCTCGACCCTGATCTCTTCCGTCGAGGTGATCAAGACGCCGGACGCGCGCACCATCGAAGGTTCCGTGGGCGGAACCATCAATCTCCTGACGCGACGTCCACTCAACCTGAGCGACATGCTGCTCAACGTTCGTGTTCAGGGCGAACACAGCAGTCTCTCCAGTGATGGAGACATCACGCCCCGCCTGTCCGCCACCTGGGGGGACAACTGGATGACCGACGCGGGTGAATTTGGTGTCGTGCTCAGCGCCAGTTATTCGGAGCAGGATGTCACGGCGTTCCGCCCCCGCGCCGATCGCGACAACCTCGTGACATCGGACAGCGGTGTCCCCGCCGCCCAGGATTTCGACTTTTTGCCGATCCAGTTTTTCGTCCAGGATTACGACAATTTTGAATACGAGACCACGAACTTCGTGGGTTCGTTCGACTGGGCCCCGAACGAAAATCTGACCCTGTTCTTCGATGCCATTGTCAGCGACCAGGACCGCCTGCAGGAAAGCACGCGTGTCCAGGCCTCGGGCGTCAGTGACCTCCGGAATTTCTCCGTGCCCTCCGCGTTCGAAACCGTCAACTTTGGGTCCCTGCTCGGTGAAAACGGCAACCAGACCATCGGCAGCATTCAGGCGGCGCTGCAGGGCGTCATTCCCGTCGAAGACGGCGATGCCGACCCCAACCTGCGCATGTCCACGGACACCAGTTCACGAGTGACGGACAGCGATGTCTACCGCCTCGGTGCTGACTGGGTTCTGGGGGATTTCTCCGGTCGGGTCGAGTTGTCATCGGCCACCAACGAAACGACGACGCCACAATTCGACGCAACGCTCAATTTCATCAACCCCAACGTGGCGACCAACTCGTCCAATGAGAACGGCACGCCGTTTGCGTACGACCTGAGCGGCGGCTCACTGGCATTCGGCATCGCCCAGGGCGTCTACGGCGCGCCGACCGTGGAACAGTTGCTCGACCCCGCGAACTACGTCCTGCGTGACGTCAACCAGGGACAGGACTACACCAAGAACAAGGAAGACGCGTTTCGAGCGGATTTCACCTATGAGTTCGATTTCGCCGGTTTCAAATCCTTCGACTTCGGTTACCGTTACAGCAAGGCCTCCAGCCTGAATGACGACAGGGGCTCGAATGTCGGGCTCAGGAGCCTGATCGACAGCCCGCACGGTGACCTGTTTTCCAGCATCCTGTCGTTGGGTCCGGACAACTTCAATGATGCGGACGGGCGTGCGTTGTTTATTCGTGATTTCCTGGTCATCAACCCTGAACTGGTCAATGCCGACCCGCAGGCCGTGGTCGCCATCCTGAACGCGGCCATCGCGCAGAACAACGAGCTGACGGGCGCCAACGTGCCGCCGATCGACGTTCCGACCTCGACTGTTGCCGCATTTTTCGACATCGAGGAAGTGACCCACGCCTATTATGCGCAGGCAAATTTCCAGGCCGGCATCTTCCGCGGAAACGTGGGCTTGCGCTATCTGGAAACCGACATTGATTCGCGTGGCAACAGCGTGGTCAACGACGAGGTGATCCCGACGACCAACAAGGGCAGCTACGACTTCTGGCTGCCCCGCATCAACGTCGTCGCCGATGTCACGGATGACCTGGTCGTCCGCGGCAGCTGGGGCAAGGACATCCGTCGCCCGGACTTCGACAACCTGTCCACGTCCTACACGTTCAGCACCAGCCCGAACCCCGCCGTTCCGATCGGTAACCCCAACCTGGAGCCAGAGGAAGTGACATCATTCGACCTTTCCGTCGAGTGGTATTTCGCACCGAACGCGGTGGCGAGCATCGGTTATTTCCACAAGGAACGCACCGGCCTCTTTGTCGGCACCACGGATTCTCCTTTCGAGGATCCCGTGACGGGGTATCGCGATATTACCGACCCCTGTGAGCAGGGCGGCATCTTCAACCCCATCGCGGATATCAACGTCTTCGGCCCCGACCCGGGCGTCGGCGTGTGTGTGCCGGCGACCCTTACCGTCAACGGCGAGGGAAAGACCACGCAGGAAGGCTTCGAGCTCGCATTCCAGTACGACCTGGCCGAGTTCGAGGACAGCCTCGGCTGGGCTTCCGGCTTCGGCGTGTACGCCAACTACACCTGGCAGGAGTTTTCCGGAGGGGATACCTACCTGAATCCCACCAGTCGAGCGGATGCGGTCTTCAGCGCGCTGGGCGCCAACGACGTGACGCTGCGGGCGCAACTGCTGGACCTGTCGGAAGACTCCTACAACTTCACTCTGTTTTATGAAAAGTACGGGTTGTCTGTCAGGACTCGCTACACCTGGCGTTCCGCGTTTCGCTCGGATGACTTCGGCAGCACTACCAGCTATCCCTGGGGTTTTCCCGTGGTCCAGGACGACCGGGGCCAGTTGAATGCCAGCATCAACTACGCATTGGGCGATCACTGGAGCCTTGGCTTGGAAGCCGTCAATCTGACCGAATCGGAAGTGACGCAATACTGCGTCAATGAGGACGCACTGCTGTGCTTCCAGGGCTTCACCGACCGCCGGATCACCTTTGGCGCGAGCTACACCTTCTGAACCTTGTGCGTGAGGTGCCGAGCAGGCGGTGACCGTCACTGACGTCCGCCCGGTTCGGCTTCAGGCCCCGGCTTTAGGCCGGGGCTTTTTACTGGCGGGCAACTACACTGTGCGGACACGGTTCGAAGAGAACAGAGTCAATGGAGTTCAAACACGCACGTGACCGTCATTTGCTGACGTTTCTTGTGTTGGGCCTTGCCGTCCAGACGGACGCAATAGCCGCCCGCATCGTGCCCGGTGCCCTGGAGCTGGAGGAACGGCAGCACCTGCCGGCGGACCCCGGCGACGTCATCGAGCCGGAAACGGACGCCGACGGTGCGAAAGCCGACCGCGAGTTCGTCATCGCTCCCCTGCCCTCGCGCAGCCCCCTGCTGGGCTGGACACTGGCCCTGCCCGCCTTCTGACTGTACCGCCCCTCCTTCGCCACGCAGGAAGACTCGGTGTGGACCACGGGGGCGGCGGTCATGTACGCCGAGAGCGACAGTCTGGGAGGCGGCCTGTTTCACAAGATGAGCCTGGGCGGCGACCAGTGGCGCCTGACCGCCGCCGCGTTTACCGCGGACCTGCGCTACGACTACTTCGGCATCGGCGGTAGCCCCGATCTGGCGATTCCCCTGCGCCAGGACGTGGACCTGGCGCTTGCCGGCGCGCTCTACGCCGTGGCCGAGAACCTCTATGTGGGGCTGCAGGGCATGGTGTCGCGCACGGAAACACGGCTGGACATCCCGGGGGACCTGCTGCCGCCCGGGGTCACCCCGCCGCAGCTGGGCATCGAAGTGGGCCTGGTCACCCTCAAACCCCGCCTGGTGTATGACTCCCGCGATGACGAGTTCTTCCCCCGCAACGGCTGGCTGGTGGAGGGCGGCCTGGCCCTGTCGCGAGACAGCTGGGGCAGCGACGTGGACTACGAGCGTCACCAGTGGGCGGGCAACTATTACCGGGCCATCACGGACCATGGCACCCTCGCCCTGCGCGCCGCCACCGAGTACGTCGGCGGCGATGCGCCGTTTTTTGTCTACCCGGCTTTCGGCGCCGGCAGCGACCTGCGCGGCTACCAGACCGGCACCTACCGGGACCGCTTCCTGTTCGCCACGCAGGCCGAATGGCGCCAGACATTCGGCAAGCGCTGGGGCGCCGTGGCCTTCGCGGGCGTCGGCACGGTGGGGCCGGACTTTGCCGGCTGGGAACGCACCCTCCCCTCCGCCGGCGTGGGGGTGCGCTGGGTGGTGGCGCCGAAAAACGGGCTTCGCCTGCGCTTCGACGTGGCCTGGGGGCGGGATGACAACGAGTTCTACCTGAGCATCGGCGAGGCGTTCTGAGCCGCGGTTCGCGTTAAATTCCGGTCCGCCGGGGCGATTGCTTGCGTGCTCAGGAATCCTGGTCGAAATCGTCGATCGCGGCGCGCAATCGCGCGGCGATGGCCTGCGGGTCGAACGGCGAAGTGAACAGCGCGTGGATGCGCCCTTGCGGGTCGATCACCGTCAGGGTCGAGGAATGCGCGACAAGGTAGTTCTCGTCCACCGGGTCGTCCGGCACCCGGTACACCGCGCCCGCGGCGCGGGTCAGCAGGTCGAGCTGGTCGAAGTCGCCGGTCAGGCCGCGGAAATCCGGGTCGAAATACGTCACGTATTCGGCCAGACGCTGCGGCGTGTCGCGGGCGGGATCCACGGACACGAGGTAGTAGCGGTCATCCAGCGCCCCGGCTTCCGCCAGCTGCTGTTTGATCTGCGCCATCACGGCCAGTGAATTGGGGCAGATGTCCGGGCAGAAGGTGAAGCCGAAATACAGCACCGACCAGTGCCCCTGGAAGCCCGCCTGGGTGAATTCATCACCGGTATCGTCCACCAGCGTGAAATCCGGCAGGGCGCGCGGCTCGTCCAGCACGTAGCCCCGGCTTACGGGTTCGGGCCGCGGTTCTGACCGTGTACCCAGTGTGAACCACGCGCCGATGCCGAACGCCACTACCGCCACCACGATCAACGGCCAGGCGCGCCCGATCACGGGGGCGCACCTTCGACGGGGCGCACCACAGAGACTCGACGGGTGGAAAAAACACAATTGACCATGGCGTGCCACGTTATCAAAAGTCGTCCGGCTTGGCCCGCCGTGGTTTGCCTGGTCTGGACAACCCACTCCTGGTGGCGCAGGGTATGGCTTGCGACCCGAAAGGTACCTGCTTCACGGGCAGGATCAGCACGTTCGTGAACGCGGTCGACCAGCACCTGGAAACAGGCGCCAGACTCGGCAGGAGCAGTCATGGAACTCTACGAACAACTCGCCGTACTCGCACTGTTCGTCTTCGCCTATACACTGGTTGCCGGCCGGGTCGAACGCTCCTGGATCTCGGGACCCATGATCTTCGTCACCGTCGGTCTCATCCTGGGCCCGGCGGTGCTCGGCTGGTTCACCGATTCCGAACCGCGCCAGACCTTGCGCCTGCTGGCCGACCTGACGCTGGCCCTGTTCCTGTTCAACGATTCGGCAAATGCCAACCTGCGGACGCTGGGGCGCTACTACGGACTGCCCGCCCGGATGTTGTTGCTGGGGCTGCCGGGCGCCATTGCGCTCGGCTTCCTCACGGCCCTGGTGCTGTTCGACACCCTCGGCGTTTTCGAAGCGGCCGCGCTGGGCACCATGCTGGCCGCGACCGACGCTGCCCTGGGCAAGGCGGTAGTGACCAATCCCGTGGTGCCCTCACGCCTGCGGGAAGGATTGAACGTGGAAAGCGGCCTGAATGACGGGCTGTGCGTGCCCATCCTCCTCTTGTTCATCGGGCTCGAAGTCGGCTCCGAAGCACATGAAGGCAGCAACGTGATCTTCCACCTGCTGGCCGAGGAACTTGGGATCGGCATCCTGGTGGGCGTCGGCCTGGCGGGTCTGGGTGTCTGGCTATTCCGCGTTTGCTGGGACCGTGGCTGGATGACATCGATTTGGGGACAGATCACCACCATCGCCCTGGCCCTGGGATGTTTTTCGCTGGCACAGAGTCTCGGCGGCAGCGGCTACATCGCCGCCTTTGCCGGCGGCATGCTGTTCGGCCACCTCTCGCGCGATGAAACCCACGAGGTCCTGCATTCCTCCGAGGGCATCGCCGAAACGCTGGCGCTGCTGACCTGGACGCTGTTTGGCATCGCTATCGTCTGGCAGGTCCGGGACCAGGTGACCTGGCAGGTGTTCGTGTTCGCCCTGCTCAGCCTCACCGTGATCCGGATGCTGCCGATCTGGCTTTCGCTGGCAGGCACGGGCGAGTCCAACGCCAGCAAGCTGTTCCTCGGATGGTTCGGACCGCGGGGCCTGGCCAGCATCGTGTTCTCGGTACTGGTGCTGGAAGCCGGTCTGCCGGGCGCCGAGCTGATGTCGCTGGTGGTGGTGTGCACCGTGTTCATGAGCCTGGTCGCCCATGGCATGACAGCCAACCCGCTGGCTCGGCGCATGTCCAGAATTGACAAGGCGGAATCAGGGCCAGATTGAGGTTCGACGAGGGCGGATTGTTGGCTAACCGGCGAGGGGCGCGACTCCGGCGCGCATTATTCCACCGATCCGCGTCTCGCGTCCCTGACCGGAACGTTCACGGTCACGGCTGGGTGGCGCTCGAATTCCAGCCGCAGGTGTATCGCCTGTCCGGGCGCCAGATCATGGCGCAATCCGATCAGCATCAGGTGCTTGCCGTGAGGCGCCAGTTTGGCCCGCTCGCCGGCCGGAAGGATCATCGACTCGATCTGTTCCATCAGCATCATGCCGTCCTCGTGGCGCATGGAGTGAATCTCCACGATGTCCGCCGCATCGGTTTGTGCGCCCAGCAGGGCGTCGTCGGCTTCACCGTCGTTGACCAGGGTGAGATACAGCGCGGCTGTACGCGCGGCCGGGGGCGTGGCGCGGGCCCAGGCGTCGGTGACCGTGATCTCGGCGAAAGCCGACAGGGGCGTCGCCAGTAGAAGCACAATGAGGATCAGGTGGCGCATGGGATTCCTGGGTGCGTGTTCCGCAATTTCATGGGTGTGTGAATTGGCATTTTCAAGCGAATCGTTCACGTGCGCGGGCCAAATCCCGGGACGTGTCGATACCGGGGGGAATGAATGCCGCCGCCTGGGCGATGTCGATGCGCATACCCAATTCGAGGAAGCGCAATTGTTCCAGTGCTTCGCTGCGCTCCAGGGGTGAGGGCGCGGCACGCGTGAAACGTTTCAGGGCGGCATGGCGGTAGGCGTAGAGGCCCAGGTGGCGGCGATAGGTCACGCCGGCTTCCAGCGCCGCCGCGGCGCTCACACTGCCGCGGGCGTGAGGTATGGCGGAGCGGCTGAAGTACAGCGCCTGCCCTGCCCCGCCGGCCACCACCTTGACCACGTTGGGGTCATCGATTTCGGTGGGGTCGTCCACCGGCCAGTACAGCGTGGCGACATCGGCGCCGGAGTCCAGCAGGCCGGCCACCTGGTCCAGGCACTCGGCGGGCATCCCGGGCTCGTCGCCCTGCAGGTTCACGATGACCTGGTCGTCGTTCAGGTCGAGCGCCCCGGCGCATTCGGCGATGCGGTCGCTGCCGCTGGCGTGGTCGGCGCGGGTCATCACGGCCTCGCCGCCGAATCCCGTGACGGTGTCGAAGATGCGCTGGTCGTCGGTCGCCACCACCACCCGTTCCGCGCCGGCCTCGCGTGCAGCCCGCCAGACCCGCTCCAGCATGGTCATGCCGCCCAGGTCGGCCAGCACCTTTTCTGGCAATCTACTGGAAGATAAACGGGCTGGTATTACAATGATATACGGGTAATTTCTCATTTAATTTATAATATAATTTCCGCGATGCTTTTGAGCCAGTTTCGCTCCCATTCTTCGGGCAGACGCGCACCCACACCCAGCACCCAGGCGTTCTCGAGGCCCAGCGTGGCGCATTTTACGGCGTCCTTTTCCGTCATGATGACCGCGCCCGGGATATCCGAGAAATCCGCGACCACGTAGTCGTGATGGTCGGGCAACGGCCGGCGTTCGACGACCGGCAGCCCCAGCGCGGCCAGGGTGTCGAAGAACCGCCCGGGATTACCCATCCCGGCCACCGCGGTCAGTGGCACGCCAGCAAGGCGTTCCACGGCCTCGGTGGCCGGACACGCCTCCCCGGTGTCCAGGCGCGTCAGCGTGGTCGGCTGCAGGCGCATTTCCACGACCTTGTGAGCCAGTTCGGCCGGGACGGCTGCCCGCGTGGCGTTCACCTCACCGTTGCTGATAATCCAGTCCACGCCGTGCAATCGCTCCAGCGGCTCACGCAGGGGTCCCGCCGGCAGCAGTCGCCCGTTGCCGAAGCCGCGCTGGGCATCGACCACGCACAGTTCCATCATTCGAGGCAGTCGGGTTCGCTGCAAACCGTCATCGGACAGCACCACCCTTGCCCCGGCCTCGAAGGCGGCCAGGGCGGCCGCTTCGCGGTCTTCGTCCACGAAAACCGGCACGCCCCGCGCACGGGCGATCAGCACCGGCTCGTCGCCGGCTTCGCTTGTCGGCGTGTCCGGCACGACGGCCACCGGCCCGGAACCGGCGCGCCCATAACCCCGGCTTACCACTGCTACCGCGATGCCCGCTGACTGCAGCAGCTCGCACAGGCGGATCACCAGCGGCGTCTTGCCGGTGCCCCCGGCGGTGATGTTGCCCACCACCACGATGGGTTTGCCGGCCAGCGCTTCGGCGGGCCGGCTGCGCTGGCGCCGGGCTGCCGACACGCCCGCATAGACACGTTCCAGTGCGCGCAGGAGCAGTCCGGGGCGGCGGTCGCCGTACCAGGTGTCCTGCAGGCGGCCTTCGGTCAGCGGCACCCTCAGACGCCCTCCTCGCTGAACTGGGTCTGGTAGAGCTGGGCATAGGTGCCGCCCCGCGCCAGCAGCTCGGCATGGGTGCCCGATTCCACCACCCGGCCCTCCTCCAGCACGATCACCTGGTCGGCGTTCTCGATGGTGGACAGGCGGTGGGCGATGACCAGCGTGGTGCGGTCACGCATGACCTCTTCCAGGGCATCCTGGATGGCGCGCTCGGACTCGGCGTCCAGCGCCGAGGTGGCCTCGTCCAGCACCAGGATCGGCGCGTCCTTGAGCAGCGCGCGTGCGATGGCCAGGCGCTGGCGCTGCCCACCGGAAAGGCGGGTGCCGTTTTCGCCCACCAGTGTGTCCAGCCCCTCCGGCAGGCGTTCGATGAAACCGATGGCGTATGCATCACGGGCCGCCTTGAGCACGGCCTCGCGATCGGCGCCGGCCAGCGCGCCATAGGCGATGTTGCCGGCCACGGTGTCGTTGAACAGCACCACGTCCTGGCTGACCAGGGCGATCTGGCTGCGCAGGTCGTCGAGGCGGTAGTCGGACAGCTCCTGCCCATCCAGCAGGATGCTGCCCTCGTATTCGGAATAGAACCGCGGCAACAGGCTGGCCAGCGTGGTCTTGCCGCTGCCCGAGCGCCCCACGACGGCGGTGACGCTGCCGGCAGGCATGGTGAAGCTGATGTCTTGCAGAACGTGCGTCCCGGCTTCCCCGACGCTCTCGTCCTGCTCGTCGTGGTAGCTGAAGGACAGGCCGCGAAACTCGACGGCGCCCTTCACGCGGTCGGCCTCCACGGTGCCCGTATCCTTCTCGCGGTCGCTGTCGATCACGCGGAAAATGCTTTCGGCGGCGGCAATGCCCTTTTGCACCTGGCTCTGCACCCCGGTCAATCGCTTCAGCGGCGGAATGGTGGCCATCATGGCGGTCAGCAGCGAGGTGAACGTGCCCGCGGAGATGTCCTGCAGCATGGCCGGGCGGCTCGAGATCACCATCATCGCCACCACCGCGACGCCGGCCGTGATCTGTACGGTGGTCGAAGACAGCAACTGGGTGGCGACCATGCGCATGTGCATGCGGCGGTTATGCTCGTTGGCGCTGCGGAAGCGCCCACGCTCGGTCTGCTGGCCCTGGAACACCTTGATCACGCGCTGACCCACCACCGCCTCCTCGGTCAGGTGAGCCACGTCGCCGAAGGAATCCTGGATACGGTGGCTGATCTTGCGGAATCGGCGGCTGACCACGGTGACCACCAGGGCCACGATGGGCGCCAGGATCAGCATGGTCAGGGTCAGGCGCGCGCTCTGGTAGACCATGACGGTCAGCAGGCCGATGATCAGCAGTACGTCGCGAATCGCGGAAACGATGGCCGTGGTGGCGGCGGTGGCGACCTGCTCGCTGTTGTACGTCAACTTGGAGATCAGTTGTCCGGCGTTGTGGCGGTCGAAAAAGCGGGCCGGCTGGCCCAGGTATCCATCGAACAGTTCTCGTCGCAGGTCGGCGACCACGCGCCGCCCGGTCCACTCCATGCCGTAGGTGGCCGCCGCGTGGCCCAGGGCGCGCAGCACCACGGTGACCATGATGACGCCGGCCAGCACCAGTCCGAACGCGGAATCCTTGGCCACGAAGACGCGGTCGATCAGGTCGGCGATGTAGTAGGCGAACAGCGCCTGCATGCCGGCTTCGACACCGGCGCCGGACAGCCCGACGACGAACATCCACCAGTACTGGCGCGCGTAGCCCCAGAGGCGCCGGTAGACCGGGCCGGGCGTGTAGTCGGGGCGATCGGCGGACACGCCTACTCTCCGTCGAGGCGTTGCGTGGCGATCGACAGGCGGGTGAAACCGAGCTGGCCGGTGACGTCCATGACGGTCACCACGAAATGATGCGGCGTCTGGGCGTCGGCACGCAGCACGATGGGCAGATCACGTGAATCGCCGGCCACCTCTTCCAGCGCCGCGCGGATGGTGGCCGCGCCGCTGTCGACCAACTGGCTGTCGTTGAGGTAGATGCGCCCTTCCGGGTCGATCACCAGTTCCAGGCGTTCCGGAGTCTCCTGTGGCCGCGCCTCGGCGGAGGCCTCGGGCAGGTCGATCTTCAGCGAGGCCTGGCGCTCGAAGGTGGTGCTGACCATGAAGAAGATCAGCAGCAGGAAGACCACGTCGATCAGGGAAGTCAGGTTGATCTCCGGGTCTTCTCCCTTGGCAGCACGCAGTTTCACCCGCCGGCGCTCCGGCTGGACTTAACCAGCGTGCCGCGCTCGATGGCCCCGATCAGGCTGATGGCGCGTTCCTCCATGGACACCACGTAGGCCTCCACCTTGCCTTTGAAGTAGCGAAAGAAAAAGTAGCTGGGAATGGCCACCGTCAGGCCCGCGGCGGTGGTGATCAGCGCCTCGGAGATGCCGCCTGCCAGCTCGTTGGCGTTACCCACGCCGTGCACCATGATGGCCGAGAATACCCGGATCATGCCGATCACCGTGCCCAGCAAGCCCAGCAGCGGGGTCACTCCGGCAATGGTGCCCAGGGTGTTGAGAAAGCGTTCCAGTTCGTGCACCACGTGGCGGCCGGTGTCCTCCACCGCCTCTTTGATCACGTCACGCGAACGGTGGCGGTTGGCCAGCGCGGCGGCCAGCACCTTGCCCAGCGCGGAACTGGCGCGCAGGCGATTGAGGTGCTCCAGGTCGAGTTCGTCGGCGGCGGCCCAGGCTTCCACCTGTTCACCGACCCCGTCGGGGACCACATTGCCTGAACGAAGCGTCCAGAACCGTTCGAGCACGATGGCGACCGCGACGATGGAGCACAAAACGATGGGCACCATCATCCATCCGCCGGCGAGGAGGATTTCCAGCATTCGTCACTCACTCCTTTGATACGAAATTCTTGTCGGTATGGCCCGCATGATACCGAAAAGCCTCTACTGAGGTCAGCGACGGAGGCGACTGCTGACCGGGGCAATGCGGGGCCGCCGGAAATCGCCAGAAGCCACGCCGCGCATGCCGCGCGGAATCGCTTTCCAGGCGCCCATCGGCGCGCAGGGTAAAGCGCAGGGCGCCGCATTCGGCAGTGCCGGCGGCCGGGATGCCACGCGCCGTGAGCCGGTCCAGGACAGCGGCGTCCGGAATGCCGAAGCGGTTGCCCCACCCGGCCGGGATCAGCACGACCTCCGGTCGCGCCCAGTCCAGGAGCGCCTCGCTGCTGGACGTGCGGCTGCCATGATGAGGTACGACCAGCAAGCGGTGGCCGCCGGCGTCCCGGCGTCTCGCCAGCCGCCGCTCCACAATCTGGCCAATGTCCCCGGGCAACAACATCCGGCCGCCGGGCGCCAGCAACTGCAACACGCAGGAACTGTCGTTGCCCCGGTACGGCAACCATGGGCTTGGATGCAGGACCCGGAACGCCACGCCATCCCAGGACCACGCGCGGTCCGAAGTGCATGGCGCCATATCGGCGGGTCGATGGCGCGTGTTCCCCGTCACGCCAGTCCCGGGCCAGAGCCTGCGCAACCCGGCGAGCCCCCCGGCATGATCCAGGTCACCGTGGCTGACCATCACCAGGTCCGGCCTGTTCATCGCAGCGGCACGAACTGCCGGCGCCACCACGGCGTCTACGAGGTCCCACCGCCCCGGATGTCCCGGACCGGTATCGGCCAGCAGCAGGTGCTCGCGGGTACTGACCAGCGCCGCCTGGCCCTGGCCCACATCCAGCAGCTCCAGGCGAAGATCGCCCGCCCGCAAGTCCTTGGCCGGCGGCAGCAGGGTGGGCAAAAGCAGCAGAACGCCGAAGCGCCGCAGGCGCAGCGCGGCGGGCAACAGGCACAGAAAACCACCCACAACGCCCAGGGTGAGCGCAACCGGACCGGGACGGGCCGTGTGCCAGGCCAATGCCTCCACGCGGTGATCGATAAACACCAGGGTCCGCTCCAGCGCGTGCGCGGAACGCGCCGCCATGTCCGGCAGCACCTCCGCAACGGGGCCGTCGAAGGGCAGGCCCAGCAAGGCGAGCAGCACCAACGGCAGGGTCACGAAACTCACCCACGGTATGGCCAGCAGGTTGACCGGCAGCGCCGCCAGTGTGAGCCACTGAAACCAGGCCATCGCCAACGGCCCCATGACCAGGGTCAGCGCCCATTGGGCGCACCACAACGCGCGGCCGCCCCCGCGCAGCGGCGGGCGGCCGGCAAAACGGAACAGCAGCACGGCGACCGCGCAGAACGAGAGCCAGAAACCAGCCACGAGCGGCGCCAGCGGATCGAGCAGCAGGACCACGCAGAGCGCCAGGCACCAGGCACGAAACGGCGCCAGCCGCCGACGCAGCAACATCGCCAGCGAAGCCACCGCCAACATCACCAACGCGCGACGCGGCGAAGTGCCGAAGCCGGCCAGGGCCGCGTAAACCGCCGCGGCGATGAAGCCGGCCAGTACCGCCAGGCATTGCGGTGGCAAGCGGGCGAACCGGCACCCCAGTGGCGCCAGCGACAGCCGAGCGCACCCGAACCCGAAGACCGCCACCATGCCGACATGCAGACCGGATATCGCCAGCAGATGGCCGGTTCCAGTGCTGCGCATGGCGTCCCGCAGGGCATCCGACAGCCCACTGCGCTCGCCCATGCCCAGGGCGCGCACCAGGCCGCCTCCCGGCAGCCCGTCCAGCCGGGCGTCGAGAGCCCGGCGCAGTGAATCCCGGAACCGGGACAGGCGGATTCCCGAGGGGTCCGAAAGACGCCGTGCGCCCGTCCCTTTCACCGTGCCGATCGCGTGCAAACGCGCCGCGAACAGGAAGCGCTCGCTGTCACCGCCGGAAAAGTTCAGGCGCCCACGAGGCGGCACCAGGCGCAGGGGCAGAATCCAGCGCTCCCCGGGGCGCGGCGCGATGGCGGGCTGGTACCAGTGCACCGCAATGCGCCGCGCGCCATTGCCCCAGGGACCGCCGTCGGCGATGAACTCGAAGCGCAGCGTGCGCCCGAGCCGCGCCGGCAACGTCGCAATGCGACCGACAACAGGGGTCGGCGCAAGAATCCGGTACAGCCGCAAATCGAGCTGCCGTTCGATGTGCCAACAGGACCAGGCGCCGGCGGCGAATGTCCAGACCAGGCCCAACAGCAAGCCGGGGAAGGGATCTTTGCGAATCGCACGATCCTTCGCCCGTCCCGTGAACGGCAGGGAGAAACCCCCGGCGACCAGGCCGGCACACCCAGCCGAGAGCACGAACAGCACGAGCCACGTGCCCGGCCAGGGCGGAACGGTCAGAAGATGGGGCCAGGCCAGCCCCCCGATAATCCACGGTAATGCCGGCATCGCCCTCCCCCGGGCGCCGGCGGTTCAATGCCCGGGTCAGTCCATGGGGCTGAGCCCGCCGTTGCGCAGTACCAGCCGGCGGTCCATCCGCGCGGCCAGTCGGGGGTCGTGGGTCACGAGCACCAGGCTGGTGCCCAGTTCGCGATTCAATTCCAGCAGCATTCCGAACACGCGTCCGGCGGTGGTTTCGTCCAGGTTACCGGTGGGCTCGTCACCCAGCAGGCAGCCGGGATTGCCGACCAGCGCGCGCGCCACGGCGGCGCGCTGGCGTTCGCCACCGGACAGTTCTCCGGGCTTGTGGTCGCTGCGCTGATCGATGCCGACGCGCTCCAGCATGGCCTGGGCCTGGCGGCGCGCCTCGGTGACGCTCATGCCTCGGATCAGCAGAGGCATGGCCACATTTTCCAGCGCGGTGAACTCCGGCAGCAGGTGGTGAAACTGGTACACGAAGCCCAGCGAGCGGTTGCGCAGGTCAGCCCGGGCTTTCTCGCCCATCGACCACAGCGCATGGCCGCCGACTTCCACCACGCCTTCGTCGGGCGTGTCCAGTCCACCGAGAATGTGCAGCAGGGTGCTCTTGCCCGCGCCGGAAGCGCCCACGATGGCCAGCGAGGCGCCCTGGGGAACGTCCAGGTCCACATCGCGCAGCACGTCGATTCGCTTGGGCCCCTGACGAAAACTGCGCGACACGCCGCGCGCGTTCAGCACGGCGCCGTTGTGTTCGGTGTCATTCATAGCGCAGGGCCTCCGCCGGGTGGGTGCGCGAGGCGCGCCAGGCCGGGTACAGGGTGGACAACAGCCCCATGCCCAGGGACATGGCGGCAAACTTCACCACGTCATCGGTCCGCAGGTCCGAGGGCAGCTCGGTGATGTAGTAGATATCGCCGGGGAACAGGCTGAAGCCGAACAGCTGCTCCAGGAAAGGCACCACGGCGCCTATGTTCATGGCCAGCGCAATGCCGCCGATGACCCCCAGGACGGTGCCGATCACTCCGATCAGGCTGCCCTGCACGATAAAAACGCGCATGATGGTGCCGGCTCGCGCGCCCATGGTCTTGAGGATGGCGATGTCGCTCTGCTTGTCGGTCACCACCATGACCAGCATGGAAATGATGTTAAAGGCTGCTACCGCGATGATCAGCGAAAGAATGACCCACATGACGGTCTTTTCGGTACGCACCGCCTGGAACAGGTTGCCCCGCTCCTGCGTCCAGTCGCGCACGCGGTAGACCCCCTCGAGTTGGTCGGAGACTTCGCGCGCGACCATCCAGGCCCGGTTCATGTCCTCGAGTTGCAGGCGAATGCCGCCCACCGTGCCTTCAGGCATGCGCAGCAGCCGGGCCGCGTCGGCATGGTGCATCACCGCCAGCGCCGTGTCGTTCTCGAACTCGCCGAACTCGAAGGCGCCCACCACGGTGAAGCGTTTCATCTGCGGATTGGCCCCGAAAGGGCTGGCCTTGAGCTTGGGCGCGATCACCGTGATCTTGTCCCCCAGCCCCACGCGCAGACGCGCCGCCAGGCCGGCGCCAAGCACGATGCCGAATTCACCGGCGTGCAGATCGTCGAGGCTGCCGGCCAGCATTTTGTCCTCGACCTCCGACACGCGACGTTCGTACTGTGGATCGACCCCCCGAATGAACGCCCCGGTGGAGCCGCGCGCCTGCAGCCAAACGCCCTGCTCGATGAACGGCGCCGCGGCGATCACGTCTTCGCGCTGCTCCACCCGCTCCACCAGTTCGCGCCATTCGCTCATGGTGCCGTCGATGGGCTGGATGGTGGCATGCGAGATCGCGCCGAGGATGCGCGCCCGCAGTTCCTTCTCGAAGCCGTTCATCACCGAGATCACGGTGATCAGCGTGGTCACGCCCAGCGCGATCCCAAGCATGGAGATCAGCGAGATGAAGGAAATGAAGTGGTTTTTCCGCTTCGCCCTGAGGTATCTCAGTCCGACGAACAGCGACAAGGGTTTGTACATGGGCGCATTACATCACAGGCGGGCGGGTCGGACCACGGAACCGGGCCGTGGCGTCGGTAGGAAAGTTCCGGTGTTTCAGAGCCGGTTCAGCAGGTCGCCGAGTGCTTCCGGCAGGGGGCAGGAAAAATGCCACGGCTCGCCGTCCGGGCCTTCGAGTTCCAGGCTGTGGGCGTGCAGGAACAGGCGCTCCAGGCCGCGATTGCGCCATTTTGCCAGCATCTTTTCCTCCATGTACCGCGCGTCGCCCGCGCACGGCGCTTCCAGGAACACCGCGTGGGCGCGGATCTGGTGGGTGCGCCCGGTCAGCGGAGTGGCCTCCGCGAACACGGCGTCGCCATAGTGCTCGATGCGGCGAAAGGTGGTCACCGAGGGCTTGCCCGCCGGATCGACCACGGTGAACCGCTCGCCTGAAATCTCCACCTTGGCCAGCGGCTCGTCGACCGTCCACAGGTCACCGGGCAGCCGGCCGTCCATCAGGGTCAGGTAGGCTTTCCTGGTTTCGCGGCGGGCGAAGCGTTGTTGCAGCGCACGCAACGCCTTGCCCTGCTTGGCCACCAGCAGGATGCCGCTGGTCTCGCGGTCCAGGCGATGCACGAGGTCCAGGCCGCGATCGTCCCGTGACTGGCGCAGGGCCTCGATCAGGCCCCAGTCCAGGCCGCTGCCGCCGTGCACGGCGATGCCCGATGGCTTGTTGCACACGATCAATTCGTCGTTCTCGTGAACGATGCCGTCCTCGATGTCCCGGATCACGCCGTCGGGAACGCGCGGCGCCTCCCGCTGGCGTGTCGTTACGGGTGGAATACGCACCTGGTCGCCGCTGCGCAGCTTTCTGAATGGCCGGGCGCGCTTGCCGTTTACCCGCACCTGTCCGGTGCGGACGATCTTCTACGCCGCGCTGCGCGGCAGCCCGGGCAGTTGCGCCATCAGGAAGTTGTCGAGGCGCTGGCCGTCGCGGTCGGCGGAGACTTCCTCGGTGCGTACGCCGGATTTTCTGCTGGATGAACTCAAGGAGCCAACTCGTTGATTGGTGAGAGGAACGCTGCTATGCTCACGCGCCACGGATTCAGCCGTGCCCGGCCCTTACCGGCCTGTTCACGACACCCCGGCGCCCCGGCTGCCGAATCTTATCCGAACCGACGAGAACTTGCCCGTGCTGCGGGTGTTTATCGCGGAACGTACGACACCGCGTGGTGGGGGGAACCATCCGTGACTGCCGTCCACAGGACGGCCCAGTAATTCACTGGGCGATGCCAGCGTTTGTGCCATTCGCATCGCCCGCCCGACGTCATGACTTCGGTCGCGGCGGCAAAAACGATTCGAGACCTGCGCCTCCGGGTGGCGGGTCCGGCCAGGCGCCAGGCGTCGGCCGATAACAAAACAGGCAACGCCGGTGGGGCTCACGCAGCACGCCGGGTGCGAAAACCCCGATCCGTCGCCTTGCGGCGCCGGGGTCAGCAACCGTGGCACGACGCCGGGTTGCCCGAGGAAAAGACAATGAAAAGAATGCTGATCAACGCGACTCAGCCTGAGGAGTTGCGTGTGGCGGTCGCGGACGGGCAACAGCTGCTCGACCTTGACATCGAGGTTCCCGCCCAGGAACAGAAAAAATCCAACATCTACAAGGGCAAGATCACGCGTGTCGAGCCCTCTCTCGAAGCCTGTTTCGTGGAGTTCGGCTCCACCCGTCACGGCTTCCTGCCACTGAAAGAAATCTCCCGTGAGTACTACGCGCAAAACGTTCGCAACAAGGATGGCAAGGTGTCCATTCGCGACGCGGTGAAAGAGGGCCAGGAACTCATCATCCAGGTCGAAAAGGAAGAGCGTGGCAACAAGGGCGCCGCCCTGACCACCTTCATTTCGCTGGCCGGTCGCTACCTGGTGCTGATGCCCAACAATCCGTCCGCCGGTGGCGTTTCCCGTCGCATCACGGGCGATGATCGCCAGCACCTGCGCGAACAGCTCGACCAGGTCACCGCCCCTGAAGACGTGGGCATCATCGTGCGTACCGCCGGCGTGGGCCGCGAGGCCGAGGAACTGCAGTGGGACCTGGACTACCTGGTGCAACTGTGGGACTCGATCACCAAGGCGGCAGGCGAGCGCAAGGCGCCCTTTCTGATCTACCAGGAAAGCAACCTGTTCATTCGCGCCCTGCGCGACCACCTGCGCAACGACATCGGCGAGATCCTGGTCGACCACGAGTCCACCTTCAAGGATGCGCAGGACTTCATGCAGTCGGTGATGCCGCACAATTTGCGCAAGCTGAAGCTGTACAAGGACCAGGTGCCGCTGTTCAGTCGCTACCAGATCGAAAGCCAGATCGAATCGGCCTTTGCCCGCACCGTGCACCTGCCCAGCGGCGGCTCGGTGGTGTTCGATCCGACCGAGGCCATGCTGTCCATCGACATCAACTCGGCCCGCGCCACCAAGGGCTCGGACATCGAGGAGACCGCGCACAACACCAACCTGGAAGCAGCCGAGGAAATTGCCCGCCAGCTGCGCCTGCGCGACCTGGGCGGCCTGATCGTGATCGACTTCATCGACATGATGTCGCGCAAGAACCAGCGTTCTGTCGAAAACCGCCTGCGCGAGTCATTGAAGCTGGACAAGGCGCGGGTGCAGACCGGCAAGATTTCACGATTCGGCCTGCTGGAGATGTCGCGCCAGCGCCTGCGGCCCTCGCTCGGTGAGTCCAGCCAGATCATCTGCCCACGCTGCGACGGCCAGGGGCACATCCGCAGCGTCGAATCATTGGCCCTGTCCATTCTGCGCCTGGCCGAGGAAGAGGCCATGAAGGAATTCACCGGCCAGGTGATCGTGCAGGCGCCGACCAAGGTGGCCAACTTCCTGCTGAACGAAAAACGCGCCGTGCTGCACGACGTCGAACAGCGTCACAAGGTGCCGGTCATGCTGCTGGGCAACGAGCACATGGTCACGCCGGCCTTCGAGATTCACCGGGTGCGCAAGAGTGAGGTCACCGACGAGGCCAGCTATGGCCGTGTCGAGGCCCCGGAACCGGAACTGGTGGCCAACGAGGCCATGCAGGCCCGGGCGCAGGCCCCGGTGGCCGCGGTGCAGGCCATCGCGCCGACCACCCCGGCGCCCGCCCGCCAGGAGGCGCCGGCCGAGGTACCCGAGGACAAGAAAGAACCCGGATTCTTCTCGCGCCTGGGACGCATGCTGTTCTCCGGCGGCGAAGAGGCTGACGAAGCACTGGACACGGAGAAAAAGAAGGCCTCTTCTCGTAAGGCAACTTCAAAAAAGACCGGCAGCAGCCAGGACCCACGCCCCGGTGGCGGCCGCAAGAAAACCGCCAGGAAAGCCTCCGGCAAAAAGGCCGGGAAGAAAACCGGGAAAAAGACCGGAAAGAAGACCGGGAAGAAAACCGCCAAACGCGGCGGCAACCGGCAGGGCGGTCAGCAGGACAACGCCTCCGACGGTCAACAGCAGGGCCAGGGTGGGAAGAAAAAGACCAGCCAGAAGTCAGCCCAGGACGGCCAGGGCAGCCCCGGCGGCAAGAAGACCCGTCGACGCCGTTCCCGTGGCGGCCGGCGTCGCGGTGGCAAGAAACCCGCCGAGGCCAACAACCCGAACCAGCAACAGAATGCCCAGGGCAACGACGCCCCGCAGAACGGCAATCAACAAGGCGCCCAGGGCGGCGGAAAGCAGCGTGCGGACGGCGGCAACCAGAAGCCGGCGCAGGGCGGCAATCAAACGCCCGAGCCGGACGGCAATCAGAAATCTGCGGGCGACGGTAACCCGAAGGCGGCCCAGGATGGCAACCGGAAGCCCGCACCGGAGGGAAACCGCAAGGATCAGCCGCAGACCGCCAAGGCCGTTGACCAGCAGAAGCCGGCCGGTGATAAGCCCCCGGGTCCACCAAAGATCGAGCCGAAGCCCGAACCGAAATCCGAGTCGAAGCCCCAGTCCAAACCGGAACCCAAGCCCGAGTCGAAAACCCAGGCCAAGCCGGACGATTCCACCAAGGGCATCTACACGCTGAATTCGCCACCTGGTGGCGACGGTCCCTGAGGCTGCGGCGCTGACACAAACCCCGCTTCGGCGGGGTTTTTTCTGTCCTCGACCCGAACCCGCCGCCGGTTTCAGCCGGCCTGGTTCTCCAGCAAGCCATACCGCATCACCATGCGCAACAGGTCGACCTCGTTGCGCGTGCCCAGCTTGTCGTAGATCCGGTACTTGTACGTGGCGACGGTTTTCGGACTCAGGCACATCATCGAAGCAATGTCTGGCACGCGGTTGCCCTCGGTGAGCTTGAGCATGACCTCGAGCTCTCGCGACGACAGCTCGTCGAACGGCGATTCAGCGGTACCCGGCAATATCGACAGCGCCAGTTGCTTGGCCGCTTCGGCGCCGATGTAGCGCTGACCACGCTGCACGGTGCGGATGGCTTCGAGCAACTCATCCGCATCGCAATCCTTCGTCAGGTAACCACAGGCGCCGGCGTCGAGCAGGCGCGTGGGGTACGGCGACTTGGCATGCGATGCCAGGATGATGACCCGGGCGCCCTGCCCTGTGCGCTGGATGCGACTGGTCACTTCGAACGCCGACAACCGCGGTAACGACAGGTCCAGCAGGACCACGTCGGGCCGGCGCTTGCGGCACAGCTGAACGGCTTCTTCGCCGGTGGCGGCGTCGGAAATGGATTTGATGTCCGGGCTGTCGGCAAGAATGCGGCGCAGCCCGGCACGGACGAGATCGTGGTCGTCCACGATGAGGACATGGATCATGATTTCTCCCCTTCATGCAATGATCCAGTAACAGCAATCCCTTGTGGGCCGCGGCCCGAACCCCTTCGGCGCGACCACCCCTGATTCAACTCCCTGTTCGTGACCCTGTTCAATGACCCGCTTTCACTATAGACCGCTTCGACGCCAGGTGTCGACGCGGACCATCGCCACGCGGGGATTTCAGCCGACGCTGTCCAGAAATCGGGGCGATTTCCTACAAATGGTCGTCACCAGAAAGCAAAACGCCCGGGTGTTTCCACCCGGGCGTTCGCGCTGAAGAGCGGGTGCCGGTTCAGGGTCCAGTGGAATCCGCCGCGCCCAGGAGGAAGTGCTGGAAGAACAGCACCGTGGCCTGTTGATAGATGTCGCGATTTTCCTTCTTGCGGTAGCCATGGCCCTCGTTGAGGGCGTTCATGTACCACACGTCGGAACCCTGCTCACGCAGCGCGGCGACGATCTGCTCGGCCTCGGTGACCGGCACGCGCGGGTCGTTCTGACCCTGCACCACGAACATCGGCACGGTGATCTC
>JAUIJU010000041.1 GCA_030431095.1 Gammaproteobacteria bacterium | reverse complement strand
CGCCGACCACCGAGGCCGTGGCCCGTTGCAGCAGTTCGAACAGGTCGGCAATGCGATAGTCGCTTTCACCCTGCCGTCCGTTTTTCCAGTCGTCCGCGAACGAGGTGACCGCCTCGCGCTGCAATTCATTGAACTGCTCCAGCTGCTCCTTTGTTGTCGCAGTGGGCGGTTCATGGGCGTTGAGGATGTGCGTGCGCGCGGCGTCGACGATGGTTTCCACGCTCTGGTACAGGTCCTGCTCGCAGGCCAGGATTTCCAGGTGGTCCAGCAGGTCGCCGTCCGGATCCGGGCGTACCTTCTTGAGCACGCGAACGAAAACCAGTTCCTTGCGGCGGGAGCTTTCACGAATTTCCCCCACTTCGCGCCAGGCCTGGTCCGCAGGCTGGCGGTCGCCGGCCAGCAAAGCGCGGATGGACAGGTCCACCGCCTGCGAACACTCGCTCAACAGTTCGTGCATCTGCTGTCGGAGCAGGTCGCCCTGGTGAGAAAAAGCGGAAGCATCCAACGTGCGGGCGTGGCTGCTGCGTTTCTCCCGCTCACCGTGATAGCGAAAGCTGTGATAAAGCGCCAGGCCGACCAGGACCAGCAGCACGCCGAGCGCCGCTGCGCCGAACGTGCTCAGCAGCACGGCGAAACAGGCCGCCATGAAGAACGCCGCGGCGGCGGTGCCGAACCAGCCGCCCAGCACGCTGAGCACGCCGGCCACGCGGTAGGCGGCGCTGTCGCGACCCCAGGCGCGGTCCGCCAGCGACGTGCCCATCGCCACCATGAAACTGACGAAGGTGGTCGACAGGGGCAGTTTCATCGAAGTGGCGATGGCGATCAGGATGCTGGCGACCGCCAGGTTGACCGATGCGCGCACCAGGTCGAAGGCCGGCGCGTCCTGCAGACGCTCGGCCTGGTCCTCGCGGGCAAAGCGGCGCGCCACACCGGTCTGCATGTTGGGCGGGGTCAGGCGCCGCACGGTCTCGCCCAGCGCCAGGAACAGGCGCACCAGGCTGCGCGACAGCGGACCGGGGTGGAAGCGCTCCGCGCCCTCGCCCTGGCGCGCCAGCGTGACCTCGGTCTGGGTCACGGTTCGGGCCTTGGCGGACAGCCACAGGGTCAGCGCCATGACCACGCCGGCGCCAAACAGGTAGTAGTGGCTGCTCTGCACCGGTTGCACCAGGATGTCCATGGTGAACGCGTCCGGCGGCGCGCCGGACCCGGACCAGGCCTTCCAGCTTTCCAGCCCGGCCAGCGGCACGCCGATGAAGTTCACCAGGTCGTTGCTGGCGAAGGCCATGGCCAGGGAAAACGTGCCCGCCAGCACCACGAACACCAGGGGATTGATCCCGGACTTGCGCAGTACCCAGGAGACGCCCAGCCAGAACGCGAAGGCCAGGGACAGGATCAGTGGTGTGTGGGCGTCAACGTAGGCGTGCGCCCCGGCGCTGACGAAACCCGCGCCCTTCAGTCCCTTGATGAACAGGAAGTAGGTGATGACCGTCAACGCCACGCCGCTCCAGGTCACCCGCGCCAGCGCGCTGCGCCGCGTGTCCTCGAAGGTGAACAGCAGGCGCGAGATGAACTGCACCAGGGTGCCCACCGCGAAAGCCACCGCCACCGACAGCAATATGCCCGAGATGATCGCCAGTGCATTCTTGCCGTTGATGAACTCGTAAAACGGCGCCGAGTCGGGGTTGTGCACCACGTGAATAATGGCCACCGCGGTGGCCGCGCCGAGCAGCTCGAACACGATGGACACCGTGGTCGAGGTCGGCATGCCGAACGTGTTGAACAGGTCCAGCAACAGCACATCGGCGATCATCACGGCCAGGAAAACCACCATGACATCGGCGAAAGTGAACATTTCAGGGTTGAAGATGCCTTTGCGCGCCACCTCCATGATGCCGGAGGAAAACAGCGCGCCGAGCAGGATGCCGCCGGTGGCCACGACCAGGATGGTGCGGCGCGAGGCGACGCGGCTGCCGATCGCCGAATTGAGGAAATTGACCGCGTCGTTGCTCACACCGACGCTGAGATCGATCAGCGCGAGGATGAACAGCGCGACGATCATGAACGCGAAAAAGTCCATGGGATACCCCTGCTGTCATGCGCAGTCTAGGCGCGGGCCGTGTCCGTTTTGTGACAGGCGTTCAGGCCGCGCGGCCGGGGGCGTAGTACCAGTGCCAGGGCTCGTAAAGGACGCCGTGGGGATTGTTGCGGGGGTAGGACAGCCGAAAGCCGAAACGGCCGGCGTGTCGGTCCAGCCAGGCATACGCCGGGGTGTCCTCGAAAGCCTCCTCCAGGACCGGGGCGCCGGGCGTCGCAAGGTCCAGCGCATGGCCGGTGTGGTGTTCGCTGAAACCGGGCGCGGCGGACACGGAGAGGATATCGTTCATCGACAGTCCGCGATCACGTTTGCGCCGTATCAGGCCGGCCTGGTAGTCCACCGAGCGGTAGGCGGAGACCAGTTGCAGCGCCACACCGTTCCCGGCGGCGGCCGTGTGCATTCGGCGCCAGGCCGTCAGGGTGCGGGGCGTCATGCGCTGAGGGCGTCCGTAAAGGTCCTCGACCGGCTCGGCCAGTAACGAGGCCTCTTCGCGCAGGGGCAGGCGGTGGCGGCGCGCATAGTCACGCGGTATGCCCAGTTCGGCGCCCAGCGCCTCGATGCGTCGGCCGAAACGGGTCTGCCGCCGCGAAAAATGCCGGCGCAGCGCCAGGCGGGGCAGGCCGGTGGCCGAATCCGGTCGCTCCCTGCCGTCCGCCAACGGGGTGTAGCCACAGGCGCGAAAGAAGGGCACGGCGGGCCGAAAGGCGTAAACCGCCAGGCGAAACAGCTGGTGAGCGGCGGCGCGCTTTTCGGCGGCGACCAGCAGCTTGCGGCCCAGTCCGCGTCCCTGCAATGCCGGGTTGACGTAGGGGCCCAGCAGTTCGGCCGAATCCAGGTCAACGGCGCCCATGGCGACCAGGTCTCCGTCCAGCCAGGCGGCCAGTACACCACCTTCTTCGAGCAGGCGGGGAAAACGTCCGCGAATGCCCCGGCGCGCGCTCATGGCCAGTTGGGCTTCGGCGAATTCGCCGCCCGCCTGGGCCAGCAGGGCGTCGCGCCTGAGGGTCGCGAGGCGGTCACGATCAGCCGGTACGGCGGGCTGGATTCGGGCATTGACCGGAACTGGGGGCATGGCGCGCGTCACGAACAGGACGCGGCAGAGATTAGCACAGGCCGGGACGCCCGGCCCGGGCGTGTTCTAAACGCCGAAAGTGGCCTTCAACGTGTAGAAAAAGATCACGGCCAGGATGCCGCCCGCCGGCAGCGTGACAATCCAGGACAGGAAGATGTTGCCCACCACGCGCAGGTTGATGGCCTCCATGCCGCGCGCGAAGCCCACCC
The DNA here is from genome assembly GCA_030431095.1 of Gammaproteobacteria bacterium. Lineage (GTDB taxonomy): Bacteria > Pseudomonadota > Gammaproteobacteria > Xanthomonadales > SZUA-36 > Marinihelvus. Next base: position 18,956 of record JAUIJU010000041.1, on the reverse strand, counting down.
CCAGCACCGCGCCCACCAGGGTGTGGGTGGTGGAGATGGGAATGCCGGTGCCCGAAGCGATGACCACGGTGGTGGCGGCGGCCAGTTCGGCGGCGAAGCCGCGCGACGGCGTCAGTTCGGTGATCTTTCGGCCCACCGTGCGGATCACCTTAAAGCCGTAGGTGGCCAGGCCGATGACAATGCCCGCCGCGCCCAGCAGCAGCACCCACTTGGGCAGGGCGGACTGGGCCGCCACGGTGCCGCTCGAGACCACGCTGACCACCGCGGCCACCGGACCGATGGCGTTGGCCACGTCGTTGGAGCCATGGGCAAAGGCCATGCCGCAGGCCGTGAAGATCATCAGCACGCCGAAGATCTTTTCGACGTTCGTGAAGCGGAACTCCTCGTCGTCGGATTCGGCGAACTTCAGGCGCCCGATCAGCACGATGCCGATGGTCATGGTGACCAGGCCGCAGGCCACGGCGATGCCGTAGGACTGCAGCGTGCTCAGGTGCAGGTCGATGGCCTTGAGCCCCTTGAACAGGGTCACCAGGGCCATGATGAAACCCACCAGGAATATGTAGAAGGGCACGTAGCGCCGGGCGTTGAGCAAGGGATCTTTCTTGCGCAAGATCAGCTTTTGTACCGACAGGAACAGGAAGAACGCGATGAATCCCGACATCATCGGCGAAATGACCCACGAGGCGGCGATTTTGCCGACCTCGCCCCATTGCACCGAGGCAAAGCCCATGCCGGCGATGGCGAAGCCGACGATGGCGCCGACGATGGAATGCGTGGTGGACACCGGCCAGCCACGCCGCGAAGCGATGGCCAGCCACAGGCCGGCCGCCAGCAGGGCGGACAGCATCCCGAAGACCAGCAATTCCGGGGCGTTGGCCACCTGGTCCGGCTGGATGATGCCCTTGCGGATGGTGGAGGTGACCTGGCCGCCGGCCAGGTAAGCGCCAGCGAACTCGAAAATGGCGGCCACCACGATGGCCTGCTTGATGGTCAGGGCCCGGGCGCCGACCGAGGTGGCCATGGCGTTGGCCACGTCGTTGGCGCCGATCCCCCAGGCCATGAACAGGCCGAAAGCCGCCGCCAGGATCAGGTACCAGGTGCCATAGTCCAATTTGAGTCGCTCCTAGCGTGCCAGGGTCAGTTGCAGCCGGCTGCCGACGCGTTGGGCGCAGTCGGCGATCTCCGCGGTCAGGTCGATTAGCTTGTAGAGGAACATCACGGGCACTGGTGGCAGGGCGTCTTCCAGGCCCATCAGGATGCCGTAGAGTCGGCTGGCCTGTTCGTCGGTGAGGTGTTCCGTGCTATCGATTTCATTGAGCATCTTGCCGATGCGTTTGCGTTCCGCGTTGTCGAAACCGGTTTCGATCAGTTCGTCCAGCTCACTGATCGCGTCATGGGCGTTTTCGCAGGCCTTGATGCTGGTCTCGACCAGTTCGATGTAGCCGGCTTGCAACTCCGCGGGTATCTGCATGGCGCGCCCGTCCACCATGCCGGCGATGTCGCGAGCGACTCCGGCGACGCGGTCCTGCATGGCCAGCACCTCGAGCATGTCGCGGCGATCGATGGGCATGAACAGGCTGGTGGGCAGGTGCAGGCGAAGATCTTTCTTGAGCTTGTCCGCCTTGTGCTCGTGCTTGACGATGCGTTGGTACGTGGCGTGGCGGGTTTCCGCGTCGTCTGCCAGCACGGCCGCGAAGAACGGCTGCAATTGCGTGACGCACTCGACCACCCGCTCCATGTGTTGCTGCAACGGGCCGATTGGGGACGACGCAAATATCCCGGTGAGGTATCCACCGACCATGGGGCTGTCCTGATTGGATGAGCTGGATGAAGACATACAGCGTACCAGTTTTAACGCGGACTGTTACATTGTTGTTACAGGCTTGTCACATTTGGCGCATACCCTACCGACATGAAACGACACCCGCTCGCCGGGACGGCCGCCCAGTCGGCGCAGTCCGGGCGTTTCCAACAACTGCGACGCAGGAAGGACCGCGTCGCCGGTCGCCTGATCACCGTGGGCGGCGTGGCCGTCATGGGCGCCATGTTGCTGATCCTGGTGTACCTGGCCGGGGTGGTCGCTCCGTTGTTTGTCGGCGCGTCCACGCAGACCGAGGGCCTCGGTGAGCGGCCAGGATGGGCCGACTCGACCCGCCTCCTGGATCTGGATGAGCGAGGCGATCTGGGCGTACGCATCGACGATAGAGGGACGCTCACCGTGTTCCGCGTACCCGGTCTCGACGTGCTCGATCAGCTCGACATCGGTCTCGACGACAATGTGTCGGTCAGCACCGTGGCCCGCGACCCATCGCGACCCGGGCTGATCGCCATCGGCACCGAAGACGGCCGGGTCCACCTGGTGGCGTATGACATCGAGCGGCAGCCGGGTGCGCCGGGAACGCCGCGCCCGGTCAGCGTGACGCTGGACTTTCCCCTGGATGAGGTGCCGCGCTATTTTGCGCCGACGGCGATCGACCGGCTGACCCTGTCCGATCGGGATGAACGCCTGGTGGTGGCGGCCGTTGCCGGTCGCCTCCTGGCGGTGGAAACCGGGCGGCGACAGGTGAACTTCCTGACCGGTGACGCCACGTTCGACATGAAACTGGCGCAGGTCGAGCTCCCGTTCGAACCGGTCGGGCTGGTCATCGACGGCAACCATCGCTGGGTGACCGTGGGCGACGCGGCGGGTCGCCTGCACCGGTTCACCCTGCCGGGCCTGGCGGCGGACCAGGTACTGCGTGTCAGCGAACAGCCCCTGACCGCGCTGGCCGGACTGGTCGGTGACGTCTCCCTGCTGGCCGCTGATGCGTCGGGGGTCGTCACCCAGGCGTTTCCGGTGCGGGACGACTCGGGCCGCCAGGAGCTGCGCGTGATACGTCGTTTCGAATCGCTGGGCGAGCCGGTGTCGGCTTTGTTGCCGGAACGACGGCGTCGTGGCTTCGTGGCGGTGGGCGAGCACGGCGCGCTGGGCATTTACCACAGCACCGCGGGCCAGCGTGTCTGGCAGGGCCGGTTGCCCCTGGACACCTCCGCCGCTCTGGCCTTCGGGCCGCGGGCCGAGCAATTGCTCCAGCTGGCGGAAGATGGGGGCGTGGCCAGACTGTTGATTCACAATCGCCACCCGGAAGTCACCTTCGCCACGTTGTGGCGCAAGATCTGGTACGAGAACTACCCGGAGCCGCGTCACGTCTGGCAGTCGACCGCAGCGAACGTGGATTTTGAGCCGAAATTCAGCCTGTCACCCCTGGTGCTGGGCACCCTGAAGGCCACGCTCTACGCGATGCTGTTCGCGGTGCCTGTTGCGCTGCTCGGCGCGACCTACACGGCCGTGTTCATGGCCCCGGCCCTGCGCCGCAAGGTGAAACCGGCCATCGAGCTGATGGCAGCCTTGCCGACGGTGATCCTGGGGTTCCTGGCGGGCCTCTGGCTGGCGCCGTTCGTGGAGCGGCACCTGGCGGGGCTGCTGGTCATGGCGGCGCTGCTGCCTTTGGGCCTGCTGACTTTCAGTTATGCCTGGAGCCAGGGTCCCCTGCGTCGCGGCCTGAAGTGGACGCGCGGCTGGGAACCCGTGCTGCTGATCCCGGTGATCGTCTCGCTGATGGCCCTGGCGCTGTGGTTGGCGGACCCCTTGCAACAGTGGGTGGTCGGTGGTGACCTGCGCGAATGGCTGAGCCAGGAGGCGGGAATCTCCTACGACCAGCGCAACGCCATCATCGTCGGCATCGCCATGGGCATCTCGGTGATTCCCATCATCTATTCCATCGCCGAGGACGCCCTGTACGCCGTTCCCGCGCACCTTTCCGATGGCTCCCTGGCGCTGGGCGCCACGCGCTGGCAGTCCCTGGTGCGGATCGTGCTGCCCACCGCCAGCCCGGGTATTTTCTCCGGGCTGATGCTGGGCATGGGCCGCGCGGTGGGTGAGACCATGATCGTCCTGATGGCCACGGGCAATACACCCATCATGGACTGGAATCCGCTGGAGGGCATGCGAACACTGTCAGCCAATATCGCCATCGAAATGCCCGAGGCGTCCGTTGCCAGCACCCATTTCCGGGTGTTGTTCCTGTCCGCCCTGGTGCTGTTCGTGTTCACTTTTGTCGTCAACACGGCCGCGGAACTGGTGCGCCAGCGCCTGCGCAAGCGGTACGCGTCGCTGTGAGGGCCTCGCTGTCCGACATTCGCGCGTGGTTCGGCAAGGGCACGCCCTGGATCTGGCTGCAGGCTTCCGCCGTGAGTTTTTCCCTGGTGCTCCTGGGCGGATTGCTGGTGCTGATCGCCGTGCGCGGCCTCAGCCATTTCTGGCCGGCGCCACTGGAGGAGTGGGTGGTTCGTGACGGGCAGGGGACGCAAACGGTCCTGGTGGGGCAGGTGCACCGCAGCGAATGGGTGGACGCCGGGCGCTTGCGTGAAGCCGGTGTCGTGGTGCCCGCGGACATCGATCGCGTCCGTCGGCACCTGCTCAAGACGGGCAACCGTGACCTGACGGGACGCGACTTCACCTGGGTACTCGACCCCGACATCCAGGCGCGTACGCGCCCCGACAGCCTCCTGGTCCTGGAGCGTTCGCAATGGGGCGTGTTTTTCGGCCGCCTGGCCGGCATTCGTGAAGACGGTGTATTGCAGGACCTGTCCGGGCATCCCTGGGCCTCGCTGACGCAGCGGGTCCGGCGCGCCGCATCGTTGCGTGAACGGATCGCCACGCTGGAGAACAAGGACCTGGCCAGCGTCAACTATCGCGTCAACCGCCTGGAGCGCGACAGGCAGGCGCTGATAGACGCGGCGGCGCCGGACCAGCTCGCGGACGCGCTGATCGACCTGGAGGCCGAGCGCATCACGCTGCAGGCCGAATTCGACGGCTACGCGGCCGAGCTCGAATCGCTGTATGTCGAGATCAATCGCGACAGCCTGCTGATGACCACACCCGGCGGGGAAGAAGTCGAGGCGCCCATGGGGGTGGTGCTCGACGCCTGGCGCCCGAATCACATGGCCACGGCGGAAAAGCTGGGGCACTACCTGGGCAAGCTCTGGTCCTTTCTCAGCGACGCGCCGCGCGAGGCCAATACGGAAGGCGGCATCTTTCCGGCCCTGTTCGGCACCGTCCTGATGGTGGTGCTGATGAGCCTGTTCGTCACCCCGCTGGGCGTGATCGCCGCGGTGTACCTGCGCGAGTACGCGACGCAGGGCTGGCTGACGCAGCTGATACGCATCTCGGTCAATAACCTGGCCGGCGTACCGTCCATCGTTTACGGCGTGTTCGGTCTCGGCTTTTTCATCTATTTCATTGGCGGCGGAATCGACCGCCTGTTGTTCAGCGAATCCCTGCCGACGCCGACCTTTGGCACCGGTGGACTGTTCTGGGCCTCCCTGACCCTGGCGCTGTTGACCCTGCCGGTGGTGATCGTGTCCACCGAGGAGGGCCTTTCGCGCATTCCGCGTTCCGTTCGCGAGGGCAGCCTGGCGCTGGGCGCGACCCGGTGGGAGACGCTGTGGCGGACCATTCTGCCCATGGCCACCCCGGGCATCATGACCGGCGTGATCCTGGCCGTGGCCCGTGCCGCGGGCGAGGTGGCGCCGCTGATGCTCGTTGGCGTGGTCAAGCTGGCCCCGGCGCTGCCCCTGGACGGGGATTTCCCCTTTTTGCACCTGGAGCGGAAGTTCATGCACCTGGGCTTTCACATTTATGATGTAGGGTTCCAGAGTCCGAACGTGGAGGCATCACGGCCCCTGGTTTACGCCACGGCACTGTTGCTGGTGGCCATTACCCTGGTGCTCAACCTGACCGCCGTCGCCATCCGCAATCGCCTGCGCGAGCGATATCGCAGCCTGGAAGCCCAATGAGCGAAGCCCATCTCAACCAATCGCCGGACCCGGCCGCCACCGACGATGCGGCGGTCGACGAGCACGGAGAGGTCGCCACCTCGCCGGTGCCGGACATGGATGTCCCGCAGCCGGCGGCGCCCGACCCCGCGTGCCAGCTTCGTGTCCGCGACCTGAACCTCTGGTATGGCGACCAGCAGGCCCTCAAGCACGTGGACCTGGCCATCGAGCGCAACCGGGTGACCAGCTTTATCGGCCCGTCCGGTTGTGGCAAGACCACGCTGCTGCGCTGCTTCAACCGCCTGAACGACCTGGTGCCCGACTGCCAGGTGGCGGGAGACATCGAGCTGGAAGGCGAAAGCATTTTTCGCGAGGACATCGACATCACCCAGTTGCGCCGCGACGTGGGCATGGTGTTCCAGCGGCCCAACCCGTTTCCCAAATCGATTTATGAAAACGTCGCTTACGGCCTGCGCGTTCAGGGCATCAACAAACGCAGGCACCTGGACGACGCGGTGGAGTGGGCCCTGAAGGCCGCGGCCCTGTGGGACGAGGTCAAGGAGCGGCTGGACGATTCGGGCCTGAGCCTGTCCGGCGGCCAGCAACAGCGCCTGGTCATCGCCCGCGCCATTGCCGTGCAACCCAGGGTGATCCTGCTCGACGAGCCCTGCTCGGCCCTCGATCCGATTTCGACGCTGAAAGTGGAAGAGCTGATCCAGCAGCTGCGTGAGCACTATACGATTGTCGTGGTCACGCACAACATGCAGCAGGCTGCGCGGGTGTCCGACAAGACCGCTTTCATGTACCTCGGCGAGGTCATCGAATACGGCGACACGGACGAACTGTTCACCAACCCCCAGGCCAAGGCCACCGAAGACTACATCACCGGACGCTACGGCTGAGCGGCGGCCCTATTCGTTAAACTCGCACCATGGACACACTGAATCTCGGTCAACACATCAGCCAGAAGTTCAACGAGGAGCTGGAGGACGTGCGCAGCAAGGTGCTGCACATGGGCGGCATCGTGGAGGAACAGCTCGACCACGCGATCCGGGCGTTGCTCAGCGGCGACACGGAACTGGCGGGGGAAGTCATCGCCACCGATCAGCGGGTCAACGCGCTCGAGGTGGAGATCGACGAGGAGTGCACCCGCATCGTGGCGCGTCGCCAGCCCGCGGCCACGGATCTGCGCCTGGTCATGGCGGTGATCCGGACCATCAACGACCTCGAGCGCATCGGTGATGAGATCAAGCGCGTGGCGCGCATGGTGCGCGAGGAGCTCGATGGGTCGATGGAAGAAGAGGTGCGCAATGAAATGGAGCACATGGGCGAGCAGGTACGCGCCATGCTGCGCCAGGTGCTCGACGCCTTCGCCCGAACCGATGTACAGGCCGCCGTGGCCGTCGCCCGTGCAGATCACAAGGTCGACCTGAAATACCAGTCCATCACCCGCCAGCTGATGACGTACATGGCCCAGGACCATGGATCGATCCCGCAGGTACTGAACGTGCTGTGGGCGGCGCGCGCCCTGGAACGCATGGGTGATCGCTGCCAGAACATCGCCGAATACGTGATCTACCTGGTCATCGGCAAGGACGTGCGGCACGTGAGCCTGGATGACGTGATGGCGGAACTGCAGGAGCAGGCGCGGGTTCAGGCGGGGTAGCAGGCGTCAGCGGTTGCCTCGTCCCGCAAAGTGCTCCACGACCAGAACCCGAAAGAAGCAAAAGAAAAGCGCACCGAGGTGCGCCTTCCCTACTTCCCCCCCGAATGGTCAGTGCCAACTCGCCTGCCGGTCCAGAATCCCGATTCTTGCGACCTGATATTTCAGGGGAATGAATCTTTCATGTCAGTTTGATGACAGCCGCCAAAGGCTTTGTCACATCCTTGTCATACAGGCTTTCTAAAATTCCCGCTCACGCTGAAAGCCCCGGCAGGGGTGTGCCAACCACCAATCCGAACCGGAATACTGAGATGACCCTTCTCCGACTGATTACGGCCATCGCGGTCCTTGCGACTGTGGGGCCGTTGAGTGCGCAACAATCCGACTCCCTGGCGGAGCGTCTGATCACGCTGCGAGGGCAGGTTGACGAGTTGCAGAGCGAACTGGACCTGCGCCGGGAAGAGCACAAGAACCGCATGGCCTACCTGACGGCCCAGCTGACCGACCTGGAAGCGAGCCGGGACCGGGAGCAGTTGCGCGTCGACCAGCTCGAGGGCGATCTCGAGGAAATGCGTGTCGAAATCGCCGACGCCGGGGTCAGCTCCGAATCCCTGACGCCGTTCCTGAAGACCCAGATTGTGGCGCTTCGCGAACAGGTACAGAGCGGTTTTCCCTTCAAGGTCAAGGAGCGTCTCGCGGTTCTTAACGAACTGGAGACCGAACTGGACAACGGGGTGGTGTCCGCCCAGCGGGGCGTGAACCGTTTGTGGGCCTTTATCGAAGACGAGTTCCGGATTTCGCGTGAAAACGCCATTTACTCCCAGTCCATCGCGCTGAACGGTGAGAACGTGCTGGTGGACGTGGCCAAGCTGGGCAACGTCATGATGTACTTCCGCACCCGCGACCTGCAGTACGGGCGCGCGGTGGAGACGCCGCAGGGCTGGCGCTTCGAGCTGCTCGACTCGGCCAGCGACCAGGAACTGGTGGCCCGGCTCTTCGACTCCCTGCGCAAGCAGATCCGGCAGGGGTTCTTCGAACTGCCGGAAGCCTTGCCGCAACGCGGAGAAGCCTCATGAGCCGCGCCACGATGAAGGCCTCCTTTCTGCTGGCAACACTGCTGGGCGCTTCAATGATGGTGCACGCCCAGGACGACCAGGCCGCACCCACGGAGCCGGCGCAGCCCCCGGTGCCCCCGGTCAACGAGCAGGACGCGCTGGACCAGCTCGAGGCCGCCTACCAGAAGGAGTACGCTTTTCTCGAAGCGCAGTTGCGCGACCTGCGCCAGCGCGTGGACAGCTTCAACAACCAGGCGGCGACCGCCGAGCGCAACAAAGAAGCGCAGATCGACCGCACGGAAAGCGGATGGCTCAGCCTGCAGTCCCAGGCGGAGCGGTCCCAGTCGCTGATCACCGAGGCAACCCGGGAGCTGGAGTCGGTGGACGACGCGCGCACCACGCTGGAAGCCACCTTCCTGCAGGCCGACGCCACGCTGGACCAGTACGACGTGGAGGAGCTCAAGTCAGAGGCCTACCTGTCCAGCCCGGACGGTGAGCGCATCAATACCGTGTTCGGCCACGCCGTGCGACTGCTCGGCCAGGTCAGCACGATGTACGAGGTGCCGGGCGCCTTCTTCCTGCGTGACGGCACGGAAGTGCAGGGCCGGATCATTCGCGTCGGCAACGTTGCCGCCTACGGCGTCAGCCCGCAGGGCGCCGGCGCCCTGGCGCCGGCCGGTGAGGGCCGGCTGAAAATCTGGTCCGTCGCGGCGGAAGACACGGCCACCGCGCTGGGCAGCGGCAATCCCCCGGGCGTGCTGGGCATGTTCCTGTTCGAGTCCGAGACCAGGGCCATCGAGGAAACGGAAGGCAAGACCATTCTCAGCGTGATCAACAGCGGCGGCACCATCGGCTGGATTATCGTGGTGCTGGGCGTCATCGGGCTGGTGCTCGCGATCCTGCGCTTCATCTTCCTGCGCTCGGCGAGCGCTTCCACCGACAAGATTGTCTCCGCGGTGGGCGACCAGGTCCGCAAGGGCGACCTGGACGCCGCACTGAAGGCGTGCGACCGGTTCAAGGGGTCCACCGCCCGCGTGGTAAAGGCCGCGGTGCGCAACCTGGACCGTGACCGGGCGCACCTGGAAGACATCATCTCCGAGGCCATCCTGCACGAATCGGGCCACCTGAACCGCTTTGGCGCCATCATCCTGGTGATCGCCGGCGTGGCGCCCCTGCTGGGTCTGCTCGGCACGGTAACGGGGATGATCACCACCTTCGACATCATCACCGAATTCGGCACCGGCGATCCCAAGCTGCTGTCCGGTGGCATCTCCATCGCCCTGGTGACCACCGAGCTGGGCCTTGCCGTGGCCATTCCGATGCTGTTGCTGGGCAACATCCTTTCCGGTTGGGCCGAATCGATCAAGGACGACATGGAGAAGGGCGCGCTGCGCGTGATCAATAACTTCAAGGAACACCGGCGGACGGCCTGATCCATGCAGCAGTCGATTTTCCAGGAGTTCCTGTCCTACATCGAGGCCGGCGGCTGGGTGATGCCGCCCCTGATCTTCCTGATGGTGGTGCTGTGGTACGCCATCGGGTACCGGGCGGCCGCGATGCGACGAGGCACGCGCAAGAATCCGCGCCGCCTGCTGGACAAGGCCGAACGCAAGCCCGAGAAGGTCGGCAAGTTGCTGGCCGGCGACGGCATCCTGGTCAGCGCGGCGCGCAAGGGCCTGGAGTTGCGCGACCGCGGGGTGGTCGAGCTGCGTGGGTTCCTGGATGACGCGTTCGCGGAAGAATACAAGGAAGTGCGCAAATTCGACGTGCTGATCAAGACCATCGTCGGCGTGGCGCCCCTGCTGGGGCTGCTCGGAACGGTGATCGGCATGATCGAGACCTTCGATTCCCTGGGCGACATGTCGCTCTACTCCCAGTCCGGCGGTATCGCCGGGGGCATTTCCCAGGCCCTGTTCACCACCCAGATGGGGCTGGCCGTGTCCATTCCCGGCCTGATCGTGAACGGGGTACTGAACCGCAAGCAGAAAGACCTGGAGCTGGAACTGGCCCAGATGAAAGACATCCTGTGCGCTGAATACTCCGCCGAAGGGTGAGGAGACTGACCATGCGATACCGCGAGCGAAAAGACACCAACGAAGACATCAACATTTCCCCGTTGATCGACATGGTGTTCATCCTGCTGATCTTTTTCATGGTGTCCACCACCTTCGTCAAGGACATGAAACTGGACCTGAACCGCCCGGCGGCGGCCAGTGCCAGCGCGGCCTCCACCAAGGCCATCCGGCTGTATATCGACAACGCCGGCGACATCTACCTCGACGGTGAGCCGGTGCGCGTGTGGGTCATCCAGAGCCGCATCCGCGACCAGCTGGCCGGCAGCACCGGGAAATCCGTGCTCGTGGTCACCGACGACGGCGTGCCCGCCGGCCGTCTCGTCGAGGTGGTCGACCAGGCCCGCCTGGCCGGCGCCACCGACGTGGGCGTGGCCACCGTGGAGGAAGCGGGAGCCGGCTGATGCAAAAGAGCACGCTGATCAAACGTCGCCTGGCGGGCATCGCCTCGATGATCATCGGGTCGATCCTCGTGCTCGGCATGGTGGTGCTGATCAATCGCTTCGCCGAGGGCCTGGACCGCAACAAGGGCGACGACGGCGACCAGATCGTCTTCGAGCGCAAGCCGCCCCCGGAAAAGCAGGTGGTGCAGCAGCCCAAGCCCAAGCCGCCGCCGCGCCGTGCGCCGCGCACACCGCCGCCGCCCATGGCGGGCCTGGGCGCCAACCTGTCGGGCATTGATTTTGGCCTGCCCGGCTTCGACATGTCCGACCTGAACGCCCTGGACAGCGACCTGCTCGGTGGTGGCGATGGCATGGTCATGACCGACGATACGGTGGATGATCCACCCCGCGCCACCTTTCAGGCGCCCATGCAGTTTCCGCCGCGGGCCAAGGCCCAGGGCATCACCGGCTACGTGGTGTTGTCCCTGCTGATCGGCGTGACCGGGCAGATCGAGGAAATTCGGGTCATCGAGTCCAGCCCCGAGGGCGTGTTCGATGACGTGGCCGTGCAGGGCGTCAGCCAGTGGAAGTTCGATCCGGCGATGTACAAGGGCGAGGCGGTTCGCTCCTGGGCCAAGCAACGCGTCCGGTTCGACCTGAGTTGAGACCGTGACGATGATTCGGACCCTGACATCCGCCGCCCTCGTGCTCTGCCTGGTACTGGCGCCGGCCGGAGTGGCCAGTGCGAAGGAGGCTGAGGAAGACGTCAACTTCCTCGAGCTGGCCGCGCTCATGCTGCGCGATGGCAACCTGGAGCGCGCCATCGTGGCGCTGGACCAGGTCGACCTGGAAGCCGAGGAAACGGACCTGCTTCGTTACTACACCCTGCGCGGCATGGCCCACCTGCGGCGCAGCGAGTACGAACTGGCAACCGACGCCCTGGAGCAGGCCACCGCGACCGGCCAGGCCGAGTCCGTGGTCTACGTGTACCTGGCCCAGGCGTACTTCAGCATGGAGCGATACCGGGACGTGATTTCCGCCCTTGACCGGGCCGGCCCGGAACTGTCACGGGTGGCCTCCATCTATCACATGCGGGCGCAGTGCTACTGGTTGCTGAAGGAGCCGGGCATGGCGCTGGGCGTGCTGGACCAGGCCAGCGAGGTGTTTCCGGACGACCCGGGGTTTCAACGCCGCAAGGTGTTTTTCCTGATGGACCTGGGCCTCTTCCAGGAGGCTGCCGAGCAAGGCCAGGAGTACCTGGCGCGCAGCGAGGGCAAGCTCGAGGACTACCTGGCCCTGGGCAACGCCATGCGCGCCAGCGGCCAGCTGGACGAGGCGGCCCGACTCCTGGAGTACGCCAAGCTCCGCTACCCGGCCGACACGGGCGTCCGAAAGGTCCTGGCCAATACCTACATGGATCGCGAGTCACTCAACGCGGCGGCCGACCTGGTGCTCGAGGCTTCATTGTTCGACAGTTCCCTGACTTCCGAGGCGGCCGAACTGTACCGCCGTGCCGGACGGCCCCAGCGCGCGCTCATGCTCAACGGCCAGGTGCAGGACCAGGAGGTCAAGCTCAAGCAGCGGCTGGCCCTGTATATCGAAACCGGGCAATTCGCGCGCGCCGCGGCCATGGACCGGGACCTGCAGCGACTCGGCCTGTTGAATGAAGAAGACATCCGCTACGCCCTGGCCTATGCCTATTTCAAGACCGGCGACTTCACGGTTGCGGAGAGCCACCTGCAAAAACTGACCCGGCCGGACCTGTTCCGCAAGGCCGCTGAACTGCGCAGCGCCATCCAGGATTGCGCCGAGGATACCTGGCAATGCATGTGACCGACTGGACCCGCGCCACGGGGCGGGTCATCCTGGCCGCCGGCCTGGTGTTACTGGCCGTCAGCGCCTGGGCGCAGGACGCGAGCATGACACTCTACGTGTTCAAAAAAGGCCTGCCCCAGGAGAACATCGAAATTCTGCTGGATGACGAACTGGTGGGTGTCACCAGTGACGCCGGCGTCATTCGGTTCGACATCCCGCCCGGTATTCGCTTCCTGGAGATTCGCGACCAGGACCTCGTGGTGCTCAGCCAGCAGTTGCTGGTCAACCAGGACGAAATCAGCCAGTGGATCGTCAATATCACCGACGGCCTGGGTGCGCTGGTCGACAGCGAGTCGTCCGCGGGCAATGCCGCGGGAGCGGCGATGGCCGGCGCGGCGACCCAGGCCACCGGTGGGCCCGGTGTGCTCACTGGCGTGCTGATCAGCGTGGACGACGGGAGCCCCGTGGAAGGTGCGCGTATCTTCGTCAGCGGTCAGTCGCAGGACATCCGCACCGACAGCGAAGGGCGCTTCAGCATCGAAGTCCCTTCCGGCGAGTACTCGATTTCCGTACTGCACTCGGCACACAACACGCTTACCGAAGACAGCATCCAGGTCGTCGAAGGCGAGACCACCAGCCTGGAGCTGGAAGTCACGCCTGCCGGGTCGGAGTTGCCCGAGTTCGTGGTCATCGAGCCGTACATCGAGGGCAGCCTGGCCTCGGTGCTGGCCGAGCGGCGTGACGCCGAGGGGGTCACCGACGTGCTCAGCGCCGAGCAGATATCCCGGGCCGGTGATTCCGATGCCGCCGGAGCGCTCAAGCGTGTCACAGGCCTGACCCTGGTGGGGGGGCAGTACATCTATGTACGCGGCCTCGGCGAGCGCTATTCGAGCGTACTGCTCAACGGCGCCACCATTCCCAGCCCCGATCCGACGCGGCGCGTGGTGCCCCTGACCCTGTTTCCCACGGATGTGATCGAGGCGGTGGTCGTGCAGAAGACCGCCTCGGCCTTTCTGCCGGGTGATTTCGGCGGCGGCACCGTCCAGTTACGCACCGTGTCGTTTCCGCCCGAGTTGACGGCCAAGCTCAGCGCCAGCCTGGGCTACCGCGATGGCACGACCTTCGAGACCGGGCTCGATTACGAAGGCAGCAGCACGGACTGGCTCGGCTACGACGATGGCGACCGCGACTGGCCGGAATCCATGAATGACGCCCTCGGCGACGGCACGTTTCTGCGCCCTGCCTCGTTCACCAACCCCGACGCCTTCAGCGCCGAAGAAATCGAGGTGTTCGGCGAGGACCTGGCCGCCAAAACCAACTATGACCTGCTGGATCGCGACATTCCCCTGGATATCGGTGTGTCCGGTTCCCTCGGCAATGCCTTCGAACTGGAGAACGGCGGTCGCTGGGGCTTTCAGACTGCCGTCAAGTACGACAACAAGTGGGCCGATCTAAACGAGCAACGGCGGACCTTCAGCGCCGTGGGTGACGGCGGGCTGCAGCAGGCGAACGACGTTACCGTGCATCGCACCCTGAACTACATCGACACCGGGCTGTTCGCCAACCTGGGTCTGGAGCTTCCCACCGACCAGAACGTGGGGCTGAACGCGATGTTGCTGCGTCAGAGCGAGAAGGAGACCGCATTGACCGACGGCGAGCAGGACAGCCAGATCCTGCGTCGCTACAGGTTTCGCTGGGTGGAAAACGAGTTGCTGTCGTACCAGGCTGTCGGAGAACACGCCCTGCCGCTGGAGAACTGGACCCTGGACTGGCAATACACGGACGCCACCGCCATGCGCGTGGAGCCCAATGCCCGGGAGTACCGGCGAGATGATGACGACCAGGATGGGATCTATATCGTTTCCACCCGTTCGGACAGCAACAGCCAGACATGGTCAGATCTCGAGGACAACCTGGTCAACTGGTCGGTGGACAGCAGCCTCCCGTTTACCTTCGGCCGTCACACTCTGGCCGTTCGTGCCGGCCTGAGCGACCTCGACCGCGACCGTGAGGCCAGCATTCGAACGTTCGCCTTCCAGGGGCGCATACCCAGTGACCTGCGGGAACTGACCTACGAAGACCTCTATTCGGACGAATACATCGGACCCGTGCTGGCGCTCCGGGAATCCACGCGTGCGACCGATACCTATTCCGCGAGCCAGACGCTCGACGCCCGGTTTTTCAATATCGACCTGTCACTGTTCGACGAAAGACTGAGGATTACGGCAGGCATGCGGGCCGAGGAGAATCGGCAGCTGGTGGAAACGGCCGATCTGGGTAACCCCGAAGCACCGCCGGTCATTGGCGAAATCGACCAGACGGACCGCCTGCCGTCGGCGTCCATCACCTGGGCCTACAGTGACAATGCGCAGCTTCGCGCAGCGTTTGCGGAATCCGTCAACCGGCCGGACTTTCGCGAAATGGCCCCTGCGCCGTACCTCGACCCGCTGCTGGACATCATCACGGTCGGTAACCCCGACCTCGTGACGGCCCAGCTGAAAAATTACGATCTGCGCTGGGAGTACTACTTTTCACCCAGTGAGAGCGTTTCCCTGGCGGCCTTCTACAAGGAATTTACCAACCCCATCGAGAAGACGTTTTCCTCGGGCGGTTCGGCCAGGATCATCACCTTGCAGAATGCGCTGGGCGCCGAGTTGTCGGGCGTGGAGCTGGATTATTCGCAATCCCTTGCCTGGGTCAGGGACCGTGACTGGCTGAACTGGCTGGAGGACTTCGAGCTGGGATTCTTCGGTCCGTTCGACTGGGACAACATCAACTTTGGTTTCAACTACGCGTGGATCGAGTCCAGCGTCGAGATCGACACCAGCCAGAGCACCCAGACCAACCCTGACCGCCCCCTGCAGGGGCAGTCACCCTGGGTTTTAAACCTTCAGCTGGGGTACTACAACCCGGACAGCGCCAACGAGTGGACGCTGCTCTACAACGAGTTTGGCGAGCGCATCACCCAGGCCGGCGTCCTGGGCCAGCCGGACATTTACGAAGAGCCGTTTCCCCAGCTTGATTTCGTCTACAAGCGGCGGTTTTCCGAGAATTGGCGCTTCTCCCTGAAGCTCAAGAACCTGCTCGATCCCAAGGTGGAATTCACCCAGGGCGAAGAGGTGACGCGTGAATATTATCGTGGACGCGAGATCAGCATCGACTTTTCCTGGTCGTTGTGAACCCGAGCTGGCTGATTCCCCGTCTGGAGAAACATAACTGTCACAAAGCGCGGGTAAGGTAACAAGCCGCATGTCCCCCCATGGCCATGTTCATATTTGCTCGACTAATTTTTAAACCAATCCCCGGAGGGAGCCAGAGTGAAAACCTTCTTACGTAAATTTGCCCCGCTGTGCGCGGCGGTCGGCGCGGTTGTCGCCTTTGACGCGAGCGCGGCAATCAAGCCCGGCGAAACGATGAACGACGCCTACTATTCCCAAAGTGAGGACGGTCGCGGCCTGGTTGTCCGCTTCTTTCCCCTCGGTGACGGTTCGCAGCTGTTCTACGGCGCGCTGTATACCTACAACGATGCGGGTGAGCCGACCTGGCTGATCCTGTCCGGCACGTTCCTCGAGCACCAGTTTGAAAGCACGGAAGTCGACATCCTTCAGTTCGAAGGCGGCTCATTCGGTTTTCCCTATACGCAGCCCGGAAGCGGCACGTCAGTGGGCACGGCCACCGTGCGCCTGAACTCCTGCAACAATGTCTACGTGAGCCTGGACATGAATGACAGCTCGGGCTTCTCGGACGTGGAACTGGGTGAACTGGAAACGGTCGGTGGCCCGTCGGAGCAGTGTGTCTATGAGCGTGAGTTCACGGCCTGCCCGGACTTCTCCACGGCCTTCGGCGCCATCCCGCGCGCATGCACGCTGAACGGCGTGTACAACGAAGACATTGTGCTGACCAATGAAATCACCTGGGTGCTGGACGGCCTGGTGCGTATCGGTGACGACAATGCCAACCCCGGCACCGTGACCATCGAACCCGGTACCGTGATCATCGGCGCACAGAACGCTTCCGACTATCTGTACGTGAGCCCGGGTTCCCAGATCTTCGCCAACGGTACGCCGGCGGCGCCGATCGTGATCACCAGCCCGCAGGACGGCTTCGATCCGGCCTTCGACGACCCGCAGCCGGGTGACCTCGGCGGCCTGGTGGTGTCCGGTAACGCACCCTCCAACGCCTGCCCGGATGCGCCGTACAACTGCTTCTCCGAGTTCGACCAGACGCAGCGTTTCGGTGGCAACGACTCGACGGAATCCAGCGGTGAGATCAGCTTCTTCCAGGTTCGTTACGCCGGCATCGAGTTCCAGCCCAATGCCGAGGTGAACTCCTTCACCTTCCAGGGCGTGGGTAGCGGCACCAACGTGCATCACCTGCAGGCATTCCGTGGTCAGGATGACGGCATCGAGTTCTTCGGTGGCACGGTCAACGTGCGCTACATGGTGGTGACCGAGGGCGGTGACGACGCGGTCGACTGGGACCTGGGTTACAGCGGCGGACTGCAGTTCGGACTGGTGATCCACGGCGAAGGCTTCGGTGAAGACTTCGGTATCGAGGGCGCCAGCAACCCGGACAGCTTTGACGCGTCACCGCGCGCCACGCCGACGCTGGCCAACTACACCTTCCTGGGTGGTGGCAACGGCGATTCCGGCATCCTGTTCAAGGACGGTTCCGGCGGACGGATCTTCAACACCGTCGTCGACGGCTTCCCCACGGGTTGCATTGAGTGGGACGACGCTCCGGCCACCTACGATGCTGCCGGTACGCCGGCCGCACCGGTCACGGATGTGAGCGCATTCAACGGCGTGATCATCAACTGCGACATTAGCTTCGTCGATGATGACGCAGCGCCCTACGCGGTTGGCGATTTCTTCAACGCCGGCGCCTTCTCCGGCAACATGGAAGGCGACCCGATGCTGGATGGCTACTGGCCGATGGAAGGTTCTCCCGCACTGATGGGTGGCGTGCCGGTTGACGGTGACGGCTTCTTCACGACCACGCCGTACCGTGGTGCCTTCGACGGCCTCAACGACTGGACCGCAGTCTGGACCCACCAGGTCACGGGCGGCGCCGACTGATCGTCGATCGTCTCTTTAAGGCACTAAACAAAAAGGGGGCCGGGAAACCGGCCCCTTTTTCTTTGCAGGGTGAAAAAGGGCCGGCATCAGCCGGCCCTGGTGCATGTGAACCGCGTGGTCCAGGTTCAGTCCGAGCCGTAACGGCGTGAAAACCGCTCCCGACGACGGTCCTGGCGCTCTTCGCGCATGGCCTGCAGCTCGGCCTTCTGGGTTTCGTCCAGCTCGGCCAGCACCGCGGCGGTCACCGTACCGCTCAGCAGCACGCGTTCCTCGGTCAGCTCGCCACTGCGTTGCGCGGCGTCGGCCAGCGCGTTCTCGTCCAGCACGTCGGCGGTCAGGATCTCATGAAGTTCCTCGCGCAGTTCTCGCTCGGCCACGAAGCTGGTCTTCAGGTCTTCGCGGTTGGCCTCGAAAATCGCCTTGATGGCGTCTTCCTGTTCCGTGGTGAGATCCAGGCGCTTGACCGCGTGGGCCAGGTGGCGCGTGGCGCCGGCCCAGGGATCGCCGCCGTGTCCCGGGTGTTCCGGGCCGGCCAGGGCCAGCGGGGCGGCGCCCAGCAGAGCGGTCAGCAAGAGGGTTCGGGGCAGGTGTCGTTTCAGGGTAATCATGGTGTTCACTCCTTGGTGTCTGGCCGGCATTCCGGCCCACGGACCCGAATGATCGGGGTTCGGTAAATGGGACCGTGTCTCCATGTCGAAAAACGACGTGTCCGCGTAAAGATGCGTAAATGCCTGGAATCGCGCCATGGCGCGTCGCGTCCGGGTGCTGCGCCATTGGGTAGAATCCGGGCATGGACCAAGAGGTATCAGGCCGTGGCTGAGCGTATTCTTCTGGCCGACGACGACGCCGAACTGGGCGCCCTGCTGGCCGAGTACCTTGCCGGTGAGGGCTTCGAAGTGCTGCGCGCCGAGAATGGCGAGAGCGCCCTGGCGACCGCCCGCCAGCCGGGCATCGACGCCGTTGTGCTGGACATCATGATGCCACGGATGAGTGGCACGGAGGTCCTCAAACAACTGCGCCGCGAATCGGACCTGCCGGTGATCATGCTTACCGCGCGCGGGGACGACCTGGAC
>JAUIJU010000103.1 GCA_030431095.1 Gammaproteobacteria bacterium | reverse complement strand
TACGGATTTCCTCGCCCAGGCAACGGGCCAGGCGGGTGGGGTCGAGGGCGTTGTTCATCGGCTGGTTTCGAAAATATATTCGTTTATCCGGTTTTACGGATATTTTATCGATGCCAGGACGGCACGGCAAGCCCCGAGGTCAATTCAAACGCGGCCCAGTTGCCTGAGCAGGTCGATGGCCAGGGCGGCGCCCTGGATGTTCACGCCCAGGTCCCGCATCAGGCGGTTGGCCACCTGTGCGCGGACCAGCGCCTCGCCGTGAAACCGGGGTCCGTCCCGTGCTTCGCGGGGCTCGATGATGCCCTGTTCCACCATTTCCACCACCACCGATCGCCGTGCGCCGCAGGCACGGCAGAACTCGTCCAGGGTGAAGGTGATGGTGCGGTCCAGGACCAGGGCGTCGACGCCCGGCTCGTTTCGCTGATTCATGCCTTCACTCCTTCACTGCGTGGATCGAACGCCTCTTTTTCCCGCAACTGCTCGTACAGCGCTTTCACCTCGGCGCCGGGCGCCTTCGGCGTCACTACGCGCAGTTCCACGTAGTGATCGCCGTCGGGCTTGCCGGGCAAACCGCGCCCCTTCAGCCGCAGGCGTTGTCCCGTGGACGCGCCGGCGGGCACCTTGAGATCGACGTTGCCGCCCAGGGTCGGGACCGGCACGGTGGCGCCCAGTACCGCCTCCCAGGGCGCCACGGGCAGGGTGGCGTGGATGTCCTTGCGGTGCGCCTCGAAGCGGGGATGGGACTGGAACTCCACCTGCAGGTACAGGTCGCCGGGCCTGGCGCCTTCGCCGAAACCCGGCCCGCCCTGCCCTTCCAGGCGGATGCGCTGGCCCGAGGTCACCCCCTTCGGGATGGTGACGTTCAGGGTCTTGCGCTTGCGCCGCGGCAAGCCGTCCGGCCCGGGTTCGCTGGTGTCGAGGGAAATCTGTCGCCGCGCGCCGGCATAAGCGTCCTCCAGCGACACGGTGATCTTCGCCGTGATGTCCTCGCCGTCCATGCGGGGTGGCCGGCGGCCGCCACCAAAGCCGCCATGGGGACGGCGTCCCTGGCCGAACAGGGACTCGAAAAAGTCGCTGAAGGCTTCCGAATCCTCGAAGCCGGAAGCGTCGAATCCGTCGCCGGGGCCACCCTGGGCGCCCCAGCCGGGCGGCGGACGAAAATCCTGACCGTGGGCGTAGCCCTGCCCCAGCTGGTCGTAGGCCGTGCGCTTCTCCGGATCCTTGAGTGTTTCGTAGGCCTCCGCGACCTCCTTGAAACGGTCCTCCGCATCGGAGGCCTCGCTCACGTCCGGGTGGTACTTGCGCGCCAGCTTGCGGTAGGCCCGCTTGATCTCGTCGGCGGAGGCATCCTTCTTCACCCCCAGTACGTCATAGTAATCCTTGAACTTCATACCCCCTCCGGGTGCGTCTTGCTGCCCTCATCATCGGAACTGGAGCGAGAAAATCAAGGGTCTGCGCAATCGGGGTTTGCAAGGCGGCCGCGCTTGGCGTCCAATGAGGCGCTCACGGAGGATTCGATATGAAGGCCACTGCCCTGCTGCTCACGGGGATGCTCACCGGGATACTGACGACCGGTGCGACGCCGCTGTTCGCCACCGAGGCGCCGTTCAGCCGCGGCGTGAACCTGACCAACTGGTTCCAGGCCGGAAGCGCCGCCGAAATCGATTTTCATCGCTACGACCGGGACGATTTCGAACAGATTCGCAACCTGGGCGCAGACGTGATCCGCCTGCCGATCAACCTGCACCACATGACGGACGGGGCCCCGGATTATGTACTCGATCCCCTGTTCCTGGGCTACCTGGACCAGGCCGTGGACTGGGCCGAGGCCCTGGGCCTGCACCTGGTGCTGGACAACCACACATTTGACCCGTCGACCAACACCGACCCGGCAGTGCGCGAGGTGCTGCTCGCGGTCTGGCCGCAAATGGCGCGACACTTCCGAAATCGCGGTGACACCCTCTATTACGAGGTGCTGAACGAACCGCACGGTATCGACGACGCCACCTGGAATGGCATTCAGCAGGACGTGGTGGCGGCCATCCGGGAGGTGGACGACAGGCACACCATCATCATCGGCCCGGCCGGCTGGAACAGCTACCACAACCTCGAGGCCATGCCGGTCTACGATGACGACAATCTGATCGTCACTTTCCACTTCTACGACCCCTTCCTGTTCACCCACCAGGGCGCCACCTGGGTGGAGCCCTCCATGGCCAGCCTGGCCGGCATGCCCTTTCCCTACCGGGCCGAGGACATGCCGCCTTTGCCGGCCGAACTCGAAGGCACCTGGGTAGGCGACGCCTACGACCGCTACGCGCAGGAAGGTACGCTGGCCGAGGTCCGGCGTCTGCTCGAAATCGCGGAAGCGTTCCGGGCGTCGCGCGGGGTTCCGCTGTTTCTCGGCGAACTGGGCGTGTACATGAACAACAGCGACAACGCGGATCGCGTGGCCTGGTACGCCGCGGTGCGCGAGATCCTCGACGAAATGGACATTGCCTGGACCGCCTGGGACTACCACGGCGGGTTCGGCCTGTTCGAGCCCGGCTCGGACGGACGCTACGAACATGATCTGAACGTGCCCCTGCTTGAAGCGCTGGGTTTCGTCGTGCCGCCGCAAACCGCCGCCGAAGCGCAACCCGACACGGTGGGCATGGGTGTGTACGACGACCGCGCCGCCGAGGGCGTCCGCCTGGCCGGGCAGACCGGCGGCCGCCTGGATTTCGTGTCCCGCGACCGGCCCGCGCAGGGCGGCTACGCGATCGAGTGGTCCGGACCTTCCCAGTACGAAGTGGCCGGTTTCGACTTCAGCCCGGACCGCGACCTGGCGTTCCTCGCCGGCGCCGGCTACGCCCTGGCCCTGCAACTGCGCTGCGATCGGCCGGGCACGCACATCGGATTGCGTTTCCTGGATTCCGACACCGGGCCCGACGACCACCCCTGGCGCAGCGGCGTGGCGCTGGCCGCGGACGAATTGCCCTGCGACGACGCCTGGCACGAACTGCACCTGCCGCTGGCCGCCCTGCCTGAGCAGGGCGCCTGGGAAGACGGCGACTGGTTTGAACCGGTCGGGGATTTCGACTGGTCCGCCATCGACCGGCTGGAAGTGGTGGCCGAGAATGCGCCCCCCGCCCAGGCAAAGGTCTGGATAGACCACGTCCGCATCACGCGCCTGCCGGCGGACGCCACCTGGCTGGACCACGAGGCGGGCATGAACGGCCTGTTCTTCGACCCGGCCGCTCCCGGACACGGCTTCGATTTCAACGTCGTGGAGGAAGGCCTGGTGGTCTACTACTACGGGCACACCGCCGACGGCGAGCGCCTGTGGCTGGTCTCCGAAGCCCTGCCCGGCAACCTGAACTTCGGCGAAGCCCTGGACCTGACCTTTTACGAAGTGCCGACAGGCGTGTTCGGCGCCCCCGGCGGCGACGGCGCCGTGCCCTGGGGCAACATCGTGCTGACCCTGCACAGCTGCGGCGCCGCCCACGCTGAATTCGACGGCATCGACGGCCAGGCCAGCATGGACCTGGTGCGCCTGGCCGGTGTGCCCAGGGTGTTCTGCAACCGCGATTGAAGCGGCGGCCGGCAACATTTGACCTGAAACTCTTGCTAATGAGAATGATTTCCATTTAAATACCCGGTCACCCCGCATTCCGCGAGCAACCGAATCATGCAACGACATCTTTTCGCGGCCCGCACGCTGGCCGCGTTGATTTCCGCCGCCCTGGCCACGGGCGCCCTGGCGCAGAACGACGCCTCGAACAGCGACGACGAGGCCCTCGAGGAGATCGTCGTTTTTGGCGAAGCCTCCCAGGTGGAGCTGACCGGCGAATACGCCGGCGGCCAGGTGGCCCGCGGCGGACGCGCCGGCCTGCTCGGTAACCTGGACTACATGGACGCGCCCTTCAGCGGCACCGCCTTTACCCAGGAACTGATCCAGCAGCAGCAGTCCGACAGCATCGGCGACGTGCTGCAGAACGATCCGGTGGTTCGCGTGGCCAAGGGCTTCGGCAATTTCCA
>JAUIJU010000040.1 GCA_030431095.1 Gammaproteobacteria bacterium | reverse complement strand
GATGGTAAGGTCAAGCGGCATTAAATAATCTGGCAGGCTATTTTTTCGGACTGCTTTCAGAGCAGTTCATCGATAGCCACATTCAGGGCGTTGGCCTGGTCTCGGCGGCGTCAGGTGTGATTAATTTCTGACTTTGGTCACTGAAACGGATGCCTTTGTGTTTGGTACGCATGGTCCAGTCAATCGCATTCGTGCCCGAACCGATATAAATCCAGCTTAGTGTACAGGGCGGTTAAAAATCCTTGAGCCCAACTTGTAACGGGTCGAAGCCACGAAGCTTGGACCGGATCGAATCTCGAGTAATTTGGGCGTTAGGAAATTCAATTGCACAGATTCGTTCGATCGTTGCAGGCAGTGTCCTGTCGTAGCGTCTGTACAAAAATGTAGCGATTCTTCGCGCGACAAGTGTGATGATTACCTCCTCGGTATTGACCTTCTTTACAACTGGTTTCGGTGAAAGCCTGTCGAGAGTCGAAGGGTTTGTAAGTTTCTCAAGCCACTCATCCAGGTGAATTTCAGCTTCGGGGTATTCGGTGAAGGCGAGTGATAGGTGGGCACTAATGTCTTGTTGGTCAAAATAGTCTTCGTCAAATGGTGAGTTGAACGCGTTTTGCTGCGCGCGCATCCTTGCTTTAATTTCATGTGTGCTGAAGTAAGACAAGGATCCAGTTGGCAGATTCAGGGCGTAAATGACATCAGAAAGTTTGGCAGAAAGTACCCGAGCTTCCTCCAGCATGGCCGAACGCAGCCGGTCGTTAATCGCACCAATATTGTCATGTTCGTTTTTCCACTCTTGTATTTTTCCATATAGATGACGCAGCAATATCTCGGTATTTTGTTGCGGGTCAGAATTGCTGCCGGTCCGTCGTTCCTGCTTAAGGATGGCCTTGAATATCAAAGCGCCATCAGGGTGTTCGTGCCAGGGAATAGAATTACTGCGCTTCATGTTGCTGTATGGCTTTTTGGTGTGATCTTGCCGCTGATGCCGCGCATGGTGTCGGTGAAGTCCGCCCAGGCTTGCATAAGCCGTTTACGATCGTCGAAGTACTTGGCCCTGTTGTAAGCGGCCCGTACCTTATTCGCAGGGATGTGGGCGAGTTGGTATTCGATCACGTCTTCGGAAAAACTGGTGGATTCGTTTGCCCAAGTACTGAACGTAGTTCGGAAACCATGGGCGCAATGCCGTCCGCCGAAACCAAGACGCTTAATTGCCTGGTTGACAGTTTGGCCGCTCATTGTCGCGGCACCGCGAGTGCCAGGAAACATCCAGCGATTGTTTCCGGTACGTTGGTAGAGTTCGCGTATCGCAACAAGCGCCTGTTGCGAGAGTGGTACGTTGTGTGGACGTGACATTTTCATTTTGGCCGCAGCGATGGTCCAGGTTGCCGCGTCAAGGTCGATTTCTTTCCACTCGCCGTGGCAGAGCTCTCCGGGTCTTAAAACCGTCAACATCTGAAGTTCAATGGCCAGAATCGTAACCGGCCGGAGCGCGGACTTAAGAGATTCTGGGGAATCGAGTGTATGGAGTAGGGTGCCGAGTTCAGCTGGTTGTAATGCGGGCAGGTGCCCGCCACGCGGCACGCTGACCCACTCAGAAAGCCCATCAGCTGGGCTGTTTTCGATCATTCGAAGCACAACCCCCAGTTTCATTACTGAGCCTATTCGTTGGAGTGTCCTGGATGCAGCATCTGTGGAGCCGCGATCTACGATGAGCTGGACCGTGTCGAGAATGTCACGGGCTGTGATTTCGCGGACTGGTTTATCCCCTATTTGTGGAAATACGTCGTTTTCTAGGCTGGCCAGGATGTTTTGCCGGTGCTTTTTGTTCGACCACGTGGCCGATTTCCGCTCATACCATTCCATGGCCAACGACTTGAACGTGTCGCGTTGGGCGGCCGCATTAATCTGCCGGGTAGCCTGGGGTGTCAGGCCATTCCGAAGCCCTGCGCGGGCTTCTTTTCGCTTTTCCCTGGCTTCGGCGAGAGACAGTTCCCTTGCAGGCCCGAAACTGACCAGTTGCTCCTTTCCACGTGTCCGAAAACGAAAGTGCCAATACTTGGTGCCGTTCGGCATGATGGTCAGCATCAAGCCGCCGCCATCCGCCAGGCGATAAAGTTTCTTTCGAGGTTTGGCGCCCTTGACCATTGCGGCCGTGAGCTTGTTCAATTCGCGCGCCATCTTGAACTCCGTAACAGTTCCAGGTGGTTGGAACCCGATGCCGTGGCTGCGGTGTCGGGTTCATTTCTATACCCGCTAAAGTACCCACATTCGAAGGTTTATACCCTCAATGACTCAAAGGTGCTGGAGCGTACTTGGAAGTATATTTAATGACGGTCGATATGAGCAATAACAAATAGTTATGCTTGTCTGAATTATGGCTGGTTATTTTCGGTATCAAGCGATATTGTGGTAGTCGTGCCCACCACGAATTCGGAACCCCGCCCCGGCGGGGTTTTTTCATGTCCGGTCGGCGAGCTTTTCCTCTACCCAGTCGGTAACCAGGATTTCCAGCAGCGTCAGCGGCAGGGCGCCGTTCGTCAGCACCACGTTGTGGAACTCGCGCATGTCGAAGCGTTCACCGAGGCGTTCCTGCGCCATGCCACGCAGTTCCAGGATCTTGGTCATGCCGATCTTGTAGGCCAGCGCCTGGCCCGGCATGACGAAGTAGCGCTCGATTTCGGCCACCACGTCGCTCTCGGCCATCCCGGTGTTGTCCACCATGTAGCCGATCGCCCGTTCACGTGACCAGCGCTGGTCGTGAATGCCGGTGTCGACCACCAGGCGCACGGCGCGAAACAACTCGGCCTGCAGGCGCCCGATGTTGTCGTAGGGGTCGTCCTGGAAGCCCAGTTCCCAGGCGATGCGCTCGGCGTACAGCGCCCAGCCCTCGGTGTAGGCGGTGGCAGGAATGATGCGGCGGAAGAAAGGCAGGTCCTCCTGCTGCTGGGCGATGGCCAGCTGAAAGTGATGCCCGGGCACCGCCTCGTGGTAGGCCAGGGTCCGCATGGAATAGCGCGGCGTGGCCTCCAGGTCGTAGAGATTGGCGTAGAACACGCCGGGGCGCGAACCGTCCATGGCCGGGGGCTGGTAGTAGGCGCCGGGCGCGGTTTTCTCGCGAAATTCGGGAATGCGCTGCACCTCCACGGGCGCTTCCGCCGTTACGTCGAAATAGGGGTCGAGCCCGGCGGTGATTTCTTCGATCATCGCCGTGTAGTCGGCCAGGATCTGTTCCCGGCCCTCGCTGCTGTCGGAGTAGTAGAAATCCGGGTTGCTGGCCATCTCGGCGATCGCCGCGGTGAAGCCGGCGCCCACGTCACGCCCTTCCGCGGCCAGGATGGCGAGGATCTCGCCCTGGATGCGCTCGACTTCGGACAGGCCGAACGTGTGAATGAAGTCCGGCGTGTAGTCGGTGGTGGTGAACAGGCGCACGGCCAGGTCATACACCTGGTCACCGTCGGGCAGGGCCCAGATGCCGTGGTTCTCAGAGACCTTGTCATCCAGCGCCACGAAATAGTCGATCAGGCGGTCGTAGGCCGGGTAGACGGTCTCCTCGATCTGTGCCCGCGCGGCCAGCACCAGTCGCTGCTGCGCCTCGTCGGGCAGGTCGGCCTCGTCCATTTTTTCCACCAGGGAGACCATCAGGATGTTCTCCCGGGCCGGCGTTTCCACGAAGCCGCGCATTTCCTCCAGCACCTTGGTCAACACGAACTGCGGCGGTGCAATGCCGAGCGACTCGCGGTGGTGCAGCCCCTCCAGTACCTGGTCGAACTTGCGCCCCACCTCCGACAGCCGTGATACGTAGTGTTCGGCGTCCTCCACCGAGTGCACCTGGTGCGTGGACTCCATGAACGAGGGAAACCCGTTTTGCACCCCGAACAGCTGGTTGACCGGGTAATTGTGGAAGCGAAAGCGCTCTCCTTCCAATAGCAGGTCCAGGAAGCTGAGCATGACCCGCTTGGACATCCGGTCGGGGTCGTCGAGGTCTTCGTCCTCGTAGCTGACGAGAATGCCGCGGGCCTCGCGCATCTGTTCGAACATCCGCGCACCCGCCTCCATGCTGGCGTCGTCCAGGTGGGCGTTGTGGCCATTGAACCCCATGGGCTCGAGCACGCGCAGGTTGCTGAGTAGTTCCGGGCTTTCCAGGGCGAACTGCAGGAACGCGCGACCGAAAAACAGGTTGATGTTGACCGGTTTGAAGTTCCAGGTGTGCCAGGCGAATGCGCCGACGCCGAGCAGCAACACCAGCAGGAGGGCGCCGGTCCACTTGATGACTTTTCTGATCATGCCGTTTGATTCCGAAAGGAATTCGGCACAGTATACGGGCGCCTTTCCAGCCGTCGCCTTGACCCCGTCCGGGGCAAAGCCGAGACTGGACCCAGAGGAGGGAGTGCCATGAATCAGAAGCCCGTTGACGCACCGGTGCGCGAAAGCATCGAGGTCGCCGTTTACCTGTTGCTGGTGTTTGGCCTGCTGGCCTGGTGCCTGGTCATCGTGGGACCGTTCATCAGCTTCATCCTGTGGGGCGCCGTCATCGCGGTGTCCGTGTACACGCCGTTCCTGGCGTTGTCCCAACGACTTGGTAACCGGCGTAAGCTGACGGTGTTCCTGTTCGTCATGCTCGGCCTGGCCATCGTCATCGTCCCGGCCTGGTTGTTTGCCGGTTCCCTGCTGGACAGCGCCACCGGCTTCCGCGACGGCTTGCACGGGGATGGCATCGACATTCCGCGGGCCAACGAAAGCGTCAGGGACTGGCCCGTGGTCGGCGAAAAGCTGTACGAGAACTGGTCTGCGGCCGCCGACAATTTCGAGGTGTGGCTCAACGAGCACCGCGTCCAGCTGCGCGGCATCGTGGACTTTCTGTTCAAACGGGTTTCCGGCCTGGCGCTGGCGGTGTTGCAGTTTGTCGCGGCTACCCTGGTCGCTGGCCTGATGCTGGCCGGGGCGGAATCGTCACGCGGCTTCCTGGCGCGCCTGTCGCGTCGTCTGGCGGGTGACCGCGGCGACGACCTGCTCGAACTGGCCACGGCCACCGTCCGTTCGGTCACTGTCGGCGTACTGGGCATCGCGTTCATCCAGGCCGTGCTGGGCGGAATCGGCATGGTCGCGATGGGGGTTCCGGCGGCCGGTCTTTGGACCCTGGCCATCCTGGTGCTGGCCATTGCGCAATTGCCACCCTGGCTGGTGCTTTTTCCGGTGATTTTTTATGTATTTTCGACCAACGACAACACGGTGCTGTGCACGGTCTTCGCCGTGTGGAGCATCATCGTTTCCTTCCTCGACATGGTGCTCAAACCCCTGATGCTGGGGCGGGGCGTCAAGGCGCCCATGCCGGTGATCCTGCTCGGGGCCATCGGCGGCCTGATCCACTCTGGCATCATCGGCCTGTTCGTCGGCGCGGTGGTGCTGGCGCTGGGTTACAAGCTGTTCATGGCGTGGATCGAGGCGGGGGAAGCCGGTCCGGATGAGGCCGCGAACGTCGTGCCGGAAGTCGCTGGCGAAGACTGAGCCATGCTTGCGCCCCTGCTACTCGGCAGCTTGATGTTGATTGTCAACCTGGCCATCCAGGTGGTTGCCCTCGTGCTCCTGCTGGGGATGTACATCAAGCGACTGGAGGCGGGGCTGGAGAGGGGCTACCGCGCCCGGTTCCGCATTACCGGCACCTTTCTCCTCGTCTTGTTCATCGGCCACCTGCTGCAGTTCGCCACCTGGGCCCTGTTGTTCGTGTTCCTGGGCGAGTTCACCGATTTCGCGACGGCTTTCTATCATTCCAGCGTGAACTTCACGTCACTGGGCTACGGGGACATCGTGATGAGTGAACAGTGGCGCCTGCTGGGCGGCCTGGAGGCGGCGAACGGCGTGCTGATGTTCGGGCTGACCGCCAGCAGTCTGCTCGCGGTGATGAATAACCTGTTCCTGAAACATGCCGAACGAGGCGGGCTGTCGGAGCAATGAAGTCGGCTCGTCGGCAGGGTCCGGGGCTCGCGCGACGTGGCGCGCTGACGGGCCTGTCGGTAGTACTGCTCGCGCTGGGGGGGTGCGTCACGGTGGGGCCGGACTTCGCGCCGCCGGAACCACCGACGAGCACGGACTGGTCGCAAGCACCGTCCGACGGCCTGGAGGCCACGCCGGTGGAACTGTCCCGGTGGTGGACGCTGTTTGCGGACCCGGTGCTCGACGCCCTGGTCGAAGACGCCCTTGAATCGAACAACACGCTGGAACTGGCCGCCCTGGCCGTGCTCGAGGCCCGCGCCCAGCTCGGCATCGCGCACGGCGCGCAGTGGCCCCAGACGCAGGCGGCGGCCGGTGACGCCACCTACCTGTCGCCACCGGACAACGCCGGCCCCATCGGCAACTACTGGAACTACACCCTGGGGGCCACCGCGGCATGGGAGATCGATTTCTGGGGGCGCTACCGACGCGCCATCGAATCGGCCGATGGCGCGTACATGGCTTCGCTGGCGGCCCACCAGCAGGCCCAGGTGCTGGTCAGCGCGGCGACGGTCGCCGCCTATACCGCGATCCGGACCCTGGAAGAACAACTGGCCATCGCGCGGGACAACCTGAGGCTGCAGCAGCGCAGTTACGACATCGCCGAGGTGCTGTTCCGCAACGGCCAGGACTCGGAACTCGACATGCAACAGGCACAGACGCTGTTGCTGGCCACCCAGGCGACCATCCCGGAACTGGACGCCAACCTGCGCCAGGCGCGCAATGCCCTGTCACTGTTGCTGGGAGCGTTGCCGGGCGCCGTGACCGCTCGTCTGGCGGCGGGGCAAGGCATACCGGCACTGCCGGATACCCTGGCCGTCGGGTACCCGGCCGACATGTTGCGACGGCGCCCTGACCTGCGCCAGGCCGAGATGACCGCCCTGGCGCTGAATGCCCAGGTGGGACTGGCCGAGGCGGACCTCTATCCCAGCTTCAGCCTGACGGGTTCCATCGGCGTCAGCGCGGGAGGGCCCGGAGACAGTGATTTTGGCGACCTGTTCAGCGCCGACGCGCTGACCTGGTCGGTTGGACCATCCTTCGTCTGGCCCTTTCTCAATTACGGGCGAATCCGCAACAACGTGCGGGTGCAGGACGCCCGCCTGCAGCAGTCGCTGGTTGCCTACCGTGAGACGGCCCTGGGCGCGGCGCGTGAAGCCGAAGACGCGATGGCCGCGTTCTCCGGATACCGCCAGCAGGTCGGCATCCTGAACCGAACCGTCGACTCGGCACGTCGCTCCAACGAGCTGGCGACACTACGCTACGCAGAGGGATACTCGGATTACCAGCGGGTGCTGGACGCTCAACAGGCGCTGTTCAACCAGCAACAACGGCTGGTGTCGGCGCGTGGCGCCACCGTGGGCGCCCTGGTCGACCTGTACCAGGCGCTGGGTGGCGGATGGCGCGACGGCGGCGGCCAGCCGGCCATCACACCGGCCAGCCTTGAGGCCATGCAGGAACGCACCCACTGGGGTGACTACCTGGACGACACAGATTCCGCCACGGCGGCAAAGGACCCCTCCCAATGAGCGAACCACCGACCCGGAACGCGGTACCCGGCGAACCGGCCGATACCACGGACAGGCAACGCGCCGATGCCCCCGGCGACGCGCCGGCCGATGCCGACGCAGACCCGGCGCCCGCAGCCGACAGCCCGGCGGATAAGTCCCCGGACCCGGTGCGCAGGGCGACCTTCATCGTGCTGTTGCTCGCCGCCCTTCTGGTGGCCTGGTACCTGCGTTCAGACCGCGTGACGCCGTACACCTCGCAGGCCCGCCTGCACGCGCCGGTGGTGCCGATCGCCGCTGAAGTGTCCGGGCGCATCACGCGGGTGTCGGTCGGCAACAACCAGGTCGTCACGAAGGACCAGGAACTGTTCCAGATCGACATGGAAAACTATCGCCTGGCCGTGCAGGCCGCACAGGCTTCCTACGAGGCCGCCCAGCAGTCCGTGGGCGGTGCGGAAGCCGGAGTCAGCGCCGCGGATGCCGGCGTGGCCGCGGCGCAGGCCAACCTGGTCAAGGCGCAGCAGGATTACGACCGCACCAAGGCGATTCGCGAACAGGACCCGGGGGCCATTTCCGAGCGCCGGCTGGAGCTGGCGGAGGCCTCGCTGGCGGCTGCGCGGAGCCAGGTGGAAGCGGCCCGCGCCCAGCGCGAACAGGCCATCCAGAACCTGGGCAAGGAAGGCGACGACAACTCCCGCCTGCTGCAGGCCCAGGCCAGCCTCGACCAGGCCCGGCTGAACCTGCAGCGCGCCACCGTGACGGCGCCCGCCGACGGCGTGGTCACGGACGTGCGCCTCGATACGGGTAATTTCGTCTCCGCCGGCCACCCCCAAATGACTTTTATCGCTACCCACAACATCTGGTTGCAGGCCGATTTCACGGAGAACAACCTGGGGCACATCAAAGCCGGTGACGCGGCGCACATCGTGTTCGACGCGGTGCCCGGTCGCGTGGTCGAAGGCACGGTGCGCGAGGTGGGCTTCGGCGTCGCGGTCGACTCGGCGCAGCTGGGCAGCCTGCCGACCATCAAGAATGACAGCAACTGGCTGCGACAGTCACAGCGCTACCCGGTCCTGGTGAGCTTCGACGTGCCGGGAGACCTCGATCCCATGCCCCTGAAAGTGGGGTCGCAGGCCTCGGTGGTGGTCTTCACCGGCGACCACCCGGTGACCAACACGCTGGGGCGGTGGCTGATCCGGATCGAGGCCTGGCTGACCTTCGCCTACTGAATCGGCGTGGCCGCAACCTCCTCGAACGCCACTTCGCTCCCCGGCCGCCATCCGCTGGCGGCGCGGCGAATTCTTCGCCTGGCCTTCGGCACTGCGTTGTGCCTCCTGGTCACCCAGGCGATGGACTGGCCCCTGGCATTCATTGCGCCGGCGCTCACGATGATGCTGCTGGCCTTGCCCATGCCGGCGCCCGGCCTGAAAAAGGGCCTGGCGGTGGTGGTGGCGCTGTTGCTACCGATGACCGCCAGCCTGGTCCTGCTGCCGTTCCTGTCCTATGCGCGGTGGGCCGGTATCCTGCTGGTGGCCCTGGCGTTGTTTCACACCTTTTACTTCACCGCGCGGGGTGGCTCGCCGGTGCTCGGCACCTTCATGACCATTGGCCTGACCCTGGTCATCACCGTCGGGTCCGTGCAGCCCGATCTGCTGGTGATGTTGATTTCCGCGCTGGGATTCAACGCACTGGCGGGCGTCGCCTTCGTCTGGATTGCGCACCTGCTGTGGCCGGACCCGGCCGACCGGCCATTGCCGGCGGGACCACCACCGTCGCCGCGCCCGCCGCCGACGCTGGCGGCGCGTAACGCGCTGCGAGCCAGCCTGGTCGTGTTGCCGTTGACCCTGGTGTTCCTGTTCAGCAGCGCCAGCGCCGCCTATACACCGGTCATGATCAAGGTGGCCAGCATGGGCCAGCAGGCCACGTCGGACCAGAGTCGCGACATGGGTCGTTCCCTGCTTCGATCGACCGTGTGGGGCGGAATCGCGGCGTTCCTGGGCTGGGCGCTGTTGCGCGCCTGGCCCGGTCTGCTGCCCTACACCTTGCTGGTCGTGTTGGCGGGGCTGGCGTTCGGGTCGCGCATCTTTCGTGGGCGGGCCGTCGCCCCGGATTTCAATACCTGGTCCTATGCCTTTCTGACCATGCTCGTGCTGCTGGGTCCGGCGGTCGGTGATTCGCCCTTGTCCGACGGCATTGCCTTCGGCAAGCGCCTGGGCCTGTTCTTGTTGATCGCGGTCTACGGCACAATGGCGGTCAGGGTATTCGACGCGTTCTGGTCGCGCCCATCCGCCGGCAACCCACCCATCCCCGAATCCGGGAGAACGCCCGATGACTGAATCCGCTTCCCCGACACGCCGCGAGCGGCTGCTGGAAGAATTGCGCAAGTACGCCCTGATCAGCGCCTACCTCTGGGTGTGTTTCGCCGTGCTCACCCTGTTCAAGGCGGCCAGCCTGGAAACCGAGGGAGTGGTCTGGGCGCCGCTGGGCTTTGCCGTGGTCCAGGCCCTGGTGCTGGGCAAGTTCATCCTGATCGGCGATGCGCTCAAGGCAGGGCACCGGGCCGCGCATCACTCGCTGATCTACCGCATCGCCTGGCGCAGCCTGGCCATGCTGGGTGTACTGATCGTGTTCAAGGCGTTGGAGGAGCTCGTCGTGGGATGGGTGCACGACCAGTCCTTCGCCACCATCCTCGAGGAGGCCACGGCCCTGCCGCTGTGGGTGCACCTGGCGCCGGTCCTGCTCATGCTCCTGATCCTGGTGCCGATGATCACGGTGGCCGAAATTCACCGGTCGATCGGCCAGGAGCGATTCCGTGAACTCCTGCTGGGGCGCTGAATGATGCGGGTGCTTGGACGCGGGCCGGTCGGACGCGTACAATAGGCCCATGCTCATCGAAACACGAACTACCACCACCTAGACAGGGCCGCACATGGCGAATCCCTGGAGGGCGCCGTGTGCGCCTTTCTTGCTTTCTGGGGAACGGAAAAAGAGACGGAAGAGACCATGCCAGTGATCACCCTGCCGGACGGCAGCACCAGACAATTCGAGCAACCCGTCAGCGTCATGGACGTGGCGACCGATATCGGCCCGGGCCTGGCCAGGGCCACCCTGGCCGGCGAGGTCGACGGCACGCTGGTGGACGCGTCCCACACCATCGAGGGCGACGCCGCCCTGCGCATCATCACCGCGCGCGACGAGGAGGGGCTGGAAGTCATCCGTCACTCCACGGCGCACCTGCTGGCGCAGGCCGTCAAGCGCCTGTTCCCCGAGGCCCAGGTCACCATCGGCCCGGTGATCGAGGACGGTTTTTACTACGACTTCGCCTACGATCCCGGTTTCTCTCCGGAAGACATCGACCGCATCGCGGCGGAAATGCGTCGCCTGGTGGATGACGCCATCCCGGTCTCGCGCGAGGTCTGGGAGCGCGGCCCGGCCGTGCAGTTCTTCCGCCAGGAAGGCGAGGAATACAAGGCCGAGATCATCGAGGATCTGCCCGAGGACGAGGTGATCTCCCTGTACCGCCAGGGGGATTTCATCGACCTGTGCCGGGGCCCGCACGTGCCCAGCACGGCGCACCTGGGCCACTTCAAGCTGACCAAGCTGGCCGGCGCCTACTGGCGCGGCAACAGCGACAACGAAATGCTGCAGCGCATCTACGGCACCGCCTGGCCGGACAAGAAGCAGCTCAAGGCCTACCTGCATCGCCTGGAAGAGGCGGAGAAGCGCGACCACCGGCGTCTGGGCAGGCAACTGGAACTGTTCCACTTCCAGGAAGAGGCGCCCGGCATGGTGTTCTGGCACCCGAAGGGATGGAGCATCTACACCGAGGTGCAGGACTACATTCGCGGGCGGTTGCGCGAAGCGGGCTACGGCGAAATCAACACCCCCCAGGTGGTGGACATCTCGCTGTGGGAGCGTTCCGGCCACGCGGCCAAGTACCTGGAGAACATGTTCATCACCGACAGCGAACATCGCCAGTACGCGATCAAGCCGATGAACTGCCCCTGCCACGTGCAGGTGTTCAACCAGGGCCTGCACAGTTATCGCGACCTGCCGATCCGCTACGCCGAATTCGGCTCCTGTCATCGCAACGAGGCCTCCGGCGCCCTGCACGGCCTGATGCGCGTGCGCGGTTTCACCCAGGACGACGCGCACATCTTCTGTACGCCGGACCAGCTGCAGGACGAGGCGCGGGGCTTTATCGATCTGCTGTTCAGCGTATACCGGGATTTCGGATTCGAAGACGTGATCGTGGAACTGAGCACCCGGCCGGAGAACCGCATCGGTGGCGACGAGATCTGGGACAAGGCCGAGGGTGCGCTGCAGGCGGCGCTGGAGTCGGCCGACATGGAGTGGAAGCTGAACCCCGGCGACGGCGCGTTTTACGGACCGAAGATCGATTTCTCGCTGAAGGACAGCATCGGCCGCGTGTGGCAATGCGGCACGCTGCAACTGGATTTCAACATGCCCGAACGGCTGGGCGCGCACTATATTGCGGAAGACTCCTCACGCCAGACGCCGGTGATGCTGCACCGTGCGATTCTCGGTTCGCTGGAGCGTTTCATCGGCATCCTGATCGAAAACCACGCCGGAAAAATGCCCGTCTGGCTGGCCCCCGTGCAGGCCGTGGTGCTCAATATCACGGACCGGCAGGACGATTTTTGCTCGGAAGTGGCCAAAACCCTTGAAAACAGGGGCTTCCGCGTCGATTTGGACTTGAGAAACGAGAAGATCGGCTATAAAATCCGCCAGCACACTTTGTCGAGGGTTCCCTTCCTGTTGGTCGTGGGCGACCGCGAGGTCGAGGAGGGGGCTGTCGCCGTGCGTACCCGCGAGGGTGAAGACCTGGGCAGCATGCCGGTCGACGCCTTCGCCGAACACCTCGCCGACGCCATCGCGCAGCGGGGATGACTGGTCAGGAACAGGAGTAGAACACATCGCCTCTAAAAAGGAGTCGCGGCGCAACGCGGACATCAAGGCGCCGGAAGTAAGGGTCATCGACCTGGAAGGTGAACAGGCAGGCATCATGTCCATCGAGGACGCCGTAGCATTCGCCGAAAAGGACGGCATGGACCTGGTGGAGATTGCCCCCAATGCCGAACCGCCCGTTTGCCGGGTCATGGATTACGGCAAGTTCCGGTTCGAACAGGCCAAGAAGGCCCAGGCGGCAAAGAAGAAACAGAAAGTGACCCAGGTCAAGGAAGTCAAATTCCGCCCGGGCACCGAGGAAGCCGATTACCAGGTGAAGATGCGCAATGTGCGCCGCTTCATCGAAGACGGAGACAAGGTCAAGGTCACCCTGAGGTTCCGGGGCCGTGAAATGGCCCACCAGGAACTCGGTCGCGACATGCTCGAACGCATCCGCGACGAAATGGCCGAGGAAACCACCGTCGAGCAGTTCCCCAAGATGGAGGGACGGCAGATGGTGATGCTGATTTCGCCAAAGCGCCAGTAGGTTTTTACCCGGTGTTGCAGGATGCAGCGCCCACATTGAAGAAGCGGTACCAAGCAGGGACGGAAAGTGTGACGGGGCAGTACGCCACCTTCACCGCTTGGATCACGTATTAAGAGAAGGCCCATAGGGCCAGGAGCAAATCATGCCCAAGATGAAAACCAATCGGGGCGCGGCCAAGCGTTTCAAGAAGACCGCCAGTGGCGGCTTCAAGCGTGGCCATGCCTTTCACAGCCACATCCTCACCAAGAAAGACCAGAAGCGCAAACGCGGTCTGCGGGGCACTGACATGATCAGTGACGCGGACAAGAAAGTCGTCAAGCGCCTGCTGCCTTACTCATAACGGGAGGAGAGAACCATGGCACGAGTAAAACGTGGTGTCGTCGCCCGCGCACGACACAAGAAAGTCCTGAAGGAAGCCAAGGGTTATTACGGCGCCCGCCGCAAGACCTATCGTTCCGCCAAGCAGGCGGTGATCAAGGCAGGCCAGTATTCCTACCGCGACCGTCGCGCCAAGAAGCGTGAGTTCCGTCGCCTGTGGATCACGCGGATCAACGCCGCGGCGCGCCTGAACGGCATGTCCTACAGCCGCTTCATGAACGGCCTGAGCAAGGCCGAAATCGAACTGGACCGTAAGGTCCTGGCCGATCTCGCCGTGCACGATGCCGCCGCCTTTACGGCGCTGGCGGAAAAGGCGAAGGCCAGCCTCGGCTAAAACCCCGGTCGCCCCCGCCCAGGCGGGGGCGTACCTTCCGCCCCGGCACGCGTGCGGGGCAGATCAGGTTGCGGAAGGGAGAGGCCCCGGCCCCTCCCTTTCTTTTGTTCAGGTAAGGAACCCCTTGGAATCCGTCAACGACATTCTCGACCAGGCGCAGGCCGACATCGGCGCCGCGGACGACCTCCGCGCGCTGGAAGACCTGCGCGTTCACTACCTGGGCAAGAAAGGCGCGGTCACCGCGCTGCTCAAGTCGCTGGGCGGCATGGCGCCGGAAGAGCGCAAGACATTCGGCCAGGAAGTGAACCGCGCCAAGCAGGCCATCCAGCAGGCGCTGAATGACCGCCGCAGCGGCCTTGAGATGGCCGCCCTGGAAGCCAGGTTGGCCGGCGAGCGCGTCGACGTCACGCTGCCCGGCCGCGGTACGGCACGCGGCGGTCCGCACCCGGTGACCCGCGCCATGCAGCGCATCATCGACTTGTTTTCCCGCCTGGGATTCGAGGTGGCCACCGGCCCCGAGGTCGAAGACGACCACCACAACTTCGAGTCGCTGAATTTTCCGGCCCACCATCCCGCGCGGGCCATGCACGACACCTTTTATTTCGCCGACGGTCGCCTGCTGCGCACCCACACCTCGCCGGTGCAGGTGCGGGCCATGCTCGCCCAGGGTGCGCCGATCCGCATCATTGCGCCGGGCAGGGTGTACCGCAGTGACTACGACCAGACCCACTCTCCCATGTTTCACCAGGTGGAGGGCCTGCTGGTCGGCGAGTCGGTGAACATGGCCGACCTCAAGGGCGTGCTGCAGGCCTTCGTCAATGCCTTTTTCGAGACCGACATGGGAACCCGTTTTCGCCCGTCCTACTTTCCGTTCACCGAGCCTTCGGCCGAGATGGACGTGGCCTGGGACAAGGGCGATGGCAGCGAGCCCGGCTGGCTGGAAATCCTGGGCTGCGGCATGGTGCACCCCAATGTGCTGGCCGCCTGCGACATCGACAGCGAACGTTACGTGGGCTACGCCTTCGGCATGGGCGTGGAGCGCCTGGCCATGCTGCGCTATGGCGTGACCGACCTGCGCCCCTTCTTCGACAATGACCTGCGCTTCCTGCGCCAGTTTCGCTGAGGTCCCGACATGAAGTTTTCCGTCGACTGGTTGAAACAGTGGGTGCCCGTGACGCAGGGGGCCGGG
The DNA here is from genome assembly GCA_030431095.1 of Gammaproteobacteria bacterium. GTDB lineage: Bacteria > Pseudomonadota > Gammaproteobacteria > Xanthomonadales > SZUA-36 > Marinihelvus. The sequence continues at coordinate 7,697 of JAUIJU010000040.1, read as the reverse complement.
GAACTGGCCGGGGCGCTCACCGCCGCCGGGCTGGAAGTGGACACCGTGACGCCGGTGGCCAGCGCTTTCGCCGGCGTGGTGGTGGGCCAGATTACGGCCTGCGAGCCACACCCGGATGCCGACAAGCTGCAGCTGTGCCGCGTCGATGACGGCAGCGGTGAGACACTGCAGGTGGTCTGCGGCGCACCGAACGCCCGTCCTGGCCTGAAAATGCCCTTCGCCCGGGTCGGCGCCGAACTGGACGGGGGCGACCAGGGCGTGTTCAGGATTGGCAAGGCCAGGCTGCGCGGCGTGGAGTCGTTCGGCATGTGTTGCTCGGCGCGGGAACTCGGCCTGTCCGAAGACCACGACGGCCTGATGGAACTGCCGGCCGACGCGCCAGTGGGCGAGGATTTTCGCGCGTTTCTCGACCTGGACGACCGGGTCATCGACCTGGAACTGACGCCCAACCGCGCCGATTGCCTGGGCATCAAGGGCCTGGCGCGCGACGTGGCCGCGATCACCGGGGTGGCAGGTACACCCTTGACCATTGAGCCCGTGACGCCGGCCCTGGACGAGGGCGTCGACATCGAGTTGCTCGACCCCGCGGACTGTCCGCGGTACGTGGGTCGGGTGCTCAAGGGCATCGATCCCACCGCGCCGTCGCCCCTGTGGATGCGCGAAGCCCTGCGTCGCAGCGGCATTCGCAGTATCAGCGCGGTGGTGGACGCCACCAACTACGTGCTGATGGAGCTGGGCCAGCCCATGCACGCCTTTGACCTGGACACCCTGCAGGGTGGCGTTTCCGTTCGTCGCGGCCGGGCAGGGGAATCCCTGACCCTGCTCGACGGCAAGGTCGTGGAACTGGACGACAGCCTGCTGGCGATCTGTGACGCATCGGGCCCGGTGGCCCTGGCCGGCATCATGGGCGGTCTGGACAGCGGCGTGACCGACGTCACCAGCAACGTGCTGCTGGAATCGGCCTGGTTTCGTCCCGCCACCATCATGGGCAAGGCGCGCGACCTGGGCCTGCACACCGACGCGTCGCACCGCTTCGAACGTGGCGTGGATCCGGCGGGGCAGGTCGAGGCCATGGAACGCATCACGGCGCTGCTGCTGGAGATCTGCGGTGGCGAAGCCGGCCCCCTGCTGGTGGCCGAGTCGCCGGAGCACCTTCCCGGGCGCCGCCCCGTGCGGCTGCGCCTGGACCGCCTGAACCGCGTACTGGGCAGCGACCTGGACGCGGCAACGGTGGAAGGCATTCTGCGTCGCCTGGGCATGAAACTGGAGACGGTGGATGGCGGCTGGGTCGCCACGCCGCCCAGCAGCCGTTTCGACATCGAGATCGAAGAAGACCTGGTCGAGGAAGTGGCCCGTATTCATGGCTATGACCAGCTGCCGGCCGCGCTGCCCAGCGGCGAACTGACCCTGCCGGCGCTGAGCGAGTCGACCGTGCCTGGCGCGGCCGTGCGCGATGCCCTGTGCGCCGCCGACTATTTCGAGGCCATCACATACGCTTTCGTCGATCGGGGCGTGCTGGAATCCCTGCACCTGGAAGCCGGCGCGCTGCCCCTGGCCAATCCGATTTCCTCGGACATGGACGTGATGCGTACCGCATTGCTGCCGGGTCTGCTCAAGGCGCTGGGGCGCAACCTGCGTTACCAGGCCGGACGCGTGCGCCTGTTCGAAACCGGCAAGGTATTTCTGCAGGGCGACGCCCTGGTCGAGGTGGAACGCGTGGCCGCCGTGGCGTGCGGGCCGGCGTTGCCCGAGCAGTGGGGCGCGTCCACCCGCGAGGTCGATTTCTTTGACGTCAAGGGTGATCTGGAGCGCCTGCTGGGCCTGCGTGGCGAGAGCGCCGACATCCGGTTCGAGGCCTGTGAACGACCGTTTCTGCACCCTGGCCAGGCGGCCGACGTGGTGGTCGATGGCGCAGTGACCGGCTGGGTCGGTGCGCTGCACCCCGCCTGTCAGAAGGCGCTGGGCCTGAAGACCCGGGTCTTCGCGTTCGAGCTCGATTTAGCATCAATCTCAAATCGCGAAATACCACACGCGAATAATATTTCCTCTTTTCCTTTGGTGCGAAGGGACCTCGCGTTCCTGGTGCCTGAAGGGGTGAGTTTCGCGGAGATCGACGCCGTTACGCGCGAAGTGGCGGGCACTTTGCTCACCGATCTCATCATTTTTGACCAGTTTTCAGGCCAAGGCGTTGAAAAAGGGTACAAAAGTCTAGCTATTGGCTTGATTTTACAAGACGTTTCAAGCACTCTTACAGATGAAGTCGTGGAATCCGTCATCGACCGCGTGGTCAAGGGGTTGGATTCCCGGCTGGAAGCACAGCTCAGAGGTTAGCCATGTCATTGACGAAAGCAGAAATCGCCAACCGGTTGTTCGACGAAGTCGGTCTCAACAAGCGCGAGGCAAAGGAATTCGTGGACGCTTATTTCGAGGCCATCAAGACGGCCCTGGAAGACGGTGAAAACGTGAAGCTGTCAGGCTTCGGCAACTTCCAGCTGCGTGACAAGAAAGAACGCCCGGGACGTAACCCGAAGACCGGCGAGGAGATTCCGATCTCCGCCCGGCGCGTGGTGACTTTCCGTCCCGGCCAAAAACTACGTGCAAGGGTTGAAGCTTATGTTGGATCCGGGGAATGACAAGGAACTCCCTCCGATCCCGGCAAAGCGCTACTTCACCATTGGTGAGGTAAGTGAACTGTGCGGCGTCAAGCCGCACGTCCTGCGTTACTGGGAACAGGAGTTCGACCAGCTCAAGCCGGTCAAGCGACGGGGAAATCGCCGTTACTACCAGCGTGGCGACGTGATCATGATCAGGCAGATTCGCAACCTGCTCTACGAACAGGGATTTACGATCAGCGGCGCGCGGCAGAAGCTGGAGGGCGAGCATGCCAGCGACGATTTCGATCGCAGTCAGCAGATCATCCGCCAGGTGCGCACCGAGCTGGAAGAGGTGCTCCAGGTGCTCAAACGCTGAGCTTCCTGGCAGACACCAGAACGAGAAAAGCGGCCATCGGCCGCTTTTTTTGTGGTGTGTCGAAAGGGGCTGGCTTCACTCGAATCGCAATTTCCAGATACCCCGGAGGACCGAGTCCTGCAATGGCGCGACCAGTCGGTCTTCGAGGTTACGCAGCACGGTGCGGTTCCACACCAGGAACAGGTCCTGTCCCGGAGCGGTCCGCCAGTGCAGGCGGGCATTCAGACCCAGTTGTTCATTGATGTTGTTGAATTGCACCAGGGGGGCCAGCGACCAGCCGGGCACCAGGGTCAGTTCCGAAGTCAGTGACAGGGTGCGCGCGGTGAAATCGCCGGTGGGCTGCTGGTGTTCACTGACGGCGTACTCTGCATTCAGTCGCAACCAGTCGGCGGCGCGCCACTCACCCCGAAGCTTGAGGTCGTCCCGGCGACCTTCCAGGTAGTCACCGGCCGCGATCTGCAATCCCAGCGTCCAGTCTTCCAGCCTCCGGGTGCTGTAGTCGAGACCGTAGCGCTGGTACTGGTATTCGCCCGGCGCCACGGGCAGACGATCGACCAGGTCATAACCGTGGACCAGCACTTCGCGGTGAGTGCTGACAAAGCCTTGCCAGCCGTCGCCGGAGGGGCCACGGGCGTCCAGCAGGGAGAGGCGCAGTTGACCCGAGGCCTCGTCGCTATCGATGGCCTGCGTGTCGCTGGCCGACAGGGCATGCGCCAGGGTCCAGCCACCGGGATTCTCGCGGTCGTGCGCGAAGCGGTATTGCAGGCGTGCATCTTGGATGCCCGGGCGGGACACGGAGCCCAGCGCCGGGTCGAAATCGTCGCCGTAGTATTCGTACCGTGCGTCCAGTTCGTGCGGACCATCCGGGTAGTGCAGCCGCAGGCCCCAGGCCCTATCATCCGTACCGCCGCTGGCCGCGTTGTCGGTGCGTTGCACCCAGGCCTGTCCGCTCAGGGGGCCTTCGCCGCGATAGTTGACGTCCATGCCCACGGTGCGCGCCGCTTCGCCGGTTTCCGGGTCGCCGCTGGTGACGATGAAGCCGAGCCGGTAGTCGTCGAACACCTGGCGCGTGATGCGCGCCACGAAGCTGTTGCGCAGGTCGGTGGAGGAGTCGTCCTGCTCCTGCACGCCGAGCACGTTGACCGTCCATTCCCCCGCCTGTCCCTCGAGCTTGACGCCCGCCGCCATGTCGCGGGGATCCCAGGCGCGGTTCAGGCCCACGGCGCCGGTCGTGAACGGCTGCGCTCCACTGCCAGGTATGCCGAACAGGCCGAGGTCGCCGAGCCATTCGCCGGGGTCATCGTGATAGCGGGGATCGAACGTGCTGGCCTCGAATGGGCCACTCAGCACATCATCGAATGATTCAGCCGCCCAGGTGGCGCACGGTACCAGGGCCATGCCGATGGCCAGGGTGACACCGGTGGCGAATTGGGCTTGTCGTCGGGTGCCGAACATCCTTGATCTGGCCTGCGCGTGGTTGGCGGTCATTCAAGAAAACGATGATAACACCCGGGGACGCCACGGAAAACATGACGCGGCCCCGCCGTCGCAGATCAGGCCACGTCGAGCGCCGCTTTGACGTCTTCAGGCCGCATCGGCAGGTCGCGCAGGCGAACACCGGTGGCGGCGAACACCGCATTGGCAATGGCCGGCGCCACGGGCGACAGGGGCGGTTCGCCCATGCCTTGCGGGAACTCGGTGCTGTCCACGAAGCGGATGTCGAGTGCGGGAACGTCGGCCATGCGCAGCGGGGTGTAGCTGTCCAGGTTGCGGTCGGCCACCTGGCCGTTCTCGAAGTGCGTGCCTTCGTGCAGGGCCAGGCTGACGCCCCACAACGCCGCGCCTTCGGCCTGGGCCAGTGCGCCATCCGGGTGAACCACGGTGCCGCAATCGATGGTTTGCCAGAGTTTCCTGACAGTGATGACGCCGCTTTTGCGGTCCACCTTCACGTGCGCCACGCAGCCGATCCAGGTGGGCCTGGCGCGCTCCTGGCCAAAGGTAGCGGCGACGCCGAGTCCTTCATCGGCGGGAAGTTCACGGCCCCAGCCTGACTGTTCGCGCACCACCTGCAGCACGTGGGCCAGGCGCTTCGCGCCACCCACGCTGTTGGGCGCTTCGCCGGCGTTCTTGCCGGTGGCGTCCAGGTGGGCCAGCCGGAACGCGATGGGGTCGGCCCCGGCCGCGTGGGCCAGTTCGTCCATGAAGCTCTCCACCCCCCAGGTGATCCAGCCCGGGCCGACGGTGCGCAGCCAGCCTGGCAGAAAGGTCTGTTGGGCCAGGTCATTCTCGATCACGCGAACCCGGTGATGGGGCAGGCTGTACCAGTGATTGGCGCCGTTGGCAGCGAAGGGATCGAGTTTGCCGGTGTCTTCCAGGCCGTCGGCCATGAAGCCCGGCGCCATGGCCTGGGTAGGCCAGCCGGCCACCACCGCGCTGTCCACGGACACGGCCCTGCCATCCGCCACCTGGCCGGAAAAGGTCTGTACCGAAGCGGAGCGCACGCAATCGAATCGGCTGTCGTCCTCGCGGGTGAAGACCAGTTTGACCGGCCTGCCCACCGCCTTGGCGGCCAGGGCCGCCGGCAGCATGGTGTCGCCCCACAGCCGACGGCCGAAGCCGCCGCCGAGGTAATACTGGTGGATCACGACCTGGGCCTCGTTCACTTCCAGTGCCCTGGCCAGGACGGGGATGATCAGGGATTGCCATTGGTTGCCGGAATGCAGATGCCAGGTACCGTCCACCTGTTGTGCCAGTGCGTTGCCGGGCTCCATGGTGAAATGCAGTACCGAGTGCGTGCGGTAGGTGGCGTCCAGCGTTGTGTCCCCACGGGCCGAGTCCACGTCGCCCTCCTTTACGAAAAGCACGCCACCGTCGCCGGCGGCCAGCGCCTCGCCGTGAGCGAGCAGGGCGTCCTCGTCCACTTCCGCAGTGGGGCCAGGCGTCCTCTCGACCTTCAGCACGTCGGCCGCCTTGAGCGCCGCCCATTGGCTGTCGGCAAGCGCCACCACCCAGCCCTGGAGGGTGCCGCTGGGGTCCTCCAGGATCTCGTAGCCCTGGTAGCCATGCACGGCCCTGGCCTCCGAATCGTCCACGCCGGTGACGCTGCTGCCATAACGCGTAGGTGGCAGCAAGGGACGCGCGTACAGCATGCCGGGAAGTTCGACGTCGATGCCGTAAGTGGCCCGTGCCGTGCTCTTGGCGGGAATGTCCAGGGCCCTGACCGGCTTGCCGACCAGGTTTCGCTGCTCGGGCGTTTTCACCGGTATGGCTTCGAGTTCCTCGGGGGTGAACTGGCGGTCGATCGCACCGCGCTGCACGATCTCGGCGAAGCTCACGGCGCGGTCGCCGGCGCGCACTTCGCCGTTGACGGCGTTACACGCAGCGGGCGCCACGCCGAGCAGGGCGGCGCCCGCTTCGATCAGCACGATACGGCCGGCGGCGCCGGCTCGGGAAAGGGCCTGGAAACTGGTATGCACCGACCAGGATCCGCCCGTGACCATGTAGCCCCACTTCGGGTCCGAGTCCACGTGCGTGATGCCCACCTTCGACCAGTCGGCGCCGAGTTCGTCGGCGACGATGCGCGCCAGGGCCGTGCCCACGTGCTGGCCCATCTCGGCCTTGGCGATGTTGACCAGCACAGTGCCGGCGGTATCGATCTCGAACCAGACCGTCGGCGCAAAACGTTTTTCCTCCAGCGCCTCGGCGGCGGAGGCGACCCCAGCGCCCCCACCGAAGGCCATCACCAGGCCACCGGCGGTGCTACCGGCCAGGAAACCGCGTCGGCTGAGGGTGAGTCGTTCCAGGCTGCGTTGAATCGGGCTGCTCATGCTATTTCCCCTCCCGCGCGATCTCTGCGCCGCGCAGCACGGCCTTCCTGATGCGGGTATACGCCATGCAGCGACAGACGTTTCCGTTCATGTGCGTCACGACCTCGTCGTCGGTGGGCTCGGCGTTGTTGGCCAGCAGGTCGGCGGCCTGCATGATCTGTCCGTTCTGGCAGTATCCGCACTGCGGTACCTGCATCTCGATCCAGGCGCGTTGCAGGGGATGGCGGCCGTCGCCGTCCAGCCCTTCGATGGTGGTCACCGAGCGGCCCGAGACCGAGGACAGGGGTACGACGCAGGAACGCGTGGCCATGCCGTCGAGGTGCACGGTACAGGCCCCGCATTGCGCGATACCGCAACCGTACTTGGTGCCTTTCAGGCCAAGTTCGTCGCGCAGAACCCAGAGCAGGGGGGTATCGGGTTCGGCCTCGGTGGACACCGATTCGCCGTTGACGGTGAATTCGATCATGAGCAGGTACCTGGCTTGTTATTGGCTGGGTGCGTTCAGTATAGACGGGGGGCGTTCTGTGGCTCAGGGACGTTGGAGAGTCGGGAAGCTGGAGAACCGGGAAGCCGGGAGTTCGGGTCCCGGCTATCCGGGTGCTTTGACTACGCTTATCCTGTTGTTTTACATGTGATTATAGAAGCCGAAGGGTGTATACTTATACAGCACTTCAAGAGGAATTATCATGGCCTGCACCACTTCGAATTCCGGACCCCGGCAAGACCGGCCTGTGATTGATATCGTCATCGACGAAGGCGGCGACCGCGAGAAAGGTGACGCACAGACTGCCGGGCAACCGGCCGTTCCGGGAGCGCGTCTTTCGTCCCTCGCCGACCGCATCACCGAGCTGGCCGCCCATCTCGATGCCGGCGCCTATCGCCTGCTGGTGCTGATCGAGG
>JAUIJU010000102.1 GCA_030431095.1 Gammaproteobacteria bacterium | reverse complement strand
CAAAAGGAAATCGTAAGAGGCGCGAAACCTCGGCTGGTGCAAAATGGAACGGGCGCGCTTGCCCCGGGTTCGCATCAGGCGCGCCTGGTTCAGCCAGATCTGGCGGGTCACGGAACTGAATCGCCGAGGCACCGCGGTCCGTCGCACCTGCATGGACAACACCTCGTCGCCGGCACGCTCGAGGGCCTGGTAAGGGCTGGCGCCATCAGCCTGGTAGCGTTCGGCGCGCGCCTCCACGGGCGCCCACAGCAAAGCGGCGACCAGGAACGCCGGTGTGACCGACATGTCCTGCGCGATGCGGTCGTCGGTGCTTTTCATGGCGCGCTGCATGATCGGGTGCAGTTTCGCCTTGCCCTTGCCACCGCCCTGCTCCAGCACCGGGAACAGGTACCGCGTGAGCTGAAAACGTTGCAGGGTTTCCAGGGTCCGTTCCGCGTGTCCGGTCAGGAACAGCTTGCACACTTCCTCGAACAGCCGGGCCGGGGGAATCTGTTCCAGCTGCGGTGCGGTCTCATCCATGGGCGCGACGGTGGCATCGTCCGGCTCCACGCCCAGCTTGGCGACGAACCGGGCGGCGCGCAGCAGGCGCACCGGGTCTTCGCGGTAGCGGGTTTCCGGATCGCCGATCAGGCGCAGGCGGCGATCCTGGAGATCCTGGTACCCCCCCACGTAATCGCGAATTTCGCCGTTTACCGGGTCCATGAACAGCGCGTTGATGGTGAAGTCGCGGCGCACCGCGTCTTCTTCCACCGTGCCCCAGACGTTGTCGCGCAGGATGCGCCCTTCGGCGTCCTGGTGCACCTTTCCCTGGCCACGAAAGGTGGCCACCTCGAGAATGTCGCCGCGCATGCGCACGTGCGCCAGCCGGAAGCGGCGACCGATCAGGCGGCAACGCGGAAACACGTCCTTGACCTCTTCCGGGGTTGCGTCCGTGGCGATGTCGAAATCCTTGGGTGACTTGCCCAGCAGCAGGTCGCGCACGCTGCCGCCAACGATGTAGGCCTCGTAGTCCGCCTGTTGCAGGCGCTCGACGACTTCGGTCGCGTTGGGGCACAAGTGCTTCGCGTCGATGCCATGATCGACGCGGGTTATCAGCGTGGGTTCGGTAATGGAACTGTCCTGGTTCGCTTTTCGGGTGCGCGCGGCTGAATCCTGCGCCAGTGCGCATTTTAACACGGCATGAGCGCGACCTACGGAGACGGGTTCAGCGTTCGAGCAACTCGAGTTTGCCCGGCTTGCCATCCCAGTCCGTGGCATCGTCGGCCGGTTCCTGCATCTCGGTGATGACGGGCCATTCGAGCGAGAGCTCGGCATTCAGCTGCAGAAAATGTTCCTGGCCGGCCGGCAGGTCGTCCTCGGGATAAATGGCCTCCGCCGGGCATTCCGGTTCACACAACGTGCAGTCGATGCACTCGTCGGGGTCGATGACCAGGAAATTGGGGCCCGCGTGGAAACAATCCACCGGACACACCTCCACGCAGTCGGTGTACCGGCACTTGATGCAGTTTTCCGTGACGACGAACGTCATCCCAGGCGCTCCATGAAAATCCCCAATACGTGCTCCGACGCGCTGGTCGTGGCCGGGCGACCCGAGTCGAGCAGCAGGTAGACGCGGGTCTCGTCTCCGTCCGCCACCACCCGGGTGCGATAGGTGCCGGAATAGTCGGCGCCCAGGCCATCGTTCCAGAAGGCGAGTTTTTGCCAGAAACTGCGTTCGTCGAATCGCTGGTGCACGTATTCGAAACGGTGCGCCCCGTCGTCGGCCGGCTCCAACGGTCGCATGCCGGTGCGATCGATGGCGAAGCCCAGGCGGCGCTGCACGCTCTCGGGGGAATCGTCCACCGACAGGTATACGCCCTCGGCCGACCACGCCATCCAGGCGTTGGCGTCACCGCGTCCGGCGGTGGATACCGCACGCGGCGGACCCGGGTTGAGCTCGTCGCCTGAAGGCAGGCGCATTTCAGGCGTGGTAATCACCAGCGGTGCGCGGTACTGAGGCGCATCCAGGTCCGAAGGCACACCCAGGGGATCGACCTCCTGGCTGGCCATGTACTCGGGCGGCTTTTCCTTGAACCAGCTGCAGGCGCCGAGACCGGCCGCCAGCAGCATGATGCCCGCCAGGGGCAGAATTCGCTTCGACATAAAGACTTATTGTTCCGTGCCGGGCAACAGGCCCAGCGATTCCAGGCAACCCCGCAGGGCCGGCCGGTGTTGTTCTGTCATGGGCAGCAGGGGCAGGCGAATGCCAGGACCCGCCATGCCCAGCTCGAAAGCGGCCCATTTTACAGGAATCGGATTGGTTTCGACGGACAATTGCGCCAGCAGTGGCGCCAGGCGCTTCACCAGGGCCACGGCGCCGTCGCGATCGCCCGCCAGGGCGCGGGCCGACAGGTCCGCAAACTGACGTGGCGCGATGTTGGCGGCCACGGAGATGACACCCCTGGCGCCGGCCAGCATGACCTCCGCGCAACTGGCGTCGTCGCCGCTGAGCACCACCAGAGAATCACCGCACCGCTGCATCAGTTCCGTCGCCCGCTCGACCCCCGGCACGGCCTCCTTGATCGCCACGACCTGTTCGATCGGGGCCAGTCGGGCCACGGTCTCCGGTCTGAGGTCCACGGACGTCCGGGTCGGCACGTTGTACAGCACCAGGGGAAGGTCGCTGGCTGCAGCCACCGCGCAGTAATGGGCGTAGAGTCCGTCCTGGGTGGGGCGGTTGTAGTAGGGCGTGACCACCAGGGCGCCGTCGGCGCCGAGCCGCCCGGCCAGCCGGGTGCGCGTGACCGTGTGCGCGGTGCTGGCGGAACCGGTTCCGGCCAACACCGGGACGCGCCCGCCGACGTGCGCGACCACCGTCTCGAGTAAGGCCTGGTACTCTTCCGGCTCCAGCGTGGCCGACTCGCCGGTGGTCCCCGCCACCACCACGCCGCTGGAGCCCGCGTCGAGCAGAAAATCGAGCAGTTGCGGCACACGCCCGAACTCTACCCGCCCCTGGTCGTCCATGGGCGTGATGAGCGCGACGATACTGCCTTGGAACATGGGGAAAACGGCGCCGGGCGAAGGAGGCGCCATGGTACTTGCGCCCCCCATAACTGACAAGTATTCTCCAAGCCATGAGGGCGAGCCGCGCCCGGCTCCCCCGGGACCCGTCGGCGCCCGGATTCACAGCCACAGGAGGCTTCATGGTCAACGTCGGACAGCCCGTTCCCAGCTTCGACCTCCCCGCCACCGGCAACAAGAACCTCTCACTGGACAGCTTCAAGGGCAAGAACCTGGTGCTGTATTTTTACCCCAAGGACAACACCCCGGGCTGTACCCGTGAAGGACAGGATTTCCGCGACCACCACGACGCCTTCGTGGACGCGAACACGGCCATCGTCGGCGTATCCCGCGACAGCGTGAAAGTGCACGAGAACTTTTGCGCGAAGCAGTCCTTTCCCTTCGATCTGATCTCGGACGCTGACGAGACGTTGTGCTCGATGTTCGACGTGATACGCGAGAAGAACATGTACGGCCGTAAATACATGGGCATCGAGCGCTCCACCTTCCTTCTCGACGGTGAAGGCGTACTGCGACAGGAATGGCGCAAGGTGCGCGTTCCGGGCCACGTCGAGGCGGTGCTCGAAGCAGCAAGGGAGCTCGGCTGATCGACTCGTTCACCAACCCGACGCCCGCTACCGGCGAGGGAACCAGCAAGGAAACCATGGGCAACACCAAGCGTCTCTACGTGCTCGACACCAATGTCCTGATGCACGACCCCACCGCCCTGTTCCGCTTCGAGGAACACGACGTCTTCATTCCCATGATGGTGCTCGAGGAACTCGATGCGGCCAAGAAGGGCCTGTCCGAGGTCTCGCGCAACGTTCGCCAGGTCAGTCGTTTTATCGGAGAACTGATGGCGCACAAGGACAGCCTCGACCAGGGCCTGGAATTGCGGGTCCCCGACGGGCTCGACCTGGCCGCCGGGCACGGCCGGTTGTTCTTTCAGACCCGCATGCCGCAGACCCATTCCAGCCTGCTGCGTGACGGCTCCTTCGCCGACAACGAGATTCTCAGCACGGTCATGTCCCTGCGCGAGGAGATGGAGGACCGCGAGGTCATCCTGGTGTCC
>JAUIJU010000101.1 GCA_030431095.1 Gammaproteobacteria bacterium | reverse complement strand
TGGTTCGCGTTGCAGTTGCTTTACTCCGTATTCGGCCCCATTTCGGGAGCCATGGCCTGGTGGACGCACCTCGCGGGATTCGTGCTCGGCCTGATTTACGCCCTTCTGGCGCGCGCATTCGACGCGGCATGGTCAGGGCGTCGCGGCAATTCGCCCTTCGAGGTCCGGGACTGACCCGGGCCGGCCGGGGCAGAAAGGAACCAGTACATGGGCAAAAACATCCTCTACCGGGTGGCATTCCACAACCACGGCAAGGTTTACGAGCTTTACTGCACCGGCGTGAGTACCAGCGACCTGTGGGGTTTCCTGCAGATTTCAGGCATGGTCTTCGACAGCGGCGACAGCGTGGTCGTGGATCCCGCCGAGGAAAAAATTCGCGATGAATTCGCCGACGTCGAGGTATTGCATGTGCCTCTGCACGGCGTTCTGCGGGTGGAGCAGGTGGCGCGCAAGGGCCAGGCGACCATTCGCGACCGCGAGAGCGGAGAAAAGGTTACGCCGTTTCCGCTGCAGCCACCGGTCCGCCCCGGCAACTGACCATCAGCCGGCGTCAGGCGCCACCCGGGTGGTTCTTCCGCGCAGCACCCGCACTGCCCTGCCCAGGGTGGCGTCAGCGGCGTCAAGTTCACGGAATCCCGCGCCGAAGCGAACGTCCGGCACCGCGACGTTCCCGGCCCCCTCCGTCGTCGATCGATCGTCAACGCGCTCGTCCGGGGTGATGCCGTCCCGGTCGATCGAGCGGCCCGAAGGGGTGAAGTAGCGCGCGGTGGTCAACTTCAGCGCCGACCCGTTGCGCAGGCGAAGAATCGACTGAACGGTGCCCTTGCCATAGGTCCGGTCGCCGACGATGGTGGCCCGCCCATGATCCTGCAGGGCGCCCGCCAGGATTTCCGAGGCCGAGGCGCTGCCCCGGTTGACCAGCACAGCCAGCGGCACGCCGGGCGCCCAGTCGCCAGGTTCGGCGTGATACTCCAGGTGGCTGGCCGGGTAGCGTCCCCGCGTGTAGACGACCAGGCCGCTTTCGATGAATCCGTCGGCGATTTCCGCCGCAGAGCGGATCACGCCACCCCGGTTGTCCCGCAGGTCGAGCGCGATGCCGCGAAGTCCCGTCGGCGCCTGCGCACGCAATTCATCCAGCATGTTCTCGAATTCCGCGGCGGTCTCCAGGTGAAACTGGTTGATCTGCAGGTAGGCCAGGTCACCGTCCAACAGGGCGCCCTGCACGCTGGGAAGGGGAATGTACTGGCGCGTCAGCACCAGGTCGCGGGGTGGCAGCTTCGCCGTCCGGAATCGGACCGTGACCTGGCTGTCCGGTTCACCCAGCAAGGCGTCCATGGACTGGTTGAGGGGGCGACCGCGTACCGGCTCGCCACCCACTGCCAGCACCCAATCGCCCTGACGGACACCCGCCATCCAGGCCGGACCGTTCGGGTGCACCTGGTCGACCACGAGGCGGGCCTCGTCGACGCGCAGCTGGACACCGATGCCGCCGTAGCGGCCATGCGAGGTGTCATCGTGATCCTGGAATGCCTCCGGCCCCAGGTAAGTGGAGTGCGCATCGAGACTGGCCACCATGCCGCGCAGGGCCGAATCGAGCAGGTCCCGCTCCGGGATCGGGTCGACGTAGTTACGCCGCACGAGATTGAACACGTCGGTGAAGGTTCGCAGCTCGTCCAGCGTCAGGTTGTCGGGGCCGGGCTCCGGGACGGATTCCGTCGCGAACGCGGCGCCGGCAGTCAGCATCAGCACGAGGCCCGTACACCGCAGGGTGTCGTGCTTGCGTCGGATCGTTCGTTTCATGGACTACCCTTTGTCGGTTCAGCGCCGCATCCAGGCGGCGGGATCGACCGCCTTGCCCTTGCGTCGAAGCTCAAAATACAGTCCCTGGCGACGTTCCGCCGCCTGGCCCACGGTGGAGATGACCTCGCCGGGTTCTACCCAGTCACCCACTTCGGCGCGCAGGCTTTCGTTGTGGCCGTACAGGCTCATGAACCCGTCCCCATGGTCCACGATCAGCAACAGGCCGTAGCCGCGAAGCCAGTCGGCGTAGGCCACGCGGCCATAGGCCACGGCGCTCACCGTCTGCCCCGCCGTGGCCTCGATCAACCAGCCCCGCCAGTCGAGACCGGCGGCCCGGGGGCTGCCGAAGGCGGCCAGCACCCGCCCATCCACCGGCATGGGCAACTGCCCGCGCATGGCCGAGGGGTGCCGGCGATTGCCCAGGTCGGCCGGGATATCGGCCAGGGCGTCGCCCAGGCGCTCGAGCAGTGTTTCCAGGTCTTTACGGTTCCGCTGCAATTCGGCGATGCGCGCCTGGTCAGAGTCCACTCCTTCCTCGAGTCGCGCGATCAGTTCCAGGCGTTGCTCGCGCTGGTTCTCCAGGGTGTCGCTGCGCGCCTGGTGTTCGTCCCGGATGGCGCCGAGCGTGCTGCGCTCCTGTTCCAGTTCGAACGCCAGGGCCTCGAGTTTCGTCAGCGCCTCGCGCAGGTCGCGAATTTGCGCTGCCTGCGCCTGGCCGAAATAGTCGTAGTAGGCGAGCATGCGGCCCAATCTGGCCGGATCGTCCTGGTTCAGTATGAGTTTGAGGCGGGATTGTCGGGAAAGTTTCCAGGCGGCGAGCACCTGTTGCCCCAGTTCGTCTTCCCGGGTGGCCAGCTGGTCCAGGTAGGCGTCCTGTTCGCCCTGCACCCGGTCCACCTCCCGCTGTTGCCCGGCCAGGTCGTCCGTCACCTGGGCCAGGGTGCGTGCCGAGGACTGGATGTCCAGGTCGAGGCTGCGCAAGGCTTCACGCTCCCGGCCCAGCGCTCCGCGTGCGCGTTCCAGCGACCCCTGGAGTTCGGCAATCTCGCGCTGGATCTCCGCCAGCCGGGACTCGGCCGCGCTGCGTTCGTCGGCAAAGGTGGCTGTGAAGTGCGGGATCAGCGCCGCGAAAACGGCCGTCCTGAAAGCCAGGCTGGTACGGCGTCGAGTCGAGCGCCGCAAGGACAGACGCGCCACGCGGCGCCTCAGGCGACGCTGCGTTGTTCGTCCGCGAGGTGCAGCAGCGGGCGCCCGGTCATGCTCCCGGGCTGCTCCAGGCCGAGCAGGGCCAGCAGGGTCGGCGCGAGGTCTCGCAGGCTGCCGTCCTCGATGGCTTCGACATCGCGGCCGCGAAACACGAAGGGCACCGGGTTGGTGGTGTGAGCGGTGTGCGCCTGGCCGCTGGAGGGATCGGACATCTGTTCCACGTTGCCGTGGTCGGCCGTGATCAGCAGCTCGCCGCCGGCATCGTCAAGGGCTTCGCACACCGTGCCCAGGCACGCGTCGACGGCTTCAACGGCCTTCATGGCGGCCTCGAGGCTGCCGGTATGGCCCACCATGTCCGGGTTGGCCACGTTGCACAGGATCACGTCGTAGTCCCCAGAACGAATGGCCGCGGCGAGTTTTTCGGCGAGTTCCGGTGCGCTCATCTCCGGTTGGAGGTCGTAGGTGGCGACCCGGGGCGAGGGTACCAGCACCCGGTCTTCGCCAGGGTAGGGGGTCTCCTCACCGCCGTTCATGAAGAAGGTGACGTGAGCGTACTTTTCCGTTTCAGCGATGCGCAATTGCTTCAGGCCGTTGCGGGAAAGCACCTCGCCCAGCAGGTCCGGCAGGGTTTCCGGCGGGAAGGCGACGGTCACCGGCAGTCCCGCCAGGTACTCGGTCATGCAGGCGTAAGCGGCCAGTCGTGGCGCCTGTCGTTCGAAACCGTCAAAACCCGGTTCCACGAAGGCGCGCGTGATTTCACGTGCCCGGTCAGCCCGGAAATTGATGAAGATGACGCTGTCACCGTCCTTCACGCCGGAATAGTCACCGATCACGGTGGGTTGCACGAACTCATCGCTTTCATCGCGGGAATAGGCGGCCTCGAGCGCTGTTGCCGCGTCGTCGTAGCGAAACGAAGCGTCGGCGTCGACCAGCGCTTGCCAGGCACGCTGGACACGGTCCCAGCGTTGGTCCCTGTCCATCGCATAGTACCGTCCGGCGAGCGTCGCAATGCCGTCGTGGCCCAGTTCGGCCAGCAAGGCGTCCATGGCCTCGATGGACGGGCCGGCGCTGCGCGGCGGCGTGTCGCGCCCATCGAGAAAGCCATGCACGTACAG
>JAUIJU010000100.1 GCA_030431095.1 Gammaproteobacteria bacterium | reverse complement strand
AGCAGGGCCTCCAGCCCGGCCTCGTCCAGGCTGACCTGGCCACCCAGTTCGGCGACCACGTCCTGGTGGCTCTCCAGGCCGGTGAGTTGCTCGATATGGTCGCGGTGGGTGTGCACCACGTCGATGCCCGCGTCACGGGCCATCAGCTCGATGTCGCGCACGCGCTGGTTGCGGGTGTCCTCCACCACCAGGATGCGCTCGATGTCCTTCGCCTTGGCGCCCAGGGCGGCGATCACCGGGTTGATGCCCGCCACCAGGCGGGAACGGTCGGCCTTCATACATCCACCAGTTCGAAGTCGATCTTGCGTTCTTCCACGTTCACGTCCTTGACCCGTACGCGCACGGCATCCGCCAGCTGGAACTCGCGACCCGAGCGCTCACCCTGGAGGCGATGGCTGACCGGGTCGAAATGATAATAGTCGTTGGGCAGGCTGGTGACGTGAACCAGGCCGTTGACGTTGCCGTGATCGAGTTCCACGAACAGCCCGAAAGAGGTCACGCCCGAAACGATGCCGGCGAACTCCATGCCGATGTGCTGCTCCATGTACAGGCACTTGAGCCGGTCGTTCACGTCGCGCTCAGCCTCCTCGGCGCGCCGCGAGCGGTGCGAACTGAGTTCACACAGACGGTCCATCTCGGACTCGCCGTAAGGGTACGGTGGCAACTCGTCGTCGCGGTTCAGACGCGCGATCGCGTGGTGAATGGCCCGGTGCACCAGCAGGTCCGGATAGCGCCGGATGGGCGAGGTGAAGTGGGTGTAAGCATCCAGCGCCAGTCCGAAGTGGCCGCCGTTGTCTGGCTTGTACACGGCCAGGGACTGCGATCGCAGCAGCACGGCCATGATCAGTTTCTCGTCGGGACGCCCCTTCACCTGTTCGACGATACGCTCGAAGTCACGCGGCGTGGGCTGGTCTTTCCAGGTGCGCTTGATGCCCTGGGCATTGAGAAACTCCTCGAGGGCCTCGAGTTTGAGCACCGGCGGCGGCGCGTGGACCCGGAACGGTGCGGTGATCTTGCGTTTCTCCAGGAACTTCGCCGCCTCCACGTTGGCCAGGATCATGCACTCCTCGATCAGCATGTGGGCGTCATGACGCTCATACGGCTTGAGGTCGCTGACCGCACCATGCTCGTCGAACACGAAGGTCACTTCCTGGCTTTCGAAATCAATGGCCCCGCGCTTGCGACGTGCCTTGCGCAGCGCCTTGTACAGGCTGTACAGGTCGTCCAGGCTCCCGGCCACGCCGGGACGCGGTTCGTCGAAGGGCAGCTTGCCACCCTGCAGATAACCCCAGACCTGGTCGTAGGTCAGGCGCGCGTGGGAATGCATTACCGCGGCCGTGAAACGGCTTCGCGTCACCTTGCCGTCCTCGTCCACGCTCAGGTCGCAGGCCAGGCACAGACGGTCCTCGCCGGGACGCAGCGAGCACAGGCCGTTGGACAGCGCTTCGGGCAACATGGGGACGACGCGGTTTGGAAAATAAACCGAGGTCGCGCGGTTGATGGCCTCCTCGTCCAGCGGCGTTCCGGGCTTCACGTAGCTGGAAACATCCGCGATGGCCACCACCAGGCGCCAGCCCTTGCGGTTGCGCCTGGCGCAGACCGCGTCATCGAAATCGCGCGCATCCGCCCCGTCAATGGTCACCAGCGGCAATTCACGCAGGTCCTTGCGGCCCTCTTTCATGGGCTCGGGCACGACCTTGCCGTAGCCGGCGGCCTGGTCTTCGACACCGTCTGGCCACTCGTGCGGGATGCCGAAATTGTGCAGCGCGATGTCCGTGGCCATGCCCGGATCGCCCATGTCGCCCAGCACCTGGACGATGCGCCCCAGGGGCGGCTTGCGTTCCGTGGGTTGCCGCACGATGGCGGCGACGACCACCTGCCCCGGTTTGGCGTCCATGGTGTCGCTGAGCGGGATCAGCACGTCCTGGCTGATGCGGGTTTCATCGGGCACCACCAGCGCGACGCCGCTTTCTTCCACGAAGCGTCCGACGATGGTCTCGTGGGCGCGCTCGAGCACTTCCTTGACCTTGCCTTCCCGGCGTCCGCGACGGTCGACGCCGACCACCGAGGCCAGCACCCGGTCGCCATGCAGCACCGGGCGCATCTCGCGCGATGACAGGTACAGGTCGTCGCCGCCCTCATCCGGCACCAGGAAGCCATAGCCGTCCGGGTGCGCGGTGACCCGTCCGCGGACCATGTCCATGCGCTGGGCCAGCCCGTACGCGTCGGCCCGGTTCTTGATCAGCTGCCCGTCGCGCACCATGGCCTTGAGCCGCCGTCGCAGGATCTCCAGGGAGTCCTGGCCTTTCACGTCCAGGGCATCCACCAGCTCGCGTCGTTTCAGTGGACGACCGGCATGGTCCAGCGTGTCCATGATGGCCACGCGATCCGGCGCCGTGGCGTCGATGCGGCCGGGGTTGCGCGATGCTCGACCAGGCGCCTGGCCGGATGACTTGCCGGCGCGTTTTCTGTTGGGTTTCTTACGGCCGGATGAACGGGCGGCCATGGGCGATCCTGCTGTTGATGAAAGCGCACAGTGTATCGGTTCGGCGCGGGTCTTGTATCATGCGTTTCCGGCAAAGGCCGGATAACGACAACACCCCGGAAACCATCGTGATCAACGGAAAGACCGTCGCCGTGGTCATGCCCGCCTTTCGCGCGGCGCAGACCCTGGAAGCCACCTGGAACGCCATCCCGGCCGGGCTGGTGGACCATGCCCTGTTGGTGGACGACGCCAGTGACGACGATACCGTGCGGCGGGCCGAATCCCTGGGCATCGAGGTGGTGGTGCACCCCGAAAATCGCGGTTACGGCGCCAACCAGAAAACCTGCTACCGCACGATCCTGGAACGGAACCCGGACATCGTGGTCATGCTGCATCCGGACTACCAGTACGATCCACGCCTGATGACCGCCATGACCGGCATGATCGCCAGCGGCGTCTACGAGGTGGTGATCGGCTCGCGAATTCTCGGCGGCGGCGCGCTGGATGGCGGTATGCCGTGGTGGAAGTACGCCGCCAACCGCTTTCTGACCGGGGTGCAGAATCTGGCCCTGGGCGCCAAGCTGTCGGAGTACCACACCGGCTACCGCGCCTTTTCGGCCGACCTGCTGCGCGCCATCGACTGGTCGGACAACTCCGACGATTTCGTGTTCGACAACCAGATGCTGGGCCAGGTGGTGCTGGCCGGTTACACGGTCGGCGAGGTGTCCGTGCCCACGCGCTATTTCGAGGAAGCCAGTTCGATCAACTTTCGCCGTTCCGTGCGCTATGGACTGGGCGTGCTCGGCGTATCACTGGCCGGGCTGGCCTGTCGCATGGGGCTGTATCGCCACCCGCTGTTTCGCCGACACGCCGACAGGAACCCGGCGTGAACCGCCCGGGCGCCGCCCGCAGCGCCTGGTTCGGGCGCTATGGCGTCATCACCAGTTTCGTATTGCACTGCGTGACCGGCCTGGCCGCCGTGGCGGCGCATTACGGCATCATGTGGGCCGTGCTGCGCGCCGGCACGCCCTCACTGGCCGCCACCTGTCTCGGCTTCGCCGGCGGGGCCGCCACGCGATTTTTTCTCAGTTACCACACGGTGTTTGCCCCCACGCGGCGCGCCCGCTCGGCGGCGCTCCGCTTCGTCGGCGCGCTCGGCCTGCAGTTCCTGGCCAACGCCGGCCTGTTCTGGGCCCTGACGCAGCTGGGCTTGCCGGTGTGGCCCGCGCAGGTCATCACCACCATCGCGCTGACCGTGATCAACTACCTGATATACCGCTTGTGGGTGTTCACCTGAGCCGCCAGGCCAGCAGAACCGCGTCCTCGTAGTCCGGCTCGCCGAGCAAGGCCTTCAACGGCCGTTCGCAGGCGGCGAATTCGGCGCCGCCCACAGCCTGGTTCTCGCGCCCGTCCAGGTAGGCGATAAAAGGCCGGGTCAGGACCACCCACGCCACCGGCGGCGACACCTCGCCCAGCTCACCGGGATACACCACGTTGCGCAACGTGACGCGCCCCGCTCGCGGCGCTTCGCCTCGTCGGGGACCGGCGCAGGTGTCCCCCAGGGCCAGGGGCAGCACCGCTCGCCCGGAGGCCCGCTCCCAGCGCGGCGCGGCCCAGTTGTAGGACTCGAAATGGAACGGCCCGGCCGCCCCCGGCCCGCC
>JAUIJU010000099.1 GCA_030431095.1 Gammaproteobacteria bacterium | reverse complement strand
CGCCCGTGACCTGGAAGCGATCCGTCACCTGCCAGGTGCCGTCGATGTAGGCCGCCTGCGCTTCGGCGTCCTGCTTGTTGCTCAACACGCGCGGGAAGTTGTTCCAGTAGTCCGGCGGCGTACCGACGAAGAAGCCGTCGAAGAAGCCGACGTACTGCATGACGCTGAAGATGGTGCTGTCTTCCTGGTAGAACACCCCGGCGGTGAAATCGAAACTGCCGCCGAGGTTCGAGCCCAGGCGCACTTCAACCTGGCTGGTTTCGCGGTTGTCGTCCCGCGTGGCGTCGAACACCGAGTACGGTGAAGGGTTGCCTACGTAGGCATTGGGCAGGCGTGACTCCTGTTCACGCCGCCCGGCGTTGAAATACAGGGTGTAGTTGTCGTTGATGGCCCAGTCGCCGTTCAGGTAGTAGCCGTCGATGTCGATTCGGTGCCCGTCCGCCATGCAGATGCCGGCAGGTTCCGGGTCGCACCGCGGCGTGACGCCGGCAAAGTCGAGCGGATCGCCGAGCGCCGGCGTCCAGGTATCGAATCCCCAGAGCGGCACCAGGTAGCCGGGGCCGGAAGTCTGCACCAGGGGCGGCGTGTCGCCGTCATCGTTCAGGTACTCGTACTGGAACAGCAGGTTGACGCTGTCGGTCGGACTCCAGAGCATTTTCACGCGGCCGGAGACCAGGTCGTCACCACCCAGCGAACCGCCGTCGCCCTGGCCGCTGCTGCCCAGGTGGTCCACCGTGTTGAACGGCGCGCCAGACTGCCCCAGGGGACTCCAGGAGGCGCCGTTCTTGTAGTAGCCGTCGGACTTGAGATGCATTCCGGCAATGCGGAACGCCAGGTTGTCACCGGCCGAGAGGTTCAGGGCGCCCATGAACTTGTTGGTGCCGAACTCGCCGAACTGCATGCGGGCATCGACGCTGTTCTCCTCCAGTACCGGACGCTTGGTGCGTACGTTGATCACGCCGCCCGTGGTGTTCTTGCCGAACAGCGTGCCCTGCGGGCCCCGCAGCACTTCGATGGTCTCGATGTCGTACATCTCGAGGTTGGAGGTCATGACGTGGGGCACCACGAACTCGTCGATGGTCACGCCTACCGGGGATTCCTTGTACAGGATGATGGTGCTCTCCGACACACCACGCATGGCGAACTGGGCGGACTTGAAGGCCGATACCGTGCCGGAGGACAGGCCCGGAATGGATACCGCGATGTCGTTGAGGTCGCGGATCGCGAACTTCTCGGTGTCTTCGCCGTTCAGCGCTGAAATCGACACGGGCGTGGTCATGATGTCCTGGTCACCGCGGCGGGAGGCCGTGACCATGACCTCTTCGAGCGTTCCCTGCACCACGTCGTCGTCCGAGGTCTCCTGGGCCAATGCGGAGGAGATGGCGAACACGAGCGGCAGGCAGAGGAAAGGGGTAATACCTCGGGCAGTGTGCATTGAGCGTTCTCCAGTCATCAGAGCTTTTTATGGGACGTACTTGAGCCTGCCGTATTACAACGCCGAATTAACAAAAAAGCAAGCCAGCCTGTTTTTTTTGCGACGGTGCGATTCGACAGCCGACGAAAGGCGCTCGGGCCATAAGCTCAGTCAGCGACGCCGGCGGCCTCCGCCGGCTCGAACCAGATGGGCGAGGTGTAGGCGCGCTGCTGCACGCTGCCGGGCACGTCGGTGGGCCGCTCCAGCCCCAGGCGCACCGCGTCGTAGGTGGTCCAGCGTGGCGTCGGGATTTCCAGTACCCGCACGTAATAGAACGCATGCTGGCCCGGGTCGAACCCGGGGTCGGTCCAGGTGGCGGCCAGGCGCACCGCGCCGATGGCATTGCTCCAGGTCGCCCGGTCCAGGTCCACCGTGTCGCCGACCGGGGGCAGTTTGCCGTCAGCCCCCTGGCGCCGGTCGCCGGACCAGGCCACGTCGAACACGCGTTCGTGGGCCTCGCCCTGCCCGTCCACCCAGCCCTTGACCAGCTGAACGCGGTCGAGCGTGGCGCCGTCGGGGTCCATCAGGGCGCTGAGCAGAAAGGTGGGCGCAACGGCGCTCCCTCGCGCCGGCAAGGTGGCGCCCATCGGCACGCCGTCCCGGTATCCGGTCGCGGCCAGGTCGGGGGCCTGGTGGCTGTCGGGCGCGAACCCCCAGCCTCCGAAAAACCGCACCGTGATGCGCGGGCCCGTCGTGGCATAGACCTCACGGCGCACCATGGCGTCGAACAAGGCCTCGCGCGTGTTCTCCGTGGCCCACACACCCGTGTAGCCGGCGGCCATCGTCAGGCGGGTCTGCACGTCGAATGCCTTGCCGCCGTAGAAGCGTTCCGAGAGTCGCTCGGGGCCCGGCTCCACGGTGGACATCTTGCCCCAGAAGTTGTCGTCGTCCGCCGTGGACAGGCCCGTGTGCGAGTCGGTGGAGCCGATCAGCCCGAAGCGGTAGGGATTGACACCGAGCGACTGCCGGAACTGGAGGCCCAGCAGCAGACCCGAGCGGGCGTACTCGTGCCGCAGCATCCACGGTTCCTTGAGCGTGTTGGCGGTGATGTTGCCGCGATCCCAGGTCTCGAAATCGGCAAATTCGTCATTCGGCGAAAGCGCGGGGTGGGTCTCGCCGTCACCCTTGATCTGGGTGACCTCGTACAGCGGTTCCCAGCGGGCTCGGCGCAAGGCGTAGTCGGCGTCGATCGGCGCCCCGTCCAGGGTTCGGTCAGAGAACATCAGACCGTTGGAGGTGTTGCCGTTGTGGGGAATGGCCAGCACCTGCCCCCCGGTTTCCCCGGCGTAGGCCGCCAGCCACTGCCACAGGTCTTCCGGGTCCTCGCTGTCGAGCGCCGAGAACGGCACCCGCTGCGCGGCCCGGTCGGCGCCGTCACGGTAGACGACCACCCGGTGAAGGTTGTCGCCGGTGCCCGGCATGGAGGTCCACTCGTAGCCGATGAACGCCGTGAACGCGCCGGGATCGTTGAAGCGGTCGGCCGTCTCGGCGAAACGGGACCAGATGCTGCGTTTCAGTTCCGGCGCGTCGAACAGTTCCTCGCGGTCGGCGATCGAGTTGCCGATGCGCATCACTGCATCGATGCGATCGCCCTGCTGCACCAGGGCGTAAAGCTCGGCGCCCACCGGGTGCGCGCGCAAGGCCTCGCTGCCTTCGAACAGCGCCTTGGTCATGCCCAGGTACTCGGCGTGATCGGAGACCACCAGCCAGTCCAGCGGGCGTCGCAGTTTCACCGGTTGGCCGATTCCGGCCGAGGTGACCGTCTCACCGCGGGCGAATCGGTAGGCCTCCTCCGGCCCGACCCGCTCGTTGCGGAAGGGATAGGCGTCGAAGGAGTTGCTGGTGTGCAGGTGGGTATCGCCCCAGTAGACCTGGCGCGGAAACTGCTGCTCCGGGTAGGGCGAGTAGTTCTCCGCCGCCGGGGATGCGCCGGCCAGAGCGCACAGGATGACGCCCAACAGGGCCCGCAGGGGCCCGACGCGGGTCACTTTTCTCCGTTCATGTAGCGACCCAGTTCCACGTGGAAATGGCGCAGGCGCTGCTCCTGCTCACTGAGCATGGCGCCGTCGAAACCGCGGGAGCGGATGCCTTTTTGCACCACCGGCAGCAAGGCCGAATCCTGGTCGAGCACCAGGCCCAGGTTGGCCGGCTCGCCCGGACCCACGTACTCGGTGTCGGGCCGGATCTCACCGGTCAGGTCCGTGTCCTCCGGCAGGCCCATCCAGCCAGGAACCGTGTAGTCGGGATCGTCCACCGGGCGGATCAGGGTCATGGTGTCGTAGAAAAACCGCTCCGGATCGGTGGGGTGCGGCATGAAGCGCATCAGGAACACGCCCTCGGGGTGCATGCCGATCTGTACGTTGGGAAAGATACCGGTCGCCCAGCTGTCGGTCAGCTGACCGTCGGTGAAATGCCCGTAGTCCAGCCCCACGCGCTCGGCGCGAATGCGCTTGGCGCGAGCGATCGCGGCGCGGACTTCACGGGCCGAACCCTCGAAGTCGGACGGGTCCATGCCGGCCTCGCTCATCATGTATTCCAGGCTGGCATTCAGGGACTCCTGGTCCTCCTGGCGCTGGGTCTTGACGGCAATGGGCACCAGCATGCGACTGCAGCCATGGGGGTAGAGGTCGACCTGGACGCCCATGTCGTCCATCACATCCTGGGTTTCGGGGTGCACCGCGTGCAGG
>JAUIJU010000098.1 GCA_030431095.1 Gammaproteobacteria bacterium | reverse complement strand
CCGCCCAGCACCAGGCTCAGGGCCAGGGGCACCAGCCGCTGGCCGCGCTCCAGGCGGAACAACCAGGTCACCAGGAAAATGCTGACCACCGCCGCCAGCACGGTGAAAAACCAGCGTTGCCAGCCGTCGGCCCCGGCCAGGAAACTGAACGCGGCGCCGGTGTTGTGCGCCAGGCGCCAGTCCAGCCAGGGCAAGACCTCCATCGGCTGGAACATCACCAGGTGACTGCTGGCCAGGTGCTTGGTCCACAGATCCAGGGCCACGATGATCACGGCCAGGAACAGCCAGGGCCAGGCGGCGGAACGCCCGGACCGGGAGGCTTCGCGTGTTTGGACAGGCGACATTGCTATCGGGTCTCTGGCCGTCGGCCGTTCAGCCAATCCGACGCAGTTCGCCGGGGCCTTCCACGTTCTCGATACAGCGCCCGCACAGTTCGGGGTGCACTTCACTGGCGCCGACGTCTTCGCGCTGATGCCAGCAGCGCACGCACTTGGCGTGTGCCGAGGGCCGCACCCACAGAGCGATCTCACCCAACTCGGTGCTGATGCGCTCGGCCTGCTCCGGGGCCTCGGCCAGGGAGTCGCTGTCGGCCTCGGAAGTGATCAGGATGAAGCGCAGCTCGTCGCCCAGCCAGGCCAGGGCCTCGCCCGCGTCGCCTTCAGCGTACAGGCCAACCTCGGTGGCCAGTGAAGAGCCCACGGCGCCATCCTTGCGCAACGCCTCGATGGCGCGGGCAACGGGCTCGCGCAGGGTCAGGATGTGCCGCCAGTGCGCGGCCTGGGTGTCGTCGTCCAGCGCGAACAGGCCGGGATACCAGGTGGCCATCAGCACGGAGTCTTCGCGCTCGCCGGGAATCTCCGCCCACACCTCTTCGGCGGTGAAGCCCAGAATGGGCGCGATCCAGCGCACCAGCGCCTCCAGGATGTGGAACATGGCGGTCTGCGCCGAGCGGCGCACCGCGCTTTCGCGGCCGGTGGTGTACAGCCGGTCCTTGATCACGTCGAGGTAGAAGGCGCCCATGTCGACCGCGCAGAAGTGGTGGACCTTCTGGTACACGCGGAAAAACTCGTAGTCGGCATAGGCCTGCTCGATCTCCGCCTGCAGGCTGTGCGCCCGGTCCACCGCCCAGCGGTCCAGCGGCAGCAGGTCCTCCGGGGCCAGGGCCTGCTCCGGCGCAAAGCCGTCCAGGTTGCCCAGCAGGAACCGGGCCGTGTTGCGGATTCGCCGATACGCATCGGCCACGCGGTTAAGAATCTCGTCGGAAACGCTCATTTCCTGGCGATAGTCCGCGGCGGCCACCCACAGGCGCAGGATGTCCGCACCCAGGCGGTTCATCACGTCCTGCGGCGCCACCACGTTGCCCAGCGACTTGGACATTTTCTTGCCCTGGGCGTCGACCACGAAACCGTGGGTCAGCACCTGGCGGTACGGCGCCTCGCCGTGCAGGGCCGTGGAAGAAAGCAGGGATGACTGGAACCAGCCGCGGTGCTGATCTGAGCCTTCCAGGTACAGGTCGGCCGGGCGGCGCAGGCCGTCGCGCTGATCCAGCACGCAATAGTGGCTGACGCCGGAATCGAACCACACGTCCAGGATGTCGGTCACCCGTTCCCATTCGGCCGGGTCGATGTCGAGCGCCGCGAACACGGCGTCGTCGTACCAGGCGTCGACCCCTTCGGCCTCCACGATATCGGCCACGCGATGCATCAGCGCGATCGTGTCGGGGTGCATTTCTCCCGTACCGACCTTCACGAACAAGGGGATCGGCACGCCCCAGGTGCGCTGGCGCGAGATGCACCAGTCGGGGCGCCCCTCGACCATTCCGCGGATGCGCTCCTCGCCCCAGTGGGGCACCCAGCGCACGCCGCCGATGGCGTCCAGCGCCTTGCGGCGCAGGCCTGCGGTGTCCATGCCGATGAACCACTGCGGCGTGACACGGAAGGCGGTGGGCGACTTGTGCCGCCAGCAGTGCGGGTAGCTGTGGCGGAAGGGCTCATGATGCAGCAGCATGCCGTCGGCTTCCAGCCGCTCCACGATGGTCTCGTTGGCCTTCCAGACGAACTGGCCGCCGAACAGCTCGGTGTCCTCAAGGTACACGCCGTTGGGGCCCACCGGGTTCACCACCGGCAGGTCGTATTGGCGCCCGACCTGGAAGTCCTCTTCGCCGTGTCCCGGGGCCGTGTGCACCGCACCCGTGCCCGCCTCGGTGGTCACGTGCTCACCGAGAATCACCGGCACCTGTCGGTCATAGAAAGGATGCTGAAGTTGCAGCAACTCCAGCGCGGCGCCGGGCACGCGGCCCAGCTCGCGGGCATCGTCCAGGCCGATGCGCGCCGCCACGGCGCCGGCCAGCTCGGCGGCGAGCACCAGGGCCAGCTCGCGCCCCTGCCAGCGTCCTTCCAGCAGCACGTAGTCCAACTCGGCGTGCAGCGCGACGGCCTGGTTGGCCGGCAGCGTCCAGGGCGTGGTGGTCCAGATGGGGATGCCCACGACGCCGTCGAAGGCATCCACGCCGAACGGCGCCAGCAAAGCGGCAGGCTCGACGGCCGGAAACAACACGTCCACGGCCGGCGAGGTCTTGTCCTGGTACTCGATTTCCGCCTCGGCCAGCGCCGAGCCGCAATCGAAGCACCAGTGCACCGGCTTGGCGCCCTGGGTGACGTGGCCCGCCTCGACGATGCCCGCCAGTGCGCGCACCATGTCGGCCTCGTAGGAAAAGTCACGCGTGGCGTAGGGCCGGTCCCAGTCGCCCAGTACGCCGAGGCGCTTGAAGTCAGTACGCTGGCGGTCGATCTGGCGACCGGCATATTCACGGCACTTGTGGCGAAAGGTAGCGGCATCGACCTTTTGCCCCACCTTGCCGACCTTTTTTTCCACCTGCAGCTCGATGGGCAGGCCGTGGCAGTCCCAGCCCGGCACGTAAGGCGCCTGGTAGCCGGCCATCAGCCGGGAACGGACCACCATGTCCTTGAGCACCTTGTTCACGGCGTGACCGATGTGGATGTCGCCGTTGGCATACGGCGGGCCATCGTGCAGCACGAACAGGGGGCGGCCCTCGGTGTGGGCCTGCAGGCGGCCGTACAGGTCGTTGTCCTCCCATTGCTTCAACATGGCCGGCTCGCGATTGGCGAGATTGGCCTTCATGGGAAACGCCGTGCGCGGCAGGTTGATGGTTGGCTTGTAGTCCATGGATCCAGCTTTCGTGTCAGTTCATTCTGCGGGCGACGCGGCCAGCACGGCCCGCGCCCGGGATTCGTCCTGCTTCATCTGCGCGACCAGGGCGTCGAGACTGTCGAAATGGGTCTCGTCACGCAGCCGTTCAATGAAACGGGTCTCGAGACGCCGACCGTACAGGTCGCCGTCGAAGTCGAACAGGTGCACCTCGACCAGGGTTTCGCCCCCACCCACCGCGGGTCGCACACCCACGCTGGATACGCCGTCTCGCCATGGCCCGCCGGGTGTCCGCGCCCGCACCGCACACACACCATTCAGCGGTGTGTCACCACCCCAGGGCCGCAGATTGGCCGTGGGATAACCCAGCTTGCGCCCGAGCCCCGCGCCACGCACCACCCGCCCCGTGAAGGCATATGGCCGCCCCAACAGGTCGGATGCCAGCGAAAAATCTCCCGCCGCCAGGGCCTCGCGGATCGCCGTGCTGGAGATGCGCAGCCCCCGATGCATCACCGCGGGCACCGCCAGGGTGTCGAAGCCGAGCCGCGCGCCCAGCTCGCGCATCAGCGCCAGGTCGCCCTCGCGGCCCTTGCCGAAGCGAAAGTCCTCGCCGATCACCACCGCCAGGGCGCCCAGTCCACGCAGCAACACCTGTTCGACAAAGGCCTGCGCGGGCATCGCCGCCAGTGCGCCATTAAAACGCAACATCCAGGTCAAATCCACGCCGGACGCGCACACCCGGCGCAGCTTCTCCGCCGGTCCGGTGATGCGCGGCGGCGCCCGGTCAGGTGCGAAGAAACACCGCGGCAGGGGTTCGAAAGTCACCAGCGCCACACGGGGCGTCTTGTCCTGTTCCGGGCGCGACCGGTCACGGGCCCAGCCACGCGCGACCTCCAGCAGGGCCTCGTGGCCCCGGTGCACGCCGTCGAAGTTGCCGATGGCCACCACACTGGCGGCGCAGAGACCGGCATGATGATGGTCTCGGTAAAGGCGCATGGAAAGGTCGG
>JAUIJU010000097.1 GCA_030431095.1 Gammaproteobacteria bacterium | reverse complement strand
ATTGCGGGATTCGTCCCCGCATTGCTCTTCGTGGGCGTCCCGATCGGCACGCTGATCCTTGTTGCCGGGTCCGGGTGGAGGGCCATTTTTCGCCCTTTGCGCGGGATGGATTTCGTCTGGATCCTGGGGTTTTTCCTGCTCAATGTCATCGTGACCATGGGAGTAGGACTCCTCATCACCAGCCTGTTTGAAACCGTGGCCAACCCGGCCGGCAGCATCATCGCCGCAGCCACCACGCTCGAGAAAGTGCTGTTTTTCATCAAGGCCGTGATCCAGTTGTTCGGCGAGGAACTGTTCACGATTCTGCCCTTCCTGGCCCTGATGGCCTGGCTGAGCGGCAGCCTCGGCATGGGGCGAAAAAAAGCCGTCCTGCTGTCCGCGCTGGCGGTCTCGGTATTGTTTGCCGCGATTCACCTGCCCACCTACGAGTGGAACGTGCCCCAGGCCATGATCGGACTGGTGCCAGTGCGCCTGGTGCTGTTGTTGCCCTACCTGGTGACCAAGAATATCTGGGTGTCGACGGGCGTGCACGTGCTCAACGATTGGTTCATTTTCGGCCTGCCGATGATCATCGGCAGTGGCGCGGAATGAGCCAGTCCGCCCGGGCCTGCCTCATCAGGGCCGGTATTCCCGACTGAGCGAGCCGCAGTCGGGGCTAGGGCCGGCAGCGATGGGCCAGCAGGCCCGTGGCCAGGGGCGGGTTCAGGTCCGCCAGCAGCAAGCCCGCCTCGCCGTATGGCTGAAAACACAGCAAGCTGCCGTCCGGGCCCGCCACCGCCGACGTGGTGCCAGATCCCTCGCTGGCCGCGTTGACGGAAGCGAAGTAGCAATGGTTTTCCGCCGCCCGACACAGCACGGCCTTTTCGTGAAAGCTGTTGGCCGGATCGGCAAAGGTAGTCGGGCGATAACTGGCGGGTTCGGCCACGTGGGCGTGGGGATGGAACACCACCTGGGCGCCGTTCCGCACCGCCTGGCGAACCGTTTCCGGGTACCGCCAGCCCTCGTGGCAGATCACAACGCCAAAGGTCAGCGGCCCCGCCGTGAAGACATGACGCCCATCACCCACCGCGGGGTAGATGTTCTCCTCGGACGGGTCGAGCTGGACCTTGTCCTGCCAACCGGCGATCGAGCCATCCGCGTCGATCACGCAGGCGGTGATCTGCAGCCCCTGCGAAGTGAGACGTTCCGTGCCCAGAACCACGGTGATTCCCGCCTCCCGGGCAGCCAGCGAGACCCGATTCACCGCCTCCGCCAGGAATTCGGGATCCGGGGGTGGAGGCGTGGTCCCCGGCCAGCGGTATCCCGGGATGTAACACTCCGGAAAACAGATCACCAGGGCGCCCTGACGGCCGGCCTCGGCCACGGCTGCGACCGCCAGGACGACGGAACCTTCCGGCGAGTGGGGGATGGGCAGATTGGCGAGCGCGATGCGTACCATGCGACATCAACTCTTGATGCCGCCCCGGGTGAGTTCCAACGGATCAAGCAATTCCTTCAACCTGTCCTCGTCCAGGTCGGTGGTTTCCAGCGCCACCTCCAGGATGGGCCGGCCCTCCTTGTAGGCCTGTTTGGCCGTGGCGGCGCCGAGTTCATAGCCGATGACGGGGTTCAACGCCGTGACCAGGATGGGGTTGCGGTCCAGGGCCTGGTTGACCCGGTCGGTGCGCACGGTGAAACCAGCAATGGCCGAGTCCGCCAGCACGCGGCTGGTGCTGGCCAGGATTTGAAGGCTCTGCAACAGGTTGAAGGCGACCATGGGCAGCATCACGTTGAGCTGGAAGTTCCCCGCCTGCCCGCCCACGGTGATGGCCGCGTCGTTGCCGATGACGTGGGCGCAGACCATGCAGGTGGCTTCCGGAATCACCGGGTTCACCTTACCGGGCATGATGGATGACCCGGGCTGCAGGGCCGGCAGTTCGATATCACCGATGCCCGCCAGCGGGCCTGAATTCATCAGGCGCAGGTCATTGGCGATTTTCATCAGGCTGCAGGCATAGGTCTTGAGCTGGCCGGACAGCTCCACCGCGGCGTCCTGCGAGGAGATGCCCTCGAAATAGTTGCTCGAGGAACGGAAGCGGAATCCGGTGGATTCGCGAAGCGAACGCGCAACCAGCGAGCCGAACTCCGGGTGCGCGTTAATTCCCGTGCCCACGGCCGTGCCGCCCTGGGGCAGCGCACGGACTCGCTTGAGCGCGCTCTTGATGCGTTTCATGCCCGAGTCGACCTGCGCCGACCACGCCTCCAGTTCCTGGCCGAAGGTCACCGGCATGGCGTCCATCAGGTGGGTGCGCCCGGTCTTGACCACCGTATCCAGCTCCGCGGCACGGCGGTCCAGGACCC
Organism: Gammaproteobacteria bacterium; assembly: GCA_030431095.1. Taxonomy (GTDB): domain Bacteria; phylum Pseudomonadota; class Gammaproteobacteria; order Xanthomonadales; family SZUA-36; genus Marinihelvus. The sequence continues at coordinate 1,911 of JAUIJU010000097.1, read as the reverse complement.
CGCGCAGGTGTTTCATGGCCGGCAGCAGTTCTTCGTCGGCCACCAGGCAGGCGCTGACCTGGATGGCCGTGGGAATCACGTCATTCGAGCTCTGGCCCATGTTGACGTGATCGTTCGGGTGCACTTCCACGTCGCTTTCGCGGGTGGCGATGTGGGCGATCACCTCGTTGGCGTTCATGTTCGAACTGGTGCCCGAGCCGGTCTGGAAGATGTCGATGGGGAAGTGCTCGTCGTACTCGCCCTCAGCCACCCGGCGGGCGGCGGACTGGATGGCGGCGGAACGTTCTGCGTCGAGTTCACCCAAGGCCTCGTTCACTTTCGCCGCGGCGCCCTTGATCAGGCCCAGGGCGCGGATGAACGCCCGCGGCACGCGCAGGCCGCTGATGGGAAAGTTTTCCACGGCACGCTGGGTCTGTGCGCCCCACAGGGCCCAGGAAGGGACCTGGAGCTCACCCATGCTGTCGTGTTCGGTACGGGTCGAGGTGTCGTGCTCGGTATTCATTCAATTGCCCCCGGATACGGTGCAGTCATACAGATTCATTGCCGGCGCGCAGCCGGAACCCAAGCCCGTCATTATACGCCGCCGAGGTGTCCGGAGTGGGTCGCCACGGGCTGAAGCTGCCCGCGCCTGCGTGTATCATTGGCGCCGCCTTCAACGACCTGCGCACGGGCCCGCGACACCCATGGACCTTTCACCGCTCACCGCCGTCACCTCCGTCGACGGCCGCTATGCTTCGAAGACTGCCGGGCTGCGCCCGATCTGCAGCGAGTACGGCCTGATCCGTTACCGCACCCTGATCGAGGTGCGCTGGTTCCAGGCGCTCGCAGCCCACCCGGATTTCGCCGCCCTGGCGCCGTTGTCGGTGCCCGCCGGTGAATTTCTCGAGGACCTGCTGAACGGCTTCGGCGAGCCGGAGGCCGAACGCGTCAAGGCAATCGAGTCGGTCACCAACCACGACGTCAAGGCGGTGGAGTACTTCCTCAAGGAGCGCTTCGCCGACCACCCCGAACTGGCCGCCGGCTCGGAGTTCCTGCACTTTGCCTGCACCTCCGAAGACATCAACAACCTGTCCTACGCCCTGATGCTGGACGAGGCCCGTGCGGCCGTCCTGCTGCCGGCCATGGACCGGGTCCAGGACACCCTGGGCGCCATGGCGAGGGAGCACGCCGCCTTGCCCATGCTGTCACGCACCCATGGCCAGACCGCGTCTCCCACCACCCTGGGCAAGGAACTGGCCAACGTGGCCGATCGCCTGCGCCGTCAGCGTGATCAGCTGGCCGCACAACCCGTGCTGGGCAAAATCAACGGCGCGGTGGGCAACTTCAACGCCCACGTCAGCGCTTGCCCGGATCTCGACTGGCCGGCCTTCGGGCAGGCGTTCGTGGAATCCCTGGGCCTGGACTGGAACGCCTACACCACGCAGATCGAACCCCATGACTGGGTGGCGGAGTACTGCCACACCCTGTCGCGATACCACACGGTCCTGATCGACCTGTGTCGCGATACCTGGTCCTACATCTCCATCGGGTACTTTCGCCAGAAAACCGTGGCTGGCGAGGTCGGCTCTTCCACCATGCCGCACAAGGTGAATCCCATCGACTTCGAAAACGCCGAGGGCAACCTGGGCGTGGCCAACGCCGTGCTGGGCCACCTGGCGGAAAAACTCCCGGTATCGCGCTGGCAGCGCGACCTGACCGACTCCACGGTGTTGCGCACCCTGGGCACCGCGCTGGGCCACGGCCAGATCGCTTTCGCCTCGCTCGAAAAGGGGCTGGGTAAGCTGGAAGTGGCGCCCGAGCGGCTGGCCGAGGACCTGGACGCCGCCTGGGAAGTGCTGGCCGAGCCCATCCAGACCGTAATGCGCCTGCACGGCATCGAGAATCCGTACGAGCAGCTCAAAGCGCTGACCC
>JAUIJU010000039.1 GCA_030431095.1 Gammaproteobacteria bacterium | reverse complement strand
CTCTGAGTCGACCGATGCAAGGCGGGACGGCGGGATCTCCGTGAGTCCCTGGTGGCTGCTGTTCCTGGGGCTGGTGGCCATCGCCCTGGCCGTGGCCATTCCGGGATGGCGGTTGAAGCGCGCCCTGGCGCAGCCCGTTCCCGGTCACTGGGAACGGGCTGTCGAACGCAACATGGGCCTCTACGGGCGCCTGCCTGGTCCCTTGCGCACCCAACTGTGGCAGCGCATCAAGCGATTCCTGCACGAAAAGCACTTCCAGGGCGCGGGGGGGTTGGAGGTGGACGATGAAATCCGGGTGACCATCGCCGCCGAGGCCTGCCTGCTGACCCTCAATCGCGGACCGGAGGTGTTTCCACGCCTGCGCTGGATCATCGTCTACCCCACGACCTTCATCGTCGACGGCGAGAGCTGGGTGGAAGAAGACGGCGTGGTGGAGGACGGTCCGCGCGACCTGCTGGGAGAGTCCTGGCACAACGGACGCGTGATCCTGGCCTGGGACTCGGTGCTCAACGGCGCACGGCACATGGGCGACGGAGAAAACGTGGTGTTGCACGAATTCGCCCACCAGCTCGACAGCGAGTCGGGCAGCACCGACGGCGCGCCCCTGCTCAGCGGCGCACCGGCGCTGCGCGGCTGGGCCGAGGTGCTTTCCGACGAGTTCATGCGACTGCGGGACCGGCGTCTGCGGGGACGTCGGAGCCTGATGGATGAGTACGGCGCCACCAATCCTGCGGAGTTTTTCGCCGTGGCCACCGAGACCTTCTTTGAACGTCCGCAGGAGATGGCGCGCCATCACGGTGACCTGTACGAGATGCTCAGCGCATACTACCGGCTCGACCCGCGCGAGTGGTTCTGATCCCCCGGGGCTGTGCCCGTCTGCCTGCTTGTTTATACTGCCGCACTGCCTCCGGGCCGAACGCCTGAACCGACGACGGGAAACCGATGAACCACAACCGCATTATCTACACGCTCACTGACGAGGCGCCGGCCCTCGCCACCCACTCCCTGCTGCCCATCGTCCGAGCATTCACCGGGGCCGCGGGCGTGTCGGTGGAGACCCGCGACATTTCACTGTCCGGCCGCATCCTGGCCAATTTCCCGGACCATCTCGAGCCGGAGCAGCGCATCGGTGACGCCCTGGCGGAATTGGGAGAGCTGGCCGGCAAGCCGGAAGCCAACATCATCAAGCTGCCCAACATCAGCGCGTCCATCCCGCAACTTCGCGCTGCCATCGAGGAACTCCAGTCCAAGGGCTACGCGGTGCCGGACTATCCGGAAGAGCCCGGCGACGACGCCGAGCGGGAGATCAAGGCGCGCTATGCCCGCGTGCTGGGCTCCGCGGTCAATCCGGTGCTGCGCGAAGGCAATTCCGATCGCCGCGTGGCGGCCCCGGTCAAGGCGTTCGCACAGGCCAATCCGCACAGCATGGGCGCCTGGTCGGGCGCGTCGCGCTCGCGCGTGGCGCACATGAACGCCGGCGACTATTACGACAGCGAACGCTCCGTGGTGATGGACCGAGCGGACGAGGTGCGCATCGAGCTGCAGCTGGAAAATGGCGAGACCGTGGTGCTGAAGGAGCGCACTCCGCTGCAGTCGGGCGAAGTCATCGACGCGGCGGTGATGCGTCGCGAAGCCCTGTGCGCCTTTTTCGAAGAATCCATCGCGCAGGCGAAAGAGCAGGGCGTGCTGCTGTCACTGCACCTGAAGGCGACCATGATGAAAGTCTCCGACCCGATCATGTTCGGCCACGCCGTGAAGACCTTCTACGCCGACGTTTTCACGCGCCATGGAGCAACGCTGGAACGCCTGGGGGCCGATCCCAATAATGGCATCGGCGACGTGTACAAGCGCCTGGTGGAACTGCCCGACGCCGAACGCGCCGCCATCGAGGGCGACATCCGCGCGGTGTATGAACAGCGTCCGCCCCTGGCCATGGTCGACTCGGACCGGGGCATCACCAATCTGCACGTGCCCAGCGACGTAATCATCGACGCTTCCATGCCCGCCTGCCTGCGCAGTTCCGGCAAGATGTGGGGTCCGGACGGTGAGCTGCACGACACCCTGGCCATGATTCCGGATCGCAGTTACGCCGGCATCTACCAGGAGGTGTTCACCCACTGTCGCGAGCATGGCGCCTTCGACCCGCGCACCATGGGCAACGTATCCAACGTGGGCCTGATGGCGCAGAAAGCCGAGGAATACGGTTCCCACGACAAGACCTTCGAGATCTCTGCGGCCGGTCGCGTGCGCGTGGTGGACAGCAGCGATACGGTCTTGCTCGAGCACGTCGTTGCGCCCGGCGACATCTGGCGCATGTGCCAGACGAAAGATCTGCCGATCCGCGACTGGGTGCGCCTGGCCGTCAGCCGGGCCCGGGCCACCGGCAACACCGCGCTGTTCTGGCTGGACCCGGAGCGTGCCCACGACCGTAACCTGGTGGCCCTGGTGCGGCGCTATCTGGAGGACCACGATACGGACGGGCTGGACATCCGCATCCTGTCCCCGGTGGCCGCGATGCGCGAAACCCTGGCCGGCGTGCGCGAAGGCCGGGATTTCATCTCCGTGACCGGCAACGTTCTGCGCGACTACCTGACCGACCTGTTTCCAATCCTGGAACTGGGCACGTCGGCCAAGATGCTGTCCATCGTGCCGCTGCTCAATGGCGGCGGATTGTACGAGACCGGCGCCGGCGGTTCCGCGCCCAAGCACGTGCAGCAGTTCGTCAGGGAAAATCACCTTCGCTGGGATTCACTGGGTGAATTCCTGGCCCTGCAGGTGTCCATCGCCGACCTGGCCGAAGACACCGACAACCCGGACGCCGCCGCGCTGGCCGAGGCGCTGGACCAGGCCAATGCCCGCTTCCTCGAGAACCGCCGGTCACCCTCGCGCAAGGCCGGCGAGCTGGACAACCGGGGCAGCCATTTCTACCTGGCGTTGTACTGGGCGCAGGCCCTGGCGTCGCAGACCGGGCGGCCGGAACTCGCGTCGCGCTTCGCGCCCGTGGCCGAGGCCCTGGACGCCGCAGCCGACGAGATCGTGGACGAACTGAACCGGGTGCAGGGCGTGGCCGTCGACCTGGGTGGCTATTATCGCCCGGACCAGGACCTGGCCACGGCGGCCATGCGGCCATGTGTGCGCCTCAACGACATCCTGGACGCTGTCTGAGTCATCGCCGAGGGCCTGCCGGCTGCCGGTCCGGCGGGGCCGTTCAGGGGCTGGCGGCCAGCTCGGCCAATGACGCAGCGTCTGCCACCCGTTCGAATTCCGTGAGCTCGACGCTCATGGACTTCTCGAACGCCTTGAGAGCGAGAAACCGACCGCTCCAGCGCGCCTCCACGGTCCGCGGCAAGACCCAGCCGTCAAGCACCACAAACTCGAAACGAACGTCCGCCTCGTCGATGCGCACGCCCAGCATGGGCCGGAACGAATCGTGGTTCCACAGGCGGACTTCCCGCACGTAGGGCGCGTCGGTCTCCTGCGTTACCCACAGTTCGCCGCTCAGCGCGCGAAACACCCGTTCACGCTTACCGTCGGGTGAACGCAGGGCATAGCGGTAGCGTTGCTCAGCCCCGCCGGCTTCGAGGGGCTGAACGCTGCCGGGCTCGAGCATTCGCGCCAGGGCCGACGATGGCGCGCGCTCTTCCTCGTCCGAGTGGTCGGCACGGTCGCGGTCATAGTCACGGCGTTCACGATCGGTCGGTTCGCGCCCGTCGATGCTGACCAGTTGCCAGTGCGCCTCGCCAGGCCGGGTGGGGTCGTGGCGGTCGACGACCACGCCGTCTTCGCTGACCCAGGTGCGCAGGTAACGCCATTCCTCGAGGTCGGTCCGGGTGTAGCGCAGGATGGCGTCACGCGGCAGTTCGGGTACGTGCCGGAGCGCGTCGGCGGCGTCGGCCGACTGGGCCTGTACCGGCGATGCAGCCAGGCACAGGACCGCGAGTAAAACTGCGTACAGGTGCTTGTTCCGTCGCCGCTGCATGCCTCAAGCTTAGGCGTGTTACGTGACGAAATCGTCAAGGTTTGAATACATTTTCAGGGGTATCCCGCCATGGGGCCGGTTCAGCCGCGATTCAGGCGAATCTGAGCAGACTGTGTTCCCGGGAATTCCCTCACACAAAGGACGCCACAGATGCAGCCCTGGAAACGAAGCAATGCCGGAACCCTCGCCGCCCTGGCGGCCCTGATCCTGTTGGCGGGATGCGCCACCACCACGCCCGACGACCCCTATGCGCAAACCAAGCGAGGGGCCATGATCGGCGCCGCCGTGGGGGCCGCGGCCGGGCTCTTCGTCGGCGACGGAGAACTGGACGAGGTGCTCGGTACGGCGGCCGTCGGCGCCGGTGTGGGTGCCGGCATCGGCGTGTACATGGACAAGCAGCAGCGCGAGCTGGAGGAGATCGAGGGCGCCGAGGTCGAGCGCATCGACGAGGAGACCTTGCGTGTGGATTTTGACAGCGACATCCTGTTCGCGGTGGACTCCGCGACGATCTCGCAGGCTTCCCAGGACGAATTGAACGACTTTGCGGCGGTCATGAACAGTTACCCGAAGACCGCCATCGTGGTGCAGGGCTACACCGACGCCACCGGTTCAGAGGAGTACAACCAGGCCCTGTCCGAGCGGCGCGCCAATGCGGTGCGCAACCACCTGATCGGGCGACAAGTGGCGCCAGACCGGATGGTCGCCGTCGGGTACGGCGAGGGCTACCCCGTGGCCGACAACGCCAGCGAGTGGGGCCGTTCGCAAAACCGGCGCGTGAGTATCCTGGTGCGCGGTAAATCCTGATCGCGAACAACGCGCCGTCATCCCACACCCACAGGCGCCGTTTGCCCCTTCCGGACGACGGCGCCTGGCCTATAATGGCGACCCATGTCGTCGCTGCCTCTCGAACTGTCCCCACGTTCTGCGACGGCCGGAACCCGCCCCGCCGCGACCCTGCGCAGCGTATTTGGCCTGCGCGAATTTCGCCCCCTGCAGTCTGAGATCATCGATGGCCTGATCCGTGGTGAGGACGCCTTCGTGCTGATGCCCACGGGTGGTGGCAAATCGCTGTGTTACCAGTTGCCGGCCCTTCACCGTGAGGGCGTCGCCCTGGTGGTTTCACCGCTGATATCCCTGATGAAGGACCAGGTGGATGCCTTGTGCGCCAATGGCGTCAATGCGGCCATGCTCAATTCCGCCCAGGCGCCGGCCGAGCAGTCACAGGTACACCGTGCGCTGGACGAAGGTGCGCTAGACCTGCTGTACGTGGCGCCGGAACGGGTCCTGGCGCCCGGATTCCTGGAGCGCCTGGCGCAGCGCAAGGTGGCCCTGCTGGCCATCGACGAGGCGCATTGCGTTTCACAGTGGGGTCATGATTTTCGCCCTGAATATGCGGGGCTGGGGGTGCTGCGGGAACGCCTTCCAGGCGTACCGCTGATCGCATTGACCGCCACCGCTGATCCGCAGACGCGACAGGATATTGTCGACGTGCTGGGCCTGGGGCAGGCGCGGCATTTCGCCACCAGTTTCGACCGGCCCAACATCCGCTATACGGTGGTGGAAAAACACCAGCCCGGGCGCCAGCTTCTGCGCTTCCTGGCGGGACGCGAAGGCGAAGCGGGCATCGTCTATTGCCTGTCGCGTCGGCGCACCGAGGAGGTTGCCGAACTCCTGCGTGGCAAGGGCCTGCGCGCCGGTGCCTACCACGCCGGCCTGGCCGCGCCGGTGCGGCGTGACGTGCAGGAACGCTTTTTGCGCGACGAACTGGACATCGTGGCCGCCACCGTGGCCTTCGGCATGGGCATCGACAAGCCCAACGTGCGCTTCGTCGTGCATTACGACTTGCCACGGCACATGGAAGGTTACTACCAGGAAACCGGCCGCGCCGGCCGCGACGGACTGCCTTCCGAGGCACTGCTGCTGTTCGGTACCCAGGACGTGGCCACCGCGCGTTACCAGGTGGGACAGGTGGCCAGCGATCGCCAGCGCCGGGTGGAGTCACACAAGCTCAATGCCATGGTGGGTTTCGCCGAAAGCCTGAGTTGCCGACGCCAGGTCCTGCTGGGCTACCTGGGCGAAACCCGTGACGGCGACTGCGGAAACTGTGACATCTGCCTGGATCCGCCCGAACGCTTCGACGCCACCGAGGCGGCGCGCAAAGTGCTGTCCTGCGTCTACCGCGTGGGGCAGCGATTCGGCATCAAGCACATCGTGGACGTGCTGCGCGGCTCGGTCAACGAGCGGATCCAGCGTTACGGCCACGACCGTCTGAGCACCTACGGCATCGGGCAGGAGCACTCCACCGTGGCCTGGCAGTCCATCGTGCGTCAGCTGATTCACCGTGGCTACCTGGTGCAGGACATCGCCGAGTATTCCGTGCTCAAACTCAGTCCCGCCGCCCGTGAGTTGCTGCTGGGCGATGCGCGTCTCGAGCTGGCGATGCCGAGGGTGAAGACCCGCAAGGCCGGCAAAACGGCCCGTGCAGCGGTGGAACTGGGTGATGACGACCAGCGGCTGTTCGAGTCCCTGCGCGAGCTGCGCAAGGCGCTGGCCGAAGAACGGGGCGTGCCGCCCTACGTGATTTTCGGCGATGCCGCGCTGGTGGAGATGGCCCGGCGCCGGCCCGCCACCGCTGAGGAATTTCTCGACATCAACGGTGTCGGCGCGGTCAAGCTGGAGCGCCATGGCGAGGACTTTCTCGCTACCATTGCCGCCGACGAACCCTGACGATTTGCCGTCGCCTCGCCTGCCCACCGTACAATGAACGTATGGCCGACAACTACACCACGCCCGGCGGGCTGACCATCCCGGTCGCCGAACTCGAACTGGACGCGATCCGCGCCCAGGGCGCCGGCGGACAGAACGTCAACAAGGTGGCCTCCGCCATCCATTTGCGGTTCGATATCGTCGGTTCTTCGTTACCGGGTCCGGTGCGCGAACGTTTGTTGCAACTGCGTGACCGGCGCATCAGCGCCGATGGCGTGCTGGTCATCAAGGCGCAAAATCACCGCACCCAGGAGCGCAACCGCGCCGAGGCCCTGCAGCGCCTGGGAGACCTGGTGGACCGCGCGGCCGTCAAGCCCCGGCGTCGTATCCCCACCCGCCCCGGCAAGGCGGCGAAAGAACGGCGCCTGGCGAGCAAAAAGCAACGCTCGGACATCAAGAAGCTGCGGCGTGACCCGCTCGACTGAGCACGCCGGTCAGGGCGTTTGGTCCGGCGTGTCGGGCAGCCGGTAGGCGCCGGTACGGTACAACCAGGGCCCCCACTTGGCATAGGCCAGGGCCTTCCGTTTCATGCGCTTGGATGTCCGGGGCGCAGGTTCCAATCGGCCATCGGGCAGCAGGTGAAATCCGCGGGGATCACGGTCCACCTGCAGGATGACCGCCTGTTCGCCCTCGATGTAGGCCTGTAAACCGTGGAATTGCATGGTGGCGCGGCCGGCGCCGTCACGCCAGGCCGGTCGCGTCAGGTCGCGGCCGATGGCCGGGTGGGCCCCGCTTGCACCGATCACGGACAGCAAGGTGGGTACCAGGTCGATCTGGCTGGTGATGCCCCCGATGCGTCGCGGCCGAATGACCCGGCCGAGGATCATGCCCGGTACATGGAATTTCTCCACGGGCACCAGCTGTCCCCCCCAGGTGCGGGCATTGTGATCGGCCACCACCAGGAACACCGTATCTTCCCAATAGTCGCTCTGCCGGGCCTGCTCCAGGTACCGGCCCAGGGCCCAGTCGGCGTACTTGATGGCGGTCGCCCGGCCGGGCGGTTCGCCAGTGCCAGGGGTGTCCTCGGCCTCGCTGACGCGTCCTTCGGGAATGTCGAAGGGTTCGTGGTTGCTGGAGGTGAACACCAGGCTGAAAAACGGCGCTGAGGCGTCCAGGAAGGTCTCGTGGGCGCGTTGAAACAGGTCTTCGTCGGACACGCCCCAGGGGCCTCGGAACACCGGGTTCTCGAAGTCGTTCTCGTCGATAACGGTCTGGAAGCCGTTGTTCAGGAAAAAGCGCCGCATGTTGTCGAAGTGGGACTCGCCGCCATAGATGAAGCTGGTGGTGTAGCCCTGCCGGCGAAGGAACTCGGCGATCGTGAAGAAGTTGTCCTGGGCCTGCGGCGCCTTGACCGCCGCCTCCGCCGTGGAGGGCGTGAACCCGGAAACGATGGCTTCCAGCCCCCGGGCGGAACGCATGCCGGTGGCGTACAGCCGCTCGAACCAGATGCCCTGGTCGGCCAGGCGGTCCAGCTCCGGTGTCAGGTCGCGCCCGCCCAGGGCGCTGACGTGCTCCGCGCCGACACTTTCCAGCACGATCATCACCAGGTTCAGTGGCCGTGGCCGCTGCACCGCAGCCTGTTGGTGATGAAGACTGGGAATGAGGGGGTCCAGTCGCGCGGCTGGCGGAATGTGGGCCTCGCGAAGCATGATCTTGACCATTTCGTCATCCGGCAGGGCGCCGTATCGAAATTCGGCGGCTTCGGCATCCCGCCGGCGTTCATAGATGGAATACAGCACCAGGTAGGGCGAGTTCAGGGGCAGGGTGTTCACCATGGTGTCGCTGGAAAATGCCGCTGCGCTGGGGTTGATCGGCCGGTGTTCCAGGGTCGAACGAATCAGGCCGACGAACAGGATCAGCAGCAGGGGCGTAATGCCCAGGCAGAACCTGAGGCTGACCGCCTGGTCGCGCGCCGGGTCGCGCCGCAGCCAGCGGAACAGCGCCCATCCCAGGGCCACGGTCGCAAGGCTGACGCCGATCAGCATCCACAGGTGCATGCCGGACACGGTGGCGAACACTTCGCGGGGATAGCGCAGGTATTCGACGAACAGGTAATTCGGCCGGGAGTCGAACTGGGTGATGAAGGGCGCACTGGCCGCCTCGACGAAAAACGCCAGCGCCACGCTCAGCGCCACCCAGGCAGGCACCGCCCAGGCAGCGACGCGCCGCGTGGTCCGGGCCAGGTGCAGCCAGGGCAGGAACACCACGGGCAGCGCGAACAGCAGGCCCAGCAGCACGCCGTCGAACCGCAGCCCCTGGCCGATGATGACGTGCAGGCCCTCGGTGGCCAGCACACGTTCGGCGTTGAGGCCTACCAGGAGCAGGCGTGAAAGGGTCAGGCCGGCCACCAGCCAGAGCGCAACGACGGCGATGCGCGTGAAGATTCGGAAGGGTTGCGGTTTCAATTCGGAAAGCGGTGAAGTCGGAAGACGGGAAGAATACCGGTGAGGATATTTGCAGTCCAACCCAGTAACATGGCATACAACGACCGGAACGGGAGGGCGCCGCCCATGTTCTCATCCAAATCGTTCATTCTCGTCCTTTTTTTCGGCTGGCCCATGGCGGGGTTCGCGCAGTCGACGGAAGCGCCGCGCAGCCTGGATGACGTGTCACTGGACATGACCAACCCGTTCGGCAGCGTGTTTTACGCCACCGCGGAGTTCGAACACACCACGTTCCAGGGTGACCTGGACGGCGCCGGTGACCAGGAGCGCCAGAATCTCGACCTGACCGCTTCGTGGCCGTTCATGCTCGACAACGGTAAACGCATCGTCGTGCGCATGACGTTCCCCATCAACCTGGGGGAGCCGACCTACTTCACCCAGGTGCGCGACTACGTCGAGTGGGGAATTCGCCAGGACGCCGAGATTCTGCCCAATGGCCAGCCCTGGTTCGACGGCCACGGCGCCCTGGGGGACATCGAATGGGACGTGGCCTGGGGCGGAACCAGCGAGGAAGGCTGGATCACCGGGTTCGGCGTCGCCGGCGTGCTGCCCACCGGGCAGGACGGCTCCATCGAACGCGACCAGTATCTGCTTGGCCCGGACCTGACGCTGGGCAGGGTGTCGGACTGGGGCATTCTCGGGGTGCGGCTGCGCCACCTCACGGACGTGGCCAACGTCTCCAATGCCGAGGAGTTCATCACCTGGGACACCAATGAGACTCGCCTGAAGGTGTTCTTCGCTTATCCGCTGGGCAACGGCTGGAGCATCATCTCCAATCCTACGGCGATCTACGACTGGGAGGCGACCAGCGGCAACGAGCTGCAATTGCCCCTGGGCGGTGGTGTGTCGAAGATGATGCGCTGGTTCGGCATGCCGGTGAAACTGGACATGGAGTTCGAGACGTTCGTGGCCAACCCGGACACCTTCGGTCCCGATTGGCTGGCCCGTGTCAGCCTGACCCCGGCCATCATCGACAGGGCGCGGCGCTGACCCACGCCAGGAGGCGCCGGCGGTGGCCCTGAAACACGTTCAGAAGACTTACGACGCGCTCGGCGCGAGTGATCCGTTGTGGGCCGTGTTGAGTTTTCCCGAGGCGCGCAACAACCGTTGGGATCCCGACGTGTTCTTCGCCCGTGGACGGAAGGAAATCGATGATGTGATGGCGGGGCTGTCGCGTCGCGGCGTCGCGTTCAACCATGACCGGGCGCTGGATTTCGGCTGCGGCGTGGGGCGCCTCAGCCAGGCGTTGGCGTCGCATTTCGCCCGTGTCGACGGCGTGGACATTTCCGCCTCGATGATCGAGGCGGCGCGGGGCTACAACCGGTGCGGCGAGGCGTGTCGCTATCACGTCAATACCGAGCCCGATCTCGGCCTGTTCGACGACGCGGTCTTCGATTTCATCTACAGCAACATCACGCTGCAGCACATTCCGCCGGAAGCGTCCGAAACCTACATCGGTGAGTTCGTGCGCCTGCTCAGGCCGTCCGGGGTGGCGCTGTTCCAGGTTCCGGACGGGCCGGCGATCAGGCCCGGCAGCCTCGCGGCTGCCTGGTATCGCTTCCGCTCCGGGCCGCTGCGGCGCGGTTGGAAACGCATGCGTGGCAAGCCGACGGTGGAGATTCACTGGATTAACGCGCGTCGAGTCCGGACGCTGCTCGAGCGGGCCGGGGGTGAACTTCTGGACAGTTGGCAGGAGGGCTCGGTGCGGCGCCGAAGGGTCAGCCGGTTCTACCTGGTGCGCCAACCCGGAGGATCCTGAGCGGCGAGAGCCGGCCCTGAAAGAACACGCGCCGGACGGGCCGGCGCGAAGGGTGAAATCAAAATGGCTGGTGGCAGACCCCGTTCCCCCCCAGGGTCCTCCACCAACCCACGCAGTCCATGCGGGTGGCGAATGGCGGACTGCGCGGTCCGTTCCGGCGGATCTGGCGCCGCCGGACGTGGACTCAGGGTGGCGACAGGCCCATTGACAGCAGGGCGGAAGATGAATTCACAGGGTGGCACCTTGGGGCCGAAGGCCGGTGCCGTGTTTGTCGGGTCGTTTCATGGTCAACTCCTTTTGTTGTTGGTTCGCGCGGCCATCCCGGCGGCGCGACAGGTCTTCCGGAGTTGTAATGCAGAATTCGGGCCAAAAAACCCACCCGCTAAAATCAATGCCTTGCGCAGATCAATCTCGCGTCCGGACGTGAATGCCTGACGTGCCGGGTCAGCTAGTGACGCGATGGGCCGGGCAGGGCGACGGGTCTCAGTCGCCGCCGCTTTCCGCAGCGCCGTCCGGCCGCTCGAACCGGTCGCATTCGGATTTCAGCCAGTCGTGGAACGCGCGCACCTTCGGCAGGTCCTGGTGATGTGGCGGCCGGGCGAACCAGAAGCACCAGTCTGATCGCACGCGTTCCGGCACCGGGCGCACCAGGCGCCCCGCCGCGATATCCCGGGCCACCAGGGTCCAGCGACTCAGGGCGATTCCCTCGCCGAGTTCGGCGGCCATCAGGATGGCCACGGGGTCGTTGAGCAGGCCGCGACGTCCCTCCCGGCCATGGTCTCCCATGGCGCGAAACCAACCGTCGGCGACATCACCGTCCACGTAGAGCAGGTCGTGGTGCTTCAGGTCGCTGGCTGATGCGAGACGGCCGGCCTTTTCCAGGTACCGCGGGCTGCACACGGGCAGAATCCATTCCTCCATCAGGCGGTCCGCTGCCAGGCCATCCGCGGCGCCGGGGCCGAAACGGATGGCTGCATGAAAGTCCGTGCTGTCGAAATCCACCGGCGCGTCGTCGGCGCTGAGGCGCAGGTCGATCTCGCCATGCTCGGCCTGGAAATGGCCCAGGCGGGGCATCAGCCACTTCTGCAGAAACCCCGGCATCAGGCTGATGTTCAGGACGCCCTCGCTACGCTCTGCGTCGAGCCGCTGTACGGCCTGGCGCAGTTCCCGCATGCCCCGTTCGACGCCGGGAAACAGTTTCCGGCCTGCAGCGGTGAGCGACACCTGCCGGCCACTGCGGCGAAACAGTTTCTGGTTCAGGCGCTCTTCCAGTGCGCGTATCTGCGAACTGACGGCGGCCGGGGAGACGTTCAGGTCACGAGCGCCCTTACTGAAGCTCAGGTGGCGCGCCACGGCCTCGAAAGTGCGCAGGGCATTGAGGGGTACATTGGGCATACTATTAAGTTTAACTTAACTGATCTTCATGAGAAACCGTTAATTTTGACATGCATTCGTCATGCAAATCCGCTTGAATAGCACCTGCAAAGTACAGATATACACTTTGAAAACATCATTCAGTCACACAGGTGGCATTGCTCGCCCCGGCCCAGGAGTCCGAGGGCAAGGAGAAAAGGAAATGTTAAAGGAAAAAGTCACGAGTGGAAATCTTTCCGGCGCCGGCGGCCAATTGCCGCCCGACCTGCCGGGGACCGGCCCGACAGTGCACGTGGTGGGGGCCGGACCGGCCGCCAACGATTCCGACATAACGCGTCAGCGGAGCCTCGACCGGCGCATGCGCCGTCAGCGTCGTGCCGAGCGTGATGGGTCGTCGGTCGGTCACGGCTGGAGCGTCCGCCTCTGGTAAGCACCGTGAACCGGGTGGCCCCGGTTCGCGGCGCGATCGCCGGCGACACCGGATCGCCGGCACGGTTCGATGCGGGCCGAGTTCTTACCCCCTGACGGGGGAGATTCGCGCCCTGAAACGCTGTCATTCCGACTGGCGGCGGCAATTTTCCGACGGGCGGTCGTTTCATCCGTCGCCATTGATCCACGCTCTCCGTTAAGCTTTTCGCTGTTCCCTGCGTTAGTTTCAGTAGCCTTGCCCAAAATGGGCATCAAGAGGAGGCGATTGCCATGCGCACGAAGCGAACTGCCGCCATTCCCCATGGGGCCACCCCGGTCCGTCATCGCGGCTTTACCGTCATCGAACTCATGATCGTGCTCGTGGTCACGGCCATCCTGCTGGCTCTCGCCACGCCGAATCTGCGTGGCGTGCTGGAGCGCAACCAGTTGCTCGGCCAGGCCAACGAGATGGCCGCGGCATTGACCCTGGCGCGCAGCGAGGCGGTCGCCCGCGGGCTTCAGGCGGGGGTCTGCGCCAGCGCGAACGGCACCAGTTGCAGCACGTCGGCTGCCAACTGGGGTGACTTCGTGGTCGTTTATGTCGACGAAGACATTGACGGCACCTTCGATGCCGACGAGCCACTGCTCAAATCATTCCAGTCCACCCCGGATGTCAGCTGGACCTTCGACACCGACGTGGACAACTTTCTGTTCAACGCCGCGGGATTCAGCACGCTGGCCGCCCAGCGTTCGGTCACGCTGTGCCACGACGAGGCCGCCGAAGGTGATCGTTGCCGAACGGTCACCGTGCAGCCCAGCGGCATCGTGAGTGTCACCAAGTACACCAAGACCTGAACCGGAGATGGACACCATGCGCGCACCGCGAACTTCAAAACCCGGGCTGGCTTCGCCGCGACGCCAGGCTGGATTCAATCTGCTCGAGGTCATGATCGCCCTCGGGGTCCTTGCGCTGGGCCTGGTCGGCATCGCCGCGCTGCTGATCCAGGGCATGACCACCTCGGCCGCCGCCACCTACAATTCGGTCGCCGTCGCCCACGCGCAGACCGGTGCCGAAATGATGCGCGCCAATCTGTCGGCCTATACCGTCAGCTGGTTCGACGGCACCAACACCAGTGGTGATTCGACGCCTGTCCAGGATTGCACCGGCGGCTGTGACAAGGGACAGCTGGCCACGGCCGACTGGACCGCCTGGCGCAATCAGATCGCGGCCAGCCTGCCGGACGGGCGCGGCTACATTTGCACGGATGCCACCCCGGACGACGGCCAACCTGGCGCGCTGGCCTGCGATGGTACCGGCACCAACGTGATCAAGATTTTCTGGCGCGACGCCAACGACCCGGATTCGCTGGCGGTCGACGGCGACGCCTTTCATCGCTTCGTGACCACGGTGAGCCCATGAACGCTTCATTGACCTCGCGGCCGCTGACACCACGCAGGCGCCAGGCCGGCCTCAGCCTGATCGAACTGATGATCGCGCTGTTGCTGTCCACCCTGCTGATCTTCGCCCTGGTGTCCGTGTTCATCGCCGGCCGCGCCAGCTTCCTGACTCAGGAACAGGTGGCCCGGCAGCAGGAGAATGGTCGATTCGGATTCCAGTTGCTCACCGAGGAGCTGCAGCGCTCGGGCTTTCACCCCGTGGTCTGGGACCCGCCCTCGCTGGGTTTTGCCCTGACCGCAAATACCGCCGACGGCGGCGGCATGACCCCGGACACCCTGGAATTGCAATATGAATCCGACCGCAATTGTTTCGGCGCCGAAAACCCGGCGCAGGAAGTGGTGATCAAACCCGACGGAAGCAATGTCACGGTGCCGCGGTACTACCAGAAACTCGTGCGGTTCGCGGTCGACGCCGCGGACGACCAGCTGGATTACACCTGCAGCTACGGGCCGGTCAACGGGGCCCTGGCGCAGCAGATCAATGCGCCGATCGCCGACGGCGTCGAGAACCTGCAGATCCAGTACGGTGAGGACACCACCGGCGACCTCAGCGTCAACACCTGGGTCAATGCCGGCGCCTGGGGCAATGCCTTCGACGTGGTTTCGGTACGCGTCGCCCTGGTGGTGGCCACGCCGGAAGAATTCGCCGTCGAAGCCGACGACCAGACGTTCGACGTCTACAGCGGCACCACCACGGCGGCCGGTGACAACAAATTCCGCAAGGTATTCGCCGGCCAGGTGAACCTGCGTAACCTGACCCTGTGAGGGCATGATGATGCGGCACACTCCACGCAAGCGCCCCGCTCTCGCCGTACCCCGGCGGCAGCGAGGCTTTACCCTGCTGCTGGCCATGATCCTGATCCTGATCATGACGGTGTTCGGTGTCTTCGCCCTGAACAACTCCATCATGCAGGCGCGCATGTCGGCCAACTTCCGCGACGACAAGGTTTCGTTCGAAGGCGCCGAGCTGGCGTTGCGCTGGGGGGAAACCTATTTGCAGAGCCGTACGCCGGCGCAGCGACCCTTCCCCTGTCAGGCGCTGACCGACACCTCGGGTGACAACTGCGCCAATCCACGCCAGGTGGTGGCCGCCGGCCTGCTGGTCAACGACGTGTCAGCCAGCAATGACGACGTCGAGGAACGCGATCCCTGGAACAGCACGGACGCCTACTGGGCCAACGGGCGCTACCTGGGTGAAAACCCCGACACGGCCGCAACTTTCGCGGCGTCCGGGCGCGACAACTGCACCGCCGACAGCCCCACGTACGCCGTCGGCGCCGTGGACACCAGCGATATGAACCTGCGGGCTGGCGCCCGGGGTGACCGGGCTTACGCCTGCCAGCCACGATTCATCATGGCCGAGGCGTTCGTCGACCGCGACGACCTGGCCGGCAATCCGCAGCAGGGCCGGGTGTTCTACCGTATTTACGCCGCCTCCACCGGGGAGCGGAACAGCACGCTTTCTGTCCTGGAGAGCTCAGTGGCCAAGCGTTTCCAGTGACGCCGGCCCCAGGGAGTTTGACATGAACGTACAACGCAGCCTCATTACCCTCACCGCCGCCATGCTGGCCTTTACAGCCGGCAGTTTTGGACGCCCGGCCGCGGCGGCCGAGATCATCATGCCGAATGTGCCGTTGATCGTGTCCATCGACGCGGTGCCCAACATCTGGTTCCAGATGGACGACTCGGGTTCCATGGACTGGGAAATCATGGCGGGGCCGCACTTTCCTGATTGCCGCTACAACCCGGTTCTGCAGTGCACCAACGCCTCGCCGCCGGCCCAGGGCCGCATGCGGAGCTGGACGGGCGAGTGGGAGAACTACGAGAAGCCGGACATCGGGTCGTTCTCCTACATTTTCGATCTGTCGAGCGGTGATCACACCTACGGCGACAGCTGTACGGGCAACAACAACGGCAACTCCACCGAGGACTGCTACGACGACTTCGGCAATTCCGGCACCACCCGGCAGTCGAATCCGGGACCGGACAACACCGAGTCGTTCACGGTCAGCCGCGACTGGCGCATGCGCAGTTCCGACCTCAACGTGCAGTTCTTCAACCCGAACATCGACTACATTCCCTGGGCGGACAGCAGCGACAGCTTCGGCAATGCCTCGTTCACCAGCGCGCGTTCCTGGCCGGTGCCGGGCGAAGACGGCTACAGCAACCAGCTGAACCTCAACAGCGCCGACGAGGGCGGCCCGTTCTACTACCACGTGTGGATCGACGACAAGGGCTGGGACAGCAGCGACGCGCGGCCTGATGCGGGCGACATCAACATGACGGTCGGCGCCAACGGTGTGGTCGACCAGTGGGACAGCTTCATCAAGGTCAAGGTGTCCACCAGCGGCGTGAGCTGTGAAAGAATCACCCACGACCCCAAGGACTACGACTGGCCGGACGAGATCCGGGGCATCAACCCCACCGCCACGCCGCTGGCGTCGACCGACTCCGACTGCGTCAAGGCCATGGGCAACAAGACCGCGGCCGAACTGCGCCAGGACGTGGCCAACTGGTTCCAGTATTACCGGCGCCGTACCCATGTCGCCCGCGGCGCCGTGGGCAACGTGGTCGAGGGGCTGCCCAACTACCGCTACGGGGTGGGGCACATCAACTCGTCCAGCTCATCGCACTACATCCCGGCCAGCGACATCACGGACTACGAGGCCAACAACGAGGACCTTCTCGACGAGCTGTACGGTCGCGACCGTACGTCGAACGGCACGCCGTTGCGCCGCGGACTGGAGCGCGTCGGGCGGATGTATGGCGGTGAGCTCAGCGGCGTGGATTCCCCGATCACCCTGACCTGCCAGAAGAACTTCACCCTGCTGTTCTCGGACGGTTTCTGGAACGGCAATGACCCCTACGACGTGACCAGCGACCAGGACGGCGACGGGCAGACCGTCGACGGCGAAGGCGTCACCCTGGCGGACGTGGCGGCCTACTACTACGACAACGACCTGCGCACCGACCTGGACGACGCGGTGCCCACCGATTCCTTCGACTCGGCCAATTACCAGCACATGGTCACCTACACCATCGCGTTCGGCCTCACCGGCGGCCTCGAGGACACGGATGACGACGGCTGGCCGAATCCGCCGCTCACCCGCACCAGCGACTGGTACCCCTTGAACAACGAATACGACAAGGTGGACGACATGTGGCACGCGGCGTGGAATGGCCGCGGACAATACTTCAACGCGCAGAAGCCGGAAGAGCTGTACGACAATGTGCGCGAAGCCCTGACCGATATCGCCTCGCGAATCGGCGGCGCGGCCTCGGCGGCGGCGAACTCCGGTTCGATTTCCTCCACCTCGCGCATCTTCCAGGCCAAGTTCGACAGCGCCGACTGGCATGGCGAACTGCTGGCCTACCCGGTGAACGACGACGGCACCCTGGGCGGCACGGCGGTGTGGGACGCCAACGCCCTGCTGAACGCAAAGTCCAATTCGGACATGTCGTCGCGCGATGTGTTCACCTGGAACCCCACCGCCAATGACGGGCGGACCTTTGTGTGGGCCAACCTCAACAATGCGCAGCAGACGTACCTGAACACGCACGTCGACGGCACCGTCGACGGCCTCGGGCAGGACCGCCTGGACTACATCAAGGGCTTGGACAACAAGGAAGTCGCCAGCGGCGGCCCGTTCCGCGACCGCACCAACAAGCTGGGTGACATCGTCAACTCCGACCCGATCTACGTGGGCTATCCTCCGTTCTTCTATTCGTTCGATAACTACTATGCCTACTTCGCCGCGCAGGCGAACCGCACCGGCGTGATTTACGTCGGGGCCGGCGACGGCATGCTGCACGCCTTCGAGGAAGCCACGGGCGAGGAAATGTTCGCCTACGTACCCAACGCGGTGTATGAAAACCTCTCCGCGCTGACCGACCCCGACTACGAGCATCGCTTTTTCGTCGATGGTCCTCCTGGCTATGGCGATGCGCAGATTTCCGGCAGCTGGAAGTCCATCATCGCCGGCGGCCTGCGCTCGGGCGGCCAGGCGGTTTACGCGCTGGACGTGACCGCGCCGAACAGTTTCGACGCCACCGACGTGTTGTGGGAGTTCAGCGACGCGCAGGACGCCGACCTCGGCTACGTCTGGGGTGAGCCGCAGATCAAGCGCATGCAGAACGGCAAATGGGCCGTGATCGTGGGCAGCGGCCTGAACAACACCGAGGCGGACGGCCACGCCAGCAGCACCGGCTACGGCTACCTCTTCATCATCTACCTGGAAGGTGGCGGCAGTGGCAACTGGGTGGAGGGGACGGACTACGTCAAGATTCCCGTGCCCGGTGGCACCACCACCACGCCCAATGCCCTGTTCACGCCCGCCGCGGCCGATATCGACGGTGACGCCAAGGTGGACTACATCTATGCCGGCGACCGGTTCGGCAAGCTGTGGAAGTTCGACGTGACCAGCGCCACCGCCACCGGCTGGGGCCTGGATTTCTCCGGCTCACCCTTCTTCGACGCCGGCACCACGCACCCGATTACCGACCGGCCCGCGATCGCGGCACACCCGGAGAGCCGCACCCTGGGTCAACTGGTGCTGTTCGGCACCGGCAAGTACATCGAGACCACCGACAACGACTCCACCGGCCAGCCCACGCAGACCATGTATGGTCTGTGGGACTTCAGCAAGGACTACATCACGGACAAGGCCTACAGCGGTGAAATCAACGGCTATGACAAGACCGACCTGCAACAGAACAGCTACTCGGTCCAGGACGGTGTCCGCGTGATTGACGGCGGTACCGAGGTCGAATGGCTGGACGGCAGCAACGAACCGTCGGACAAGGGCTGGTACCTCGACTTGCCCGATGCCGGCGAACGCATGGTTCGACGCCCCGTGCTGCGCGACAACCTGGTGTTCTTCGTCACCATGACGCCTGATGACGACCCCTGCGCCGCGGGGGGCACGGGCTACATCTCGGTGCTGGACATCTCCACGGGCATTGCGCCGACCTTCCCGGTGTTCGACGTGGACGGCGACCAGGACGTGACGACAGGAGAGGACACGGTCGAGCCTACCGGCGGAGACCCGGATGACGACAGCGACAACCTGGTGCCCGTGGGCATCAAGTCGCCGAGCATCCCGAACCTCCCCGCGTTGATTTACGACGACCGTCCGGGATTCAACGCGAGCAACACCCAGTTCCCGCCGACGCCAAACTCGCTGCGCGGCTGTGATTCGGGCAGCGCCCGTGCCTATACTTTCACGACGGGCTCCAATGGGTCCATCCTGGCCATCGAGACTGCCACGGAGGCGCTCAGTTGCGGCCGCCAGAACTGGCGCGGTGAACGTTGATCACGAGGCTGGAATTCCATGCCGGGCGCCAGGCGGCGCCCGGCCTCAAGGAGGGGACCATGAACGACAGGGGACAATTTGAAGGGGGCGGACGCCACGGTGCCGCGGCGCCGCGTCGGCAACGCGGCATCACGCTGATCGAGTTGATGATCGTGGTGGTCATCGTCGCCGTACTCGGCGCCATCGCGGTGCCCAGTTACACCAATTACGTCACCCGCAGCAACCGGACGGAAGCCCTGAACCAGTTGCTGGAAACCGCTGCCTGCCAGGAGCGCATCTACATCAAGTTCAACGAATACGATGACTCACGGTGCAACCTGGTCAGCGGCAAGATCACCACCAACAACGGTCATTACGAGATCTCCATGACCGAAACCGACAGCAGCCAGGGATTCGACCTGGATGCCGTCCCGCAAGGGGCCCAGGCGACACGGGACACCGACTGCGGGACCCTGTCCCTGGACCAGGCCGGTGTGCGGACCATTTCCGGGGGCGGCGACATCAACGCCTGCTGGCGGGGCAAGAAGGGCTAGCTCAGCCGTACGGCATCCCCGACCCGGGTCATCACGCCGGGCGCGGATTCGAGCACCGACAACATGCCGAATGCCGGGCCCATGGGATTGTCCGGCATGGGGTTGATGCGGCGCAGGGTCGCAAATGGGGCGTCGCCGGGGTCCTTCTGCCCGGTTTGCTGGTCGATGGTGGTCACGACGCATCGCTCGCGCGGATAGCGCAAGCCCAGTCGATAAGCGGGACCCGTCAGTGTTTTTGCGGACTGCTCGGCAAACGCTTCCAGTCCTTCCACCACGATATTGCCGCGAAACCGGTTCATGGGTACCGGCGTCAGGCCGTCGTCCGCCAGGGCGCGGTTCAGCGCGGCCAGGCTGCCGGTACTGACCACCAGGAACGGCGCCGTGTCGGCGAAAAACGTGGTGGTTGCCTGGCCGTATCGGTCCGGTCGCTTCTGCGGTCGATCATACCCGGGCGCCATGCGGACCAGACGAGGCGCGTGCCCTTCACCCAGGGCCCGCGCCAGCCAGCCGGCGGCGGCATCTCCCTGGTCGACCACCTCGCAGCGGTCTCCCCAGATCTCGGTGGTGAAACCCACGCCATCCTGCAGTTCGAGCGCGATCTCGCAGGCGGGCAGCCCATCGCGCTCGAGCACCAGCGCCGACGGCGTGACCGAGGTGCGAATTCGCGCCATCGCCGGAACCGCGCGCTGGCTGAGAAATCGGCCCCGACCGTCGATCACCAGCCATTGACGGTCCCAGCGCAGACCCGTGGGCGTCAGTTCCGCGCATTCCGTC
The DNA here is from genome assembly GCA_030431095.1 of Gammaproteobacteria bacterium. Taxonomy (GTDB): domain Bacteria; phylum Pseudomonadota; class Gammaproteobacteria; order Xanthomonadales; family SZUA-36; genus Marinihelvus. Next base: position 3,243 of record JAUIJU010000039.1, on the reverse strand, counting down.
TCGTAGCCCCGCAGTGACTTCACGGGGTATACGTGCAATCGCTCGATACAGGCATTCATGGAGCGATTGTACTGTGGGCATGCCAGGCAAGTGCATGGCATTCCGAGTTGGGTGGGCCTGTCGTCCGCCTGCGCTACAATGCCGGCATGATCAAGCAAACAGGCATACGGGTTCTCCTGTTCACCTTCCTGTCCACCGTTTTCGCGGTGACGCCATGCCCCGCTTCCGCTCAGGCGGTGTCGGGAGGCGAAGCCGAGCTGTTGACGCTGCTGGATGAATTTCTCGCCCAGGCCGGCCTGAACGACCGCGCGATGCACCAGCGATTCTGGGCCGAGGACCTGGTGTACACCTCGTCCACCGGCGAGCGTTTCGGCAAGGCCGACATCATGCGCGGCCTCGACGATGGCGTCTCGGAAGAGAGCGCTTTGCAGGTGCGCTACTGGGCGCAAGACCAGCAGGTCCTGTTGTTCGGCGACACCGCCGTGGTGGCATTTCGCCTGATGGCGGAAACCCGCTCAGGTCCCGGCGCCGAACCGTCCACGGCCCAGTTGTTCAACACTGGCACCTTTGTGCGACGCGACGGTGAATGGCGCGCCGTGGCGTGGCAGGCGACGCGGATACCGGAGGCGGGTCAGGGCTGAGGCGTTTCTGGGCCCGGCCTTCCGGCGCGTCGTTCCAGGCGGTTTCCCAGGCCTTGCAAGGCCTGGAAAGCCAGCAGGAAGGCACCGACTCCGAGTAACGCCGCGGCCAGGGACCAGGGTGTCAGCGCCGCACGCTCGTGAACCAGGGTCCAAAGGTACTGGATCACGCAAAGCAGGGAGACGAACACCAGCGTGTGACGCCGGTCGAGTATCGAGACCATCAGCACGCCCAGGGGCGCGCCCAGGGCCACGACCGGCGCCGCTGCCAGCCAGTTTTCGAAGGTGCCCGGCTGCAAACCGCCCGTCAGCAACTTTACCGCCATGCCGATCAGCGACGTGAAGGCCATGAGCACCACCGAGGTCGGAATGGCAATCTTCAGGTCGGCGTGGCACAGCAGCACGAGCACCATGTACAGCATCATGTCGATGCCCACGCCGGTGATGCTGGACACGGTCAGGCCGCCCAGCAGGCCGATGGTGAACCCGACCCGCCGGTCGAATGACGGCTGTACCGGCGTGATGCCCTCGCGGCCGCAAATCTCACCGATGCTGCGCAGGTGCAGCAGGCCGAAGCTGCACCACAGCGTGGCGAACAGCAGCTTGATGAACAGGTCGCTGGCCAGGGGCGCGATGAAATGAATGCCCAGAGGCGTTCCGAGCAGGGCGCCGGGCAAAGCGGCTCGCAGCATGGGCCATTCCAGCGGTGTGCGTCGGCACAGGATCAGGATACTGGCGCTGGTCATACCCACCGATTGCACGGCGAAGCTGAAATCCCGGCCCAGGGTGGCCGGCATGTCCAGCAGCAGGACCAGTACCGGGAAGCCCACGGTCCCACCGCCCATGGGAGTGGACCCGGCGACGTAGGAACCCGCCGCCATGGCGGCGGCCATGGGCCAGTGTCCGCCCACGTCCTGCCAGTGGCCGCCGCATGCGACCAGCAGAATCCAGGCGGTATAGAACAGGGTCAGCCAGGCCAGGAAGGGGGTGAGCGGCCCGAGCCGCGTGAAGATTGCCATGGGCGGCCATTTTACTGGCAGGCCGCGATGGGGGGAACTGTCGGAACGTGTCCGGGTTGGGAATCAGCCGTGCGCGCCGCAGGCTTCTGCCCTGGCTTGCGCCGGCATGCCCCCGGCCTGGCTTCTCGCCGTGTCCATTATCGGCTCGGCGACCGAGGTCGAACCCAGCCCCAGGGCGGTCGAAACGCCGACCAGCAAGAGGCCCGAGGACAGCAGAACGGTTCGAATTTTCGGTGAAAGGCGGGTAACGCGCATGGGACTCATCTCCTTGCTTTGGTGATAAGACGCGATGGAGCCCAAAAGGGTTACGCCGGATTCGTGGATTTTTTCACCGCGTTGAAACCCAGTGGCTATTGACCTGGCCGTCAGGCACTGGCCCAATAGCCACGGCACTTTTTCCCCTGGCGCGACTCAAAGCACCGACCCGTAGCGGACCCATCCACCCATGCCGTTTTTTCCAACCCGAACCCTCGTGGCGACCCGCCTGGCCGTGCTGGTCGTGCTGTTCGTGACCCTGCCGTGGCTCAGCGGTTGCGCCGGTACGGCGAAAGGGGTGGAACGCTCGGTGTATCGCCCGGTGGCGGAAACGACCCCGGTCGTACCGGCTGCCCCGGATTCTTCCGCCCTCGTGGTGATCCGCTATCCGGCGATGGTGCACGCCGAGGCGGAGTCGCTCTACGTCAGTTCCTTCGCGGTGCAGGGCATCGGCGGCGTGGTGCCTTACACCCAGTATGGCAAGCCGCAGACGGAGCGGATCGCGCAGTCGATCATCTCCAAGTCCAGCTACTACGCCATGACGCTGTACCGTTCGCTGAAGAGCCGCCTGCCGGCCGACCGGGTATTGCTGTCGCCCCACATCATCGTCTGGAGCGAGGAGCGCGGACTGCACTCCCGTCCCATCCTGGCCTCCGAAGAAGTGCCCAGTGTGCTGACCGTGGATTTCAACGTCTACTCGTTTCCGGACGTGAACGAGATGATGGACGAGCCGCCGGTCACCTTCGGCGACCTGGTCACCCCATTGGTGGTCGTCAAGAGCAGCCGCTGGGCCCGCCCCGCGCTGAACGGCCTGTTGCTCGCCAGCGAACCGCTGGTGGACGCCGCCTGGCGACAGCAGGATCACACGGTGCGGCAACAGCTGGGTGCGCGGCTGGAAGGGGTTTCCGAGGCCGGCGCAGGCTCGCTGGAGTTCGTGGCCTTCCTGGACGAGCGCGACGCCCCCATGGTTCGCGTGCCGGTGCGCGCGCCGGGTGGGAGACAGGCTTCCATGGAGGCCGTCGAACAGTACCCGCTGGAAAAAATCCAGATGGACGGACCGGGCGTCGCCGCCATCGAGCGAGAAGGCGCGCGCGATCCCTTCGCACGCAACTTCGCAGACGGGGCCGCTGACCGGATTCTCTCGCTGCTGGGGACCGTGGACCACGAACGCGCGACTTTTTTCGCGCGCCAAAGCGCCCTGGCACGGTTCGACCCGGAGCTGGCCCGGGTGTTTTTCCTGCAATCGGACGACGAAAGCGTGCGTGCGCGGTTGCAGCTCGCCGACGCCCTGGTGGCCGCCGAACGGGCGTTTCTCGCCGCCCAGTCGGACA
>JAUIJU010000096.1 GCA_030431095.1 Gammaproteobacteria bacterium | reverse complement strand
TCCTCGACATCTACGCCCGCGACTTCGACGTGATCACCAAGGACGACGACTCCCCCCTGACCCAGGCGGACCTCGCCAGCCACCGCGTGATCACGCAGGCCCTGGGTGCGCTGACGCCGGAAATTCCCGTGCTGTCGGAGGAGTCCTCCGGCATCGGCGACGACGAGCGCCTGTCCTGGTCGCGCTACTGGCTGATCGATCCGCTGGACGGCACCAAGGAGTTCGTCAACCGCAACGGGGAATTCACCGTCAACATCGCCCTGGTCGATGGTCACCGCCCCGTGCTGGGCGTGGTGCACGTGCCGGTCCGGGCGCAGACCTACACCGGCCTGGTCGGCGCCGGCGCCTGGCGCCAGGACGGCGAGACGGCGCCCGAAGCCATCAGCACTCGCCGGCCACCGGCGCCGAAGCCGGTGGTCGTGGGCAGCCGTTCACACGCCAACCCGGCGCTGGAAACCTGCCTGGCGGGTATCGGCGATTACGAGATGGTCAGCATGGGCAGTTCGCTGAAATTCTGCCGCGTGGCCGAGGGCGCCGCGGACCTGTACCCGCGCCTGGGGCCCACCTCGGAATGGGACACCGCCGCTGCCCAGGCCGTGGTGGAGGCCGCCGGCGGGCAGGTCCTGAACCTGCAGGGCGAGCCCCTGCCCTACAACACCAAGGCCGAGATTCTCAATCCCTGGTTCCTGGTGATCGGCGACCCTGGGGCCGGCTGGATGGAGCGGCTGAACACGAACGTGTGAGCGCCAGTTGGCAGACATCCTCCAAGCACTTGACCTGGCGGGGCTGACCCGTCGCCGATTCGTGCTGGGCGCTACGTCCGGCGCGGCCCTGGCCTGTTCCGGCCTGGGCCGACCCCTGGCTGCCGCCCCGGCCTCCACCGCGCTGCCCGGCCGCCGGTTCGACCTGTCCATCGACCGCACCCCGGTGAACTTCACTGGACGCGACCGTTTGGCCGTGACGGTCAACGGAACACTTCCCGCCCCCGTGCTGCGCTGGCGCGAGGGCGAGGAGGTCACGCTGAACGTGCACAACCGACTTTCCGACGTCACCTCGATTCACTGGCACGGCCTGATCCTCCCCAGCGCCATGGACGGTGTCCCGGGCATCAGCGAGGGTTTCCACGGCATTCCCCCGGGCGAGACTTTCACCTACCGGTTTCCCGTGCGCCAATCCGGCACCTACTGGTACCACAGCCACTCGGGGTTCCAGGAACAACTGGGCCTGTATGGCGGCATCGTCATCGACCCGGCGCAAGCGCGAACACTGACCGAGGACCGGGAACACGTGATCATCCTGTCCGACTGGAGTGACGACGAACCGGCAGACATCTTTCGCACCCTGAAAAAGGACGCGGAATTCTACAACGTCAATCCACGCACCGTGGCCGACCTGGCCAGGGAATTCCGGTCCCGGGGGATTTCCGACACGGTGCGCGCCCGCGCCATGTGGAACGCCATGCGCATGACGGACCGTGACATCTCCGACGTCACCGGTTACACGTACACATTCCTCATGAATGGCGCGCCGCCGGCACAGGGCTTCACGGCCCTGTTCTCACCCGGGGAGAGTGTGCGCTTGCGCATCGTCAATGCGGCCGCCATGACCTTCTTTGATTTCCGCATTCCGGGCCTCGAAATGCAGGTGGTGGGAAGCGACGGCCAGGAAATCGAACCGGTCAGCGTGGACGAGATTCGGCTGGGGGTTGCCGAGACCTACGACGTCGTCGTGCGCCCGGCCGCGGATCGCGCCTATTCGCTGTTCGCCCAGGCCATCGACCGCAGCGGATACGCGCGCGGAACCCTGACACCCCACCCCGAGCTGCGGGCGGATCCCCCGGCGCCGGATCCGCGCCCCGCCCTGTCCCACGCGGACATGGGAATGGCCGGACACGCCGGTCATGACATCGGCGGGCACGACGGACACGACAGGGTGACGACTTCCGGCCCCGGACCGGAAGGACATGGCGGCATGGACCACGCCGGCATGGATCATGCTGGCCATCGCACCCAACAGGGACCGGACCCCGCGGGCCACGGCAGCGAAGCGCCCGTGGTCCACGCGGCGAGCGAGTTCGGTCCCGGCGTCGACATGCGCGCCACGGCGCCACGAAAGCGCCTGGACGATCCTGGCGTGGGCCTGCGCGACAACGGCCGGCGCGTGCTCACCTACTCCGACCTCTTTCACCGCCACGAGACGCCGGATCCGCGCGATCCCGGGCGTGAGATCCAACTGCACCTCACCGGCAACATGCACCGCTACATGTGGTCCATCGACGGGATCAGTTTCACCGACGCCGAACCCCTGGTGTTCCACCACGGAGAGCGTCTGCGGATCACACTGGTGAACGACACCATGATGAACCACCCCATTCACCTGCACGGAATGTGGAGCGACCTGGAAACCGGAGACCCCGGCCGGATTCCGCGCAAGCACACGGTGATCGTGCAGCCCGGTGCAAAACTTTCCTACCTGGTGACCGCCGACGCCCCGGGGCCATGGGCCTATCACTGCCACCTGCTCTATCACATGCTCGGCATGTTCCGTGAGGTGGTCGTCACGTGAGGCGATCTCTCCTGCTCGCACTGGCCCTGGCGTCCGCCATCGGTGGCCCGGCACAGGCCATGGACATGGAGGACGATCCGCTGCTGTTCTCCGTGTTCGCCGAGGAACTGGAGTGGCGGGGCCGGGACGCCGGCGGCGGTTTCGCCTGGGACGTGGATGCCTGGTTCGGGCGCGACCTCGACAAGGCCTGGCTGAAGACCGAGGGTGAAACGGAGGATGGCCACGTCGAACACGCCGAGGTCCAGTTGCTCTACAGTCGCGCGATCGCGCCGTTCTGGGACCTGCAGGCAGGCTGGCGGCGCGACCTCGAACCCGGCCCGGACCGCGACTGGGCGGCCGTCGGTATCCAGGGCCTGGCGCCCTGGCACTTCCACGTGGATGCCGCCGTTTTCCTGGGCCCTTCCGGGCGCACCGCCGCGCGCCTGGAAACGGAATACGAACTCCGCCTGAGCCAACGCTGGATTCTCTCACCCTCGGCCGAACTGAACGCCCATGGAAAGGATGATCCTGAACGGGGCATCGGCTCGGGCCTGTCAACCGCCGAGGCCGGACTGCGGCTGCGCTACGAAATTCGCCGGCGCTTCGCGCCGTATGTCGGCGTGCACTGGGAACGCCGCTTCGGCGACACGGCCGATTTGGCCGAAGCCGCCGGCGAGGAAATCGCGGGCTGGCGCTGGGCGGTCGGGCTCAGGGCCTGGTTCTGACCCAGGAACCTAAAACGGCTTGAGCACCGCCAGCAGAACGATCACTACCAGGAACAGCACCGGCACCTCGTTGAACCAGCGGTACCAGGTATGCGGGCGGGTGTTGGCGTCGGCGGCAAAGGTGCGCACCAGTTTCATGCACCAGAAGTGATAGGCCAGCAGGCCGGCGACCGCGGTCAGCTTGGCGTGCAGCCAGCCCATCTGCAGCCACGCGGGGGTGTGCAGGATCAGCGCCACGCCGAAGCCCACCGTCAGCACGGCGCCGATGTGGGTCATGACCATCAGCTTGCGCTCCATCACCTTGAAGGTCTCCCGGGTGGCCGGGTCCTGGGTCGAGGCGTGGTAGACGAACAGGCGCGGCAGGTAGAACAGCCCGGCGAACCAGGTGACCATGAACACGATGTGGAAGGCCTTGAGCCAGAGCATGTCAGTCTTCAGACCGCGGCACGAATGCCGCCTCAGCGGGATCGTAGACCACTGACGTAATCGATCCGTCTTTCAATCTTTCGATCGCTTCCTCGATGGCAGGGAAAGGAACCATGAACCACTCTCGAGGCTTTACCGGGTTTCCGAACCGATCCTTGATGGTCAGATTCAACTTCGCAGCGGCGAACACCCTATGCAGCATGTGCTCCAGCGCGTTTCGATTGATTCCAGCGAGCTTGTAGGTGGCGTGCACGTCCACATCGGCCAGCAAATAAGTTGGATCACGTTTCGCATTGGCGATGCGGCTTTCAACCTTGCCCCCGGTCACACCAATCTTGTGAATCAGTGACCGATGTTCCGCGACATACGGCTCATTTGATCGGCTTCGCAAGATATAAATTGTTCCGGATTCGATATCTCCGGATTCCCACTCGCCGCTGAACAGGGGCCCGGCATCCGGGTCGGTCAGGCGCCGACCGGTTTCGTCCTTGTACAGCGCCCGTTGCAATGAACGCTGAAGCAGGTCGCTCTCCGTCCCATTGGAAAAAATGACACGCAGTCGCGCATCGGGTGTTCCATTCGGGGTGCGAAA
>JAUIJU010000095.1 GCA_030431095.1 Gammaproteobacteria bacterium | reverse complement strand
CATGGACTACCCGGACGCGGAGAACACCCTGCAGCTGTTCTACGGGCCCAACGCCAGCCCCGGCGCGAACGCCGGCAATTTTCGCGACGGCATGTTCGATACGCTGTACCAGCACGCCGCACCCATGCCGCCTTCCAATGAACGTTTTCTGCTGTTTCAACGCATGAACCAGCGCGTGGTCGAGGAATGCGCGGCCATCACCGGCCTGGCGCGCAACATGCTGTTCCTGTGGAGCCGCGACACCGTGATGCGCCCCGACCGCTCTTTCGTCGGCGGCTTCTTCCTCCGATACGTGGACCTGGCGCCGCCCGCCGTGCCATGAGCCTGGCGCGCACCCTGGCCCAGCGCCTGGTGTACGGCGCCCTGTTGTTGCTGGGCGTGACCCTGCTGTGCTTCACGCTGATGGTGCAGTTCGGACCGGACAAGACCTACGAACTGCTGGGCAAGAACGCGTCCGCCGAGCAGCTTGAGGAGGTGCGTCGCGCGCTCGGCCACGACCAGCCCTTCCTGCGGCGCTACGCCCGCTGGCTGGGTGAACTGGCGCAGGGAGACCTGGGCACCTCGGACACCAATGGCGAGCCTGTCACCGCGTTGCTGGGACGCGCCTTCCCGGTCACGGTCATGCTGGTGCTGCCCGGCTTCATCCTGGGCAATCTGCTGGGGTTGGGACTGGGCATGCTGGCGGCCTGGCACCGGGGCGGCGCCTGGGACCGGCTGGTACTTGGCGGCTCGGTGGCGGGGCTGAGCCTGAGCTTCCTGGTGGTCATCATTCTGCTGCAGATCCTGTTGTGCACGCCTTACGGGCTGAACCTGTTCCCCACACGCGGCTGGCGGGTGGACGACCTGGGCAGCTACCTGGCTTACGCCACCGTCCCCACGCTGTCCCTGGTGCTGGTGACACTCGGCTACAACACGCGCTTCTATCGCGCGGTGGTGGTGGACGAACTGGGCCGTGACCACGTACGCACCGCCCTGGCCTTTGGCGCCACGCCGTCCACGGTCTTGTTCTCCCACGTGCTGAAAAACAGCCTGGTGCCGGTTCTGACCCGCCTGCTCTATTCCATTCCCCTGGTGCTGGTGTCAGGCAGCCTGTTGCTGGAGACCTATTTCGGTATTCCCGGCGTGGGCAAGGTCGCTTTCGACGCGATCACCAGTGGCGACCAGCCGGTCTTGCTGGCCGTGGTGACCCTGACAGCCGTGATGTTCGTCGTGGTGCAGGCCGTGGCCGACGCCTGTTGCCGGCTGGCGGACCCCCGGATGCAGGCCTCTTGAACGCCCGCGCGCTCCAGGCCCTGTGGGGCACAGCGGCCGGGCGCACTGGCCTGGGCCTGTTGCTGCTGCTGGGTATGCTGGCGCTGGCCGCCGCATCCGGCTGGCTGCCCCTGGACGGGTTCCGAACCACGAACCTGCAATGGGCGAGCGCGAGCGCCGAACACTGGTTCGGCACCAACCGGCTCGGACAGGACATCCTGGCGCGCGCGGTCGGCGGCGCCGCGACCGCCTTCCGGGTGGGCATCCTGGTCACCCTGGGCGCGATCGCGCTCGGCGCAGCGCTCGGCGCCGTGGCCGGCTGGCGGCAAGGCGGCTGGCTGGACGAGGCCCTGCAGTACGTGATGGGCGTCATCGATTCCATCCCGATCTACCTGCTGGCCGCGGCCCTGGCCTTCGCCCTTGGCGGTGGCGAGAGCGCGATGATCCTGGCCATGACCGGTTCATTCTGGGTCGCCACGGCGCGCCTGGTCCGCGCCGAAGTCGCGCGCCTCCGGGCGCGGGAGTTCGTGCTCTCGGCACAAGCCATCGGGCTGCCCGCGCCACTGATCGTGGTGCGCCACCTGTTGCCGAATACCGTTCACATTCTGCTGGTGCAGGCCACGCTGACCTTCGTCGCGGCCATCAAGACCGAGGTGATCCTGAGTTTCCTGGGGATCGGGTTGGCCGATGGGGTCAGCTGGGGCCTGATGCTGGCGGAGAGTACGCAGGATGTGCTGGCCGGCCATTTCGGCAACTTCCTGGCGGCTTCGGGTTTCCTGTTCCTGATGCTGCTCGGTCTGAACCTGGTGGCCGACACGCTGCAGGACGCCTTCGATCTGCAGGGGGCGCCGGCATGACCCCCCTCGCCCTCGACGCCCGCGACCTGCGTGTCGACCTGCGCACGCCGGCCGGGTTTCAGCCCCTGGTGCAGGGCGTCGACCTGGCGCTTGCGGCGGGTGAGATCACTGGCCTGGCAGGAGCGTCCGGCAGCGGCAAGTCACTCACGGCCCTGGCCCTGATGGGCCTCACCGCTCCGCATACGTTTCGGATTCACTGTGCATCGCTGCAGCTGGACGGAAAAGCCCTCGATCCGTCCTTGCAACGCGCCATGCGCGCCGTGCGCGGGCCAGGAATCGCCATGGTATTCCAGGACCCCGCCACCGCCCTGGACCCGGTCTTCACGGTCGGCAGCCAGTTGCGCCGCGTGATTCGCCGCCTGCCCGGCATGTCCCGTCGCCAGGCCGCCGTTCGCGCCCTGGATGCCCTGCGTGCCGTCGGATTCAAGGATCCCGCCTTGATCGCCCGGCGATACCCGCACGAATTGTCCGGTGGCATGCGGCAACTGTGCGTGATCGCGATGGCGCACGCGGTTCGCCCATCGGTGCTGCTCGCGGACGAACCCACGACCGCCCTCGACGCCTGTACGCAGGCACAGGTCCTGGACCAGTTGCAGCGGCTCACCGAAGCGTGCGGCACCGCGGTCCTGCTGATCACCCACGACCTGCGCCTGCTGGCGCGGTATGCGCGGCAGGTCTCGGTGATGTTTCGGGGCCGAATCGTCGAGCAGCTCGAAAGTTCGCACCTGCATGAGCCGGGCCGGCACCCCTACACGGCCAGCCTGATCGAAGCCCTGCCGCGCCTGCATGGCAGGCGGCATGAGCCGGGGCGCACGATGGCGCAAGAGGCGCCTGCGCACGACCGGCCGCCGGGGACTGCAGAATGGACGCCGGCCACCCCGGATTCACCCGCTCTGCTCAGTGTTCGCGACTTGTCCAGCGGCTACCGCACTCGCCGGAGCGGATGGCTGGCGGGACACCGCCTGCAACCGACCGTTCACGGTGTCAGCATGGACCTGCATGCAGGCCGGATTCACGGACTCGCGGGCGAATCAGGGTCCGGCAAGAGCACGCTTGCACGAACCCTCGTCGGACTGGTCAGCGCCGTTTCGGGCAGCGTACGCCTGGCCGGCCGGGAGCTGCTCGAAGGCCATCGCGTGCAGGGAGCGGACGCACGGCGTCGCATCCAGCTGGTGTTCCAGGATCCGGCGGCTTCGCTCAGCCCACGTCGCACCATCGCCCAGATCCTGCGTGAACCGGCCCGCCACTTTGGCCTGGACAGTTCCGCGGCGGCCCTGTCCCGCGTCCTCGAAACAGTGGGCCTTGACGACGCCGCTCTGGAGCGACTGCCAAGCCAGTTTTCCTCCGGTCAACGCCAACGCATCGCCATCGCCAGGGCCCTGATTTGCGAACCGGACCTGCTTATCGCCGACGAGGCCCTGGCCTCGCTGGACGTACGGGTGCAGGCCCAGGTGCTGGACGTCTTCCGCCGGCTGCGCGACCAGCACGGACTGTGTCTGTTGCTGATCTCCCACGACCTGGCCGTACTGGCCGAGAACGCGGACGACACCAGCGTGATGCACCAGGGCCGGCTGGTCGAACAGGGCCCCACCCGTCGGCTGTTCGAACAGCCGACGCACCCGTACACCCGCCAGTTGCTGGACGCCGTGCCCCGATTCGAACCGTGACTTCGCGTAGAATGCCGACACCGCCGTTTCAGACCCGGACACCGAGAGGAGCGACCGATGGCCCGTTCAATACGACACCCTGTTCTCGCCATGTGCGGACTGGTGTGCGTCCTGCTGCTCGCCGCGGCTTGCGCGGGCGGTGTGCGCGGTGAATCGCCGTTTGCCCAGGTTACCGGCTGGCGCATCGACGGCCGCGACCTTTCGGTGGACCTGCGCCTGCGCAACGTCAACGACGAGCCGCTGGTGGTACGCGCACTCGACCTCGACGTGGTGCTTGACGATTCGGTCGAGCTGTTTCGTCACCGCGCCACGCCGGGGCACGAGATCGCCGCCGGAGGCTTCGAGACCCTGGCGCTGTCGGTGACCGCCAGCGAGGAAGGTACGGCCTTGCTCGAACGTCTGGCCTCGGGCGAGCGCGCCTCACTGGCGTACCGGCTGGAAGGCACGGTACACAGCGAGGAGAGCGGAGACCTGCCCATCGAGCGCGAGGGGCACATTTACACCGTTCCGGGGCGCCCCGGCGAATTCCGCTGAGGTGCCCGGACACGGCGGC
>JAUIJU010000038.1 GCA_030431095.1 Gammaproteobacteria bacterium | reverse complement strand
TCTTCGACGGCGAGGGCCCGGTGTCCCAGGCCCTGTTCATGCAGGAGAACAACAACGGCACCAAGGACATCGGTTTCGAACAGACCCACCGCGCGACCAAGGAGACCATCGATTCCCTGGGCTTCAATCTGGAGTGGGACACGTTCGACAACCAGACGCTGCGTTTCGACATGCACAGTTCCAAGGGCGAAGCGCTGCCGGACAACCCCCTGGGCCACACGGCGACGTTCGTGACCTTCGGCGCCCCGGTGATCCTGCAGCATTCCGTGGACTGGAGCAGTGGCTTTCCGATCCAGCGCTACGACTTCACCGACGCCATCCGCGGCAACGGCAACGGCCAGCTCGACCCCGGCGACCTCGCCACCCAGGTGCAACGCAGTTCGTCACAGACGCAAACCAGCGACGTGGACGAGTACGACCTGCGCTACTCGTTTGACTGGGACAACAGCAGCCTGACCTTCGGGGTCAACAGCCGGGACACCGAAATCTACGTGGCGGCCAGCACCACGCAGCAGGATCTCGGTAGCTGGGGCATGTCCAACCCGGGAGACGTCGAGATGTTCGCGCCGGGCATGGTCGAGGCCTATTGCCTTGCCTGCCAGTTCAATGACTACCCTGTGGGTGATGCGGCATTGGCCTTCCGTGCCGACGCCGCGGCCCTGTTCCCGATCTTCCAGGCGGCCTACCCGGGCAACGCGGTGACCGTGAACAACAGTGAGAACACGGTCGAGGAGGAAATTCTGGCCTACTTCGCATCGTTCACCTGGGACACCGAGGTGTTCGGGATTCCGATGCAGCTGAATGCCGGTCTCCGCTACGAGGACACCGAGGTGAATTCGTACGCGTTCCAGGCCGTGCCGGTGGGCATCCGCTGGACCTCGGACAACGACTTCGTGATCGACTACAGCCCCAACAACGAGAACGTGGAGGGTTCCGGCAAATACGATCACTGGTTGCCGAACATCGACCTGAGGTTCGATCTCACCGACGACCTGGTGGCGCGCGTGTCTTATAGCGAAACGATCGGCCGGGTGCCGTACAACAACCTGTTCGCCTCGACCACGGCCGGCGCGCCCAACCGCCCGACCGTCCTGGGCGGCCAGACCGGCGGCAATTCCGAGAGTCCCGGGTTGTTGCCGTTGGAGTCGAAAAACTTCGACGTTTCCCTGGAGTGGTACTACGGCGACTCGAGCTACGTGTCGATCGGGTATTTCGACAAGACGGTGAACAACTTCCTGGGCACCGGCGTGTTCAACCGGCCGTTGTTCGGCCTGCTCGACCCGACAGCCGGGGCGCCCGGCTCACGGTCGGGTGACGCCCTTGCCGTGATCGACGCGCTTGGCATCGACCGTTCCGAGGCCAACCTGTTCACCCTGGTGGCCCTGATCGACGCCAACAACGGCAACCTGGCCGCCGCGCAGGCCGAATTCGAGGCCAACCTCGTTGACGGCGTGCTGCCCCAGGACTACGTGGACCTGATCGCTGGCCAGTACGACGTGTCGGGCGATGCGCTCGATCCGGAAATGATCTTCCGCGTCGAACAGCCGATCAACGACAAGAAAGCCAACATCGACGGCTGGGAGTTCGCCATCCAGCACTTCTTCGGTGACAGCGGCTTCGGTGTGGCAGGCGGCTACACGGTGGTCAACGGAGATGTCGATGCGGATCCCGGCCAGGATCCCAACGAGAACCAGTTCGCCCTGGTGGGCCTGTCCGACACGGCCAACGTGACTTTCATCTACGAGAACTACGGCTGGTCGGCCCGCCTCGCGTACAACTGGCGCGATACCTTCCTCAACGACACCAACGTCGGGGGTAGCCGCAGTCCGCAGTACACGGACGAGTACGGACAGTGGGACTTCAACATCGCCTATTCCTTCAATGACCACTGGCAGATTCAGCTCGAAGGCATCAACGTCACGGGCGAAGATTCCCTGCAGTACCGTCGCAAGGAGAAGATGGTTGTTTGGGCCTATGAACTGGAGCCGCGTTACGCCCTGGGTGTGCGTTACCGGTTCTGAGATTGCTTTGCTTGCTCTTGGGCCAGGGCCGCCGGATTCCGGCGGCCCTTCTTTATGCAGCCTTCCCGCCCTGTCGTCCGCCGCCCGGGGACTGGTCGGAGCGGCCTTCTGCTACCATTCACCGACCACGCCAGGAACACCCGCATGAGTCGAACCGTTCTGCTGGACAACACCCGCCATAAAGACCTGAAGGTCCGTACCGGCTTTTCGTCCGAGTTCGGGGACAACGTCAACATGGCGCTGGTGTTTCCCTCGGAGTTCTCCTGGGTGCAGCGTGAGTACCCCATCCTGTTCCGCAAGGACGAGCGTGAGGGCCTGCAGGCCGTCGCCCTGCTGGGCCTGGACCGGGGCGAGAACCTGTTCCTGGACGGCCAGGAGTGGCGCGCCCGGTATGTCCCGGCGGTGCACCAGCGTGGCCCGTTCCTGATCGGCCTGCACGACAGCGGTTCCGGGCAGCCTGAGCCCATGGTGCACGTGGACCTCGATCACCCGCGCATCAGCGAGACCGAGGGCCAGCCCGTGTTCCTGCGCCATGGCGGCCATTCCCCTTACCTCGAGCGCATCAACCGCGTGCTGCAACTGATCGTACAGGGCGCGGACGCCGTCGCGCCGATGTTCACGGCGTTCGGCGAGGCGGGGCTGCTCGAAACCATGGAGGTCAAGGTCAACCTGGACGAACGCACCCAGTACACCCTGCCGGAATTCCTGACCATCGACACCGAGCGCCTGGCGGCGCTGAAAGGCGCCGAACTCGAGCGCCTGAACCGCAGCGGTTTCCTGAACCTGGCCTTCGCCGCCGCCGGCTCACTGGGCAACATCGAATGGCTGATCGAGCTGAAGAACCGCAAGCGCGCCGCCGAAGCCGGCTGAAGGCATGACGGGCATGAAACGCCAGGTCCGGGTCATGGAGGGTGTCACGCCGGCCGACATCCCTTTCGACACCTTGATCGCAGAGGGCCGACCGACCCTGCTGCGGGGTTTGGTCGCCGACTGGCCGCTGGCGCAGTCCGGATCGCCACGGGAGGCCGCCGACTATCTGCAGCGGTTCTACCAGGGCCGACCGGTCACCGCCTTTATCGCGCGTCCCGAGCTGGCCGGACGATTCGGCTACACCGCCGACGCCACGCAGCTCGATTTCGATTCCGAGCGGGGCGACCTGGGCGGCTACCTTGACCGAATCTTCGGCGGCATGGACGAAGATGCAGCGCCTTCGATCTATATCGGTTCCACCGACGTGGACGGTTTTTTGCCCGGGTTTCGTACTGAGAACGACCTCGCGCAGGGTCATGCGCTGTTCGCATCGCACCCGCCGCTGGTCAGCGCGTGGATCGGCAACCGCACCACGGCCCTGGCCCACCACGACATGTCGCACAACCTGGCCTGCTGCGCCGTGGGACGGCGCCGTTTCGTGCTGTTTCCCCCGGAGCAGGTGGCCAATCTCTATCCTGGCCCGCTAACGCCCACCCCGGGAGGGCAGGTGGTGACCATGACCGATATCGACCGGCCCGATTTCGAGCGATTTCCTGGTCTGCGCGAAGCGCTGGCCGCCGCCGAAGTGGCCTGGCTGGAGCCCGGCGACGCGCTGTACTACCCGGCGCTTTGGTGGCACCAGGTGGACGCCCTGGAAGGCTTCAACGTGATGGTCAACTATTGGTGGAACCGGGTGCCCGATTTCATCGACACGCCCCACACCACCCTGCTGCACGGCATGCTGAGCCTGCGGGATCGTCCCGAGGCCGAGAAGCGCGCCTGGCGGGCGATGTTCGATTACTACGTGTTCGGCGACGCGGGGCGGCCCGCGGCGCACTTGCCGGAAGCGGCGCGCGGCCCGTTGGCGCCGCTGGACGAAGCCGGCGCCCGGCGGCTGCGCGCCGGTCTGCTGCGGCGCTTGAACCGATGACGCCCGGCGCCGACCCGCAGACCGTGAAGCGCGTGGTGATCGCCGGCGGTGGCACCGCGGGCTGGACCGTGGCAGCGGTGCTCGCAAAACAGCTGGGCCCCCTGCTCGACATCACCCTGGTGGAATCCGACGCCATCGGCACCGTGGGCGTGGGCGAGGCCACCATCCCCACCTTCCGTTCTTTCCATGCCCTGCTGGGCATCGACGAGCGCGCGTTCATGCGCGAGACCAAGGCCAGCTTCAAGCTGGGCATCGCTTTCGAGAACTGGGACCGCATGGGCGATCGCTACATCCACCCGTTCGGCGATGTCGGCAAGTCCAGCTGGATGGCCGATTTTCACCACCTGTGGCTGATGGCGAAGTCACGTGGTTACGGCGGTGATCTCGGCGCCTGCTGTTTCGAGCACCAGGCGGCTGCGGCCGGCAAGTTCGCCGTGGACGACAAGGCGCGCATCAACTATGCCTACCACCTCGACGCCGGCCTGTACGCCGGTTTCCTGCGTCGCCTGTTCGAGCCCCAGGGCGTGCGGCGCGTGGAAGGAAAAATCGAGCGGGTCGCGCAGGACGGGGAGAGTGGCTTCGTCACTGCCCTGGTGCTGGAAGACGGACGCCGCGTCGAGGGTGACCTGTTCGTCGACTGCACCGGTTTTCGCGGCCTGCTGATCGAGCAGACCCTGCAGGCGGGCTACGAGGACTGGCGCCACTGGTTGCGCACCGACAGTGCCCTGGCGGTGCAGACAGAAGGTGGCGGCGCGTTGCCACCCTACACCCGGGCCACCGCGCGCAGCGCGGGCTGGCAGTGGCGCATTCCGCTGCAGCACCGCGTGGGTAACGGCCTGGTGTTCTGCAGCGAGTTCCAGGAGCCGGACGCGGCGCGCGACGAACTGCTGGAACACCTCGAAGGCGATCCGCTCGCCGAGCCGCGGCTGATCCGCTACGTGACCGGCCGCCGCCGCAGCGCCTGGGTGAACAACGTGGTCGCCATCGGCCTGTCCAGCGGCTTTCTCGAGCCGCTGGAAAGCACCAGCATCCACCTGATCCAGATCGGCGCCACGCGGCTGATCCAGTTGTTTCCCCACGCCGGGAATTTCACGGCCCTGGCCCGTCGCTACAACGACCGCATGCGCCAGGACTTCGAACACGTTCGCGATTTCATCATCCTGCACTACACCCTGACCCGCCGTGACGACACGGCGTTCTGGCGCGCCTGTCGTGACATGGACATACCCGATTCACTGGCCGAGCGCATCGAGCTGTTCGCCGACAGCGGCATGATCAACGTACCGGCGGAGGACCTGTTCCGGACCGCCTCCTGGTTGTTCGTGATGACGGGGCAGGGTGTCGAACCGCGCCATCATCACCCCATGGGCGCCCTGCTGGGCGATGAGCGCCTGCGCAAGGCGCTCGACTCGCTGCGAACCAACATCGCCACGGCCGTAAACCGCATGCCAGGACACGGCGAATTCCTGGCCCGCTACTGCGACTGATCCGGGAACCGCGGCCGGCCGGCAGGGCTGCCGACAGGCCCACTTCGCGCTAGGATGGGGGCCCTGCAGGCGCGGATAGATTGTTGAGTCGAGCACCCAAAGGCCAGGGGCAGCCACCGGCCCCAACGCTGAAGGACGTCGCGAGGGCGGCCGGCGTGTCCACCATGACCGTGTCGCGGGTCATCAACGACAGCGAGCTGGTGCGCCCCGCCACGCGCGAACGGGTGCTGGCGGCCATCGACACCCTGGCTTACCGGCCCAACGAGGCGGCGCGCAGCCTGGCGGGCTTTCGCCCGGTGCACATCGCCATGCTCTACGAAAAGGGTTCGGCCTATATCGCCGATATCCTGTTCGGCAGCCTGGAGCGCGCGCGGGTCCACCGCGTGCAGTTCATCGTGGAAAAACTCAAGGGGCGCACCGCCCGGCTGTCGGACCTGCAACGCATCGTGGACGACGGGGTGGACGCCCTGTTGCTGGCGCCACCGCTGGCCGACTCGCCCGAGTTTCTGGGTCTGCTGAAATCCCTGGACCTGCCGATCGTTGTGATCACCTCGAGCGGAACGCGTATCGGCCTGACCACGGTGCGGACCAACGGCTACGAGGCCGCCCGGGAAATGACCCGCCACCTGGTGCAGCTGGGCCACCGCGAGATCGGCTTCATCGCCGGCAACCCGAAACATTCCGCCAGCGCCGACCGCGAGCGCGGCTTTCGTGATGCGCTGGCGGAAAACGGGATCAACTGCCATTCCGAGTGGTTGGTGGAAGGGCGCTTTACCTACCGCTCGGGACTGGAGGCCGCCGAACGCATTCTCGATCAGGCCTATCGGCCAACCGCCATTTTCGCCAGCAACGACGACATGGCCGCGGCCACCCTGGCCGTGGCGCACCGCATGGGCATCGAGGTGCCGGGCGATCTCTCGGTTTGTGGTTTCGACGACGCGCCGCTGGCTTCTTCTGTGTGGCCGCCACTGACCACGGTGCACGTGCCGACGGATGAGCTGTCGCGGGCGGCGGTCGACCTGCTGGTGGAGATGGCGCGTGCGCGCCAGTCCGGTGACCTGCGCCGCTTCGACGACCAGGTGCTGGGCTACAGCCTGGTACGGCGACAGTCCGACGCCCCCCCGCGCAAGCCTGAGCGTCGATCCGCAAGATGAAGCTCGGTCGAAGAACGTTGTTGGGCACGCTTCCGGCGGTACCCCTGCTCGGCGTGGGCGGTGGAGTCCTGCGCGCCGACTCTGGTTCCACTGCGGGCGATTGCACGGCGCCCGGCGACTGGTCGCGGCTGTCATGGGCCCGCGGCATCGAGGGCCAGCGCAAGGCCGACCTGGGCAACGGCAGGTTCCTGAACCCGGTCATGCCCGGCGACCACCCGGATCCGTCCATCCTCAGGGACGGCGACGACTACTACATGACCTTCTCCTCCTTCGACGCCTACCCGGGCATCGTAATCTGGCACTCGAAGGACCTGGTCAACTGGCAGCCGGTGACGGCCGCCCTAACCACGCCCATCGGCTCGGTGTGGGCGCCGGAGCTGTGCAAGCACGGTGAGCGCTACTACGTGTATATCCCGGCCCGATTCCCCGAGAATCGTTCCAACTACGTGATCTGGGCTGACGACATCGCCGGACCCTGGAGCGAGCCCATCGACCTGGAATTGCCCGACCACATCGATCCGGGGCACGTGGTGGACACCAACGGCGATAGGTACCTGTGCCTGTCCGGCGGCGATATCGTTCCGCTGACACCCGACGGCCTGGCCACGGCGGGGCCGGTGCGCCATGTCTACGACCCCTGGCGCTACCCGGACGACTGGGTGGTGGAGAGCTTTTCGCCGGAGGGGCCCAAGATGCTGTACCGCGACGGCTATTTCTACATGATCACCGCGGTGGGCGGCACCGCCGGACCGCCCACCGGGCACATGGTCATCGTGGCCCGCGCGAGGTCCCTGGACGGCCCCTGGGAAGACGCGCCGAACAATCCCATACTGCGCACCGAGAGCCGCAATGAAAAGTGGTGGTCACGCGGCCACGCGACGCTGGTCGAAGGCCCGGGCGGCGACTGGTGGATGGTGTACCATGGCTATGAAAACGCCTTCTGGACGCTGGGCCGGCAATGCCTCCTGGCGCCCGTGATCTGGACCGATGACGGCTGGATCGAGGTGGGCGGGGGCGACCTTTCCGCACCGCTGGCCCTGCCCGGCGGCGGCAGCGTCGTACCCCATGGCCTGGCCCTTTCCGACGATTTTTCCAGCGACAAGTTCGGCACCCAGTGGGGGTTCTACGATCCGGCCCCGAACGAGATGGAGCGGGTGCGCTACGAGGACGGCGCACTGGTGGTGCGTGGCAAGGGCTCGACGCCCTCGGACGCCTCGCCGCTGACGTTCATCTGCGGCGACCTGGCCTACCAGGTTGAGGTCGGATGCGAACTCGTCGGCGACGCCGAGGCCGGTCTCCTGCTGTTCTACAATCGGCGCCTGTACTGCGGCCTGAGCTATACGCCGGACGGCTTCGTGATGCATCGCTACGGCCTGCAGCGGCGCGCGGGTGCGCCCCAGGGCCTGGGCCGCACGCTGCACCTGCGCATCACCAACGACCACAACATCGTCACCATCCACCACAGCCCGGACGGCGAGAATTGGGCCAAGTTCTACGTGCAGATGGAAGTCTCGGGTTACCACCACAACGTGGCCTACGATTTTCTCAGCCTGCGCCCCGGCCTGTTTGCCGCCGGCGACGGCGAGGTGCGCTTCCGCAACCTGGTCTACCGGGCGCTAGGCTGAGCGCCTGCCTCATCCGAAACGCAATCGGGCATCGTCGGACCGGCACGGGATGCGGACCGGGCGTGCCTCAGGTGGTGCCGCGCTGGATGAAGGGCACGCGCTGGTAGAGTTCGCGCTCGGCGCCACGCGGGTCGTCTTCCATGCGGCTGGGGTCGTCGAACAGCAGGGTTTCCCGGTCGGGCAGCGAATAGGGTGTCCATTCGGGAAGGTCCTGGTGGTTCGGGTCGCCATGCCTGGCAAAGGCCAGCAGGGCGCCGCTCATCTGTTCGGCCAGGCGCTGCGCCGAGGCGCCGTTGCCGGTCGGCGAACCCTCCGCGGCGAGGTTGCCGAACACCAGGGGAATGTCCAGGGTGTGGTAGGCGCCGCGACGCCCGCCTTCCTCCGGCGACGGCCAGTTGAGCTGATACACCCAGGTGGGTGCGCCCTGGTGCGCCCGCGCCTCGGCCTCCTCCACCGCGCCGCGCCAGGAGCGTCCTGCCGTGGTGGCGGCAAAGTACACGTCGGTGGGTGTGTAGTCCGGGTACAGGCGCCGGTATTCGGCAATGACCGTGTCCACCGGAATGTCCACGAACTGGCGCTGCCGGATCTTTTCGGGCAGATCGTCCCAGTCGAGATCGAAATCCTCCTCCGCGGCCCAGGCCCGGGTTTCGTCCCGGGTGTTGCCGATCACCATGGGAATGTCGGCGGACTGCGCCGGTGCATCGGGCCAGAACGGGTGGCGGGGCAGGGCGTCGCCGTCCAGCACCGGGCAAAAGTGCAGGCTGCGGTCCTCCACCCGGGAAAAATCCTTCGCCGTCGAGGCCTCCAGCAGTTGCTCGATGGGCAGTGTGAGCAGGCCCTCCACGTTGTCGGGCGCCAGGCCCGCCGCCTCCATGAATCGCGCGGCGCGCTGGCTGGCGGCGCGCGGCCCGGCAGCGGTGACCTGCTGGCCGCTCATGGTCCAGGCGCGGTGAAACAGCCCCCGGGCCGCCGGCATGGCCATCAGCGTGGCGATCTTGGCGCCGCCGCCCGACTGCCCGAACACGGTGACGTTGCCCGGGTCGCCGCCGAACACCCCCGCGTGCTCACGCACCCACGCCAGGGCCCGCACCAGGTCGAGCTGGCCGACGTTGCCGGAGTCGGCGAACCGCGGCCCGCCGAGTTCTTCCAGGTAGAGGTAGCCGAACAGGTTCAGGCGGTGATTGACCGTGATCACCACCACGTCACCGCGCGCACACAGCCCGACCCCGTCGTACAGGGGATGGCTGCCCGAACCGTTGGCGTAGCCGCCGCCGTGAATGTAGACCAGCACCGGCCGCCTGCCGCCGTCACCCAGGGCCGGCGTGGTGACATTGAGAAACAGGCAGTCCTCGCCCTCCCCGCCGGCCGGGTCGTCGCGTTGCGGGCAGGCCTGGCCGAAAGCGGTCGTTTCGCGCACACGCTCCCAGGGCGCCGCGTCCAGGGCCGGGCGGAACCGTCGCTGCGCCGTGTCGGCGCCGTAGGGAATGCCCCGGAACACGTTCATGCCCCGGTCGGAAAAACCGCGAATCCGGCCGCCGCGAATCACCGCTTCGGGCGCGGTCTCGCTGCGCGTGGCTGCGCCCAGCCAGGTTGGCGCGGCGGCGAGGCCGGCGATCGCCAGGGAAGCGGTGAGAAACCGGCGGCGTGCGGCATCGTGTTGGACAGGGCGTTTGGGGCTCATACGGAAGACCCTCGTGTGCGTGCGGATCGACACGCCGCCCGCGTTGGGATTGAATGGTCGTGATGGATCGAACGAGACGCCGCACCCTGGAGACGATCTGCCGGGCAGGCGCCGTGGCTGCGCCGGCCCTGTTGCTGCTCGTGACCCTGGGCGCCCGGGCGGAGCCCGCGCCGCCGGACATCCTGCGCCTGGCGCCCGAACTGCTCGACGCCACCGATGCCGCAACACTGGGAGTGGTGCCGGCGCCCGGCACCGAAACACACAGCATTTTTCGTCCCGGCCCTGCGGATGATGCCTACGCGCACGGCGTGGTGCTGGTTCCGTTTCGCGGCCGGCTCCATGCACAGTGGCAGTCGTCGCGGCGCGACGAGGACGGGCCCGACACGCGCGTGATGTTCGCCGTCAGCGACGACGGCGAACACTGGTCCGAACCGCGTGAACTGGCGTCCACCCTGGAATCGGGCATTCGCACCAGCGGTGGCTGGTGGACCGACGGCCAGACGCTGGTGGCCTATATCAACGAGTGGCCGGCGCTGCACGGCGCGCCGCGCGGAGGCCGGACCCTGTTTCGCAGCAGCGAGGACGGCGAACACTGGAGCGCCCTGCAGCCGGTCAGGGATGCGGCGGGAGCGCCCGTGATGGGCGTGATCGAGCAGGACCCGCGCGCCCTCCCGGACGGGCGCATCCTGGGCGCCTTCCACGAGCAGCCCGGCCTGCAGGTGTCGCCGTGGACCACCCCGGACCCGCTGGGCGTGAACGGCTGGCGGCGTGGCCGGATGCCGCGAATGCCCAGTGATGATCCACACGTCAGTCGCGAGCTGGAACCCAGCTGGTTTCTGCGGCCCGGGGACGGCGCGGTGGTCATGGTTTTTCGCGACCAGGCCTCCAGCTATCGCAAGCTGGCATCGGTCAGCCGGGACGCAGGCCGCTCCTGGAGCCGCCCGGTGCTGACGGGCGTGCCGGACGCGCGCACCAAGCAGAGCGCCGGGAACCTTCCCGGCGGCGCGGCCTTCCTGGTCGGCAATCCCCGCAACGACCGTGAGCGCCACCCCCTGGTGTTGCTGCTCAGCGAGAACGGTTGGTGCTTCGATCGGGCGTGGTTGCTGCGTGGTGGCGGGGACGAGCTGCCGGCGCTGCGGTTCGAGGGTCGCTACAAGCGCAGCGGTTACAGCTACCCCAAGAGCGTCCTGTGGAACGAGGTGCTGTACGTGGCCTACGCCACCAACAAGGAAGACGTCGAACTCACGCGAGTCCCCGTGAGCGGTCTCCTTGCCGGGACTCATTCCACCGCGTGCCGGTAGACAATCAGGATCACCAGGTCCTGGTCGCCGAGCGTGTGCAGTCCGTGTGAGTCGCCCGGGCGGGTCAGGATGGCCGTACCCGGCCCCACCTCGGTGACCTCGCCGTTCATGGTCAGGGCGCCACGGCCTTCCAGCACGTAGTAGATCTCATCATGGTCGTGTGGGTGGTAGCCGATGGCTGCGCCCGGGTGCAGGGCGCGCTTGCGGAAAACCAGCTCCAGCCCCGGCTCCTCGGCGAAAAACGGGTAGGCGGTGGTCTCGCCGCCGCCCGAATGCGGTCCGGTTTGCGGGGTGGGGATGTCGGCATCGTGCACGATGCGGTGATCGGACGGCGGAATATCGGGTTGCAGCGCGAGCTCCAGCGCGGCCAGGCCTTCGGCGGCCAGTCGCGCCATCACCGATGCCCCCTTGGGCGAAAAGTGGGTGTCGTCCTGCAGACCATCGGGATAGTTGGGGCTGTCTCCCGGCGCCAGGTGCAGGAACAGGGCCTTCGACGGCCCCTCGCCGTAGCGCTCGATTTCCTCGCGGCTGGCTTCGTGCATGTCCAGCAGGGGCGTCTGTGTTTCGCGGGCTACCTCGCGCACCAGCTCGGGATAGACCCCGTGCACGTCGTAGAACCGGTCGGCCTCGTCGAAGCGACGCCGCACCACCGGGGTCAGCAGCACCGGGTGCAGTTCGCGCGCCCGCGCGTCCGTCACGAACCGTCGCAGGTTGTCCTGGTAGGCGGCCGGGGGCGTGTAGCGGTCGGGCTTGTTCTCGGACTGGTCGTTGTGGCCGAACTGGATGAAGACCCAGTCACCGGGTCGCGCCTCGGACAGCAGGTACTGCCAGCGGCCTTCCTCGATGAAGGTGCGGGTGCTGCGCCCGTTGCGCGCATGGTTGGCGATGTCGACGTCCTGGCCCTCGAACCAGGCCCCGAGGGCTTCCCCCCAGCCGGTTTCCGGACGTTTCTCGGCACGCTTCACCGACATCGTGGAGTCGCCGGCCAGGTGCAGGGTGACCGCCTGGACGGCGGTGGTGAACGTACTCGCCGCCAGCAGCAGCGACAGGATCGCCAGGCGCCTCACCGCTGCACGCGGCCGCTGCCGCTGCCACGCATCAGCTGCTCGACCTCGGGCACCGACACGCGATTGAAGTCGCCGGAGATGGAGTGCTTCAGGCAGCTGGCCGCCACGGCGAATTCCAGGGATTCCTGCCGGTCGGTATAACGCACGAGACCGGCGATCAGCGCCGAGGCGAAGCTGTCCCCGCCCCCCACGCGATCGATGATGTCGGTGATCTCGTAGCGGCGCGATAACCTGAAGCCGTCCGCGTCACGCAGGCAGGCCGACCAGCCGTTGCGGTCCGCGCTGTGCGATTCGCGCAGGGTGATGGCGATGGTGGACATGTCCGGGAATACCTCGAGCACCCTGGCGCTGAGGGCCTCGTACTTGGCGGTGTCCAGCTCGCCGCTTGAGACATCCACGTCCACCTCGATGCCTAGCGACTTCTGGCAATCCTCCTCGTTGGCGATGCCCACGTCCACGAACTTCACCAGTTCGCCCATGACCTCGGGCGCGCTCTTGCCGTACTTCCACAGCTTGCCGCGGAAATTGAAGTCGCAGGACACCCTCACGCCGGCCGCCCTGGCCGCCTGCACCGCCTCCAGGCTGAGGTCGGCGGCCGACTGGCTCAGCGCCGGGGTGATGCCGGTGATGTGGAACCAGCGGGCGCCGTCGAAAATGGCCTCCCAGTCGAAATCTCCGGGCTGCGCCTGGCAGATGGAGGAGCGGGCCCGGTCGTAGATGACCTTGGAAGGACGCTGGTTGGCGCCGGTCTCCAGGAAGTAGATGCCGACGCGGTCACCCTGGCGGGCGACGTGCGAGGTGTCCACGCCGAAGCCGCGCAATTCCCGGATGGCCGCCTCGCCGATATCGTTGGCCGGCAGGGCCGAGACGAAGCCCGAGTCCAGGCCGTAATTGGCCAGGGCCACGGCCACGTTGGCCTCGCCGCCGCCAAACGTGGCTTCCAGCGCGGGAGATTGGAAAAAGCGTTCATTGGCCGGGGATTTCAGCCGCAGCATGATTTCCCCGAAAGACAGGTATTGAGCCATGGGATCCGTCCGTCGATTGGGTTCTGGTCAGGTTTGGGCGATGGCCGCGGCCTCGGCGGCCAGCGCGGTGACTTCATTGAAGCGGCCGCTGTTGACGGCGTCCGCCGGCGTCAGCCAGCTGCCGCCACAGGCGAGCACGGCGTCCAGCGCCAGGAAATCGGCCAGGTTGGCGGCCGACACGCCCCCGGTCGGAATGAATTTTACGTCACGGAACACCGAGCCCAGGGCCTTGAGCATGGGCGCGCCGCCGACCAGGCTGGCGGGGAAGAACTTGAGCGTACGCAGCCCCATGTTCCATGCCGCCTGCACCTCGCTGGGGGTGGCCACACCCGGATAGATGGGCACGCCGGCCTCCTGGCTGGTCTCCACCACGTTGGCGTGGAGGCCGGGCGAAACCAGGAACTTTGAACCCGCCCCGATCGCCCGTTGGGCCTGAACCGCACTCAATACGGTGCCGGCACCGACAATGGCATCGGGCACGTCCGCCGCGATCGCCGAGAGGCAATCGAGTGCCTCGGGTGTACGCATCACCACCTCGATGACCGACAGGCCGCCTGCCAGCAGGGCCTTGGCCGTTTGCACCGCGATGGTCGCGTCGCTGGCCTGGATGAGGGGAATGACGGGCGTTTGGCTCAGGCGTTGTTCGATCGTCACGGCGGATGTCCTCGGTCAGGGGAGTGGATACCCCGTCTTACGCAAAAAAAAACAGCGGCGCAAGCTGCGCCGCTGAATCACACACTTCCTCTGTTCAGAGTTTCCAGCGAAGCCCCACGAAATAGTTCACACCGGTGTGGTGATACACGTAGGGAAGGTCGAAGGCGCCGTCGTCCGCGAGGTGACGCAGGTTGAACTCTTCGTCGGTGATGTTCACCACCTCGAAGGTCACCTGCCAGCTCTCGTTGATGTTGTACGCCGACGAGAAGTCCCAGTAGGTGGCTTCCGCCACGCCGCGCTCGGGGAACTGGATCAGGAAGTCATCCCGATAGTTGCCTGAAACACGCGCGCTGAAGGTCTCGTTGTCGTAGTAGAACGTCAGGTTCCAGCTTTCCTCGGACACGCCGACGAAAGGCCCGTACTCGGGCGTCTGGCCCTCGGCCGCGTAGTTCAGCTTGGAGTCGACATTGGTGTAGTTGGCGATCACGCCGAAGTCGCTCATGAAGCTGTCACCCGTGCCGAAGGGCAGCATCAGGGCGATTTCGTAGCCGTCCAGGTCGCCACCCTCACCGTTCACGTTGCGGGTAACGGTAAACAAGGTGTCGCATTCACCCTCGATGGGTGAGGAGTCAAGCAGGCTGCATGGCAGCCCGAGGGTGTCGAAGGGAATGCCGTCCTCGGAACGACGGGCGATGAAGGTCTTGATGTCCTTCGTGAAGTAGGCAAACGTCAGCGCCCCGCCTTCCATGAAGTACCACTCGGCGCTCAGGTCGATCGCGTCGGCCTCGAAGGGTTCCAGGTCGGGGTTGCCAAAACTCAGCGTCGGGTCACCGAACACGCCGATGGAGCCACCCGGGGTCAGTGAACCCAGCGTCGGCCGTGTCATGACCTGTGCCCAGGAGCCGCGCAGCACGAGGTTGTCGGTCACGTCCAGGGCCAGGTTGAGGGAGGGCAGCACGTCATCGTAGCTGTTGACGACGGTCACCGTGTCGCCGGACAGGATGCCGGTCGAGGAGGTTTCCGTGTCGTAGTAGCGAATACCGGCATTGCCGCGCAGCACCATGCCGCCGAGCTCACTGGTCCAGTCCACCTGGAAGTAGGCCGAAAACGTCTCTTCGGTCACGCTGCGGATGTCCCCCGAGCGGGGAACGGCGGGCAGGTTGTACAGGTCGACCAGGTCAATGGTCGCTGGCAGGTTGGGGACCACCCAGCTGGTGTCGGTTCCCGCGGGAAGTCCGAAGCCCGAGCCCAGTCCGGTCAACAGGTCCGCCAGCGCCTCGGTGACCGGCACTGCAGCACCGAGAATGTCGGCGACCGAGTCATCGCGGCGCGCTTCGTTGACGGCGAAATCGTACTCCTTGTAATTCACCCCGCCGGAGAGTTGCACGTTTTCGGCGACTTCCCAGAAGGCGTCCAGCTTGGCCAGGTCGAAGTCGTTGGACACGAAGTTCGGACGGTCACGCACCTCGGTGAACAGGTACTGGGTGGGGTCGGTGACGTCGAAGCCATAATCCAGGAACGGCAGGTTCGGATCGCTGGTGTAGTCGTAGGTGTAGCCGTTGACCACGTTGTCGAAAATCATCGTGGTCTGCTTCGGGTTGTCGAAATCCGACGTCGATGTTCCCAGCATGCCCGACATGCGGAAGGCGTCGGCGAACTGGTGTTCTGCGCTCAGGCTGAGCTGGGTGAACTCCGAGTCCAGGTCGTCCAGGCGGTTTTCGACACGCACGAAGGTGTTGTCGAAGGTGCCCGCCAGCATGACGCCGTCCTGGATCACGTAGTCGGTGACGTCCATGACATCTTCCTCGTTGCGGATCAGCGCCTCGAGGAACTGTTCGCTGCGGGTCCCTTCGAGGGTGCCGTACAGCGCATCCAGGGTGATGTCTGTGTTCTCGCTTGGGCGCCATTGCAGCGTGCCGGTGATGCCCACGCGCTCCTGGTCGTGAACCAGCCGGCCATAGCGCGGAATGCGCGGGTGGTAGGAATCATTCACCCTGTCCCACTCTTCCTGGCTCGAGCAGGCCGAACAGCTGGCGAAATCGGCCGACTGCCAGCGCACCGTGCTGGCGCCTTCCTCATAGATCGTGCGGTCCGAGTAGGATGCGGAGAACAGGACGCCGAAGGTTTCATCCGCATTGGTGGTGGACCAAAGGCCGGATACGCGGGGGCCCCACTCGTCGGACAGGTCGTTGTACAGCATGGCTGCCGATACCGCGGCGTTGGTGCCTTCATAGTCGAAGGGTCGCGGCGTGCGCAGGTCGATGGTGGCGCCGATGGCGCCTTCGTCCACGGAGGCCTCGGCCGTCTTGCGGATCAGCACCTCGCTGAACAGTTCGGAGGCAAAAATATTGAAGTCGAACTGGCGCGAGCGGTTCGCGCCGCCGGAGGCGTCGGTGCCGCCGGACGTGCCCAGACCTTCCATGCCGTTCACCCGCACCCGGTTGAAGTCCGGCCCGAGCCCGCGGACCGTGATGTTGCGGCCTTCGCCGCCTTCACGCCGGATCTGCACGCCGGGAACGCGCTGCAGGGATTCGGCCAGGTTCAGATCGGGAAAGTCCGCCATGTCTTCGGCGACGATGGCGTCCACTGAGCCCGTCGATTCACGCTTGATGTCCATCGCCTTGATGATACTCTTGCGGAACCCCGTGACGATGACCTCCTCGAGCAGGCCGTCGGCTTCCGTGGTGTCCTGGCCGCTCTGGGCCAAGGCCGTGCCGCTCGCTGCCACCATCATGGAACAGGCGGCTGCCAGCAGTTTCCGGCGTGGCGGTTGTAAAGGGGTCGTTCTCCAAGTCATGTCTCTGCCCTCGTACTCGTTATGATGTCCGGCGGGGCGTCTCGATCCGCCGGGATGAAGAATCCGGCGCCGCTGAGACGGCGCCGGGCCCACACACTGTTGCGACACGGCGTTCAGTTGCCTGAGTCTTCGCCGGATGCCGCCTCGGCGACGCATTCGATGCGCCCGTGGTTGCCGAAACTGTGACGGGACAGTTGTCCCGTGCTGATACTGTGAACCCCGTTGATGGCACCGCTGGACACCAGGTCGCCCCCGCGCAGCGGCCTGCCCCGGCCGGCGTTGAGTTCGAGCAGGAACCGAAGGGATTCCAGCGGGCCTTCGGGGAGTTGCTCGGTGGTGCCGGTGCCTGCCACGGCGCCGTCGATGACGGTTTCGCATTCGATACCGGCCTCCAGGGCGGCGCGCCAGTCGTCGATCTCCGCGCCCAGCAGCAGGCCATTGTTGTTGCCGAAGTCCGAGACGATCACGGTGGGGCCGAGGTCGTTGATGGTGGCCAGGGGGCTGCCCGCCGTCTCCACGCCGATATGGGCGGTCGCGACCAGTGCGGCGGCCTCCTCGTGCGTCCAGTCGGTCTTGCCGTCGGGGGCGTCTTCACCGAGGACGAGCACCACTTCGGCCTCGGGCGCGGCGAATCCGCCTTCGAACACCGGAAAGGCGAAGGTCTCGCCGGGCTCGGCGTGCCACACTTGCCGGGAAAAAATAGGGCCGGCAAGCCGGTTGGCGCCGTAGCGCGTGGCCTGCTCCGGTGACAACTTGCCGACTTTCCAGCCGACGACCTGGTCGGGCCAGAGCGAAATGGCGTGA
This sequence comes from Gammaproteobacteria bacterium, assembly GCA_030431095.1. Lineage (GTDB taxonomy): Bacteria > Pseudomonadota > Gammaproteobacteria > Xanthomonadales > SZUA-36 > Marinihelvus. The sequence goes on along the minus strand of JAUIJU010000038.1, from coordinate 6,988 downwards.
TCCTGGATGGCGTAACTCGTGGCCAGGTCGTCCGGAATGGCGCCCGGGTATTCCGTGATGGTCCCGGCAGACAGCCGGGCCCGCACAAAGCGAGATGCGATCCCGAGCACATCGGGAGCAACTGGGGATGAGCCCATCGTGTTCTGTTCCAATTGATTTATGGTTTATTAACTTGAGCCGTCGTGCTTCTGTTTTTCAGGCTATGGTAAACCGGTGTCATTTGCAAGCAACTCCGGTTAACATGTGATTGAAACAGGCTATAAATTCATTAAAAGATATATAAAACAGGTAGATAACTATGATCATGGCTCACACGGTTCGGCGCGGAATGGCGTTGATCTGCACTATCCTTGTAATGATTACGGTGCCAATGCCGCTCGCGGCCCAGGAATACCGGTACATCGACGCCGGTCCGCTGGCCTTTCCGGGTGCCCAGGGCTGGGCAAAACACACCCCCGGCGGGCGCGGCGGAGAGATCATCCGTGTCACCAACCTCGACAACGATGGCGAGGGCAGCCTGCGCGCCGCCCTGGAGGCGAGCGGGCCGCGCATCGTGGTGTTCGAGGTGGGTGGGGTCATCGACCTGGACAAGCGCTCCATCCGGATCGAGGAACCTTTCGTGACCATCGCCGGGCAGACGGCGCCTTCGCCCGGCATCACGCTGATCCGGGGCGGCCTGCAGGTCCAGACGCACGACGTGATCGTGCAGCACCTGCGCATCCGGCCCGGCTCAGCGGGCGGCGGACCCGGGGCCGGCTGGGACTTTGACGCAATTTCCGTGTTCGGTGGCTGGCAGATTATCGTCGACCACTGTTCCCTGACCTGGGGCACGGACGAAAACCTGTCCGCTTCCGGCAAGCGCTTCGTGGGCGACACCCCGAAAGACTGGGGCCAGGCCGCGGCGCACCGCGTGACCTTCAGCAACAACATCATCGCCGAGGGGCTGGCCCACTCCACCCACCCGAAATTCGAGCACTCCAAGGGATCGTTGATTCATGACCACGTCAACGACCTGCTGATCATCGGTAACCTGTACGCGCACAACGTGGAGCGCAGCCCGCTGTTCAAAGGTGGGGTCAGCGGCACGCTGGTCAACAACTTCATCTACGATCCGGGTCAACGCGCCATCCACTACAACCTGGCGGCGCTGGAATGGGCCGGCGTACCCTACGTGAACGGGCGCGTGACTGCCGTGGGCAACGTCATGCGCCTGGGGCCCTCGTCCTGGGACGGACTGCCCTTTTTCATGTTGGGCGGAGACGGCGACGTCGACTATCATGGGGCGGACAACATCGCCGTGGATCGAATCGGCCAGCCCGTACCGAAGTTCGGGCGTTACACCACGGGCGCCGCGCGGATCATCGAGCACGATGCGCCGCTGGACTGGCCCGCGGGGCTCGAGGCGCGATCGGCGCAACAGGTGGAGCAGTGGGTGCTGGCCAACGCGGGTGCGCGCCCCTGGGACCGTGACGAACACGACGTCCGTGTATTGGCCAATGCGGCGGAAGGCCGTGGCGCCATCATCGACAATGAGAACGAGGTCGGGGGTTACCCGGAACATGAGGAAACACGTCAGCCCTTCGACCCGGCGCTCTGGGATCTCGACACCATGCAGCCGCTGGATCCGGCCACGCTCGACCGCAGTCGCAAGGCCCGCGGTACCTGATCAACGGGCGGTCACCGCCTGATGATCAAGCCCACGGGCAAGGTCACCATCAACGACATCGCCCGGTTGTCGGGCGTGTCCAAGAAGACTGTCTCGCGGGTCATCAATGATTCGCCCAAGGTGCGTCCCGCGACGCGCGCCAGGGTGCAGGCGGTGATCGAGGAACACGGCTACTCACCGCACCCCGAGGCCCGGGCGCTGGCCCTGCGCAAGTCCTACCTGGTGGCGATGATCTACGACAACCCGAGCCCGCAGTACATCGTCAACATGCAGCGCGGCATCCTCGATGCGCTGGAACATTCCGATCTGCAGCTGGTGATCCGGCCCTGCGACCGCGGCGAGGAAGGCTATTTCGGGGGCATCCGCAAGTTTATCAAGCAACAGCGGTTCTTCGGGGCGATTCTTCCCCCCTCGGTATCCGAGGACCAGGAGCTGGTGGACATGATCGAGGAGTCGGGCTGCCGCTACGTTCGCATCGCCTCGGTGATCATGGATTCTCCGGGCAACACGGTAAAAACCCATGACAGCGAGGGCGCTGAAAAAGCCGCGCACCACATCGCCGACCTGGGCCACCAGCGCATCGCCCACATCCGCGGTCCATTGAGCTTTCGCTCCTCCCACGAGCGATACCGCGGTTTCGAGCTGGGCCTGCGCGAGTACGGCATACGGCTCGACCCGGGCCTGGTGCTGGAGGGCGGCTACACCTTCGAAACCGGCTTCGAATGCGCGCGCCGGCTGTTCGACATGGACCATCCACCCACCGCGGTGTTCACCGGCAATGACGAGATGGCCACGGGCGTTTACCAGGCGGCGCGACAGGCCGGCATCCGTGTCCCCGAAGACATTTCCATTGTCGGCTACGACGATACGCCCATCGCTTCGCGCATCTGGCCGCGGCTGACCACGGTGCGCTTGCCGATTCGGCGCATGGGGCAGGCCGCCGGCGAACTCCTGCTGGCCGATCCGACCGAAACCACCCAGCGGTATGTGAGCTTCACGCCCGAACTGGTGGTGCGCGAATCCACCGCGCCGCCGAAGTGAGCGTGACATGCATTGCGGGCGTCCGGTCGGCTGTTTAGAATGACACCGGTTACCTTTCCCTACGAATCACGACGGTCGGGCCGCGCTCAACGGACCCGCCGGACAGCTCGGACCAGGAGTTCAAATCATGTCGATGCAATCATTCAGCCTCCAGGGCAAGGTGGCCGCGGTTACCGGCGCCAACACCGGCCTGGGCCAGGCCATCGCCATCGCGATGGCCGGCGCCGGCGCGCGGGTGGCCCTGGTGGGCCGTTCCGCACCTGATGAAACGGCCGCCGCGATCTCGGGTCTGGGTGGCGAGTCCGCCGCCGTCATGGCTGACCTGTCGCAGGTGGACAACGTGCAGGGCGTGATCGATGAAACCGAGGCCGCGCTCGGGCCGGTCGACATCCTGGTCAACAACGCCGGCATCATCCGGCGCGAAGATGCGCTGGACTTCGGCGTGTCGGACTGGGACGACGTGATGGCCACCAACCTGCAGGTGCCGTTCTTCCTGGCGCAGGCGGCGGCGCGGTCGATGACCAACGACGACCGGGGCGGCAAGATCATCAACATCTGTTCTCTGCTGTCTTTCCAGGGCGGCATCCGCGTGGCGTCGTACACGGCCAGCAAAAGTGGGCTGGCCGGTCTGACCAAGCTGCTGGCCAACGAGTGGGCCGGTCGTGGCATCAACGTCAACGGCATCGTGCCCGGCTATTTCGCGACCAACAACACCGAGGCGCTGCGCAATGACCCGGAGCGCAACCGACAGATCCTGGAACGCATTCCTGCCGGTCGCTGGGGCGACCCGGCTGACCTGGGCGGGGCCGCTGTGTTCCTGGCCGCGCCGGCTTCCGATTACGTTCATGGGACCCTGATCGCTGTCGACGGCGGCTGGCTCGCCCGCTAAGCTTCAGCCCGGTGAAAGCCCTGACCCTGCACCCGGATCGCCTGCTGCCGGCGTCCACCGCGGCCCGCCCCGTGGCGCGCCGGCTGTACGAGGCCGTCGCGAAGCTGCCCATCATCAGCCCCCACGGTCACACCGATCCACGCTGGTTCGCCGAGGACCAGCCATTTCCCAACCCCACCGACCTGCTGCTGGTGCCGGACCACTACCTGTTCCGGATGCTGGTCAGCCAGGGCGTTTCCCTCGATGCGCTGGGCATACCGCGCGCCGACGGGACGCGCGCCGAGGTCGATCCGCGCGCGGTCTGGCGCCTGTTTGCCGGTCACTACCACCTGTTCCGCGCCACGCCCTCGCGCACCTGGCTGGACTGGGTGCTGGCGGAGGTGTTCGGCGTGGAGGTGGCGCTGGACCCGGACTCCGCGGACGGAATCTACGACGCCATCGCGGAACAGCTGGGCGGCGAGGCATTTCGCCCGCGTGCCCTGTTCGATCGCTTCGGCATCGAGGTGCTGGCGACCACGGAGTCTCCGCTGGACGACCTGACGCATCACGCGGTGATCCGCGACAGTGACTGGGGGGGCGGCGTGATCACCGCGTACCGACCCGATCCGGTGGTCGACCCCGAGTTCGAAGGCTTCCATGACAACCTGGCCTTGCTGGGGGAGCTGGCCGGGGAAGACACCACCACGTGGTCCGGCTACCTGGCGGCGCATCGGCGGCGCCGCGATTTTTTCCGGCAGGCCGGTGCGACGTCCACCGATCACGGTCACCCCAGCGCGCGCACCGCGGATCTCGACGACGGCGAGGCGCGGGCGTTGTTCGACCGGGTGCGCTCCGGACCCGTGTCGGCCGACGAGGCCGAACTGTTTCGTGCGCAGATGCTGACCGAGATGGCCCGCATGAGTCTGGATGACGGCCTGGTGATGCAGATTCATCCCGGTTCGTTTCGCAACCACAGCGCCGGCGTGTTCGGCCGTTTCGGCCGCGACAAGGGCTTCGACATTCCGATGCGCACCGACTTCGTTCGCGATCTCAAGCCCCTGCTGGATCGCTTCGGACTGGAGCCGCAGCTGTCGATCATCCTGTTCACCCTGGACGAGACCACCTACAGCCGGGAACTCGCGCCCCTGGCCGGCGCTTACCCGGTGCTCAAGCTGGGACCGGCCTGGTGGTTTCACGATTCGCCCGAGGGCATGCGCCGCTTCCGCCACCAGACCACGGAGACCGCCGGGTTTTACAACACGGTGGGCTTCAATGACGATACCCGCGCTTTCCTGTCCATTCCTGCCCGCCACGACGTGGCGCGCCGCATCGACGCCGGGTTCCTGGCCGAGCGCGTGGTCGAGCACCTGCTGGACGAGGACGAGGCCCTGGCGCTGATCAGGGCGCTGACCTACGAGCTGCCCAGGGCCGCCTACCGGTTGGACACGGACGCATGCTGAGGCGACGTGAGTTCCTGCTGGCCCCGCTGTTGCTGACCGCCTGCGGCAAGGGTGACCGCACGCGGCCCCTGTTCGCGGCCGACGCCCACCCCGACGAGTACCCCACGGTGCAGGCCCTGTACGCCATCGATCGCCTGCTGGACGAGCGCACCAACGGCGAAATGCGTGTCCGCGTGTACGCCGGGGGACAACTGGGCGCGGAAAAGGACACGCTCGAAATCACGATTTTCGGTGGGCTGGACCTGAACCGCATCAACCTGGCGCCGCTGAACTCCATCGTCCCCGAGACGGCGGTGCTCGCCATGCCGTTCCTGTTCCGCTCCATTCCGCACCTTCGCGCGGCGCTGGACGGACCTTCGGGGCGCACCATCCTGGATGCCATGACGGACTTCGGCTTGCGCGGCATGTGCTACTACGATTCCGGCGCCCGTTCGTTCTACAACACCGTGCGGCCCGTACACACGCCGGAGGACCTGGCCGGCCTGAAGATCCGCGTGCAGAATTCCGACATTTACGTCGCCATGGTGCAGGCCCTGGGCGCCAACCCCACGCCGATCCCTTACGGCGAGGTCTACCAGGCGCTGGTGCAGGGCGTGGTGGACGGGGCCGAGAACAACTGGCCTTCCTACGAGAGTTCACGCCACTTCGAGGTGGCGCGAAACTACAGTCTTACGCGCCACGTGATGGCTCCGGAAGTGCTGGTTGTGTCCATGCGCACCTGGGAACGCATGGGCAACGAAGAGCGGGACCTGCTGCAACAGGCCTGTACCGACTCGGTACCCGTGATGCGCGAAATCTGGGACGCGCGGGTGGCCTCGTCGCGCCAGCGCGTCCTGGACGACGGCGTGCAACTGGTGGAAGACGTCGACCAGGCCGCCTTCTCAACGCGCATGCAGCCGGTTTGGGAACGATTCCTGGCCACCCCGGCCATGCTTCGACTGGCCGAAGACATCGACAACCTGGAGGTCTGACATGGCCGATTGGATTTCGGCGCTCAGCGCCCGCACGAGCATTGCGGCCAAGTGGTTCGCCGGCACGGGGCTGGTGGCGATAACGGTCATCATCGCCTGGCAGGTGTTCGCCCGGTACGTCCTCAATGCCAGTCCGGCATGGGCGGAACAGGCGGCGCTGCTGATCATGATCTGGTTCGTGTTCTTCGCCGCGGCGGCCGGGGTCCGCGAGGGCTTTCACATCCGTATCCGGGTCGTGACCGACGCACTGCCCGACCGGCCGAAACGCGCCGTGCGGTTGCTGGCCCACGCGGTGGTGGCGGGCTTCGGCGCGGCCCTGGTCTGGTGGGGCGTCGAGTTGTGCCACGAGGTCTGGCGTCACGTGATTCCCACCCTGGGGATTTCCCGTGGCTGGGCCTACGTGCCCATGCCCCTGTCCGGGGTGTTGGTGGTGTTCTATTCGCTCGAACACATCGCGCACGAACTGAAGGGCTCGGAGGTGCCGGCGCTGTGGAACTAGCCCTGCTGCTCGGCCTGCTTCTGTTTCTCCTGGTCATCGGCGTGCCGGTGGCCTTTGCCCTGGCCATGAGTTCCCTCGCCGTGTTCGCGTTGCTGGACATTCCCCTGGTGGTGGCCTTCCAGCGCATGGCCGCGGGCATGAACGTGTTTGCCCTGATGGCGATTCCCTTCTTCATCTTCGCCGGCGACCTGATGAACCGGGCCGGCATCGCGGAGCGACTGATCCGCGTGGCCGACGCCGCCCTGGGCCGCATGCGCGGGGGGCTGGGACAGGTGGACGTGGGCGCCTCCATGCTGTTCGGCGCGGTCTCGGGATCGGCCATCGCCAGCGTGTCCGCCATGGGTCCCACGCTGGGTCCGATGATGCGCGAGAAAGGCTACGACGCCGACTACCCGGTCAACGTGTCCGCCACCGCGGCGATCACGGGGCTGCTGATTCCACCTTCGCACAACATGATCATCTACGCGGCGGCCGCCGGGGTGA
>JAUIJU010000094.1 GCA_030431095.1 Gammaproteobacteria bacterium | reverse complement strand
CGCCGGCGCGATCGCCGCCGCGCTGCTCGCGCTCACCGCCGACCTGACCCGTGAAGAGCACCGCACCAAGGCGACGGCCGTGATCGGCGCCGGCATCGGCATCACGTTTGCGCTGGCGATGGTGCTCGGCCCGCTGGTGGCGGACCGGGTCGGCATCGACGGCGTGTTCTGGCTCACCGCGGTGCTCGCCATCGGCGGCATCGGCGTGCTCGTGTGGCTGGTGCCGGACCCACCCCGCTCGGCCTTCCACCGCGACACCTCGCCGGTGCCGGCCCAGTTCCGGCGGATCCTCGGCGATCCGCAGCTCGCGCGGCTGAACCTCGGCATCGGCCTGCTGCATCTCAACATGACCGCGACGTTCACGGTGCTGCCGCTGACGCTGGCCGGGCTGTTGCCGCCCGACGGGCCCGGCCAGGGCACCGTGTACCTCGGCGTGCTGGTCGCGGCGCTGGTGCTGATGGTGCCGTTCGTGCGCCTGTCCGACAGCCGCGGCCAGATCCGCAACGTGTTCCTCGGCGCGATCGCGGTGCTGGCGCTGGTACAGGCCGGCCTCGGTCTGCTCGCCGGCGACACCCCTTCGCTGCTGCTGCTGATGATCGGGTTCTTCACCGCCTTCATGCTGCTCGAGGCCACGCTGCCGGTGCTGGTCTCGCGGATGGCGCCACCGGATCTGAAGGGCACGGCGATGGGCGCCTACTCGACCTGCCAGTTCACCGGCGCGTTCCTCGGCGGTGCGCTCGGTGGCTGGCTGCACGGCGCCACAGGCACGAACACGGTGTACCTCGCCTGCGCCGCACTCGCGGTACTGTGGCTCGCGATCGCGCTCGGCATGCGGGCACCGCCGTCGGTCTCCACCCTGCTGCTGCGGGTCGGGGTGCGCACGCCGGACGAAGCGGCCGGCCTCGCCGACGACCTGCTCGCGGTGCCCGGCGTCACCGAGGCGGTGGTCATCGGCGAGGAAGGCGTCGCCTACCTGAAGGTGGACCGGCGCCGCCTCGACGGCGACGCGCTCGCGGCCTACCGCGCAGAGGGCTCCTGACCTTCGCCGCAATGGGGGATCCGCGATCCCGGCCCGTGGACACATGCCGCGCCAGCACTGACAATCCCCGACCTTCGAGCAGGCCCGGCACGGACGCACGACGGGCCCTGGACACGTCCGCACCCGCGGAACCGAACCGAACAGTGGAGAATGCACCCATGGCACGTGGTATCAACAAGGTCATCCTCGTCGGCAACCTCGGCGCCGATCCCGAGACGCGCTATACCGCCGGTGGCAGCGCCGTGACCAACATCCGGCTGGCGACCAGCGAGAGCTGGCGTGACCGTCAGACCGGCGACCAGCAGGAGCGCACCGAGTGGCACCGGGTGGTGTTTTTTAACCGCCTGGCGGAAATCGCCGGTGAATACCTGCGCAAGGGCCGCCAGGTTTATATCGAAGGCTCCATCCGCACCCGCAAATGGCAGGACCAGAGTGGGCAAGATCGCTACACCACCGAGATTGTCGCCAACGAAATGCAGATGCTTGGCAATCGCGAAGGCGACATGGGCGCGCCTTCCGGGGACGGCGGCTTTCGTGACAATGCCCCCAGGCAGCAGCCCGATAAGGCAACCGCGGTTGCCGATGACGGCTTCGTCGACGACGACATCCCGTTTTAGTCCCGGGGCGCCGATCCCCGGGCCTTGAGCCCTGGTAGTTTTTAAATGACCACCCTGCTTGTGACCGGCGGCGCCGGTTTCATCGGCGGCAACTACGTGCTCCGCACCCTGGAGCAGGATGCTGCCTGCCGCATCATAAATCTCGATCTGCTCACCTACGCCGGCAACCTGGAAACGCTGGGCTCGCTGGCCGGCGACGATCGGCATGTATTCGTGCACGGCGATATTGGCGATGCCGAACTGGTGGGTGGCCTGATGGACCGGCACCAGCCCGACGCGATCATCAATTTTGCTGCCGAAAGTCACGTGGACCGGTCCATCGATGGGCCGGCGGCGTTTGTCCAGACCAACGTGGTGGGCACGCTCAACCTGCTGGAGCAGGCACGGGATTACCATCGTGGCCTGCCCGCCGAGCGGGCTGAACAGTTCCGTTTTCTGCATGTTTCCACCGACGAGGTGTACGGCAGCCTGGGCGAGACCGGTGCCTTCACCGAAGAAACCCCGTACGCGCCCAACTCACCCTACGCCGCATCCAAAGCCTCGTCTGATCACCTGGTGCGTGCCTACCACCACACCTTTGGCTTGCCGGTGCTGACCACCAATTGTTCCAACAACTATGGCCCGTTCCAGTTTCCGGAAAAGCTGATACCGCTGATCATCCACAACGCGCTCAATGGCAAGACCTTGCCGGTGTACGGCGATGGTCTGCAGGTGCGCGACTGGTTGTTTGTGCAAGACCACGTGGACGCCATCAACCGCGTGCGCGAATCCGGCCGGGTAGGCGAGGTGTACAACATTGGCGGCATGTGCGAGCGAACCAATCTCGAGGTGGTTCACGCCATTTGCGATGTGCTCGACGCGCTCCGCCCGGACACCAGCCTGGGAGCCCGTCGCGGGCTGATTCAGCACGTGGCTGACCGGCCTGGTCATGATCGACGCTACGCGATTGATTGCAGCAAGATTAGCAACGAGCTTTCCTGGCGCCCCTCGGTCAATTTCGAGGCCGGCCTGGAGCGCACCGTTAACTGGTATCTCGACAACCATGAATGGGTGCAGCACGTGCAGGATGGCAGCTACCAGGGAGAGCGCCTGGGCCTGGGAGAAAAACAGCCATGAATCGCAAGGGAATCATCCTCGCTGGCGGTAGCGGAACGCGCCTTTACCCACTGACCCGCGTGGTCAGCAAGCAATTGCTGCCGGTCTACGACAAGCCGATGATCTACTACCCCCTGTCCACCCTGATGCAGGCGGGCATTCGCGAGATCATGGTGATTACCACCCCGCACGAACAACACATGTTCACCAGCCTGCTGGGCGATGGCAGCCAGTGGGGCCTTGACCTGCAGTTTGCCGTGCAGGAAAAGCCTGAAGGCCTGGCGCAGGCGCTGCTCATTGCCGAGGAATTTCTCGACGGCGCGCCAAGCTGCCTGATTCTCGGGGACAACATTTTTCACGGCGGCGGGTTGCGCGATGTGCTGGCCCGCGCTGCCGCGCGCGAAGGCCAGGCCACGGTGTTTGGCTACTGGGTCAGTGACCCCGAACGCTACGGCGTGGTGGAATTTGACCGTGATTTCCAGGTGCTGAGCATCGAGGAAAAGCCGCCGCAGGCGAAATCAAACTACGCGGTCACCGGCCTTTATTTTTACGATGAGCGTGCACCGCAGTTTGCCCGCGCGCTCAAGCCGTCACCGCGCGGTGAGCTGGAAATTACCGACCTTAACAAGTGCTACCTGGAGTGCGGCGATCTTTCGGTGGAGCGCCTCGGCCGCGGTTACGCCTGGCTCGATACCGGCACCCACGAATCGCTGCAGCAGGCCTCCAGTTTTATCGAGACCATCGAAACCCGGCAGGGCCTGAAAATAGCCTGCCCCGAGGAGATCGCCCTGGCCCAGGGGTGGATCGACCGGGCGCAACTCGAAGCGCTGGCCGAACCGCTGCGCAAGAGCGGTTACGGCGAGTACCTGCTGCAGTTGCTTCACCGGGGGCGCTGATGCAAGCCATCGAAACCGGCATTGCCGGGGTGGTGGTGATCGAGCCCCATGTACACGGCGACAACCGCGGCTATTTCAAGGAAAGCTGGAACGCCAGGCGCTTCGCCGAGGCGGGCCTGCCCGACCGCTTCGTGCAATCCAATGTTTCGCGTTCAAGTGCAGGCGTTTTGCGCGGGTTGCACTACCAATATCCGAACCCCCAGGGGAAGCTGGTGCAGGTGCTGGAGGGTCGCATCTTTGACGTGGCCGTAGACATCCGCCCGGATTCGCCCACCTTTGGCCAGTGGATGGGTGTGGAATTGAGCGCCGACAACCATCGCCAACTTTACGTTCCAGAAGGCTGCGCGCACGGTTTTTGCGTGCTCGGCGAAATCGCCACGCTGTCCTACCTGTGCACAGCCCTGTTCGAGCCGGAACATGACGCGGCGGTGGCCTGGGATGATCCGCAGATTGGTATCGAGTGGCCGATCCAGCCCGAAAGCCTGTCGGCGAAGGACCAGGCGGCGCCACGACTGGCCGATATCCCCCACGATCGCCTGCCTCGCCTGCAGGCCTGACCACGGCATCGGCGGGTCATGAAACTACTGATTACCGGCGCTGCCGGGCAACTCGGAACCGAGTTGCAACAGGCATTGCAGGGCCTCGGCGTCATGCACCTGGCCGACCGGGTGGCGCCAACGGGCGTGACCCTGGAC
>JAUIJU010000093.1 GCA_030431095.1 Gammaproteobacteria bacterium | reverse complement strand
ACGCGCCTCGCGCACTGCCCGCACTCGTGCCAACGGGTCGTCGCCACTGAGCTTGACCTTGATGTGGTCACTGCCCAGTTGCCGGGCTTTCTCGGCCATGCTTTCCGGGGTGTCGATGCCCACCGTCTCGAAGGTGTGGGTGCTGCCAGGATGAATGTCGGCCAGTTCCCAGGCGCGGCGACCAGCCTGCTTGGCTTCCAGATCCCACAGCGCGCAGTCGATGGCATTGCGGGCGCCGCCAGCGGGGAGCAGTTCGAGCAGTTGTTGCCGGTCGGCGCCGCTTTCCAGCGCTGCGCGCACCGACTCCGCTTGCGCGAGCATGCTTTGCCCGCTTTCGTCGAGGTAGTACACCCCGCTGCCTTCGCCGCGGCCGATATGGCCGCCCTCGGCGATCTCCACGTACAGTGCCTGGGTGCCTTCGAATACGTGGCCGGTAATGGTGAAGGGGTATTTGAGTTTCCAGTCTTCCGTGCGGACGGTGACCTCGCGCATACCGTGCTCCATCAGGCGAGGGTCTGCCAGCCCAGGATATTCCAGAACCAGTAGAACCAGGCCATGAACAGTCCGCAGAGGGCGACGACGAGGTAGCGCACGCGTGCGCCGACACCCCGGAACAGGCCGCGACGCCACACGGCGATGGTCTTGACCAGCAGCCAGGCCACGGCGATCACCGCCACCACCGGCATGACCAGCCACAATTTGAACAGCAGGGGTATTTCGCTGAACAGGCGGTCCTGCACAGCGCTGATGACCACCACGCCCGTGATCAGCACCGCCCAGTTGGCCGCACTGGTCCATACCGCGGCGCGATAGGCGGAGCGGTCGGCCTGCGCCCACTCGCGCATTTCGCGGCGCTGGAAAAAGCGCCGCAACAGCACCAGGGCGAACACCACCAGCGACAGCCCGAGGAACAGGAAATTGAAATTCCGGGTTTCCCAGGGCGCCAGCTTGCGCAGGGACATGAAGGGGAGGCCGTCCATGATGAAGCCGGAGACCTCGCCGGCGCTGTTCTCCTGGAAAGCGATCAGGCGCGGGCTGATGCCCGGTACCAGCGACACGTTGGCATCGAGTTCGCGGAACAGGTCGTCGTCGACTTCCACGTAGCGCTTGGCATCCCCCGAAAAGGCCACCACCAGGGTGCCGTCGCCCCCCGGGGCCACGCTGACGCCGCCGCCCAGGCCCATGGCCTTTTCCAGCTTGGTGAAGTTGCTGCGCCAGAAGCCGTACTCGCCGGCGTAGCGGCCGGCGCGCTGGTCGAAGTCCGCTGGCGGTACCGGTGGCATCTCCTCGCGCGGAAAGAACGTCTTGTAGAACGCAGACACCATGGACGAGCGCACGGCGCTGCCGCCGCCGCCGGCGAAGGACATGAAATACACCAGGTTGTGCTCCGCGTCGATGCCCAGGTCGGAATGGAACCACTGGGTGTCACCGCCGTGTCCAAGCACCCGGGTGCCTTGCTTGTCGGTCTCGTAGAATCCCAGCGCCATGCCCATCAGGCGGTCGTCGTGCGTGAACTGCCGTGAAAGCATTTCTTCCACGGTGTCTTCCCTGAGGATGCGCACGCCGTCCAGCTCACCCCCATTGAGGATGGCCTGGGCGAAGCGCACCATGTCCACGGCGCTGGCCGACTGGGCGCCGGCCGGACCGAAGCTGGCGATGATCTCGAAAGGCTGTTCCGTCTGGGCACCGGCTTCGAAGCCGTAACTCTTGGCCATCTGCTCAGCCAGCTCCCCCGGTAAGGGCTCTTCGAAGGAGGCGTTGCTCATGCCCAGCGGGGTGAAGATCTCGTCCTGGATGACCTGGTTGAACGGCTTGCCAGACACGTTGGAGACGATCAGGCCGGCCAGGGCAGTGGCGTAGTTGGAATAGGCGGTTTGCGCGCCAGGCGGGTTGATGCGTTCCTGGCGGTAGCGTTGCATGGCCTCCTGCAGGGGCACGGCTTTGGCCGGGTCCTTGATGATCAGGTAACCCAGGGCGCCGTCCTCGAAGCCGGCAGTGTGCGTCATGATATGGCGCAGGGTGACCGGTTGGTCGAAGGTGGCGGGAATCTCCACGGCCTCCAGGTATTCGTTCACGTCGGTGTCGAGGTCCAGGTTGCCCTGCTCCACCTGCTGCATGACCGCCACCCAGGTGAAGAGCTTGGATACCGAACCGGGGCGGAACAGCGTGGTGTAGGGGTCCACCGGCACCTGGTGTTCGATGTCCTTGAAACCATAGCCACGCGCGAAGATCAGTTCGCCGTCTTTTGCCACGGCCACCGTGCCCGCGGCGCTGTTCTCGTTTTTCATCAACGTCGTGGCGACGCCGTCGAAGAAGGTTTCCAGGGCGACGGGGTCGTCGATGTCCGCCGGCGCCGCGAAGGCCTCGGCCAGGAAACACAGGGTCAGGAGCAAGCTGGCGCCCAGGCGCTTGGTGCAGGTCATTTGGCCGTCCTCTTCGATCTCGTTATGGGATGTTCGGACCGATGGTATACGGGCCTTCCCAGGCTAGGATAGGCTGATGCGACAGGAAACTATGCAGAATCGGCGAGTATTGCTACGCTCTCCGCGTCGAACCGGGCCTCCCCGAGCGAACCATGCTGTATGACGATGAATACTCCGTGACCATCCCGCCAGGTTTCGACCTGGAGGCCGCCTCGTCGGCGGAATTGGGGCGCCTGTTCGAAAATGCCGAGTGTTTCTCTCGGTTTTCCTCGGCTGCGGACGGCAGCTTCGTGCACTACGCCGCGGTACCCGCTCTGGGCCGGTCGCTGAGTTACCGAGTCGACCGTGACGGCATGCTGGAGATCAACGACTCCTTCATCCGCATTCCCACGGTCATTCGCAACGAGGTGGCCGACCTGATCAGCTTCCAGTTCGTGTCCTCTCTGAAACGCGCCGAGTTCGTGGGCGAGCGCAAAAACATTCACGACCTGGGGCCGGCCATTATCGTTTCGGCGGTGCCGCAGCGCGAATACACCTATCGTGTGCCGAAAATCAACGAAACCATCCGCCACGTGGTGGTCTACACGACCCTGTCGAACCTCATGGAGCGGATGGGTGAGCGACGTGAGGATTATCCCACCTGGCTGCGCGACATCCTCGATGGGCGTCATGACGCGCCACGCCAGCGGGTGCTCTTCCTGGACAATGCGCATGGCGATCTGACGGCCCCGTTCTTTCGCCGACCGGTGTCGGGCATGCTGCTCAGGCACTGGATGAATGCCAAGTACCACGAATTGCTCTCCCTGGGCCTGCAGATCCTGAAAAACGACGAGTCGTTCATGGAGCAGCGGCGCCAGGACAGAAATTTCCCGCGTGGCCAGATCATCCGCCGGGCGCGCAACATCCTGGACCGCGAATATGCCAATCCGCCGTCACTGGCGGATCTGTCGCGTCACCTGGGCATTTCCCAGACCCAGTTGAAAAGCGGCTTCAAATCGCTCCTGGGCAGCACCATCGGTCAGTACATCATCGCCCGTCGGATCGAGGCGGCGCGCCTGCTGCTGAATGAAAACAGCCACTCCATTTCGGAAATCGGCGACATTGTCGGCTACCAGGACCACTCAGCCTTTTCACGCGCCTTTCGGCGCCTGAACGGCTGCAGTCCACGGGCCTGGCGCCGTTCGCACCACCGCTGAACCGTCGGCCTTTCTGCATATTATTAAGTCGGATCAGCCTAATTCCGTTCCGTTCATCGGATTAACATGGATTGCAACGTCTGGCCGGAGGTATGGGGATTCCGACGCCGGGCGCATCCTACAAGGTCAAGCAACGGGACCAACAAAGCCATGAATGCCAAACGCACAGCATCCATCAAACGCACCGCCCTGACCTGCGCCATTGCGACCGGGCTGGGGCTTTCAACCTCTGCATTCGCGCAGAACACCGACCCCTCCGACGACGCGGCGTTCGACGCCCTGCTCGAGGAAGTGATTGTCACCGCTTCGCGCCGCGAAGAGTCGCTGCAGGACGTGGCGCTCGCGGTGGCCGTCGTGGACACGGAAAAATTCGCCGATGCCGGCCTGGTGGGCCTGGACGACGTCCTGCCCTTTGTGCCCGGCGTTTCCGTGCTCAGTGGCGGGCGACCCTACTTCAGCCAGGTGTACATGCGCGGCATCAATGCTGTCCTCGCCGCCGGCGTGACCAGCTACTACGACGAGATTCCCTTCGGCTCGTCCACCATTTACACCAACAACGCGCCGCTGGACGGCACGCTGCTGGACCTGGGCACCATGGACGTGCTCAAGGGCCCGCAGGGCACCCTGTATGGCGCCAGCGCCATCGGCGGTCTGCTCAAGTACAACACCCGAGATGCTTCGCTGGAGGCGTGGAGCGGCAGCGCGTCAGCCAACCTTTCGGATACCAGCAAGGGCGGCTTCAATCAGCTGTACCGGGCTAACCTGAATGGTCCGATCGTCA
>JAUIJU010000037.1 GCA_030431095.1 Gammaproteobacteria bacterium | reverse complement strand
CAGGCGAACATGGCTGCGACCCAGCGCCAGGACCACTTCGTCATCACTGACGTCCATCATGCGGGACAGCTCCAGCACGCCCTTGCGCGGAACGATCAGCTGACGATCCCCCTGCACGTTGACTTCACCGTCATAGTCGCAAACCGCGAGGCGATGGCCATCGGTGGCCACGACCCGCAGCTTGCCATCGCTGAAATCGAACAACATGCCGTTCAGGTAGTAGCGAACGTCCTGGTTCGCCATGGCGAAAGCGGTCTTATCAATAAGATTCTTAAGCGTTTTCTCTGGAATCGACACCTCGTCCAGGGTTTCCACCTGGTCTGTGGCCGGGAACTCGGCCGCCGGCAGGGTGGACAAGGTGTAGCGGCTTTTACCGGCCAGGAGGGTCGCTTTCTCATCGCTGACCGCCAGGTCGATGGTGGCACCGTCGGGCAACGCCTTGACGATGTCGACCAGCTTGCGCGCCGGTACCGTGATCTCGCCATCCTGCTCGATGTCCGCGGCCACGGAACCGATCAGCTCCACTTCCATGTCCGTGCCGGTCACCGACAGGGTCCCTTCCCTGGCCACCAACAGAAAGTTGGCCAGCACCGGCAAGGTCTGCCGTCGCTCCACGACACCGACAACCTGGCTGAGTGGCTGGAGGAACACTTCGCGCTGAATTCTGAATTTCATTGACGGTCCCTTAATTACA
This sequence comes from Gammaproteobacteria bacterium, assembly GCA_030431095.1. Taxonomy (GTDB): domain Bacteria; phylum Pseudomonadota; class Gammaproteobacteria; order Xanthomonadales; family SZUA-36; genus Marinihelvus. The sequence goes on along the minus strand of JAUIJU010000037.1, from coordinate 24,243 downwards.
ATTCTTCTGATTTATAAAAAGCAGTAGTAATAAGCGCTGTGGGTAAGGCGAAACATCAGCAAAACCCGTTATATATCAATATGTTGAGCTAACACAAAGCCTGTGCGAATCGCTTGCGAAGGCTGTGCATAAACTGTGTGTTGTTCGCGTCCGGAAAATCATCCCACGTTTATCCACAGATTGCTCCGTGGTTTGTCCGTCGTCTTGTCCACATCAAGTGGTCAGGGCGCGGAGCAGCCTGGCCTTGTCTTCGCGAATCCGGCCGTCGGTTTCCACCAGTTCCTCGATTTTACGACAAGCATGCAGCACGGTGGTATGGTCGCGGCCGCCGAACGCGTCGCCGATCTCCGGCAAGCTGTGTTCGGTCAGCTCCTTGCTGAGAGCCATGGCCAACTGCCTGGGCCGGGCAATGGTGCGCGTGCGGCGACGCCCCAACAGGTCGGACATGCGCAGCTTGAAGTACTCGGCCACCGTTTTCTGGATATTCTCCACCGTGATCAAACGGTCGTGAACGGTCAGCAGGTCACGCAGGACTTCGCGCGCGAAGCTCTCGGTGATCGGCCGGCCGGTGAACCGGGCATTGGCGATCAGGGTGTTCAGCGCACCTTCCAGGTCGCGCACATTGGAGCGCATGCGCTTGGCGATCAGCGACGCCACCGCTTCATCCAGCTGTACACCGCGCTCCTGCGCCTTGTTGAGCAGAATCGCGGCGCGCGTTTCGAAGTCTGGCGGTTCGATGGCGACCGTCAGGCCCCAGCCGAAACGCGAACGCAGGCGCGCCTCCAGGCCCTGCACCTCTTTGGGATACCGGTCGCAGGTGAGGATGATCTGCTGCTTGCTCTCCAGCAAGGCATTGAACGTGTGGAAGAATTCCTCCTGCGTGCGGTCCTTGCCGGCAAAAAACTGGATGTCGTCGATCAGCAGGGCTTCGGCCGAGCGGTAGTGGTTCTTGAACTCGTCGATGGTGTTCTGGCGCAAGGACTGAATCATCTCGCTGACGAAACGTTCGGAGTGCAGGTACAGCACCTTGGCCGAGGGGTCCTGCTCACGCAACAGGTTACCGGCGGCATGCAGCAGGTGGGTTTTACCCAGGCCGGTGCCCCCGTACAGAAGCAACGGGTTGTAGGCGCTGCCGGGGCGTTGTGCCACCTGCTGCGCGGCCGCAAACCCGAGTTCGTTGGATTTGCCGCGCACAAAATTGTCAAAGCGGTAACGCGTATCGAGCCCGGTGGCCATGACCGGCTCGGTCGTGGTGGCGCGACGCCTGGGCGTCTCGGCGCTGGGCGCCTGCCCCACCTCGATGACGGCGGATTCACGGGGTTCACCCAGGTGCTCGAAAATGTCCCGGATCCGTTCGAGGTAGTGCCGGGAAATATGATCACGCACGTAGTCGTTGGGCGCCATGAGCCGGGTGCGGCTGCGGTCGAACACAGGCTGCAGGGGCCGTATCCACGTATTGATGTCTTCGACGGGGAGTTCCCGTTCCAGGTGCTGGAGGCAACGAAGCCAGATGTTTTGCGACATAACCCTTGATGATTCGTCTGGTAATTTTTCGTGGAACCCGTACCGGTGCAACCGGACGGGCGGGTCCGTTTTCTGGTCTTGTCGTGATTCGAAAACGCCCCGGACCCCTCAACTACCGCCGACCATGCTGCCCGGGTGGGCCGCGGTTGACCGGTGGTTTCCTCCAGTTTCGGGTCTCGGGTTGTGATTCTTCACCGGGGCCGGAGGGCCCGTAGTGTGGATTTGGACGAGACGCGACAGAAAGCATACTCCGCTGTGGATAACTTGACTACCGCGATTCACACCGCTCGTCGAATTTGCCATGAAGTCGCTGTTTCGCTTGAGCCGTGAGCCGGGTCGCGGTACAATTCCGCGCTTGTGTCGGGCGCCCAGGGCTGCCCGGGAATCGAATCGAGGTTGTCATCATGAAACGTACATTTCAGCCAAGCCGACTGAAGCGTGCCCGTCGCCACGGATTTCGTGCGCGTATGGCCACCAAGAGCGGTCGCGCCGTGATCAACGCGCGTCGCAGCAAGGGTCGCAAGCGCCTCAGCGCCTGAGGGCGCGTCCTTGCGCCGCGGGCCGCCTGGCCCGTGGCCAATGCCCCGCTCACCGCGGGACCTGCCGGGGACACGAGGCCGGACCAGCGGGTGGAAGCGGGAACCACGACATTTGAACGAGCGTCGAGACTCACCCGACCGGCAGAGTTTCGGCGCGTTTTCGCGCGTCCGAAAGTTTCCCAGGACCGCTGTTTCCGGGTCCTGAGCCGGGCCAATGGCCAGGATCGCGCCCGGCTCGGCCTGGCGGTGTCGGTCAAGGTCTGCAAGCGGGCCACCGGGCGCAACAGGCTCAAACGACTGGTGCGTGAAAGCTTTCGTCATCACCAGGCGCAACTCGCCGAACACGGCGGAATCGACATCGTGGTCTTGCCCAGCCGGCATGCCGCCACCATGTGCAACAAAACACTGACCAAAGCCCTGGCGGGGCACTGGCGGCGCTGCGCCGAAGCGGCCGGCGCCACCGCCGCACGGGGCCACCAAGGGAAGAACTGATCGTCATGTCCAACCTGCGTCCCGTCCTGCTTATCGCGCTCCTGTTTCTCGGCTACCTGTTGTGGGTCGAATGGCAGAAGGACTACGGTCCCCGACCCGAGCCCATGCCAGCGGCGGCCGACGCTGCCGGCCAGGCGCTGCCCGAGGTGCCCTCCGGCGGGGACTTGCCCCAGGCCGCAGCGGCGTCCTCGACCCCCGATGCGGGCGACCTGCCTGCGCCGCCCCCCGTGGCCGGGACCCCCACGGAAGCCGGCGTCGCGACAACGACACCGACGCGTCGCCTGGTCACCGTGACCACCGATGTGCTGGTGCTGGAAATCGATCCCGTTGGCGCCACCGTGGTCACTTCGCGCCTGCTCGACTACCCGGTGAACCTGGAACAGCCGGACGTGAAGGTCGAGCTGCTCAGCCAGGGCCCGGGGCGCTACCACGTGGCCCAGTCCGGACTGCTCAGTAACCAGGAGTCGCCCAATCACACCACCCCCTGGTCGGTCGCCGGCGACGAGCATGTCCTGGCTGACGGCCAGGACCGCCTGGAATTGCCATTCACCTGGACCGGCGCGGACGGCCTGCGGGTGACGCGCACCTTCGTGTTCGAACGCGGCGAATACGACGTGGCCGTGGACCTGGTGGTGAACAACGACGGGCAGTCGGCCTGGACCGGCAGCCGTTATCTGCAGCTGCAGAAAGCGGGCCCCGGCGACGATGACGGCGCCGGCTTCAACAACCCCGAGCGCTACAGCTTCGACGGCGTGGGCTTCTACAACCCCGAAGACAAACTGGAGAAGGTGGACTTCGACGACGCAGCCGACGAGCCCTACCAGTCCACCACCGACCAGGGGTGGCTGGCCATGATCCAGCACTACTTTTTCTCCGCCTGGGTGCCCGCGGCCGGTGAGGCCAACGCCTACAGCACCCAGGTGTACGCACCCGGCGGTCGGCCGCGGGTGATCGCGCGCGCCGTGTCGCCCCAGCACACGGTGCAACCGGGTCAGTCACACACCTTTTCCGACATTCTTTACGTCGGCCCGAAAAACCAGGACCACCTGGCCGACATCGCGCCGGGCCTGGAGCTGACCGTCAACTACGGCATCTTCACCGTGTTGTCCAAGCCGCTGTTCTGGGCGCTGTCGAAGATCCACGACGTGGTGGGTAACTGGGGCTGGTCCATCGTGTTGCTCACGGTGCTGATCAAGCTCGGTTTCTTCAAGCTGACCGAGGCGCAGTATCGCTCCATGGCGCGCATGCGCAAACTGCAGCCGCGCATCGAAAAGCTGAAGGAACGCTACGGTGATGACCGCCAGGCCATGAGCCAGGCCATGATGAAAATGTACAAGGAGGAGAAGGTCAATCCGCTGGGTGGTTGCCTGCCCATCCTGGTGCAGATCCCCATTTTCATCGCGCTGTACTGGGTCCTGCTCGAGTCCGTCGAGTTGCGCCAGGCGCCGTTCATCCTGTGGATCGACAACCTGTCGGTGCGTGATCCTTACTTCATCCTGCCGTTGCTGAACGCGGCGTTCATGTTCGCGACGCAACGCCTGACCCCGATGGTGGGCATGGACCCGTTGCAGAAGAAGATGATGCAGGCCATGCCGCTGGTGTTCTCCGTCATGTTCGCCTTTTTCCCCGCCGGCCTGGTGCTGTACTGGGCCACCAACGCGGGGCTTTCGCTGGCGCAGCAGTGGTACATCACGAGGAAAATTGCCGGGGAGTCCTGAGGGAGAGGCGGTCGGCCAGAGGGGAAGGTGGTGGGAGGTAACTGGTTACCCAGTGCGGCGGGCGACAATAGGGTTTCAGGTGACCACGGAACGAGCGGAACCACCGATGCCCAACGCCCTCCTTCCGCCTACCTCCTCCCCCATCTCCTTGCTACCCTGCTCCCGTGACCCGGCAGAACCCCGAAACCCACACCGAGCGCTCCGGCGACACCATCGCCGCTCCCGCCACGCCCCCGGGGGCCGGCGGCGTGGCCGTGCTGCGCATTTCCGGGCCGGCCGCGCGGACCATCGGCGAGACGATCACCGGCAAACCGCTGAAGGAACGGGTGGCGCACTTTCGTTCCTTCACCGACGCCGACGGGTCGGTGCTGGACACCGGCATCGCCCTGTTCTTTCGCGCGCCGGGCTCGTTCACCGGCGAAGACGTGGTGGAGCTCCAGGGCCACGGGGGGCCGGTGGTGCAGCAGATGCTGCTGCGTCGCGTGTTGTCCCTGGGCGCGCGGCCTGCACGCCCCGGAGAGTTTTCCGAGCGGGCGTTCCTGAACGACAAGCTGGACCTGGCCCAGGCCGAGGCCATTGCCGACCTGGTCGCCTCGGGTACCGAGTCGGCCGCCCGGGCAGCGCAACGGTCCCTGGAAGGCGCTTTTTCCGGGCGCGTCAATGCCCTGCAATCCCGCCTGACGGAACTGCGTGTGTTCATCGAGGCGGCATTGGATTTTCCCGACGAGGAGATCGATTTCATCGCCGAGAGCGATGTGCTGGAGCGCTTGCGCGTCGTGACCGCTGAGGTCGATGCCCTGCTGGACGAAACCCGGCGCGGCCAGGTGCTGCGCGACGGCGTCACGGTGGCCATCGTCGGCCTGCCCAACGCCGGCAAGTCCAGCCTGCTCAATGCCCTGGCCGGGCGCGATTCGGCCATCGTCACGGACATTCCCGGTACGACACGCGACGTGTTGCGCGAAACCCTGTCCCTGGATGGCCTGCCGGTGCACATCGCCGACACGGCAGGCATTCGCGAGGCGGACGACCAGGTGGAAGCCGAGGGCGTGCGTCGAGCCCGCGCCGCCCTGGCCGCGGCCGACGTCGCCCTGCTGGTGATCGACCCGACCCAGCCGGAAGCGCCTCAGCGCGCCCTGCGCGAGGAGTTTCCCGGGGGCGTGCGCTGTATCGAGGTCATCAACAAGAGCGACCTGGCCGGGGAAGCGCCTTCGGTGGATGAAACTGCCGGGCGGGTGGTGCTCTCGGCCCGTGAACGCGTCGGCCTGGACGGCCTGGTGCGCCTGTTACATGGCGTCGCCGGCCTGGCCGATGCCGGCGAGGGCGCGTTCAGCGCGCGCACCCGCCACCTGGAAGCCCTGCGCCGCACCCGCGAGCACCTGGCGCGTGGCCGACAACAGCTGCAGGAACTGGAGCTCCCTGAAACCCTGGCCGAAGAGCTGCGCCTGGCGCAGCGCGAGCTGGGAACAATTACCGGCGAGTTCCTTCCCGACGACCTGCTCGGCGCCATTTTCACTTCGTTCTGTATCGGAAAATGATCCCGGGGCCGCTGGCCCCGTCTCCGACTCCGGCGGCGATCCATCGTCGGGAAACGCCCTCGCGCGAAGGCGCGGACTGACCCGACGACCTGCTCGGCGCGCGCGTGCCGACGGATTCCCGCTTGTAAATTAGAAAAGACTAAATTATATTAATCTAAAGTATAGTGACCGGGCATGCCCTGTCGCCGTGATTGGCGCCGTTGGCTGGCCGGCAAGAAGGCAAAGGAGGCTCGACGTGAAACAACTGGTGGTAGTCGGTGGCGGAATCGGTGGACTCTCCGCGGTGTACGAGTTGAAGGACCGCCTGGGCAAGGATCACGAGGTGGTCCTGGTCTCGGACAGCGACGTATTCGAGTTCACCCCGTCCAACCCCTGGGTGGCGGTGAAGTGGCGCAAACCCGAAGCCATCACCATTCCCCTCGACACGGTGATGAACAAGCACGGCATTCGCTTTCTGCACGATGCCGTGACACGCATCTTGCCCGACGAGCAGCAGTTGGAGCTGGCATCGGGAGAAACGCTCGCATACGACTACCTGGTCCTCGCCACCGGACCCCGCCTGGCCTTCGACGAGATCGACGGCCTTGGCCCGGAAGGCCACACGTCCTCCGTGTGCAAGACCGGCCATGCGCTGGAATCATCGAAGGATTTCGAGGCACTGTGCGCCAATCCGGGCCCCGTCGTCATCGGCGCCGCGCAGGGTGCCTCGTGCTACGGACCGGCCTACGAGTACGCCTTCATCCTGGAAACCGAGCTGCGAAAACGCAAGATCCGCGACCAGGTGCCCATGACGTTCGTCACACCGGAACCCTACATCGGCCACCTGGGGCTGGATGGCGTGGGCGACACCAAGGGTCTGTTGGAATCGGAGTTGCGCAACCGGCACATCAAGTGGCTGACCAACACGCGCATCGATCGCGTCGCGAACGGCAGCATGCAGGTCACCACGGTCAACGAGGACGGCGGCGACCAGGCCAGCCAGGCGCTGGAATTCCGACACGCCATGATCCTGCCCGCCTTTACCGGCGTGGAGGCGGTCATGGGCGTCGACAATCTGGTCAATCCCCGCGGCTTCGTGATCGTCGACGATTACCAGCGCAACCCCACCTGGCCCAATATTTACGGGGTGGGCGTTTGCGTGGCGATTCCCCCGGTGGGCGCGTCTCCCCTGCCGGTCGGCGTACCCAAGACCGGCTACATGATCGAGTCCATGGTGACCGCCACGGTCGAAAACATCGCCCTGGCCATCGACGGCAAGCCGCCGGCCTGCCGGGCCACCTGGAACGCATTCTGCCTGGCGGACTTCGGTGATCGTGGCGTGGCCTTCCTGGCCCTGCCCCAGATTCCCCCGCGAAACACCAACTGGGCCTCGTCGGGCAAGTGGGTGCACCTGGCCAAGGTGGCCTTTGAAAAGTACTACCTGCGCAAGGTCAGGAAGGGCACCACCGAGCCGTACTACGAAAAGTTCGCGCTCAAGCTGGTGGGCGCCGCCAAGCTGCGGGGTGAGGCATGAAGGACGCCTTGCTGGCGCTGTCCACGGGCAGGCCCCGGCTGGTCTACCTGCTGACGCTTCTGCTGGTGGCGGTGACCGCCGCGCTCATGCCCCGGATTCACATCGACACGGACCCGGAAAACATGCTGCCGCCGGACCAGTCGGACCGCGTGTTCCACAACCAGGTGGAGGAATGGTTCGGTCTGCACGACGCCATCGTGGTGGGGGTGGTCAACGAGGGCGCCGACGGCGTGTACACGCCGCAGACCCTGGCCGCGCTGCACCGCGTGTCGCAGGCCGTGCTGCAGATCGACGGCGTGATCCCTCCCGACCTCATGTCCCTGGCCGTGGCGGACAACATCACCCAGGACGGTCCCGGCGTGCTGCGCTTCGAGTGGATGATGAAGGAAGCGCCCACCACGCAAACCCGGGCGGCCGATATCCGCGACGCGGTCGCTCGCCTGCCCCTGCTCGAGGACACGCTGGTTTCCGGGGACGGCAAGGCCGCCGCCGTGTACGTGCCGATCGAGCGCAAGGACCTGAGCTACGCGATTTCCCGCGAAATCGAAGCCCTGGTGGCCGATGAAACCGCCGCCGGCGACTGGCACATCACGGGCCTGCCGGTGGCGGAAGACACCTTCGGCCACGAGATGTTCGTGCAGATGGGCATCTCCGCGCCCCTGGCCGGACTGATGATCTTCATCCTGATGTGGGTGTTCTTTCGTAACCTGCGCCTGATCATCTCGCCCATGATCGTGGCCATGGCCACCGTGATCGTCACCATGGGCCTGCTGATCGGCATGGGCTTCACGGTGCACATCATGAGCTCCATGATCCCGATCTTCCTGATGCCGATCGCGGTGGTGGACTCGATCCACATCCTGTCCGAGTTCGCGGACCACTACCGCCAGGGTGACGAGCCGGGCGCGGTGATGAAGAAGGTGGTGGGCCACCTGTTCAAGCCCATGCTGTTCACGTCACTGACCTCGGCGGCGGGTTTTGCCTCCCTGCTGCTGACGCCGATACCGCCGGTGAGAGTGTTCGGGGCCTTCGTGGCCTTCGGCATCCTGTTGGCCTTCCTGCTCACGGTGGTGTTCATACCCGCCTGGGTGGTGCGCAGCAGCCCGCGTTCGCTGGCCAGCCTGGACCGGCTGCGCGAGGGCGCGGACGCGCAGTCCGGGCTGGCGCGGGCGCTGCGACGTGTGGGGCGATTCGCCTACGGCGGCAAGGGCCTGGTCACCGTGGCCGCCGTGGTGATCATGGCGATCAGCGTGGCGGGATTACTGCGCATCCAGATCAACGACAACCCGGTGCGCTGGTTCAAGGATACCCACCGTATCCGCGTTGCCGACACGGTGCTCAACGCGCATTTCGCCGGCACCTACGACGCCTTCTTCGTGCTCAGTTACGAGGATCCGTCCGCCTGGGCTGATTACCGGTCGCTGGCCGGCGAGGCGCTGGCCGGACTGGCGGTGCCGCCGTCGCTGGCGGTGCTGCTGGAATCCGAACCGGCCGCCGACGAAATGGACGCCCGCCTCGGCGCCATCATCGGTGCGGCGGACGACCTGTCGTTCGACACCGACGACCCCGACCTGGCCGATGCGCTGGACGCGTTGATGGTCGCCGCCGAGGAGGCACAGACCCGGGCGCGCTACTTTCAGCGGCCGGAGGCGCTGGCCCTGGTCGAGTCCCTGCAGGTGGCGCTGGCCGATACGGGCCTGGTGGGCAAGACCAATGCGCTGCCGGACGTGGTCAAGGTGGTCAACCGGGAACTACGCGGCGGCGAGGCCGGTGACTACCGCATTCCCGAGTCCGTTCCCGGCGTGGCCCAGGCGCTGCTCCAGTACCAGTCCTCGCACCGGCCGCAGGACCTGTGGCACATGGTGACGCCGGACTACAGCCGTACCGCGGTGTGGCTGCAACTGACCTCGGGCGACAACCAGGACATGACCCGCGTCATCGAGGCGGTGGACGCCTGGCTCGCGGAACACCCGCTACCGGAGCACGTGCGGGGGCGCTGGGCCGGCAAGACCTACATCAACGTGGTGTGGCAGGGTGAAATGGTGGCCGGCATGCTCAACAGCCTGCTGGGCGCCTTCGCCGTGGTGTTCCTGATGATGTTGCTGCTGTTCCGTTCGGTGTCGTGGGGAGTGGTGGCCATGCTGCCGCTGACCTTCACCATCCTGGGCGTGTACGGGTTCATCGGCTGGATCGGCAAGTACTACGACATGCCCATCGCCGTGCTGTCCTCGCTGACCCTGGGGCTGTCCGTGGACTTCGCCATTCATTTCATCCAGCGCAGCCGTGAGCTCCACCGCGAGCTGGGCTCCTTCGAGGCCATGGCGAAAGCCATGTTCGAGGAGCCGGCCCGCGCGATCACGCGCAACGCCTTCGTCATCGCGCTGGGCTTCACGCCGCTGTTCCTGGCGCCGCTGATGCCCTATGTCACGGTGGGGGGCTTCATGGCGTCCATCATGGTGCTGTCCGGCGCCGCCACGCTGTTGCTGCTGCCGGCGGTGATCGCCCTGGGGCGTCGCCTGCTGTTTCCCGCAAAAGCGTCTCGAGGAGTCGAATCCCATGTTGCCTAGAATCGTCTTGCTGGCGGCCGGCCTGGCCGCCCTGGCGCCGGTCACGTCCCCGGCCCAGGATGAACTGGACGCTGACGCCATCGTGGCCCGCGCCAACCTGGCTTCCTACTACGCCGGCGCCGATGGCCGCAGCGAGGCGCGCATGCGCATCATCGACGGCCAGGGCCGGGAGCAGCGCCGCCAGTTCACGGTATTGCGCCGTAACGTGGAAGCGGGTGGCGACCAGCAGTTCCTGGTGGTGTTCAGCCAACCCTCCGATGTGCGTGGCACCACCTTCCTGGTGCACAAACACGTCCAGCGCGACGATGACCGCTGGCTGTATCTGCCCGGTCTGGACCTGGTCAAGCGCATCGCAGCCGGCGACAAGCGCACCAGCTTCGTGGGCTCGCACTACTACTACGAGGACGTGTCCGGCCGGAATCCCGGCGAGGACACGCACGTGCTGGCAGGCCAGGACGAGCAAGCGTACGAGCTGGTCCACACGCCGAAGGATCCTGCCAGCGTGGAGTTTGCCGAGTACACCACCTGGATCGACCGCGCGACTTTCCTGCCGATGCGCATCGAGTACCGGGACGAGCGCGGACAAGCCATCCGCCGGGTTGAGGTGAAAAAGGTGGAGCAGGTCCAGGGCCACCCGACCGTCACCGCCAGCCGCATCACGGACGTGGTCAGCGGCGGCTACACCGACGTGCAGTTCCGCTACATCGCCTACGACCTGGGCATGCCGGATGAGCTGTTCGGCGAACGCAGCCTGCGCAACCCGGCGAGCGAATGGCTGGAGCGGCCGTCGGGCCCCTGAGGCGATAGCGTGAAGCGCCATTTTCTCCTGGCCGGCGCCCTGGCGGCGTGGTTCGTCGTGTCGGCTCAGGTCGGGCAAGCGGCGCCGGCGGCGTCCGGCGCCCGGAATCCCGACACCGGGGTCACGCAGACGTCCGGCGTCCAGGGCGACGAGCCCGGACCCGAGGCAAGGGATGAAGACGCCTGGGACGAAGCGGCTTCGGGCGATGATGCGTGGGGTGATACCGACTGGGGTGATGATGACTGGGAGGGGGATGAGTGGGAAGAAGACGATTGGGAGGAGCCGGCCGGCTCGCCCTGGACCGGGTTCGTCGAACTGGCCTACGGGCAGCGTTTTGCCCGCGATCCGGCCGTCGGGCGCTACGCCACGCTCGGCGAAGCACGCTGGCGCATCGAGCGCAGCTGGGCGCCCGGCGCCAACCGCATCGATTTTCGCGGCGACGCGGTCGGCGACGCGGTGCTGGGAGAATTCGACCCCGAGCTGCGCGAGCTGGCCTGGGGCCGGTCTTTCGGCCGCTCTGACCTGCGCATCGGCCGCCAGGTGCTGACCTGGGGCACCGGCGACCTGCTGTTTCTCAACGACCTGTTTCCCAAGGGCTGGGTTTCCTTCTTCATCGGCCGCGACGACGAGTACCTCAAACAGCCGGCCAACGCGATTCGCGTCACCACCTACACCGATGCGGTCAACCTGGACCTGGTCGCCATGCCGCTGTTCGAGTCCGACGAATACCTGGACGGTGAACGCCTGTCGTTCTTTTCTCCCCAGGCCGGCATGATCGTGGCGCCCGATCCACCCCTGGAGGGGGACGAGCCTTCGGCCAGCCTGTCGAACACCGAATGGGCTCTGCGGGCGTTTCGCACCCTGGGCGGCAACGAGTTCGCCGTTTATGGCTTCAGCGGTTTTTACCACCAGCCCTCGCCGGTCGGCCCGGGCGGCAGCCTGGCCTTTCCCGAGCTGCAGTCACTCGGCGCCAGCTGGCGCCGGCCCCTGGGTCCGGGCCTGTTCAACGCGGAGGTGTCCCGCTACTGGTCGGTGGACGACCGGGCCGGAACGAATCCATCGGTGCCCAACGACCAGGAACGCTACCTGGTGGGTTACGAATGGGAGGCCGTCACCCACCTGACGGTCGGTTTCCAGGCCTACCTCGAGCGAACCCGGGATTACGATGCGCTGCTGGCCAACTCCCCCTGGCCCCAATTCGAGGTGGAGGAAAACCGCTGGTGGCTGACCAACCGACTGACCTGGCGCACGCGCCAGGAACGGGTGATCTGGAGCCTGTTCACCTTTTACTCCCCCACCGACCGGGACTACTACCTGCGGCCCCAGGTCAGCTGGCGATGGGACGACCATTGGAGCCTCGCCGCCGGCGGCAACCTGTTCGGAGGCGACGCGGACCACACGTTTTTCAACCAGTTCCAGGACGACAGCAATGCCTGGGTCCGGATCCGGTTCAATTACTGATCCCGCCAAGACGGCGGTGCAAGGAGGTAAGGAAGATGACCGTAGAACGTGCAACGATGGCCTTTGCGGGCTTCATGGTGTTGATTTCACTGGCCCTGACCTGGTTCGTTCATCCCAACTGGGTTTGGCTGACCGTGTTCGTCGGCGTCAACATGCTGCAGAGCGCCTTCACGGGCTTTTGCCCGGCGTCCATGATCCTGGCGAAAATGGGCCTGAAGACCGAGCGGCAATGCGCCCTGAGCAGCGGTAGCGGTACCATGGGAATTACCCCGAACCCCTGAACCGAGGGGATGGAGAAACACCATGAACGCCGTGAATGAAACCACCGTGGCCGGGTTGAATGATGGCATGAGCCTGGACGACATGCGCCACAATGCGGCGGAAGCCGTGACGTTGCTCAAGTCGCTGGCCAATGAAAGCCGACTGTTGATCATGTGTGTGCTGGCCGAAGGCGAATTGTCGGTTGGTGATCTCAATCGGCGGATCGAGTTGAGCCAGTCCGCCCTGTCCCAGCACCTGGCCGTGTTGCGCAAGCAGGGCCTGGTCACTACGCGTCGCGAAGGCCAGGTCATTCACTACGCGTTGGCTGACTCCCAGGCGATACCGCTGATCGAGCGCCTGCACGACATTTTCTGTGGTGACTCGATGGGTGGCGATGCTGCTTGTTGACATTCCCTCGCCGAGTCCCGAGGGTATGCCTTCCCCCGGACCGGTGAATGGCCCGGGCCCTGGAATCCACCCCGCGAGGTCATGGCAGTGAACCTGGACAACCCCACGCTAATCCGCGAACAGGCGTACATCGACGGCGCCTGGACGGACGCCGGCGACGGCGCCACCTTCAACGTCACCAACCCGGCCGATGGCGGCGTCGTGGCCACCGTACCGGACCTGGGCACGGCCGAAACCGAGCGGGCCGTGGCCGCCGCCGCCGCGGCCTGGCCGGCCTGGCGGAAGAAGACCGCCAAGGAACGCGCCGCCATCCTGCGTCGCTGGTATGAATTGATCCTGGCCAACAAGGACGACCTGGCGGCGCTGATGACCGCCGAACAGGGCAAGCCCACCTTCGAATCCGCCGGCGAAGTGGCCTACGGCGCCTCGTTCATCGAGTGGTTCGCCGAGGAGGGCAAACGCCTGTACGGCGACGTGATACCGACGCACCTGGGCGACCGGCGCATCCTGGTGATCCGCCAGGGCGTGGGCGTGGTGGCGTGCATCACGCCGTGGAACTTTCCCAATGCGATGATCACCCGCAAGGCGGCGCCGGCGCTGGCCGCTGGTTGTCCGGTGGTGATCAAGCCGGCCCAGGAAACCCCCCTGTCCGCCCTGGCCCTGGCCGTGCTGGCGGAGGAGGCGGGCATTCCCCCCGGCGTGTTCAACATCCTGACCACCACCCGCTCCAGGGACGTGGGCGAGGTGCTGACGCAGAGCCCCCTGGTGCGCAAGTTCTCTTTCACCGGCTCCACGGGCGTGGGCAAGCAGCTGATTCGCCAGTGCGCCAGCACGGTGAAGAAAGTCAGCATGGAGCTGGGCGGCAATGCGCCGTTCATCGTGTTCGACGACGCGGACATCGACGCGGCCGTCCAGGGCGCCATCGTTTCCAAGTACCGCAATGCCGGCCAGACCTGCGTCTGCGCCAACCGCCTGTATGTGCAGGACGGGGTCTACGACGAGTTCGTGGAGAAGTTCGTGGCGGCCACCAGCCAGCTGACGGTGGGCCGGGGCGACCAGAAAGGCGTGGACATCGGCCCGATGATTTCCGAGGACGCGGTGCTCAAGGTGGAGCAGTTGCTGGCCGACGCCCGCGGCAAGGGCGGCGAGGTGGTCGAGGGCGGCAAGCGCCATGCCCTGGGCGGGCAGTTCTACGAGCCCACCGTGGTGCGCGACGCCACGGCGGACATGGCCTTCGCGCGCGAGGAAATCTTCGGTCCCATCGCACCGGTGTTCCGCTTTGGCGACGACGAGGAAGTCATCGCCCTGGCCAACGACACCGAGTTCGGCCTGGCGGCCTACTTCTACGCCCGTGACATCGGCCGGGTGTGGCGCGTGGCCGAGGGCCTGGAATACGGCATGGTGTGCATCAACGACGGCATCCTCAGCACCGAGGTCGCACCGTTTGGCGGCATGAAGGAATCGGGTTCGGGTCGGGAAGGCAGCAAGTACGGCATCGACGAGTACGTCGAGCTCAAGTACATCACCATGGCGGGGCTCGGGCCCAACGCGGGCAGCGGAACATGAGCGCCACGCCGGAAGGCGTGGACAGCCGCACCACGGCGCTGGACGAGACCTTCGTCCGCGCGCAGTTTCCGGCCTTCGCCGAGCCGTCCCTGCAGGGCTTTGCACACCTCGAGAACGCCGGCGGTTCCTTCGCCTGCGCCCCGGTCGTCGAGCGTCTGGACCGCTTTTACCGCGCGACGAAGCTGCAGCCCTACTACCCCGCGGCGCCTTCGACCACGGGTGGCGAGGCCATGGACGAGGCGCGCAGCCGCTGGGCCGGCTGGCTGGGCGTGGGCGAAGATGAACTGCACTTCGGACCCTCCACCAGCCAGAACACCTGGGTGCTGGCCAATGCGCTGCGCACCTGGCTCGAGCCCGGTGACGAGGTGGTGGTGACCCAGCAGGACCACGAGGCCAACATCGGCGCCTTCGCCCGCCTGGCGGACGAGGGCTTCACCGTGCGCACCTGGAAGGTCGATCCGCACAGTGGCGAACTGGACGGCGCCGGCCTGGACGCGGTGCTCAGCAACCGCACCCGTGCCGTGGCTTTCACCCACTGCTCCAACGTGGTGGGCAGCATCAACCCGGTGCGGGACTGGTGCGAGCGCATCCGCGCGGCCGGCGCGCTGTCCATCGTCGACGGCGTATCCGCCGCGCCGCACGGCACGCCGCAAGTGCCGGACCTGGGTTGCGACGTCTACCTGTTTTCCCTGTACAAGGTGTACGGGCCGCACCTGGGGCTGATGACCCTGTCGCGGGAATGGAACGAACGCCTGCCCAGCCAGGGCCACTATTTCAACGCCGGCAAGGCCACGGCGCGCTTCACACCCGCCGGGCCGGACCACGCGCAGATCGCGGCGGCCGCCGGCGTGATCGACTACTTCGAGTCGCTCGACGCCCGCCATGTGCCGGGCGCCGACCCGGCGGGTGCGCCGGGTCGGGTGTACCAGCTGCTCCGCGCCACGGAACAGGCGCTGGTGGCGCCCCTGCTGGCATTCCTGGACGACCACCCGGCCGTGCGCCTGGTCGGCCGTGCCGATACCACGAACCGGGCGCCCACCGTGTCGTTCACCGTGGAGCAGCGTTCGCCGCGAGCCCTGGCCGAAGCACTGGCCGATGAGCAGATCGGCACCGGTTACGGCGATTTCTACGCCCGCCGCCTGGTTGAGGCGCTGGGCATCGACCCGGTCCGCGGCGTGCTGCGCTGTTCGCTGGTGCACTACAACACGGCCGAGGAAGTTGGCCGCCTGGTTGAGGCGCTGGATCGGCTTCTGGTCGAGTGAGTATTGCCGGCAAGGCGCGGATCGAACGCGCGAATTTTTGGCGCATGAACGTCTTTCGGCGGCACGTGGCGGCCGCCGATGGCGAGTCCATCAGGGTCGACCGGCTCGAGGCGCGCGTGTCAGAGCCAGGGTGATGGCACAGCGAGTGATTCGAAGTCAGTCCGACAGCCGTTCAGGCTGAAACCCGATCCGTTGCCAGTGATCCAGCTGCAGGCCGATCGGCGGGGTATCGCCTGTCTGTGGCAGCCCGAGCGTTCCGACGAACGCTCCCAGGACCCGTGTGTCCAGGGTCCTGGCCGGACAGTGTCGGCAATAGCCCGATGGAACGAGCATGTCGAACCGTTCCGCGCCATTGACATCCTGGCCAAAGGCCCAGGTGGGCAAACCCAGCGCATCGTAGTAGTAAACGATGCGAAACTCGGATTGTTCATTCGCGTAGCGGCCGAATCCCCAGCCGCTGTCATGGTCACCGTTCCACCACATTCCATTGGCGTTCGGCGCCGCCTGGTCACCGTTCACCAGCAGCGGCTGCAGGCACCACATCCCGGAATTTTCACCCAGCGACCACGAGAACGCGGCGCGTCGGCCGGGTGAACCCGGGCAATCGGCGGGAATGTCCGCGGACTCGAGGTTGATTGCAAACTGGCCGGCCACCTTCGACTCCGTGGCCGGGTGCTCCGCTGTTCCCGTATTGCCGAAACGCAGTAGTTTTCCGTATAGCCCGCCACCGTAACGAACCCCGTCGAGCCAGTACCATTCCGGCCCGCCCTGCTCATCAAACGTGTAGAACAGACCGGCATGGTGGCGCCCGAAACGCTGCAACTCCAGGCCGTGACCGGCCCGCTGGGGGTCGTACCACAGGCCGGCCAGGCTCCGGGGAAGTTCGGCTTCGTTGCGGAATCGCTCCATCTGGCCGTGCAGCAGCGGGTCGAAGAAGCGGCAGGGCTCAGCGTCGCCACAACCGGTCTGCAAGGTAACGATCAAGTCATCGATGAGCGCGTTGTCGAACGGCCTTTCACGGAAGGGTGGCCGGCGCCTCAGGTCAGCCAGGCGAGCCAGCGCCAGTGGCGTGACGAAGGATGATTGCGGCAGGGGAAAAGCGGCCCTGCCCATGCCGTACTGGAGACTCAGGGAGAGCGGACGCAGGGACCGACAAACGCCCAGGTCGGAACAACCGGCATTGACGTAGATGTCCGCGTCCGCCGGATCCGGGGGCACCGGGTTCCAGCCCGGGCCCGGAAAATCGGCGCCCGTGGCCGGTATGGCCTGTCCTGCGTGGGCCAGCGAGCCGATCCGCAATCGGTTCGGAAACTCCGGTTCGGGCTGGTCGAAAGGCGCGTTCCGGTCATCGGTCGAGGCGAGCGCTGCGTGGGCCGTGAACACTCCGGGCGTGGCGAACAGGGCATCGAAGATCGGCCGGTACGCCTCGAGGATGTCGCGCTGCACCGCGATGGACGGCAGGGCGGTGCCGCAGACGCGTTGCCAGGGGCCGGTCACGGTATCGGTCGTGTAGCCGAAACTGGCATTGACGAAGCGCACGTTGTGCGCCGCCAGCAAGTCACGGAGATCATCTGCGAAACGCCGGGCGCGATCGCGAAGCAGGTCCAGCCTCTCGGGGTGGCTGGGAATCGAACAGAACAGTTCGGGGTCGGCCTGCTGAAAGGTCAGCAGGTTGTTGTCGAGCAGCACCAGGGGCTGCCCAGGCGCCAGGTCGGCCAGAACACCGAAAACCGCGGTACCGTGCGAGGCGACAACGGGTACATGGTCTTCGTAGAGGTTCGTCAGCTCCGGGATCAGCGGCGCCAGGTGTTCGGAAGGAATCGGGACGGCAGACGCCAGGCCCGTCACGATGTCTCCAAACGTTTCCGGCAGCTCGAAAGCGACCGGCATCGGGGCGATGGCGTGCTCGTCGTTGACCGTGTACGCACCAAGAATGCGGTTTCGGTAGCGCAGATATTCCACGGCCGATGGGAGCTCATCCACGATGAGAATCGCTTCTCGCCCCGACAGGCCCGGATCGACGTGATCCGGGTGAAGTTCGAACCGCGCCCAGGCGCACGCGTTCACCGGCCCCCCGTCCGCGAAACAACGGTCCTGCGCCACCCCCGTGAGCGCGGCGGCCACGCGGCTTTCGACGGGGGCAAAGTCGTCGGTCAGCACGTCGCGCCAGTCCGCGCTCCCTGGCCGCGGCGTCACCGCGAGCGCCAATAACGCGATGCGTCCGGCCAGGCAGAGCGATGGCTTCATGCGCGCCACTAGGCCGCCAGGCGTCCGGGACGCCCTGCGCGGCTCCTGAACCGTCGCGTCAGCGGGCTGTGCGGCTTGTGCTCGGCTCGTTCGTTCACGAGGTTTGCGGCCAGTCCCGAATACCCGGCGCGGATGGCCGCCTCGATCAGCGTCTGGTTGAGGATGTCCCGCTGTGCGTTGCTGCCGCCGAAGCGGTTGGCGATGCTGCGGACCGGGGCCAGGGCTGCGACCGCGTCAGCGAAGCGTTTCTCTGCAAATGCGAGAAGGCCTTCAGCGCAGGGCACGCCGACCGTGCGGGCCATCATGCCGGACACCGGGTCGTCGGTGCTGGCCGCTCGCTTCATCGCCGCGAGAATGTCACGTGCATCGGCCAGCTTTCCGGCGCCGACCGCGGCGACCAGGGCGTGAAAATCGTTGAAGGCGTAGTAGCCGTTCTCCAGGGGCGTCTTTCGCAGCCAGTGATTGGCCAGCACGCCCCAGCGCTCATCCAGGTCGACCCCCATCAGATGCAGGCGCCACAGCATGGCGCTGGCGTCGACCATTTGCATCGACATGTCGCCCATGTCGGCGGATATTTGCTGGTCATAGAGATCCAGGGCCTCGCTGAACTGCGCCTCCTCGATGTGAAACAGCGCCAGGTGCCACCAGTTGTGGTAGGCCAGCCCGTTGTCCGGCGCCCAATCGTCGACCCGTTGTTGCAACAATGCCCGACCCTCCTGGTAGCGGTTCTGCATCTCCATGACGTGGGCCAGGGCGTGGACGCTCCAGCCGTCACGGCGCTCGAGCTCGAGCGCCTCGCGCGCCGCGTTTTCGGCGCGATCGAACTGGTGGCACTCCTCCAGGCCGAAGGCGTGCATGCCGCGAATGTAGGAATAGCCCGGGGTGGACGAATCCCAGTGGCTGATAACGCGCCCAATCCGGTCCCTCAGGTTGACGGCGTCACCCAGGTAAAAATCGGTCAGGTGGCCACACTGCAGGGCCAGCGCGTCGCGCGGTTCTTCGGCGAGCACGTGGTCCCAGGCCTGGCCGGCCTTGTCCCAGCGGCCGTCGAGCCAGTGCCGGACCGCGGCGATCAGGCCACGCTCCCGTTCATTGGCATGGCCGAGTGCCTCGGCCTGTTCGATCGACCGACGCGCTTCCGGCAGGTACTGGCGTTCACTCATCATGAGCAGCGCGCTCGCCCGGAACACGTGTCCCAGGACAAACCCGGGATCGCTCTCGAGCGTGGCGTCGAGGGTTTCGACAGGGTCACCAAAATAGCTCTGGAACTGGACCAGCGCGGTCTCGAACGCCTCGAGAGAGCGGGGTTGGCAGCGTGAGACGGGAACGCCCCGTGCATCGCGCTGGGTGTGGTGGGCAGGGATCATTTCAATATTCCTCCATTTCAATGGCTTACAGGCCGGGCCGGCGGACTCTGGGGCAGACCCGGTAGCGTGATCTCAGCCTAGTGGAGGCGCGCGCCGAATACAGTGGACCGACAGTACGGAAATGCAGGAAACAATTAATCCTTTATTTACAGGTATGTAGGGCCATATCACGGGGTGGGTTGCTCCTTGGCGGAAGCCATCGAAGCGGGAACTATACTTACGGTTCAGTTTAAGGAGTCGATATGACCGGTCGACGTAACAGCAGCCGCGAGCGAATACTCGTCAATGCCGAGTCCATCATCCTGGAGAAAGGCTTCCACGCCACCTCGATCAACGACATTCTCGACAAGTCCGCGATCACCAAGGGTGGATTCTTCTACCATTTCGACGGCAAGCCAGGCCTGGCCGTGGCCCTGGTGGAGCGATACCTCGTCCAGGACGACCAGCTGTTCGCTGAATTGACGGAGCAGGCCGAGGCCTTGAGCGAAGATCCGCTGCACCGGCTGCTGATCTTTCTCAACCTTCTGGCCGAGCTTTTCGGCCGCTTGCCGGAAACCCACCCGGGTTGTCTGGTCGCGAGCTTCACCTACGAAAACCAGTTACTCAACGAGGATGTTCGCCAACTGATGCAGCAAGGGCTGCTGAGCTGGCGGCAGATGATGATCGACAAGCTGGAGCGGGCCGGCGGCGCCTATGCCATGAAAGGCGATGTTTCCATCGAAACGCTGGCGGACATGTTCACCGCGGCGATCGAAGGCGGCATCATGCTGGCGCGCAATTTCGGGGAGAACCGATACATCTCCGAGCAGGTGCTGGCCTACAGGGCCTTCGTCCGCATGATTTTTGGCGCGGACCAGCCCGACTCACTCCGGCCCGACTCACTCCGGCCCGAGAATCCGGTTCGCAAGTCCTGAACCGCCACGGCGGCTTTTCCCCCGGGTACGGCCGTCTGCGCGGTTGCCCGACTGGCCACCGGATCGTTGACTTTCGGTTTGCCGACCGCCGTTTGCCTGTTGCCCGGATTTGCCGTTGCCGGAACCCTTGCCTCGGCCCTGACCCCGGTTTTTGCCTGCACCGTTGCCCCGGTCACGGCCATTGCCCGTGCCGATGCCGTTGCCCTGGCGGGCCGCCTGCTTGCGTCGCCGCGCGTGACGGCCGGCACGGCCGCCCCGGGGCTTCGGCTTGCCCTGGCCGTTCTCGGCCTGGCGCGCGGCCTTTTCCGCGGCCTTGCTCGGCTCGTAGCCCTCGAGCACTTCCGGTGTCAGGTCCAGGCCCACCAGGCGTTCGATGTCCTTCAGCAGACCGCGTTCATCCGCGCTGACCAGGGAGAGGGCCTCGCCTTCACGACCCGCCCGGCCGGTGCGGCCGATGCGGTGCACGTAGTCCTCGGCCACGTTGGGCAGGTCGAAATTCACCACGTGCGGCAGCTGCTCGATGTCCAGGCCGCGGGCGGCGATGTCGGTCGCCACCAGCACGCGGACCTTGCCGGCCTTGAAATCGGCCAGCGCGCGGGTGCGTGCACCCTGGCTTTTATTGCCGTGAATCGCGGCTGCCTCCAGGCCATCGCTGCTCAGTTGCTTGGCCAGGCGGTTGGCGCCGTGCTTGGTGCGTGAAAATACGAGCACCTGTTCCCAGCGGTTGGCGCCCGCCAGGTGGCTGAGCAATTCGCGCTTGCGGGATTTGTCCACGGCGATCACGCGCTGTGCGATGCGGTCGGCGGTACGGTTGGTGCCGGGCGCCTCGATGGTGTCCGGCCGGTGCAGCATGCCGGCGGCCAGCGCCTTGATCTCGTTCGAGAAGGTGGCGGAGAACAGCAGGGTCTGGCGCTCGCCCGTGGGCGGCAGCAGTTTCACCACGCGGCGGATGTCGTGGATGAAGCCCATGTCCAGCATTCGGTCGGCCTCGTCCAGCACCAGGATTTCGACGCCGGACAGGTCCACCGTGCCCTGCTGCACGTGGTCCAGCAGGCGGCCGGGGCAGGCCACCAGCACGTCCACGCCGTCGCGCAGCCGGTTCATCTGCGGGCGGATGTTGACGCCGCCGAAGACCACGGCGGAGCGCAGGTTCTTGTGCTTGCCGTACGCCAGCACGCTGTCGTGCACCTGGGCGGCCAGCTCGCGCGTCGGGGCCAGCACCAGGGCGCGCACGCCGCGGCGCCGGCGAGGCGCCGGGTTTTCGGCCAGGCGTTGCAGCATGGGCAGTGTGAAACCGGCGGTTTTACCGGTGCCGGTCTGGGCGCCGGCCATCAGGTCACGGCCGGACAGCACGGCGGGAATGGCCTGCGCCTGGATGGGCGTGGGCGTGTCGTAGCCCTGCTCGCGCACGGCGCGCAGGAGATCGGCCTCGAGGCCGAGGGATTCGAAAGACATGGTTTGGACTCCAGTCATGCCCCTTCCCGCAAGCGGGAATTACCGGTCAGGGCTGGATAGGGAAATTCGAGCGGGATCGGGTCCGGCACACCGTGCCGAGGGCAGGGGCAGGAACGGAAACGGCCTGGATACCACCGGTGGGTATCGCGATGGCGCCATTATACCAGCAAATCGATCGTGAAACGGGCGTTTCGCGGGATGCCCAGGAAGCCATGGTCGCGCGACTGTCACAAAAACGTTATTCTTGCGCAAGCCTCGGCCACCGCGCCGGCGTGCGGAGACATCAAGGCTCGAATGGATCGTACGGATACCTCGAATCCGGACTACTTTCACCAGGTGGTGGACTGCCAGTGGGGCTGTCCCGCGCACACCGACGTTCCCGAATACATCCGCCTGATTGCCCAGGGTCGGTTCACCGACGCCTACATGGTCAACCGGGAAAGCAATGTGTTTCCCGGCATCCTCGGTCGCGTCTGCGACCGCCCCTGCGAACCGGCCTGCCGCCGCGGGCGCACCGGCCAGAAACCGGTGGCCATCTGTCGCCTCAAGCGCGTGGCCGCGGATCACCGCCAGGACGTGACGGACCGACTGCCGGTCGTCCCGCCGCAATCGAACGGTAAACGGATCGCCCTGGTCGGCGCCGGCTGCGCATCGCTGACGGTATGCAACGACCTGGTGCCGCTGGGTTACGAGTGCACCGTGTTCGAGACGCTGGACACGCCTGGCGGCCTGATGCGCTCCAACATCCCGGCCTTTCGCCTCCCCGCCCAGGTGCTGGACGAGGAGATCGACATGATCGTGGACATGGGCGTGGACCTGCGCCTGGGCCACCGCATCGACAGCCTGGCCGCGCTGCTGGACGAGGGTTACGACGCGGTCTTCATCGGCAGCGGCGCGCCCAGGGGCAAGGAACTGAACCTGCCCGGGCGTGAAGCAGGCGCGGCCAACATCCACATTGGCATCGACTGGCTGGAATCCGTGGCCTTCGGCCACACCGAAGCCATCGGCAGGCGCGTGCTGATCATCGGCGTGGGCAACACCGCCATGGACTGCTGCCGCACCTCGCTGCGCCTGGGCGCCGATGACGTCAAGGTGATGGCGCGCAAGCCGCGCGACTTCTTCAAGGCCTCCGACTGGGAACTCGAAGACGCCGAGGAAGAGAACGTCGAGATTGTCATCAACCACTCGCCCAAGGCGTTCGTGCTGGAGGACGGCCAGCTCACCGGCATGCGTTTCGAGGTGATGGAATACGACACCGAGGATGGGCGCATCGTGGACCAGCGGGTGGTGGACGAGGTGTTCATTCCCTGTGATGACGTGGTGCTGGCCATCGGCCAGGAAAACGCTTTCCCCTGGATCGAGCGCGACATCGGCCTGGAATTCGACCAGTGGGACGTACCCGTGGTCGACCGCACCACCTACCAGTCCACCCGTCCCGGCGTGTTCTTCGGCGGTGACGCGGCCTTTGGGCCGGAGAACATCATCTGGGCGGTGGAGCACGGCCACCAGGCAGCCATCTCCATCCACCTGCACTGCAGTGGCGACGCCCTGACCGACCGCCTGCCGGTCACGCTCAACCTGGGCAGCCGCAAGATGGGCATGCACGAGTGGAGCTACTCCAATGACTTCGACCCGGCGGCCCGGCGCAAGATGGAGCACGTGCCCCTGACCGAGCGCTTCAAGGCGCTGACCACCGAGGTGGAACTGGGCTTCGACGCCGAGCAGACCGCGGTGGAAGTCGAGCGCTGTCTGAACTGTGATGTCCAGACCGTGTTCACCGACGACCTGTGCATCGAGTGTGACGCCTGCATCGACATCTGTCCCACCCAGTGCCTGACCATCACCGCCGACGGCGAACCCGACGAGGTGATCGCCCGTCTGAAGGCGCCCCGGCTGGAACCGGAGCAGCCACTGTTCGCCTCCGGGCCGCTGAAGCAGACGGCCCGTATCATGGTCAAGGACGAGAACCTTTGCGTGCACTGCGGCCTCTGCGCCGAACGTTGCCCCACCGCGGCCTGGGACATGCAGAAATCCCTGCTGGAGTTTCCCAGGGCCACCGACCACGGACCCGCCCCATGTCAGCAACCCCTTCCGCGGCGCAAAGCCGGGTAAACGACTTCGTTCTCAAGATCGGCACGGTTAACGGCACCGGCTCGGCCAGTGCCAACGGCCTGTTGATGAAGGCGTTGTTCCGCATGGGTGTGCCGGTCACCGGCAAGAACCTGTTCCCTTCCAACATCCAGGGCCTGCCCACCTGGTACGAGGTGCGCGCCAATGCGCACGGCTACATGGCGCGCGAAGGCCGCGTGGACCTGATGGTGGCCATGAACGCCCAGACCTACGCAAAGGACCTGGCGGAGGTCAGCCCCGGCGGGTTTTTCATCTACGACTCCACCTGGCCGCGCGAGGGCTCACTGGCGCGCGACGACGTCACGGTACTGGGCGTGCCGCTGGCCAAGATGTGCAACGAGCATTTCTCGGTGGCCCGCGTGCGCATCCTGATGAAAAACATCGCCTACGTGGGTGTACTTTCGGCGCTGCTGGGCATCGACCGGGCCATTCTCAAGACCCTGCTGGAGGAAACCTTCGCCAGCAAGCCGAAGCTGGTGGACAGC
>JAUIJU010000092.1 GCA_030431095.1 Gammaproteobacteria bacterium | reverse complement strand
GCCTTCGCCGAAAAAGAACTTCTCCATCTCCCTTTCCAGGAACTTCCGGTGCTCCGGGTTGATGGGGCTGAGGCGGTTCTCGTTGATCAACATGGTCTGGTGATTCAGCCAGCGCTGCCAGCCCTCGGCACAGATGTTCTCGTAGATTTTCCTGCCCAGCTCGCCGGGATAGGGCTGGAACTCCAGGCCCTGGCCCTCGGCGTCCATCAGCTGGCAGTGCACGGTTCGGCTCATGGGATTCTCCCGGTGGTGTCGAGAATGCGCTGTACCGGTCGTGGCAGGCCCAGCGCCGGCAGCTGCCCGGTTTCGAACCAGTCCAGCCCGTCGCCGAGTTCGCCAACGTCCAGTTCAGAGCATAGCGCCAACGGCGTGATCAGCAAATGGCGGTGCGTCAGGCGGTGCTCCACCTGCGGCAGGTGTTCCAGCGTGGTCGCGTCCAGGCCGAAGCGCCGCGCCAGCGGCGCCGTGGCCCCGTCTTCGGGCAGGCACCACAGGCCACCCCAGATTCCGCTCGGGGGCCGGCGTTCGAGCAGCAGCCGCCCGCTGCCGTCGCGCCACAGCAGCATGAACCGCTCCACCACGGGCACCGCGCGTCGCGTTTTTTTGCCCGGAAGTTCGTCGATCCGCCCGTCCAGGCGGCCGCGGCAGTCACGCTGCACGGGACAGTCTCCGCAGGCCGGCGTTGCGCGCGTGCACAGCGTGGCGCCGAGGTCCATGATCGCCTGGGTGTAGTCCGCGCCGCGCTTCGCCGGCAGGCGCGCTCCGGCCTGCGCCCACAGCGCTCGCAGCACCGCGCCGCGCCCCGGCCAGCCGTACACCGCGGCGTGCCGCGCCAGCACGCGCTTGGCGTTGCCGTCGAGGATGGGTAGCACCCGGTCATGCGCCTGGGAAACGATGGCATTGGCCGTGCTCTCACCGATACCGGGCAGTTCGCGAAGGGCGGCGGGGTCGGCCGGCAAGGTGCCGTCGTGGTCCGCCGCCACGCGTCGCGCGGTGGCCAGCAGGTTGCGCGCGCGGGCGTAGTAACCCAGTCCGGCCCAGTGGGCCATGACCTCGTCGTCCGCGGCCGCGGCCAGCGTGGCCAGATCCGGAAACCGCGCCATCCAGCGTTCGAAGTAGGGAATGACCGTGGCCACCTGGGTCTGCTGCAGCATCACCTCGCTGATCCACACGCGGTAGGGCGTGCGGGGGTGCTGCCAGGGCAGGTCGTGGCGTCCGTGGACGTCCCACCAGGCCAGGAGGCGATCGGCGAAGTTCGCCCCGGCGTTCACTCGATGGGCAGGATGGCGTTGATGAAGCTGCCGGCGTCGAAGGGGCGCAGGTTGGTGGCGGATTCGCCCACGCCGATGAAGCGGATTGGCACCTGCAGCGCCTCGGCGATAGCGAACAGCACACCACCGCGGGCCGTGCCATCGAGCTTGGTCACGGTGATGCCGGTCAGCGGCACCGCCTCGTTGAACTGTTCGGCCTGGGCCAGGGCGTTCTGGCCGTTGCCCGCGTCCACCACCAGCATCACTTCGTGCGGGGCATCCGGGTCCACGCGCCCCATCACGCGGTGAATTTTCTTCAGTTCCTCCATCAGGTTGCCCTGGGTGTGCAGGCGTCCGGCGGTATCGGCGATCAGCACATCCACGCCGCGCGCGCTGGCGCTCTGCAGGGCGTCGAAAATCACCGCCGCGGCGTCGGCGCCGGTGGCCTGGGCGACCACCGGCACGTCATTGCGCTCGCCCCAGCTCTGCAGCTGTTCCACGGCCGCGGCGCGAAAGGTGTCGCCCGCGGCCAGCATCACGCTCAGGCCGTCGTCCCGGAAACGCCGTGCCAGCTTGCCGATGGTGGTCGTTTTACCGGCGCCGTTCACGCCGACCATCAGGATCACGAACGGCTTTCTGCTCTCGTCCACGGCAAGAAACCGCTCGCAGGGCTCGATGATCTCGAACAGTTCGGCCTGCACGGCCGGCAACACCTGGTCGGGGGTGGTGATGACCTTGTTGTCCACCGCCGCGCGAAGGGCGTCCATGATGCGCATGGTGGCCTGCACGCCCACATCCGCGGTCAGCAACGCCATCTCCAGGTCATCGAACAGTTCCTCGCCGACGTTGTCGTAGCCCGCCAGCAGTGTTTTGAGCTGCTGACCGAACTGGCGGCGCGAGTCCTCGAGGCGCTGGTCGAGCGCCTCTTCCCCGGCCTGTTCGACCGGCCGCAGCTGCTCTTCCTGGAGCTGGCCGGGCGCTTGTCCGGGTTGGTCCTTTTTCTTGCGGAAAATGCGGAACATGGCGGTTCAGGGATGCTGGAGGGCGTGGAGTGACATTATCCCCACGTGGGGGTTCGGTTTCACGCTTGCAACGACTATTCTTTTCCCATGACTCCGAAACCCGCCAAACGCGGTGAGCGCCCCGGCCAGGTCCGCATCATCGCCGGTGAATGGCGCGGCAGGAAACTGCCGGTACCCGACTTGCCCGGTTTGCGCCCGTCCGGCGACCGTGGCCGTGAAATCCTGTTCAACTGGCTGGCGCCCCATCTGCCGGGCGCGCGCTGCGCCGACCTGTTCGCCGGCAGCGGCGCACTGGGTTTCGAAGCCGCCAGTCGCGGTGCGGCGCACGTCGACCTGGTGGAAATCGCGCCCCTGGCGGTCAGCGCGCTGGTCGAATCCTGTGAGGCGCTGGGTGCGGAACAAGTCAAAGTACACCGGGCCAACGCCGTGGACTGGATTCGCCAGCAGCCCCCCGACAGTCTCGACCTGGTGCTTCTCGACCCTCCCTTCGACAGCGGCCTGGCCATCCAGGCCCTGGGCAAGCTGCAGCAGGTCGCCTGCGTCGCACCCGGAGGTTTCGTTTACGTCGAGGCCGCCGCGCAGCTCCCTGAGCTGGTGATGCAGGCGCCGTTCTCCTTGTGGAAAGAAAAGGAGGTGGGGGAGGTGCGGATGCGGGTGTTTCGGCGGGGGGAGACGAAAGTCGGGAGACGGTAGACCGGAGGCGGGCTCAGGGTCAGGGCGTTGCGCGGCGCCCGCGATCGGTGCGAAAGCCCTATAGTCAAACAGTGAAAATTCTCTTTATCGGTGGTACGGGAATCATCAGCACCGCATGCACGGAACTGGCCGTGCGGCGCGGTTTGGACCTCACGCTCGTCAATCGCGGGAATCGCGGTGAAGTTGCGGGCGCTTCGTGCATCAGGACGGATATTTCGGAGGTCGCGGCTGCCCGGGCCGCGTTGGGTGACCGGCACTGGGACGTGGTGGTCGATTTCATTTCGTTTACCCCGGCGGATCTGCAAAAACGCCTGGAGGTGTTTCGCGGCCAGGCCGGGCAATACATCTTCATCAGCTCCGCCAGTTGCTATCAGAAGCCGGTGGCCGACTACCGGGTCACGGAATCCACGCCGCTGGTCAACCCGTACTGGCAATACTCGCGCGACAAGATCGCCTGCGAGGATTTCCTCCTGCGGGAGCTGCGCGACAACGGATTCCCGGTCACCATCGTCCGGCCGTCGTTCACTTATGGGCAAACGGTGATTCCCCTGTCGTTCAACAGCTGGGAGCGGCCCTACACGGTGATCGACCGCATGCGGCGAGGCAAGCCCGTGATCATTCCGGGCGACGGCACCTCGCTCTGGCAACTGACCCACAACCAGGACTTCGCACCGGGACTGCTGGGGCTGTTCGGCCACCAGGCCTCGATCGGGCACGCCGTTCACATCACCACCGACGAGGTGCTCAACTGGAACCAGATCTACCAGGCCACCGCCGAGGCCGCCGGGGTACGGGAGCCGGAAGTCCGCCACATCGCTTCGGACTTCATCGCGGCTTGCCTGCCCGCGGCGTTGGGCGAACTGCATGGCGACAAGGCCAATTCCGTGGTGCTGGACAATGCCAGAATCAAGCGCCTTGTACCGGATTTCGTGGCCACCCGCCGTTACCGCGACGGCATCAAGCGATCCATCGCGTGGTATGACGCGGACCCGTCACGACAATTGACTGATCAGCGGTTCGACGCCGATTGTGACCGGCTGATTGCGGCCTATGATCAGGGACTGGAATCTGCCCGGGCCGGGTTCCAGGATCTGGACAGGGATTAGCCACACATCATCGAAACCTCCCGGACCACCGACTTCCCGGAGGGACTTTGAGTTTCATGTGCGGGACAGGGATATGAATGGGATATCGTATTGCCACGAAACGTGGTGACTCCGCCCAGTGGCCGATTCCGGCCTGGTGTCATGAAACCGCGCACCCGCCTTGTCACCGCGCTGGTGTCCCGAGTTCCTCTTCCAGGGTCAACTGACAGACAATGAGGATTACTCTCCCGTCTCATAC
The DNA here is from genome assembly GCA_030431095.1 of Gammaproteobacteria bacterium. Classification (GTDB taxonomy): domain Bacteria; phylum Pseudomonadota; class Gammaproteobacteria; order Xanthomonadales; family SZUA-36; genus Marinihelvus. Next base: position 178 of record JAUIJU010000092.1, on the reverse strand, counting down.
CCCTTCGGCCCACCCGAACTCCGCTCCCTGCGTTAAAATACGCCCCCAAATCCCGCAACGAAGCCCCGCATTCCGTGCCCACGCAGACCACCGCCATCTATCCCGGCACTTTCGACCCCGTCACCCACGGTCACACGGACCTGGTGGCACGCGCCGCACGCGTGTTCGACCGGGTGGT
>JAUIJU010000036.1 GCA_030431095.1 Gammaproteobacteria bacterium | reverse complement strand
GTCCGCGTGGCAGGTGCCCCAGCAGCCAGACACAGACCACCTGCAGCCACCCCCCCCAGTGGCGCGGTGCCAGTGAAGGGCGTTGCAGCTGTTCCTGTTTCCAACCGGGATCCATGGGTGCATTGTCAGGGTTGCGAAAGCCAGGGGAAAGGGCGGGCCGCCGCTTGATATAATTGCCCGGTCAGCGCGCTGGAGCCGCCATGCGACTGCTCTATTCCGTTCTCCTGGTCCTGGCCAGCCCCGCGGTGCTGGCCTATTTTGCCGTCCGCGGACTGCGCGACGGTCGCTACCTGGCGCGATGGGGCGAGCGCCTGGGCTGGCGACGCGGCGTCAGGGGACCATTCGACTACCTGGTGCATGCCGCCTCGCTCGGCGAGGTCAACGCGGCCACACCCCTGGTGTCGGCCCTGCTGGCGCGGGACCCCGCGCCGCGCATCCTGCTCACCACGCTGACCCCCACCGGCAGTCAACGTGTCAGCGACGTATTCGGTGCACGGGTGGCGCATCACTACCTGCCGCTGGATCTTCCGGGCGCCATGCGGCGCCTGTTGGAACGCGCCGACCCGGGCATGGTGATCATCGTGGAAACCGAGATCTGGCCCAATTTCTACCACGCCGCCAGGCGACGCGAGACACCGCTGGTCATCGTGAACGCGCGGCTGTCACGGCAATCCCTGCGCGGCTACCGGCATATGCAGCGGCTGATCGCGCCCGCGCTGGCCGGTGCCAACGCCATCCTGGCGCAGGGAAGCCGCGACGCGGAACGGTTCGTGGCCAGTGGCGCCAGGCCCGAGCGGGTACACCGCTCGGGCAACCTCAAGTTCGACATTCACCTGCCTCCCAGCCTGCTGGAAACCGGTGAATTGCTACGTACGGGCTGGGGCGTGCAGCGCCCGGTGCTGGTGGCGGGCAGCACCCACGAGGGCGATGAGCAGGTGTTGTTCGAGGGCTTTCGGCGAATCCTGGAACGCCATCCGCAGGCCTTGATGGTGCTGGCCCCGCGTCACCCGGAGCGCTTCGCGCGCGCCGCCCAGGATGCCCGGAACGCGGGCCTCAGCGTGCGCCAGCGCAGCGACTCACGCCTGCCCGGCGAAGCGCAGTGCCTGGTGATCGACACCATGGGCGAGTTGCTGAACTACTACGCATCGGCCGACGTGGCCTTCGTGGGCGGCACCATCGCGCCGGTGGGCGGACACAACCTGCTGGAACCCGCCGCGCTGGGCAAACCGCTGCTGTTCGGACCACACACGGCCCACGTCAGGGAAACCGCCACGCGCCTGCTGGAGAGCGGCGCGGCGCGACGCGTGCTGACCGCCAGCGACGTGGCCCGGACGGTCAACCCCCTGTTCGACCACCCCGCCACGCGCGACCGCATGGGCCGCGCGGGACTGGCGTTGGTCGAACAGGGACGCGGGGCGCTGGAACGGACCCTGTCGACCCTGGACGGGATTACTCGAGAATCTGGTTGACCTTCTGCAGGTCGTTCTCGACCAGCAGGCCCGCGGCCCGCTTCAGACGCAGGTGATTGAGGATGTAGGTGTGACGCGCGAGAGAGTTGTCCCGCGCCGCGCCGTAGAACCGCTGCTGCGCCAGCAACACGTCCACGATGGTACGGGTGCCCACCTCGAAACCTGCCTGGGTGGCCTCCAGGGCGCTCTCGCCCGAGATCAGGGCCTGGCCGAACGCCTGCACCTGTTCGATGCCGGCGATGACCGCGCGGTAGGCGTTGCGCGTCTCGCGCATGGTCAGACGTTGCTGCTGTTCCAGGTCTTGCTGAACGGCGTTCAGTTCGTAGCGCGCCTGGCGCGTCCGCGAAGACACGAAGCCGCCCTGGTAAATGGGCACACGCAGGGTGATGCCGTAACTCAGGTCATCCGACTGAAGGTCGGTGGTGCCGATGACGTTCTGGAAGTCGTCACGCAGCACGTACTCGTTGTTGGTGAACTCGGAGTAGCCGGCACTGAAATTCAGCGTCGGGAAGTGGCCGGTGCGCTGCAGACGGACATTGGCGTCGGCAATGTCCGCGGCGAACAGCGCCTGCTGCACCACCGGGTTGTACTGCAGCGCCGTAGTGACCCATTCCTCGATGTTGTCCGGATCGGGCGTAACCAGGGGCAGCTCTTCCTGCAGGGCGTCCACTTCTTCGAAGTACTGCCCGGTGAGCTGGCGCAAGCCCTCGCGGGTGTCCGCCAGGGTGTTGCGCGCAACGATCGCATTGGCGCGCGCATTGTCATAGCTGGCGCGCGCCTCGTAGACGTCGGTGATGGCGGTCAGGCCGACCTCGAACTTCTGTTCGGCCTGCTCGAACTGGCGCTTCAGGGCCAGTTCCTCAGCCTCGGCAAAGATCACGCGGTCGCTGGCGGTCAGCACTTCGAAATAGGCGGTGGCCACGCGCACCAGGAAATCCTGGTAGGCGGTCTGGTAAATGGCCTCCGCCTGGCTGACCTGGCCGCGGGCCACGTCGAGCGTCTCGTAATTGGCCTGGTCGTAGATCACCTGGTTCAGGCTCAGGCCCCAATTCTCACTGTCCACGTCCTGGTCGGATACTTCATTGCCCTGGATGGACACCTTGCCGTTGCCGCGATCGAGGCCGGCGCTGCCGCCGATGTTGGGCAGCAGGTTGGACCAGGCCTGGCGCTCGTTCTCGTTGATCGCTTCCTGGCGGAAGGCAGCGGCCTGCAGAATGGGGTCGTTCTTCAGCGCCAGGTCATGTACGCCCATCAGGTCCACGGCCGCGGCCGGGCCACTCAGCAACAGGGCGGACAGGCACGAGACACGTAACAGGGAAGTTCCCGGGTTGGACAGGTCAGACATGATGCACTCCAAGAAAAATCGGGTTCAGAATTCGAATTCGGGGGGTTCGACCGAATTGACCAGCGGTGGCAGGTCGGTTTCGAACAGGCTTTCACGACGCCACTCGGTGGCGTCCAGGCGCGTGAACAACAGGGCCTCCATGGCCGGCGACTGGCCGGCGATGCAGAACAGCCGTCCGCCAGGATTCACCCAGCCCTGGAAGGCCTCAGGCACCACCGGCACCGAACCGGTGACCACCACCACGTCCTGGGCGCGTTCCGGCTGCCAGCCGCGCATGACGTCTCCGGTGAACAACTCGACGTTCGTGATGCCCTGCTCTTCCAGGCGACGGCCCGCTTCGGCGGTGAACGACCCGTGGATGTCGACGCTGACCACCTCGGTCGCCAGGTGAGCGAGACAGGCCGTGAGAAAACCGCTGCCGGTACCGATTTCCAGCACGGTTTCCCCGGGCTGAATGTCCACGGCCTGCAACGTACGGCCCTCCACCACCGGCTTCATCATCACTTCGCCGTGGTCCAGTGGAATGTTCATGTCGGTGAAGGCCATCTTGCGGTAGCGGACCGGAACAAAGTCCTCTCGCTGAATGGACTCGAACAGGTTCAGCACGCGGGCGTCGAGGACTTCCCACGGGCGCACCTGTTGCTCCACCATGTTGCGGCGGGCCTGTTCAAAATTCATCGTCATGTCGCCAACACCATTGATTGTTGCCCATTCCGGGCGATTTTTCGGGGACGGAAAGGGTACGCGCTCCACCCCTCAGTGGCAAGGCACAGCCTGCCTTTGCGGGGTCTGCGGCTGAAGTGCCATTAGTCATTCGACTTCGGCTTCACGGGTCGCCGCGCCGCCCCTTAGAATGGGTCCCTGAACCATGAGACGCCCGAAACCGCCTGAAAGTTACTGCCCGCCCTGCCGGTCTGTTCCCGTTCGGGGTCGCGCAGCGCGCGGCCAGGCGAAAAACCTGTAAGGACCTTCCCGGAATTCCGGTCATGAACAATGACACCGAAAAGCGACGCCGGTTCGAATCCCTGGCGCGGGAATACGCCACGGACCTCTATCGCTTCGGCCTGTGGCTCTGCGGCAATGACGCCCTGGCCAAGGATCTGGTCCAGGAAACCTTTCTGCGCGCCTGGAAGGCCATTGGAAGCCTCAAGGACGATGGGGCCGCAAAGAGCTGGCTGATCACCATTCTGCGCCGGGAGTACGCGCGGACCTTCGAGCGCAAGGTGCCACGATTCACCGACATCGACGAGGTGATGGTCGAGGACAGTGACGAGCTGTCACCCGACGAGCGCATGGAACGCACCCAGTTGCGGGCGGGCATCCTGTCGCTGGCGCCACGCTACCGCGAGCCGCTGCTGCTGCAGGTGGTAATGGGTTACTCCTGTCGCGAGATCGCGCAGGAACTGGAACTGAAGGAGGGCGCGGTGCTGACCCAGCTGTTTCGCGCCCGGGAGCAGCTCAAGAACAAGCTGCAATTGGACGATGAAACATGAACCGTTCTGAATTCGAACAGTCCCTGGGCGCCGAGCCCCGGGACACCGCGCGGCGCTATCGCGAAGAGGGCGACACGGACACGGGCCGCGACCGCGCGGTGGCCGCTGCCGAGGCGTTCGAGGACCGCCTGGAACTGGCGCTGCGCCTGCCAGTGGATGAGTCCACCCTGCTGGATACCGTCCTCGCGACGCCGAACACCACACGGCCCTCACGCCCGCCCGCCTGGCTGGGTATCGCCGCCAGCGTGGTGCTGTTGCTGGGACTCGGCGCCCTGGCCTGGTGGCGACTGTCACCCACCGAAAGCGTGGCCGACTATGTCCAGGAGCACTACCGCCACGACGGCGCCGGGGTGCTGGCGCGGGCCGGGCAGACCACCGACCCGGCCGACGTGACCACCGTGCTGACCCGCCTGGGCGCCGGGGCGGATCCTCGGCTGGCGAGTGACATCACGTTCATCAAATTCTGCCCGACACCCGACGGCCGGGGCGCCCACATGGTGATGCGCACCGACGACGGCCCCGTCACCGTGATCTTCATGCCGAAGGTGACCGTGGCTGAGCCCATGCTGCTGCGCTTCGACGGCGTGGAGGCGCAGGTGGTGGCCCTGGACGCCGGTTCGGCCGCCATCATCGGCGCCGGTGGCGAGGCAGCGTCCGTGCTGTCGACCCGCCTTCGGGAAGGCCTCAAGCCGCTGCCGGTCGACGCCTGAACCCGGATGCGGCCAGGCCCCGCCAGCCGACCGAACCGTGGGAGACGGCGCGGCAAGGCTACTTCCGGCACATCAAGCGACACACCAATCTGCTAAGGTATCCAGCCGAGTTGTCCGAGGACGGGCACACGCCATGACCCTCACTCCGCTGCAGAAAAACCTGGCCATCGGCATTCCGCTGGCCATCATCCTGATCAACCTGCTGGGCATGTGGTGGTACAACCACGAGCCACCGGCATTCGATCCCATCCAGAGGGCCCAGGATCACGCCGCTGAACATGGGCACGCACCCGCCACCGGCTACGCGACCACCGCGGCGCTGATCGACGTGACCGACGTGTTGCTGAGCAAACGCGGCGGCTACCTGTCCAATGACATCATGCCGCCCTGGGTACTGCTCGATAACGTGCCCAACTGGGAATTCGGCGTGCTGACCCAGACACGCGACCTGGCCCGCGCCATGCGCAACGATTTCAGCCGCTCACAGACCCAGTCCACGGCGGATCCCGACCTGGAAGAGGCCGACCCGCTCTACCACTACGACAACGCGCGCTGGATCCCGCCGGACACGGAAGGCCGTTACAAACGCGCCCGTGACCGCGTCGAGGCCTACCTGGACCGCCTGACCGATCCGGCGGACCCCGATGCCCAGTTCTATGCCCGCGCCGACAACCTCGCCGACTGGCTGGCCATCGTGGAAAAACGCCTCGGCTCCCTGTCACAGCGCCTGTCCGCGAGCGCGGGACAACGGCGCTTCAACACCGACCTGTCGGGTGAGAGCGAGGCCCGCCAGTCCACCGGCGCGCCACAGGAAATCATGGTCAAGACACCGTGGCTGGAAATCGACGACGTGTTCTACGAGACTCGCGGCACCACCTGGGCACTGATTCATTTCCTCAAGGCCATGGAAGTGGACTTCCGTGATGTCCTGGAGAAAAAGAACGCCACGGCCAGCTTCCGGCAGATCATTCGCGAACTGGAAGCCACGCAGGAACCGCTACGCTCCCCCATGGTGCTCAACGGCAGCAAGTTCGGCGCGCTGGCCAACCACTCGCTGGTCATGGCGAACTACGTTTCGCGCGCCAACGCGGCCATCATCGACCTGCGCTTCCTGCTCTCGGAGGGCTGAGCGTGGCCACCCTGCTGCGCTGTCTCGTCACCGCCGGAGTCCTGCTCCTGCCCGGCCTTGCCCTTGCCGATTCGTGGCGGATCGAACCGGTCAACGTGGTGGACGTGGCCACTGGCGATGTGGCCGAAGACCAGGCCGTACTGGTCATCGACGGGCGCATCGACGCCATCGGCGCGCGCGGATCGGTATCCGGCGGCGACCGGGTGGTCGACGGCATGGGCGGCTACCTGCTGCCGGGCCTGGCCGAGATGCATGCGCACGTGCCGCCGGCCAGCCGGGGTGAACAGTACGTGCAGGACGTGCTGCACCTGTACCTGGCCAATGGAATCACCACCATTCGCGGCATGCTGGGCGAGCCCGCCCACCTGGTGCTCAGGGCGCAACTGGCCAGCGGCGAGGTCGTGGGTCCGCGACTGGTCACCAGCGGCCCGTCCTTCAACGGAAACACGGTCGACACCCCGCAGGAAGGCGCAGCGCGGGTCATCGAACAGTTCGAGGCCGGCTACGATTTCCTGAAGATCCATCCGGGCATGAGCCGCGAGTCATTCATTGCCGTGGCCACCCAGGCCCGGCAGATCGGCATTCCGTTCGCCGGCCACGTCTCGTTCCAGACCGGTCTCCACACGGCGCTGGAGTACCACCAGGCCACCATCGACCACCTGGACGCCTATGCCGAGGCAATGGTGCCCGAAGACCACCCCTTGCACGGCCAGGCGCCACAGTGGTTCGGCCTGAACCTGGCGGACGGCATGGACATGACGCGGGTCGCGAATCTGGCCCGCGAAACCGCCGACGCGGACGTCTGGCAGGTGCCCACGCAAAGCCTGTTCGAGACGACCACCGGCGAGGAACCGCTGGAAGACCTGCTGGCGCGCCCGGGCATGGACATGCTGGGCGACGAACTGCGCGCCAACTGGGTCGGCGCGGTGCACAATTTCCGCGGGCAGGTCCCGGCGGAACAACGCGGGCATTTCCTGGACGCCCGTCGCGCCCTGCTTGCCGCCATGCAGGAAGCCGGCGTCGGCATGCTGCTGGGTTCCGACGCCCCGCAGATCATGAACGTGCCCGGATACTCGGTGCACCAGGAGTTGGCCTACCTGGTAGGCGCCGGGCTCACGCCGCTGCAGGCGCTGCAGTCCGGCACGATCAACGTGGCGCGGTTCTTCGACGAGCCGGACCGCGGGCAGGCCCGGGCCGGCATGGTCGCCGACCTGGTTCTGCTGAGGGGCAATCCACTGGTCGACATCGCCCAGTCCGCCACCGTGATCGGCGTGGCGCGTGAAGGCCGCTGGTACGACCGCGCCACCCTCGACGCGCTGCTCGACGGCGTCCGTGACAGGAAGCTCTGAGGCCATGGACGAAACGAAAGACCGGGACGACATCGCCCAGGCGCCGCCCCTGGCCGTGCCCCGCGCCCGCCACTTGCACTACGTCGACCGCCTGCAGAAACGTCCCACCAGCCGCATCGACCTGGTGGTCATCCACAGTACCGAACGGCCTGACCTGTTCGAAACCCGGCGATTCAGCGAACACATTCACTATCCCGATTCCCGGACCGGCAACGCCGGTCACTATTACATCGACCGCGATGGCGCCATGGAGGAGTGGGTGCCCCTGGACCGCGTCGCCCACCACGTGCGGGAACACAACCCGCACAGCGTGGGCATCGAGCTGGTCAACACCGGCCGCTACCCGGACTGGTTCCACTCCGAGCACCAGGATGACTTCGAGCCTTACCCGGACGCCCAGATCGACAGCCTGGTCGGGCTGATCGCACTGCTTGGCCGCAAATTGCCCGCCCTGGTCCATATCGCGGGCCACCAGGACCTGGACACGGCCAAGGTGCCCGCCAGCGACGACCGCGATCTGCGGGTCGCCCGTCACCGCGGCCCCGGGCCCACCTTTCCCTGGGCGCAGGTGCTCGATCGCTGCGCCCTGACACGAATCCCCTGACACCTCGCCCGGAGCACCGATGAAACAGTTGTGCGTTTACTGCGGGTCCAGCCCCGGACGAAACCCCGCCTACGCCGAAGCCGCGCGTCAGCTGGGCGAAGTCCTCGTGGCGCGCGGGATCGGATTGGTTTACGGCGGCGCCGGCGTGGGCATCATGGGTGAGGTGGCCAACACGGTTCTGGCCGGCGGCGGCCGGGCCGTCGGCATCATTCCGGAAGCCCTGGCGGTCAAGGAAGTCGCCCATCCCGACCTCACCGAGCAGCATGTCGTCGGTTCGATGCACGAACGCAAGGCCCTGATGGCTGAAATATCGGACGGTTTCGTGGCCCTGCCGGGCGGTTGGGGTACGTTCGAGGAGCTGTTCGAAATCCTCACCTGGGCCCAGCTGGGGTTTCATGACAAGCCCTGCGGTCTGCTCAACGTGGCCGGCTACTACGACCACCTGCATGCCTTCCTCGAACACGCCATCGAAGAAGCCTTCGTTCCGTCGGTCTGCAGGGACATGCTGATGATGGAGGCCACCCCCGGGCTCCTGCTGAACCGATTCGATACCTACCAGGCGCCAAAAGTCCGCAAGTGGATTACACGGGAAGAGCAGACCTGAACAGGGGGTCGTGCGTGATTGGACGGGTCGGGTTGTGTTTGGGGTTGGCCGGGGCCTCACTCCGCATGTAACGCCCGAATGGGGTCCAGCTCCGCCGCCTGTCGCGCCGGATACCAGCCGAACACGATGCCCGTCACCAGGCAAATCGATACCGACAGCACGATGGCAAACAATGAGCCCGCCGCCGGCCAGCCGGCGAATTGCTGGATGGCCACGGCCAGCAGCAGTCCAAAGAATATCCCGATGCCCGCGCCGATGGCCGCCACGGTGGCCGACTCCATCAGGAACTGGTGCTGGATATCCACCTTGCGCGCGCCCAGTGCACGCAGCAGGCCGATTTCGCGGGTACGCTCCAGCACCGTGGCCAGCATGATGTTCATGATGCCGATGCCGCCCACCAGCAGCGAGATACCGGCGATGGCGGACATGACGATGGTGAAAATCTGCTGGGTCTGCTGCTGTTGCTTGAGCAGCGCGGCGGGCACGACCAGTTCGTAGTCGTTCTGCTCGCCGTGGCGGCGGGCCAGCAGGTGGTTGACCGTCTGCGCCGTGCGTTGCGGGCTGGCGTCTTCGTCCAGGCGCAGGCGCACGGCGTCAAGCTCGCTTTCCAGTGACTCGAAACGCAATCGTTTGTAGGCGGTTTCCAGCGGCAGGAACACGCGGTTCCGATCGCCACCCAGGCGAATGCCCTGGAACTCGTCCTTGCTCAGGTCACGGTCGGCCAGTACGCCGACCACTTCCAGCCACAGGTGATTGACCTTGATTCGCTGGCCCAGTGGATCTCCGGCGGGGAACAGGTCCCGCGCGGCCTGGGCGCCCAATACCGCCACCTGTCGGTAACGCCGGTTGTCTTCCTCGTCGAAAGCGCGGCCCGTGGCCATCGCCAGGCTGGCCAGGTCGAAATAGCTGGGGGTCACCGCCAGCACCTGGGCCTCGGAGGGCGCCTGGAAGCTGAACAACGCCCAGGACTTGATCTTCTTCTCCTCGCTGACCGCCACCACGCTGGGCAGGGTTTCGCGCATGGCGCGTACGTCGCTGCGGCTCAGGCCCACACTGTGCTCACGCACCTCGCGCAGGGTTTCCTCGTCCAGTTCACGGCTCTGCACCAGCAGGTTGCGCAGACCCATGGACTCGATCAGCCGCATGGCTTCCTGCTTGGCGCCCTCACCGATGCTGAGCATCGCGATGACCGCGCCCACGCCGAACACCATGCCGAGCAGGGTCAGGGCGGTGCGCAACTTGTGCTGGCGCAGTTGCGCCAGCGCGTGCAGAAATGACTCGCGGCTGATGCCTTCGAGCAGGCTCACGGGCCCGCCACACCGTGCGGCTGGGCCTCGGGTGGAAACAGCGCCACTTCGTCGCCTGGATCCAGGCCGTCGACCACCTGCGAGCGATTGGGTCCGCGCAGGCCCAGCGTCACGTCGCGCCGGGCCAGGCGACCGCCGTCACGAACCAGCACCCAGTCCCGCTCGTCCTCACGAAACAGAGCCTGGTTGGGTACGGCGATGGCCTGCTCGACGCGGCTGATGTGAATGGTCGCGGTGACGATCGAGCCTGGTGTGATCCATTCCGGATCCGCCTGATCCAGCGATACCATCACGGTGAAGTACTTGACCGGGTTGTCACGCTCGATGGGCGCGGCGGTGGCGCTGATGCTACTCACCTCGCCACTGAGTGGGCGATCGGGATAGGCGTCGATCACGATCTCGGCCTTCTGGCCACGCGCCAGGCCCACGGCCTCGGTTTCCAGCACCTGCAGTTCGGCCTGCATGCTCGAGAGATTGGGAATGCTGGCCAGCTTGTTGCCGGCAAAAACCGTACTGCCCACGTCGATGGGCTGACCCCACCAGTTCTTCTCAATCACGAAATAGCCCTCGTGGGGCGCCAGCACTTCCTGGTTGTCCAGCAGCCGCCGTTGCTCCTGGAACTTTGATTCCTGCGTGGACCGCTGCGCCTCAAGTACCGCTACCTCGGCGCCCTGGCGGTCGCTGTAGGTGCCTTTCTTGCCCTCGAGGTGGCCGGATTTGAACTCCAGCAAGGCCTGGTCGCGCATGGCGTCGATGATTTCGAAGCGCGAGTAGGCCAGCTCGTTCTCGAAATCGAATTCCTCGGCCATGAGTTTTTCGATGTCCACCAGTTCCAGGTCGTTGCCCAGCTCGGCCAGCAAGCGCTGCAGCTCCCGCTGCTTGCCCATGACCTGAAGGTCGACCTTGTCGATCTCGATGCCGGCGGCGCCGGCCTCGCGCTCGGCGTTGGAGATGTCGAAACGCGCCACCACGTCACCCTCGCTCACCCAGCTGAAATTGGGCGCCAGCCACTGGATGGTGCGCGGCGAGCGACTGCCGGCCGGCGGCATGATGGGCGTGGACTCGGCCGCCTTGAGCTCGCCTTTGCTTTGCAGGGAGATGGTGAACGCAGCCGGTTCCACCACCAGGGTTTCCACCGATTCGGCAGGATCCTCACCGCAGGCGGACAGCACGATGGCCGTCAGCACCGCGCCCATCAGCACCCTCATCGGCCCGCCACCTCCAACGGCGTATCGAGCAGGATTTCGGCGTTGATGTTCATGCCCGGTCGCATCAGCTCCGGGTCGGGGTTGACCAGGCGAACGGTCGCATCGAACACCTTGTCCGGCTGGTTCGTGGAACGCGTGTGTATCACCGAGGCCAGTGCAGTGATCTCGCCGATGAACACCTTGTCCGGCGCCGCATCCAGGGTAAATCGCACAGCCTGGCCCTGGCGTACGCGTGCCGACTCGCGCTCTGGAATCTCGATGTGCGCCTCCAGGCGGCTGAGATCGGGAAACTCGATCACGCGACGCCCGCCCCAGACGTTGTCCCCCACGGCCATCTTGTTGTTGCGCCGATCGCGTACGTGGATGACCACCCCCGGCCGTGGCGCGGTCAGCGTCATGCGCCCGATGGAACCCTTGAAGCGCTCCACGTCACCGGCGAGCACCGCCACCTCGCGTTCGAGAATGGTGATCTCGGTGGCCTGGATGGCACGTTCACGAATCAGTTCCTCGCGGCGCAGGGCCAGCTGCATCTCGGCACGCTGCAGCAACAACTGGTTCTCGCGGTAGTCGCGCGCGGCCAGCAGGCGCTCCGGAATGTCGGCCTTCAGCCGCGCCTTGTCCAGGTCGGCCTCGGCCTCCTGCACCGCCAACTCGGTGTCGGCGATGACTTCGCGCGCAACAATGCGCGCCTTGTCCAGTTCCTTCTGTTTCTCGTTCAGGGCATTGCCCTTGTCACGCAGACGCGTCATCAGGTCCTGGGTATCGAATCGAAGCACCGGCAGGCCTGCTTCCACGGGCTCGCCGTCGGGCGCCATGAAGGCGATGGTGTAGTTCCACACGTCGGGAATGGCCGGCGGCCCGAAGAAGGCCGAGTTGGCCGACTGCAGTTCACCGGTGACCTTGACCACCTGGTCACCGACCTGTTCAGCCTGCTGCTCGGCCACCTCGCCACCGCAGCCGACCAGCAGCAGGAAGGCACACAGGGTCGGCAAAACCGCCAGCGGCGACGCTGGAATCGGGGATCGCCTGCTGATCACCGCCGCCGCGGATGGTTTGGCAAGGCCCTTCATGGCAAGACCTCCACCAGCGCGCTCATGCCCGGCAACAGCTCGCCCTCACCGCCATCGGCCAGGGAAACGACGCCCTCGTAGTAGTCGGCCTTGCCCCATTCCTGGCGCTGCGACCCACTGTCGGACAACTCCGTGATCTGACCTTCGAAGCGGCGCCCCGGCAGGGCGTCGAAACGCACCGAGACCGGGTCGCCGGCGGCCACGCGGGGCCGGTCGACGCCGTTGATCCATACTTTCACGGCCAGGTTGGCGGTGTCCGCCACCTGCGCCACCCGAAAACTGGTCTGCACGTTGTCTCCCTCCTGGAACTTGGCCCGCGTCCACGGGTGGTTTCCATAGATGACGTACCCCGGCTGTCGGGCCTCGATGGTGAAGCTCTCCAGCATCTGCGCCCACCAGGCTTCCTGCACCTCGAGCTTGCGCTCATCGAGAACCGCCTGATCCTGGCGCTCACGCAGCGATTTTCGCTTGTCCTCGAGCTGTTGGCGGGAATTTTCCAGTGCGTTGGTGGCCTGTTCCCGTGCCAGCTGATTTTCGGCGTACTCGATGGCGCCGATCACGCCCTCCGGTATCTCCGCCTTCAGCGTCGCCAGTTCAAGGTCCACCTCGGCCAGCTGGTGCTGGAAATGCGCCTGCACCAGCTCCTTTTCCAACCGCGCCAGGTCACGCTCGGTGACCGCTTGCGCCGTGCGCGCGGTTTCGCGTTGCTGCTCGAGTTGCTGGGCTGCCTCGGTACCATCGAACTCCACCACCAGCTGCCCGCTTTCCACGAAGCCGCCCTCCGGCACGAGGGTGCTGATGCGCGCCTGCCAGTTGGTGGTCAGGGGCACGATGACTTCCTGGGCCTGCAGTGAGAACACCTCGCCGGACAACAGTGGCGGCGGTGATTCGTCGGCGCGCAGTGGCGCCGCGGCAAGGACCGCCAGGGCAAAAAGAACCCCCCACCTAGGCATGGGCGGTCTCGCGCAGAATGTTGCCGTCCATCATGTCCACCTGGCGTTTCGCGAAATCGGCGATGTCCTGCTCATGTGTCACCATGACAATGGTCTGGCCGTCCCGGTTCAATTCCTGCAACAAGTCCATGATTGCATCCGATGTCCGGCTGTCCAGATTTCCGGTCGGTTCATCGGCCAGCAACAGGCGCGGTTGGTTGATCAGCGAGCGGGCGATGGCCACGCGCTGGCGCTGACCGCCGGACAGTTCGTTGGGCTTGTGGTCCAACCGGTCGCCCAGGTCCACCCGTTCCAGCAGCACCCGGGCGCGCTCGATGTCTTCGTCCCGGTGCCCCTCCTGGTGATAGCGCCGCGGCAACAGCACGTTTTCCAGGGTGGTCAGGCGCGGCAGCAGGTGAAAGCTCTGGAAAATGAATCCGATGTAACGGTTGCGGAACGCAGACAGTTCGTCGTCGTCCATCTCACTGACGGCCTTGTCGTCCAGGCGGTAACTGCCGCCGTCTGGGCGATCCATGCAGCCGAGCATGTTCAGCAACGTGGACTTGCCGGAACCGGAACGGCCCATGATGGCCAGGAACTCACCTTCACGGATATCCAGGTTCACGCCATCGAGGGCGTGAATGGTCTGGCCGCCCACGTGGTAGGTTCGTCGCAAGTCCCTGAGTTCGATCATCGCCTCTCGTCCAGCCCCTGGTGGCACCCCCGTGCATACCGGCCCCGGGTGGGGCCGTAGTCTGTCACAGGGTTGGACGCGTTCCATGGGTCAAGGGTCACGGCCGGCTTCCCCCGGCCAGCACCACGGCGCGCAATGGTGCGGGGTGGCCTTCGATGGTGCGCCGCGGATCGACGGGGTCCAGGCAGCGGTCCAGCGACTCGAAACGCATCCAGTCGGTGCTGCGCTGTTCCTGCACCGTGGTCGGGGAAAGATCCAGCACCCGCGGCGCCGCGAAGCCCGCGCTTTCCAGTTGCCCCAACAAGCGGGGCACCGCCGGCACTTCGTGAACGTTGCGCATGCGGGCATACCGCCCCGGCGGATGCAGCGCCTCGTCGTCCGCCACCACCAGGGTTTCCAAAAGCAGTTGCCCGTCCGTACGCAGCCAGCCATGCAGGCGCGCCAGGTGATCGACCGGATCACGGCGGTGGTACAGCACGCCCATGGAACAAACGACGTCGAAGCGCCCGACGTCACGCGGCAGGTCCGTATCGCGCAGGGGCAGGACGTAATTGTGCGCCGCACCGGCGAATCGCGCCTGCGCCAGCCACTGCATCACGAACAGCACGGTGGGATCGATGCCCACCACGCAGCGCGCGCCGGCGCCGAGCATGCGCCAGCCGAAGTAGCCGTTGCCGCAACCCACGTCCAGCACGTGGGCGCCGTCCAGGTCCAGGTGATCGCGAATACGGTCCCATTTCCAGTCCGATCGCCACTCGCTGTCGATGGCCACGCCCCCCAGGCACAAGGGACCCTTACGCCAGGGATGAAGCTCCATCAGCCCTGCTCGCAGGGCTTCGGGGTCGTCCACGGCGGCGCCCAGGCGCGGTGCGGGATGATCGGGGTCCAGGCACGGCGACTTCACGGTCAGGGTGGCCAGCGCGGCCTGCCAGCGTGGCAGATCACCGTGATGCAACGACGCCAGTGCCCGCTCATTGGCCTGCACCAGCGATTCGATGTTCACGTGACTGCCGCGCAGACCGTTCGCGAGCCCCCGCCACGGGGCCCTATCGAGACCCGACGCGTTCACTTCTCCGCCAGCCAGGCGGTGAAGGCGAAACACTGGAACCAGCGTGTACACCGCCGAAAACCGGCTTCGCGCAGGCGCTGCTGGTGGCGCTGCTCGGTTTCCGACTTCAACACGGCCTCCAGGGCGTTGCGCTTGCGCGCGATTTCCAGGTCGGAGTATCCCTGCAGGCGCTTGTAGTCATGGTGCCATTCGGTCTGGCGCTCCTGCGTCGGCGCGTCTTCGAACCGGACCTTCTCTGCCAGCACCAGCGCGCCGCCGGGCAGCAGGCCATCCGCGATGCGTGTCAGCAAGCGGTCACGGTCGTCCAGGTCCAGGAACTGCAGGGTGAAGTTGAGCACCGCCAGCGAGGCATTGCCGAAGTCGGTGTCGCGGATGTCGCCGTGCACCACGTCCACCGGCATGCCGGCCGGGGCGGGCGCGTCGGCGCCGGACTGGCCCGCCGCCCCCTGGCCTGCCGCGTCCTGCCTTGCCGCAGCCTGTTCAGCTGCATCAAGGCCCGCCAGCAGCTGGCGAAAGCGGCCCACCATGGCAGCGGACGAATCGGTGGCCACCAGGCGTACGTCCCTCAGGTCGTGGCGGTCACGCAGGGCGCGGCGGATGGACAGCGTGACCGCGCCCAGTGAACTGCCCAGGTCGTGCACCACGCTGCCCGGCTGCACGTAGCGCCGCGCCAGCTGGCCGATCATGGGCACGATCAGCGAATAGCCCGGCACCGAGCGATCGATCATGTCCGGGAAGACATCCACCACCTGTTCGTCGAAACGGAACGAACCTGGCTCGCCGTCGCGCGCGCTGTAGAGGGTGTCGCGACGGCTCACGCGGACCCGCCCCGATCCCCGCAAACCCCGGTGACAGGTGACTTCTGGAGCATTTGCGTGGCGTCCGATTCTGCTAGAGTGACAAGTGGAGAAAGCGCCTGTGCGCCCATGAATTCCCCGGGCAGAGTATCGCACAGGCCGGTCCCCGGCGTTCCTCGCCGGGTACGGTGACAATCAATTGAAAGGAGGGCGTTTCATGGAATATCCCCTGCTCTGGGCCGTCGTGCTCGTCATCCTGGCCATCGTGCTGCTGCGCAAGTCCGTCATCATCGTGCGGCAGGGCTACGAATACACCGTGGAGCGATTCGGCAAGTACCAGGCCTCCTTTTCACCCGGCTTCCACCTGATCGTACCTTTCATCTATCGCGTTGGGCACAAGGTCAACATGATGGAGCGCGTGCTGGACGTGCCTTCGCAGGAAGTGATTTCCAAGGACAACGCCGTGCTCACCGTGGACGGCGTGGTGTTCTTCCAGGTGCTGGACGCAGCCAAGGCGGCCTACGAGGTTTTCCGGCTGGAACACGCCATCCTGAACCTGACCATGACCAACATCCGTACCGTGCTGGGCTCCATGGACCTGGACGAGTCGTTGTCCAAGCGCGACGACATCAACGCCCGCCTGCTGTCGGTGGTCGACGAGGCCACCACGCCCTGGGGCATCAAGGTGACGCGCATCGAGATCAAGGACATCAGCCCGCCGATGGACCTCGTCGAGGCCATGGCCCGGCAGATGAAGGCCGAACGCGAGAAACGCGCCACCATCCTGGAAGCCGAGGGTACCCGCCAGTCGCAGATCCTGCGCGCCGAAGGTGAGAAACAGGCCGCGGTGCTGGAGGCCGACGGCCGCAAGGAGGCCGCGTGGCGCGATGCCGAGGCGCGGGAACGGCTGGCCGAGGCCGAAGCCAAGGCCACCACCATGGTTTCCGGCGCCATCGCTTCGGGTGATGTACAGGCCGTGAACTATTTCGTGGCGCAGAAGTACGTGGAGGCCCTGCAGGCCTTCGCCCACTCGCCCAACCAGAAAACCCTGCTGCTGCCGGTGGAGGCCACCGGCGTGCTGGGCGCCCTGGCAGGCATCACCGAGCTCGCGAAGGCCGCCGGCAAGGATACGCCACGGCCGGGAGCGGACTCGCCATGAACGCGTTTTTCGACGGCATCGTATTCTGGCACTGGTGGATCCTGGCCGGCGTACTGCTGATCGTCGAGCTGGTGGCGCCCACCTTCCTGTTCATGTGGCTGGGCGCCGCCGCCGCCGTCACCGGCCTGGCGCTGCTGGTGTTCCCCGAGACGGCTCTGGAAGTCCAGCTGGTGCTGTTCGCCATCCTTTCCATCCTGGCCGTGCTGGCGTGGCGACGCTACCGGGAAATCTCTGTACCCGACAGCGACCAGCCCAACTTGAATCGCCGTGGCCGCCAGTACGTGGGCCGGGAATTCACGCTCGACAAGCCCATCGTCAATGGCGTTGGCAAAATCGAGGTGGATGATTCTTCCTGGCGGGTGAAGGGGCCGAATCTACCGGCCGGCACGCAGGTTCGGGTGCGGGATGTGGATGGGGTCGTGTTGCTGGTGGAAGCTGTGTAGGGGGGTGGTATTGGGGGGTTGTTGAGGTTGGCCTGATTTGAGGTAGTGATTTCGATATACTCGCGACTTGTCCTGGGGTGGCCCCCGCAGTAACTGCACGGGCCTGAGACGCGCAAGCGAACCCATAGAACCTGATCCGGCTAGTACCGGCGTAGGGACGGATGATTCGCACGCCATCTCCCCCGCTCGAACACCGGACTCCCTGATTCGAGGAGTTCCGATGACCACCAAGTTTTGCCTGACCACCGCGCTGGCGCTCGTCCTGGCCCGTGTTTCACCGGTCTATGCCGAGGCAAATTTGCTCGAAGAGGTGATCGTCACCGCCGAATTCCGGCCGGTGGCGCTGCTCGATACGGCCGCCAGTGTCAGCGTGTTCGACGCCTGGGCCATCGAGGAACGCACTGCGACGCATCTCGACCAGTTGCTGAACCTGGCGCCGAACGTGAACTTTTCCACCGGGGCCTCGCGAGGCCGTTACTTCCAGGTGCGTGGGATCGGTGAGCGCAGTCAGTTCGTCGAGCCGGTCAATCCCTCGGTTGGCCTGGTGATCGACGGCATGGATTTCACCGGCATCGGTGGCGCGGCCACCACCCTGGACCTGCGCCAGGTGGAGGTTTTGCGCGGCCCCCAGGGCACCCTGTTCGGCGCCAATGCCCTGGCCGGCATGATCAACCTGGTGTCCAATGCGCCGACCGATGCCCTGGAGGCGCACGCCGAACTGCTCCTGGGCAATCATGCATTACGGACCGTGGAGGCCGCCGTGGGCGGTCCTGCCGGCGAGTCGCTGGGCTGGCGCGTGGCCCTGCAGTCCAATCGCTCGGATGGCTGGGTGGACAACACCTACCTCGACCATCCCACCAACGACATCGACGAACGCACCGTGCGCGGACGCCTGGCCTGGCAGGTCAGCGATGATTTCGACCTGGACCTGGCCGTGTTGCTGATCGACGTGGACAACGGTTACGACGCCTTTTCCCTGGACAACACGCGTGAGACCTACTCCGACCAGCCGGGCCGTGACACGCTGGACAGCACCGGCGCCGCACTGACCGGGCGTTGGCAGCTGGCGGGCGGTATGACCCTGGAGGCCCTGCTCTCCCGCGTGGACGCCGACTCGGTGTACAGCTATGACGAAGACTGGAGCTACCGGGGTATCTGTGACGGAACGCCTTGTGACTCGGGGCTGTGGGGCTTCGATTGGTGGTACAGCTCCTTCGACGCCTACGCGCGAGAGAATGCCAACACGTCGCTGGACCTGCGCCTGCTCTCCGCGGACGATGGGGCGCGGCGCTGGGTGGCCGGTGTCTACGCCCGCGAACAGGACCAGGCGCTGCTGCGTGAGTACACCTATGCCGCCGGCGACTTCGCCAGTGACTACGGGACGCGCAACATCGCGGTTTATGGACAGCTGGACCAGCCCATCGGCCGGGCCTGGACGCTGGTGGCGGGCGGGCGCCTGGAAACCCGCGACTGGAACTACGCCGACAATGCGCCCGGCGTCAACGCCGGCAGCGGTGACGAATCGTTCTGGGGCGGGCGCCTGGCGCTGGCGTACCGCACGGGTGGCGGCCTGCTGGCATATGGCCTGGCCAGCCGTGGTTACAAACCCGGTGGCTACAACGCGGCCCTGGCCAGCCAGCTCGCGGACCTGGAAGCCCGCGGCATCGAGCTGCCTGACACGGCGCTGGTGTTCGAAGGCGAGACGCTTTGGAACCTGGAGCTGGGTCTGAAAGGCGCCGTGCTGGACGGCGCCCTGCAATTCACGGCCGCCGTTTTTTACCAGGACCGTGACGAGGTGCAAGTCAAGCAGTCCATCGTGGTGCCCGTGGCGCCGGGCAGCGAGACCTGCCCGTGCGAGTTCATCGACAGCCTGCAGAACGCGGCTGCCGGGGTCAATATCGGCCTGGAGCTGCAGGCGGACTGGCAGGTGAACGACACCCTGCGCCTGTTCGGCAGCCTGGGGCTGCTCGATGCCGAATTCCGGGATTTTCTCAGCTACTCGCACGCCGCGGCCGATCCGGAAACCGGCATGCCGTACGACATGGACGGCCGGGACCAGGCGCACGCGCCCAACTGGCAGGCCGTGCTTGGCGCGCAGTGGGACTTCGCGGAAGCCTGGTCGCTGTTCGCCGACCTCGAGGGCAAGGATGGCTTCTATGCCTCGGCCAGCCACGACGAGCGTCTCGACGACTACGTATTGTTCAACCTTCGCCTGGCCTGGTCGCAGGGGCCCTGGACGGTGGCCCTGTGGGGCCGCAACCTCACTGACGAAACCGTGCAGACACGTGGCTTCGGCGGATTCGGCAACGACCCGCGTGACTTTTACGCAGAGTCGCTCTACACCCAGTTTGGCGAACCGCGGGTGTACGGCCTCAGCCTGGCCTGGCGTTACTGAGCGGTCGCGGCGCCTTCTTCCCGCAAGGTGTCGCGAAAGCGTTCACAGGGCTTGGTGGTGCCGACCACGCGATCGAACAGGCCCTTCGCCAGGATCGAGAGCCCCCCGGTGGCCGCCGCCACGCCGCCATACACGAGCGTTCCGGCCGGGTCGACCTCTACCCGCGGATCGGCCATGGTGCCGCGAATCTTCACGAAGGGGTTCACCAGTTCTGCCAGGCTGACGCTGAGGAGCCGGGTCGGGGTGGTGCTGAACGACAGGTTGAGCGCTTCGTCCTCCAGGTTCACGGTCCCGGTGCCCAGGATGCGTACCCGGCTGGAGCTCATGGCCACCATGGGTTGCAGCGTGACCAACCCCTGCTCCGCCTGCAGCCGTGTCGCGAAGCAACGCAGGTCCGTGGGCTGGTTCACGCTGTAACCGGGAATCAGCACCGAGACCAGCTGCTTCACCAGGCCCAGGTCGAGTGCGCCCAGGCCCACGCCGGGTAATTGGCCCTCGGAGGCCGTCACGCTCAGGTTGCCGTCCAGGCTGGCCGCCAGTGACCGCAGGTCCCCTCCCCTGGCGCTCAGCGCGCCCTGCGCATCAATTTTCGGCAGGGTCGACGGGTCGACTTCTTTCCAGGCTTCACGTACCGGGACCAGGTTGACGGCCTGCAGGTCGAGCGTCACGTCGGCGCGGCCATCGCCGACGGGGGTCAGCGAGCCGGACAGGGACATTTCACCGATCAACCCCTGGGCATGGTAGCGATCCAGGGTGACGGCGCCGTCCGCAAGGCGGGCTGTCAGGGCAAGGCCGCGAATGATGCGTCGGTGGGTCTCGAAGCGGTCAATGGCCACGTTCACGTCGGCATTCATCGAAGCCAGTGCCTCCAGCGGCAGGGCGACGTCGGGAATCAGGCGCCCGTCACCTGGGGTCGTGCTTTCGCTGCTCGTGGGAGCGGCCGCTTCCGAATCGTTATCACCGGGCGAGGCAGGCCCTGCCAGGTGGTCTTCAGGTGGGGCAATCAACGGCCGCAAATCCATCAGGGGTGAGGTCAGGTGCAATACCAGGAGCGGCGTTTCGCCGGCGCGGCTGTAGCGGACCTGTCCTTCCAGGCGCGATTCGCCCGTGGTGAATCGAAGCTGTTCCAGGCCCAGATCGGTGTGTGAACCGGTGAGCCGGGCGAGCAGCCCGATATCGGCCGATGGCAAGCGGTCGTCATTCCAGTGACCGAGGGCGGACAAGTCTGGCGCGGTCACCTCGAGCCGCAGGTCGGTCGCGTCGAAGTCCGGCAGGCGATTGAAGCTGCCCGCCAGCTCGATGCGTGCGTCCGCCACCTGCAGGTGCGAAGGATCGAACCGCCAGCTTCCGGCCCCGGTTTCACCGTCCAGGTCGAGATCAAACGGCGCCCTGGCCGGTTGGTAGGGGCCGATGCGCGGCAGGGAGCGCGCCAGGTCGGGCCCCGCGGCCTGCACCTGGAAACTGGCGGTGCCGTTCTTTGCCGGCCAGGGCAGTTGAACCGCACCAGTCAGGTCCAGGCCGTCCATCGTCCCAACGAGGTGTTCGATGGCCAGCCGGCCAGGTTCACGGCGCATGCGTCCAGACAGGCGCCAGGGCGCGTCCGCCACTTCCAGGTGAGCCGAATCGGCAAGCAGGGCCGCCAGGCTCGGCCCACTCGCCGCCAGCGTCACGTCCAGTCCCGCCATGCCTGCTTCCAGCGGAATCCTGGCTGTGCCATCGAGGTGAACGGAGCCCACGGTTCCCTGCAGCCCATCAAGGCGCAATGCGCTTTGCTCCGGGGTCAGGCGTGCCGCCAGGTCGAAAGCGCCGGAACCCAGTCGCCAGGCGATTCCGCGCCGCCGCAGGCTGTCGGCCAGGTCTTCGCCGACCAGGCGAAGCTGCAACCGGGTGTCGGCCTCCATGGGGGGAAAGTCGATGTCCCCGCTCAGCTCCAGGGTGGCGGCCAGGACTCCGTCGAGGCGTGCCGAGGGCAGGTGGAGGTGGCCGTCCGCAACGGCCAGCTCCACTTCCAGTGCGAAAGGCTCTGGTCCAAAACCGGGAACAGCGAGCGCGTTCAGAACCTGGCCGGCGTCGTCACCGGCGATGTGCAACGTCGCCTCGCTGCCGACGTAGTTCGCGTCCTCGGTAAGGGTGCCGGACAGTTCCATCGTGCCCAGGGTGGTGGAAGCGTGCCCGCTGATGATGTCAACGTGCCCCGTTCGGGGCTGCAACTCGAGCTTGAGCTCGAAGGGCCCCTGGGCAATCCCCGGCAGCTCCAGCAGTTCCCGGAACGCCGCGAGGTCCGGACCGCTGACGTGCAACGACAGGCGACCGTCGCGGGCATGCGGAAAGTGACTCATGCTGGCGGCCAGGTCCAGGGTCGTGTCACCGATCTGAAGCACCACGTCCCGTGCATCGAAGCGATCCCCGTCCCGTTCGAACGCCCCGCGGACCACGAAGGGATCGGCGGGCGCCCCGCGAACGCCCAGCAGGCGCAGGGGCGCGCCCAGGTCCGGCCCGTTGGCCTGCAGCGACAGGTCGAATTGCTCCAGGGACTGCAGGCCGTCAGCCTTCCCTTCCAGGTTCAGGGACGTCTGCCCGATGCTTCCCTGCACACCAAAGTTCCAGGGATCTCCCGCCGCCGCGTGGAACTCCAGGCGGTAGGCGCCGGCCTTGCCGGGGGACAGGCCCAGCATGCGTTCGAGGTCACGGATGTCCGGCCCTGCCGCGGTCAGGTGAACGTCCGGACGATGCGGCGCGGACAGCGTGTCGATGACGCCCTCTCCCTGCAGGTCCAGCGTGTCGAAGCGCCCGGTTCCGTTGAAGGTGACCTTCCCGGCAGACATCAATGCATCGAACGGGCCGACGTTCCCCTGGTAGCGCGCCGGGCGGTCATTGACCGCGCCGGTGAAGTCGATGGCCAGCATGCCGTCGTCACCGGTGAGCAGCGACAGATGGTCGATGGTCAGGGTGACCGGCCGATCCCGCGCCGCGTCGTGCACCGCCAGACGGGCATTTCCCAAATCGCCCTGGCGGATCAGTACGGGAACGGGTGGGCCGTCCGACACATCGCTACGGCCAGGCTCGGTCTCCCTGAACGCCAGGTTGCTGTGCCCGGCCGCGTCACGCCGCAAGTCGAACTGCAAACCGTCGATGTCGGCTTTCAGTACCTGGATCGGGTCATCGTCAAACAGAGAACCCAGGTCGATCAGCACCTCGAACCTGCCCATCGACAATACCCTGGACGCCGTTGGCCAGCCGGGGTTTTCCACGGTCAGCCCCGCACCGGCTATGCGAAGCCCGGGTCCCAGTTCGATGGAAAGCTCCCTGAAGTCGACCTGCGCACCCGTGCGGGACAGGACCTGCCCCTCCAGCGTACGCTCGAAGCGACCCAGGTCCGCGTGAAACAGCCACACGAAACCCAGGCCCAGCACGCCGGCCAGGGCAAGAAGGATCCAGATGACGGCTCGTTTCCACGACATCACCTGAATCATAGGTCACGCAGTAGCGGGAGCGCGGTTCGTGCGTTGCCAACCCCTACCGCATCCCCTTCTGCAATTTCTCCAAAGCCGCACTCCCCGGATTCAAATCCCCAAATGCCATCTCCGCCAATGCCCCGTCCGCCGTGCCGAAGACGTCGTGCATTTCGGGCAGCGATTCGTCCAGGTACATCAGGCCCGTGACCACCTCGCCGCGTGCCCGGTGTTTTTCCAGGTACTGCATGGCCGTGCTGCGGTCCGTGGGGTCGTAGTCCGGGTCGTTCTTGCGCAGCAGCACGGTGGAGCCGTCGTGCAGGGTCACCGGCACGGTGTCGCCGTCTTCGTAGGAGACGGTGATCTCCTCGGCCGGGGGTACGAAGTCGGCCTCCACCGCCTTGTGCGACATCTTTCGCGTGTAGGCATAGCTCTTGGTGGAGCCTTCGTGGTCGTTGAAGGTCACGCAGGGGGACACCACGTCGATCACGGCACAGCCACGGTGGCGAACGCCGGCCTTGATCAGGGGCACCAGTTGATCGCGGTCCCCGGAAAATCCGCGGGCCGCGAAGCTGCCGCCCAGGGCGATGGCCGTGGCCACCGGGTCGATGGCCTGCATCCGGTTCTCCTGGCCCTTCTTGGCCTTGCTCCCCGGGTCGGCCGAAGCCGAGAACTGGCCCTTGGTCAGGCCATAGACCCCATTGTTCTCGATCAGGTAGAGCATGTTCAGGTTGCGCCGTACGACATGGCCGAACTGGCCGAATCCGATCGACAGGGAATCGCCGTCACCGCTGACCGCGATGCAGGTCAGGTCCCGGTTGCCGGCCAGGGCGCCGGTGGCCACCGAGGGCATGCGCCCGTGCACCGAGTTGAAGCCGTGCGCGCCGGAGATGAAATAGGCCGGCGTCTTGGATGAGCAGCCGATGCCCGACAGCTTGGCCACCTTGTGCGGCTCGATCGCCAGCTCCCAAAAGGCCTGCACGATGGCGGCCGTGATGGAATCGTGCCCGCAGCCGGCACACAACGTGGACAGCACGCCTTCGTAGTCGCGCTGGCGCAGGCCGATGGCATTGAGCCGGTCTGTGGGCAGGTCGATGCGGGGCTTGGGAATGAACGTCATGCCGCGGCCTCCTTGCCGAGATGTTCTCTGACCGATTCGATGACGCAGCTGCTGGGGATCGGCATGCCGTTGTAGTGCAGCACCGACACCAGGCGCCCGCCGGCCGCGCCGGTTTCCAGCATCAGCAGGGAGCGCAGCTGCGCATCGCGGTTCTGTTCCACCACGAACACGGTGTCGTGGGCTTCGATGAATTCACTGACCGCGTCCGGAAACGGAAAGGCGCGCACCCGCAGATAGTCCAGGTGCAGGCCCTGCTCCGCCAGGCGGTCCAGCGCTTCATTCACGGCCCCGTCGGAGGAACCGTAAGCGATCACGCCCAGGCGGGTGGACTCGGCGGCGTCGCGCAACACGGGTTCCGGTACCAGGCCGCGCGTGGTTTCCCACTTGCGCATCAGGCGGTCGACGACGTCCTGGTACTCGTCCGAGTCCTCGGTGTAGCCGCCGTAACGGTTGTGCCCGGAGCCGCGCACGAAATAGGCGCCGCGCGCGTCCTGTCCCGGCAGCGTGCGCGCGGTGATGCCGTCTCCGTCACGGTCGAGATAGCGGTGGAACTTTTCCATCGCGTCCAGTTCCTTCGGGCCGATGACCTTGCCGCGGTCGGGCCGGTAGCTGTCGCTCCATTCCAGCTCCGGGATCATCCAGTCGTTCATGCCGATGTCCAGGTCGGTCATGAAGAACACCGGGGTCTGCAGGCGCTCGGCGAGGTCGAAGGCCTGCACCGCCAGTTCGAAACACTCGCGTGGGTCGGCAGGAAACAGCAGGGGGTGGCGGGTGTCGCCGTGGCTGGCGTAAGCGCAGAGCATCACGTCGCACTGTTGGGTGCGCGTGG
Organism: Gammaproteobacteria bacterium; assembly: GCA_030431095.1. GTDB lineage: Bacteria > Pseudomonadota > Gammaproteobacteria > Xanthomonadales > SZUA-36 > Marinihelvus. The sequence continues at coordinate 390 of JAUIJU010000036.1, read as the reverse complement.
GCATACCGGTGGACGGGCCCACCCGCTGCACGTCGAAAAACACGGCCGGAATTTCCGCATAGTAGGCAAAACCGATGAATTCGCTCATCAATGAAATGCCTGGCCCGGAGGTGGGCGTGAAGGCGCGCGCGCCCACCCAGTTTGCGCCCAGCACCATGCCGGCGGCGGCCAGTTCATCCTCGGCCTGGATGATGCAGTAGCGGTTCTCACCCGTGTCCGGGTCCTTGCGGAAGCGCTCGCAGTAGGCCTGGAAGCCATCCATCAGGGAGGTGGACGGCGTGATGGGGTACCAGGCGCCCACCGTGGCGCCGGCGTAGACGCAGCCCAGCGCCGCCGCCGAGTTGCCGTCGATCAGGATGTGCTTCGAGTTGTCCCCCATGGCCTCGGCGC
>JAUIJU010000091.1 GCA_030431095.1 Gammaproteobacteria bacterium | reverse complement strand
CATGATGAATCCAGAGCCCGGGAGCGCATGCAAGCGAGCCGTACCCACCAAGCGCAGGAAGTCGAGGGAAGCCGAAGGCCGAACGACAGGCCCGCCCCAAGGGGGCGCCACCCGTTCCCGACCGACAACAGCGAAAAACCCGACCAGGTCAATCACTCTTCGCCCCGACAGGCCCGCCCCAAGGGGGCGCCACCCGTTCCCGACCAACAACAACGAAAAACCCGACCAGGTCAATCACTCTTCGATCCTGCTTGCCTAAAAAAAGCCCGGCCTGGCGGCCGGGCAATGAGTTGAGGTCTTACCTCCTCTGTCAATCGAATACGTAGCCCAGTTCCACGAACAGTTCGCGGCCGTAGGGGTCGTAGTTGAGCACGTTGAAGTAGGGATAGCCTTCTTCCGACGTCTGCGGCGGCTCGTTGTCGAGAATGTTGTTGCCGATCAGGGCCACGCTGAAGGCGTCAGTGAACTGGTAGCGCACGGTGGCATTGAAGTAGTCCTGGGCGTCGACCCGGTTCTTGGTGTCACTGAACAGGCTGTCGTTGGTCAGCGATGAACCCAGGCGGTTCCACAGCACGGTGGCCGAAAGGTCCTGGTAGATCCAGCCGAACGTGGTTCGGAAGCGACTGCGGAAATCCTGTGTGCCGCCGTTGGCGAAGGACACCACCGGGTCGGTCGGCAGCGTGGCGGATTTCTGATCGAAGACCCGTGTCCAGGACATGTCGACGGAAAACAGGCCGGCTTTGTCCGTATCCAGGCTGTAGTTCAGCGCCGCGTCGATGCCATTGGTTTCCTGCACCGCCTGGTTGAATGGGCCGATGGCCACCGACACCAGCGTCTCGGAATTCACGCCCCCATCCGCGGGGAATCGCGTGATACGGCTGAGCACGTCATTACAGTCGGTGCCGGCCGTGACCGTGTAAGAACCACCCAGCAGGCAGGCGCGTTCGTCACGCAACAGGGTGTCCACCGAACGGTCCACCACGATGTTTTCCAGGTGGATGTCGTAGTAATCGACGCTCAGTGTCAGGTTGTCGAACACCTGCCACACGAATCCCACGGTGTAGGACTCGCCTTCTTCCTCTTCCAGGCCGGGGTTGCCGGAGCGTGAGCCTTGCACGCTGGTGGTGCCGAGCGGGCCACGCACCGGGTCGATGCACGACGCCAGGCCCCCCTGGGAGCTTTCGTCGATCCCCAGGTCGCGGGCGCACAGGTAGTAGTCCGGCACGGTCTGGAAAAACCCGCTGGGTTCGGCAAACACGAAATGCATGTCCGGCGCACGGAAACTGGTGGCGTAGCGGCCACGCAACAGCAGGCTGTCGGTGGGGCGGTACTCCAGGCCCAGCGCCCAGGTCGGCGCGCCGTCCACGTCGGTGATGTCGTCGTAGTAGTCGTAGCGCACCGCGGCGGTCACGGTCAGGGTATCCGTGGCCGGAACCAGGAACTCGGCGCCGACGGCATACCGGTCGCGCTCGCCCCCACCACCGGTCCCGGTGAAGCCCCAGAAAATGCCGTCGCGCAGGCGCGGATCCAGGGTGATCTGGTACTCCTGCGTGCCCCACTCGGCCACCGCGGCCATGGACACGGGGCCGGCCGGCAGGTGGAACAGGTCGCCCACCACCTGCGCGGCGATGGTGCTGTTGCTGGAATCGGCCTCGGTCCGGTCGATGCCGGAAATTGACAGGAATTCCTGCGGGGTCAACGGCCGATTATAGGGATTGGCCGGATCGGTCAGATCACCCAGGTCGGCGAAAAATCCACCGAACAGGGGGTCGGGCTGAAGATTCGAAAGCCCGTCGCCGGCGAAGAAGGCGTCGGCCTCGGCCGCCAGGATCAGCCGCCGTTCACGAACGAGGTCATACTCGGCGTAAGTGAAGCTGGTTTCCCAGGTCCAGTTGGGCCCGAAGTCGCCGCGCAGGCCCAGGGTGATGTCGATGCTTTCTTCGTCGAACTGGTTGTTGTTCACATCCTGGCCGCCCATTTCATCGGCAGTGAAAATGCGCTGCATCAGGGTCACCTGGGGCCAGTCAACCACCCCCAGGCCAAATTGCGTGAGGTCGTAGGACACGACGTTGCCCAGATTCGAAAAGGAGTTCGCTCCGTCGGATTCGGCGCCGAACAGGTTGGATTGCCAGAACAGCGTACCGACGTTGAATTCCGATTCCTTGTCGATGTAGCTGAGGTAGCCGAAGAACTCCGTGGAATCAGTGATGCGCCAGGTACCGTTCAGGAAGGCTGAGTAGTTTTCGGTGCCATTGCGAACAGTGAACTGCGATATGTCATCGTCGCGTCCACAGAAATACCCCGCACCCGGCCGGAAGGAATGCTCCAACTCGTTCCAGTTGTCACAGGCCGCGGGGGTGGGATCGATGTACCGCAGTCCCACGTTGCCGACCCGGAACGCGTCGAAAGCGTCCAGGGCCAGCAGGTTGCGCGTATTCACGAAAGGAGGACCATCCGGGTTATCCAGGATCGAGTCCATGTAATCACGCTGGTAACCCCAGATCGGTTCGCGATTGAAGTACTCCAGCGCGTACGTGAAATCGAAGCTGTCTCCACTGAGGCCACCCACGACCTGCAGGCGCTGGGACTCGCCGCCACCGCTGGTGGTGTCGCCCACGCGCAGACGCACATCGATGCCCTCAACCTTGTCCTTCATGACCAGGTTGATGACGCCGGCCACGGCATCGGAGCCGTAGATCGCGCTGGCGCCACTGGCCAGCACCTCGATGCGCTGCACCGCCGCCACCGGTATCGAAGCAAGGCTCACGATATTGCTTTGCCCGTTGAACGGCAGCGGATAGTCGGTGGTGCGCCGGCCGTTGATCAGCACCAGGGTACGCCCCGGTCCCAGGCCGCGCAGGTCGACCACGTTGGCGTTCTGGGTAAAACCACCGGAAAACTGGTCGTCCTGGGTGTTGCCATAGAACTGCGTCAGTGAATTGAGCGCTTCGTAAACGGTGGTGAAGCCCTCCGCGTCGATCGCCTCGGCATCGATGGAAACCACCGGGGACGGGCCTTCCACCTGCACGCGGCTGATGCGCGACCCGGTGACCAGCACTTCTTCGAGCACGATCTCGTCGTCCTCGTCGTCATCGGTTTCCTGGGCCAGGGCACTGGTCGCCAGGGCGATACTGCAGGCCAGCAGGCCCAGTTTGAAGGGAATGCGCAAGTTGCTGCCATCAGGTGTCATTGCTTGCTCCTCGGCGCGTGCCTGTCACGGCACGCCAGTTGACGGTTTGACCGCAACGTCGCCTGACCCCTACCTGCCGCCGTCCCTCCGGCGCAGACTGACCCTGATGCATTGACGGGTGATGTACCAATTATTACATTTTTCTTCGTACGATAGATGACGTTTTCACGCGCACGCCTTTCTACGAAGTTAATCGTATTATGCCTGTCGCATGCCCGGACGTCACCATGACTGATGACCTAGACACGGCCGACAAGCGGTCGTCGGCAAGCAGTTCCCGCCTCCTGCCACCGAGCGGTCTACGGCGCTAAAATGAGGCCCGCACCTTCTCAGCCGGAGAGCCGACATCATGCTCAAACCCCTGACCGAACTCATCCAGGAAGTCGCCGCCCACGTGCGGGCGGTGGACGCCCACACGGCCCGTGAAGAGGCGCTTGAAAACAACGGCATCATCATCGACGTTCGCGAACCTGCCGAGGTGGCGGCGAATCCGAGTCCGTGCACCACGGCCATTCCCCGGGGCGTGCTGGAGGTCAAGCTGCCGGAGCTCGTGCCGGACGCCGACCGGCCCATCTACCTGCATTGTGCGACGGGTGGCCGGGCCCGCCTGTCCGCCGAACAGTTGCAGCGCATCGGCTACCGAAACGTCACCGCGATCAGTTGTGGGATCGAAGGCGTCTGCGAGGCCCTGGTCGATGGCTGAGCAGACGGCTGCGCAGGTCGAGTACTACAGCGACCTGCTGTGCGTCTGGGCCTGGATCGCACAACCTCGCCTCGAGGAGGTCCTGGTCGACTGGCAGACCCGTGTTTCGCTGCAGCCACGCTGCATTGACGTGTTCGGTGACGCCCACGAAAAGATCCGCTCCAAATGGGGACGCGAAGACGGTTTTGAACGGTTTGCGAATCACCTGCATGAAGCCGCGGCGGGACACCCCCACGCCCGCTTGCATGACGGGCTGTGGCGAACCGTCCGCCCCACCAGTTCCCTGCCGGGACACCTGCACCTGAAAGCGGCCGAGGCCATTGCGTCGCCCGCTCAGGCACTGGCGTACGCTGCCGCCCTGCGCGAAGCGTTTTTCGTGAACGGCGAAGACATCGCCAGAGGGGACGTATTGGTTCGCGTGGCCCGGGACAAAGGACTGGACGCGGCGGGCCTGCAGGCGGAGATCGACAGCGGCCGCGCCCAGGCGGCCCTGGCCGCGGACCTGCACCAGGCTCGGAGTGAGCGTATCGCGGGAAGCCCCACCTGGGTCATGAACGGGGGACGCCAGGTGCTCTATGGCAATGTCGGCTACCGCATCATCCGCGCCAACCTGGAAGCGTTACTGCGCGAGGACCCCGGCGGCGCGAGCTGGTGCTGAGGCGCCGGGCGGCGCTCAAA
>JAUIJU010000035.1 GCA_030431095.1 Gammaproteobacteria bacterium | reverse complement strand
ACCCCTTGGAACGGCCTTCCTGGCCGCATTTTCCCAAGCGGGAGAGACAGAATACACAAAATAGCCGAGATTGTCTAATTTTTTTTGAAATACTTTTCAGAGGGTGTTCAGGCCGTCGGGACCACCCGCCAGCACCACGTCGGCAGGGCGTCGGGCGAACAGGCCGCAGTCCACCACCCCGGGCAGGTTGTTGATGTTCTGCTCCATGCTGACCGGATCGACCAGGTCCAGGTTGTGCACGTCCAGCACCAGGTTGCCGTTGTCGGTGGTGAACCCCTCGCGCCATTCAGGCTGGCCGCCCAGGGCCACCAGCTTTCTCGCCACCAGGCTGCGCGCCATGGGAATGACTTCCACGGGCAGAGGAAACCGTCCCAATACGCCGACCCGCTTGCTCTCATCGGCGATGCAGACGAAACGCCGGCTGGCCTCGGCCACGATTTTCTCGCGGGTGTGCGCGCCACCGCCGCCCTTGATCAGGCGCCGGTGCGGATCGAATTCGTCGGCACCGTCGATGTACAGGTCCAGGCCCCCGACCTGGTTGAGGTCCAGCACCTCGATGCCCAGTTCCCGCAGACGCCGGGTGGTGGCCTCGGAGCTCGATACGGCGGCCTCCAGGCGCTTGCCACTGGCCGCCAGGGCGTCGATGAAGGCATTGACCGTGCTGCCGGTGCCGACGCCCAGAACGCTGTCGTCCTCGACATAGTCCAGGGCGGCTTCGCCGACGTCATGTTTCCATTGTTCCTGGCTCATCGTCGTGCTCCCGGTGTCAGGCGGCTTTCAGTGACAGGATGTAGTCCCACTGATCCTGCGCCACCGGCATCACCGACAGGCGGTTGCCCCGCCGGATCAGGGGAAAATCCCCCAGTTCGGTGGCGTGTTCCTTGATCTCGTGCAGGGAGATGGGATCGTCCAGCCTGGCGGTCAGGCGGACATCGACCAGGAACCAGCGCGGTTCGTCGACCGTGCTTTTCGGGTCAAAGTATTTCGAGTCGGGATTCAGCGCCTCGGGGTCGGGATAGGGCTCCGACGCGATTTCCGCCAGGCCCACGATGGCCGGGACATCCGTGTTGGAGTGATAGAAGAACACCGGGTCGCCAACCTGCATTTCGTCGCGCATGAAGTTCCGGGCCTGGTAGTTGCGGACGTGTTTCCAGTAACGCGTCTGGTCGGGGCAGTCGGCGAGGTCGTCGACGCTGAACACGTCGGGCTCGCTTTTCACCAGCCAGTGTTTCATGCGGGAACTCCATTTTCGGGTGTCGGGGCTGGCTATTCTGGCGGTTCACCCGCGGCAGGTAAACCACCCGGACTCGGTGGCCACGGCATCCAGTGGAACATCCCAGGAATCCTTTGGCAGTTGTTGTGCTTCCTGCACGCTCCAGGCCACGCCCACCCGGTGTCCGCGCGTCGGATTCGCCGACAGCGTGCGGTCGTACAGGCCGGCGCCCATCCCCAGGCGGGTGCCGCAGAGATCGAAGGCCACCAGGGGCATCAGCACCACGTCGGCCCGCTCCAGGGGCATGTCGGGCGTGCCGCGCGGTTCGGAAATGCCGTAGCGGTTGGTGTTCAGGGGCGTGGCCGGTGTCCAGGCGCGAAAGGTCAGGATGTCGTCGATGTCGTCGGGCAGTACTGGCAGCATCAATCGAACACCACGACGGTGCAGCTGGGTCAGGGTGAAGCGGATGTCCGGTTCGGCATCGAAGGCCAGGTAGGCCGCGACGCATTTCGCCTCGCGCAGTTCGGCGGCAGCCAACAGGTGACGGTTCAGTTCGGCGGACCAGGCCTGGCGCTGGGCGCGCGTGATGGCGGACCGGCGGGCGCGATACTCGGATCGCAGCTCGGACTTGGTGATGGACGTAGCAGGCACGGGTGCAAGGCTGGGCCAGGAACGGCCCGGGGTCAACCTCGAATCAGGAAAGCGCCCTCCACGAATGCCGCTGTGTTCCCGGTGACCTTGAACCAAGGGTTCAGGTGGGTCAGCTGACTGGGTCTCAGGCTTTTCGCGCTAGTGCGAACATGCACACTGACGCCAGCGCCGCCAACCCCAGGTCAAAAAGTAGGGACAAGGCATTATGCGAGTCCACTGGCCAACACCGCAGAGGGCATTGTTCATTTTAGTCGATTGACTCGGCCAGCGCATCATCGAGCCGGTCCGCCAGCATTCGGATCCGCTGGTCGACGGTCTCGACGCGGGTCACGCCTTCCTTGCGCAGCTTGATGATTTCGTCGGACATGTTCAGCGCCGCCATGACGGCGATGCGCTCCAGGGCCATCAGGTTGCCCTGGGCCTTGATCTCGCGCATACGCCCGTCCAGCAACTCGGCCGCCTCGCGCAGGGCAGCGCGTTCTTCGGCAGCGCAGGCGAACTGGTACTCCCGGTCCAGGATCATGACCGAGATCGGTTCCTTGTCATTGCTCATGCAGGGGTTCCGGCAAGCGGGGCATGGGCCGTGCCGGCGGTGCGCCGCCGTGGCCTGCCCGTCAAATCTGTTCCAGGGATTTCAGGCGGTGAATCATGGCCTCGACTTTGGTGCGGGCTTCGTCGTTCTTGGCCACCAGCGAGGCGCGCTCGGTCACGAGCGACTCCTGCCTGGCTTGCAGGGACTCGTTTTCCTCGCGCAGTTTGCGAACCTGGTCCAGCAGTTGCTGTAACCGGGACTCGAGCCGTTCGAGGTCGGCATTGGCCTGTTCCAGGGAATCCATGTCAACACTATAATTTGGCGCGAATTTTCGGTCAATCAGGACACGGCCCGGTTTGCGCCCGGCATGGCGGCGCCCCCGGTCCCGTGCCGCGCCGGTCCGGCGGTGATACCATCGCCCTTTTTCCAGCGGCGGCCCCGTCCGCCGCTCACGGAGCGCCTCATGGCCAGTGATCCACTGCCCGATTTTGAACATAGCCTCGCCCTGGCCAAGGGCAACCTGGACGCTGCCGCGCTGGCCGAGTGCCACGGGGTGGCCTGCGGCCTGCTGGTCCGCCAGCCCGATTGCAATCCTGATGTCTTCATCGGGTTGCTGGACATGCTGGAGATCGTCAATCAGCCCGGCCCCGGCTTTCGTGACGCCCTGCTCGAGTTGCTCGAATCCAGCCGCGCCCAACTGCGCGACGACGAGTTGCAACTGGCCATATGGCTACCCGCCGACGAAGAGTCGCTGGAGGACCGCACAGAGTCCCTGGCCCAGTGGTGCAACGGTTTCCTGGCCAGCATCGGCGCCGGCGACGACAAGCGCCTGGAAACGCTTTCGGGCGAGGCCGCCGAGGCCCTCGCGGACATCCAGGAGATCGCCCTGGCCGAGATCGGCGCCGACGAGGAGGGCGAGAGCGATGAACTGGAAGAGGAGGAGGGCGCCTTTGCCGAGATTGTCGAGTATGTGCGCGTGGCGGTGTTGATCCTGCGTGAAGACCTGCGTGGCCCGGTGCCGGGCGAGAGCATCCATTGAACGCAACCGGCCATGGTTTGCGGGAGCGGGCGTGATCAGGCCCCGGGAGTACGCCCGCCGCCGTGCGCAGTTGATGAGCATGGCCGGCGAGGGTGGCGTGGTCATCCTGCGGGCCGCGCCACACCGTGTGCGCAACAGCGATGTGCACTATCCCTACCGACAGGACAGTGATTTTCTCTACCTGACCGGTTTCCGTGAGCCGGAAGCCATGCTGGTGCTGGTTCCGGACGAGGGTGACGGTACCTCCATCCTGTTCTGCCGCGAGCGCGACCCCGACAAGGAAATGTGGGACGGCGCCATGATCGGCACCGAGGCAGCCGTGACTGACTACGGAATGGACCAGGCGCACCCCATCGAGGAGGCTGACCGCCTGCTGCCCGAATTGTTGCAGGATCACGTCCGCGTGTACCACGATCTCGGGCGCGACGTGGCGTTCGACCAACGCCTGATCAATTGGCTGAACGAATTTCGCGGCAAACCCAGGCGCACCTTCCACGCGCCCGAGGAGATCGTCGACCTGGGCCACCTGCTGCACGAGATGCGCCTGTTCAAGAGCCGCGGCGAACTGGCCGCCATGCGCAAGGCGGGGCGCATTTCCGCCGGCGCCCAGGTGCGCGCGATGCGCGCCTGCAGGCCGGGACTCACCGAAGCGCACATTCACGCCGAGCTGGTTCACGAGTACATGGTCAACCAGTGTGAGCCGGCCTATCCGCCCATCGTGGGCGGGGGCGCCAATGCCTGCGTGCTGCATTACATCGCCAACGACCAGCCACTGGGCGACGGCGACCTGTTGCTGATCGACGCCGGTTGCGAGTACGACGGCTATGCCAGCGACATCACCCGTACGTTTCCCGTCAACGGACGCTTTACCGGCGAACAACGCGTGCTCTACGAAATCGTCCTGCACGCGCAGGAGGCGGCCATCGACGCGGTGCGCGAAGGCGCCCAGTGGGACGACATTCACGACGTGGCCGTGGAGTCGCTTACCGACGGCATGCTGGAGCTGGGCATCCTCGAAGGCGACCGCGAAGAGGCCATCGAGAAAGGGCTGTACCGCAACTACTACCTGCACAAGACGGGCCACTGGCTGGGCCTGGACACTCACGACGTGGGGGACTACCAGGTCGACGGTCACTCCCGCGCCCTGGAGCGCGGCATGGTGCTGACCATTGAGCCGGGAATTTACATCCGTCCCGACGACGTGAACGTCGATCCGCGCTGGCGGGGCATGGGGATCCGCATCGAGGATGACGTGGTGGTGACGAAGGACGCGCCGGAGAATCTGACCGGCCGCGTACCCAAGGCCATCGACGACATCGAGGCGCTGATGGCCGAATGAGCGGGCCGCGCCAGGCACCGGACACCGACGTCCTGGTGGTGGGCGGCGGCCTGGTCGGCGCCAGCCTGGCCTGCGCCCTGCAGCCGCTGGGTTATCGGGTGACCCTGCTGGAGAAGATTCCGCCCCGCACCGACGCCTCGCCCAGCTACGACGGCCGTACGCTGGCCCTGGGACAAGCGTCCTGCCGCATCCTGGATGGCCTCGGGCTGTGGCCGGCGCTGGCCGGCAGCGCCACGCCCATCCGCCGGGTTACGGTGTCCGAACCGGGTCGCCCCGCCCGGGTGGTGCTGGACGCGGCGGACATGGAACTGGATTGTTTCGGGCACGTGGTCGAGGCGCGCGCGTTCGGCCAGGCCGTGCTGGATCGCCTGGAGCGACTGCAGGGCGTGTCGCTGGTGACGCCGTCAGAGGTCACGGCCCTGGACGAAGCCGGGAAGTGGCGCCGGGTGCGCACGCACACGCCAGACGGCGAGGTCGATCACGTCGCCCGGTTGGTGGTCGGCGCTGACGGCGCCGAGAGCACGGTGCGTGACCTGGCGAACATCGCGGCCGAGACCCACGACTACGGGCAGACGGCCGTGATCTGCAACGTGACGCCTGAAACGCCGCACCAGGGCCAGGCCTTCGAACGCCTGACCGCCAGTGGCCCGTTTGCCCTGCTGCCCCACGTCGGAGAGCGCTGCGGACTGGTATGGAGCGTGCCGACGGACCAGGCGCAGGCGCTGTTGCAGCTTTCCGAAGGGGAGTTCCTGGCGGCGGCAACCGAGCGCTCCGGTGGCGTTCTGGGGCCTTTGCGCCGCCTGGGCCGCCGCAGTGCCTACCCCTTGCGGCGCGTGGTGCCGGCGCGCGACACGGCGCCCCGCCTGGTGTTGCTCGGCAATGCCGCCCACGCCATCCACCCGGTCGGCGCACAGGGATTCAACCTGGGTTTACGTGACGTTGCGGTGCTGGCCGAAGTGCTGGCCGACCAGCGTCTGCGAGTCGGCGAAACCCCGGATCCAGGCATGCCGGCCCTGCTGGAGACTTACTCGGCCTGGCGCCGCGACGACCAGGGAGCAACCGTGAACTGGACCCACGACCTGGTCAGCCTGTTTGGCAGCGATCTGCCCCTGACCCGCACGGCTCGCGGTGTGGCGATGGCCGCCGTCGGCCTGTTGCCGCCGCTGCGTCGGCGCATCGCCACGCGGGCCATGGGCTACCGCGGACGGGTGCCTCGGCTGGCGCTGGGGGAACCGCTGCTGCTCACCATGAGCGACGCCCCGTGAACCGCGCCGATGTCATCGTGGTGGGCGGCGGCATGGTAGGCGCCACCGTGACGGCCTTGGCGGGCCGCGCGGGCCTGTCGGTACACCTGGTCGACGCCCGCGGTGCGCCGCGGTGGAGCGCGGACGACACGGTCGGTCTGCGCGTCTCCGCCATATCACCCGGATCAGCCGCCATCCTGCGCCAGGCCGGCGCCTGGCGCGAAGTCGAAAACCGGCGCCACTGCCCCTACCGGCGCATGCACGTCGAAGATGGACAGGGCGCGGGGGTCCTGGACTTCGAAGCCGGCGTGTTCGGGCTGGAGCGCCTGGGAACCATCGTGGAGAACGACCTGCTCGGACAGGTCCTTTGGCAGGCGCTGGGCTCCCTGACCACGGTGCGGCGTCACGCGCCGGCCCGCCTGGGTTCCATTGCCCAGGACGATGACGGCGTGCACTGCGTGCTCGAGGACGGCACGGAACTCCACGGCAGGCTGCTGGTCGGTTGCGACGGTCCGGGTTCCCGCGTGCGCCGTGCCGCCGGCATTTCCGCGCAGGCCTGGGAATACAATCAGAAAGCCCTCGTGGGCGTGATCCGTCACGCCAATTCCAATCCCGGCGTGGCCTGGCAACGGTTCCTGCCCGGCGGGCCGCTGGCCCTGCTGCCCCTGGCCGACGGCGCGTCGTCCATGGTCTGGACCCTGCCCGCGGCCGAAGCCGATGCCCTGCTCGCCGTGGACGACACAGTGTTTCGTGAACAATTGGACACCGCCAGCGATGGCTGGCCGGGCGCCGTGACCGCGTCGGGCCCGCGCGGCGCCTTTCCCCTGTCCATGAGCCTGGGTGACCGGTTCGTTGCCGGCCGCGTCGTACTGCTGGGCGATGCCGCGCACGTGGTGCATCCGCTGGCCGGGCAGGGCGTGAACCTGGGCCTGGCCGACGCGGCCGCCCTGCTCGAGGTGGTGTTGCAACAGCGCGCGTCCGGGGGCGACCTGGGCGATGCCAGGGCGCTGCGCGCGTTCGAGCGCTGGCGCCGCTCCGAGTCCGCCCTGATGGCCGGTGGCGTGCATGCGCTGGGGGCGTTGTTCCGCGCCACGCCGTTGTCGCTGCCGCGTGGACTGGGCATGCGCCTGCTCAACCGTGGCTGGTTCCTGCGCGAGGCCTTCGCCCGACGCGCGGCCGGCCTGGGGCCGCATGCGCCGCGCCTGGCCCGTGGCGAACGCCTGCCGGGGCTGTCACCGGCCGACTGACCCGGTGGCCATATGCCGTGCAGGCATAAGGCCATAAAGCACCCGTCTTTCAACCCGCGTGCCGCAGGCGGCAAACTGTCGCCCTGCAAGCAGTTCCGGCGGCTGCTATGTTGCGGAGACGCCACGTTCTGAACAAGCGGCACGGTCGCCGGCGCCCGACAACCACTGGAGACACTCATGATTCACGACAGCATCCTCGACACCATCGGCCGTACACCCGTGGTGCGTATCAATCGCCTGGCGCCAGCGGGTATCGACATGTACGTCAAGGTCGAAGCCTTCAATCCCCTGTCCTCGGTCAAGGACCGCCTGGCCATCGGGATCATCGAAGACGCTGAACGCCGGGGGGTGCTGCAACCAGGGCAGACCGTGGTCGAGGCCACCTCGGGCAACACCGGCATCGCCCTGGCCATGGTCTGCGCGGCCAAAGGGTATCCGCTGGTCATGGTCATGGCCGAGTCGTTTTCCGTGGAACGGCGAAAGTTGATGAAGTTCCTGGGCGCCAGGGTGGTCCTGACGCCGGCCGCCGAGCGCGGCACTGGCATGGTTCGCGAAGCTGAGCGCCTGGCGAAGGAGAACGGATGGTTCCTGGCCAGCCAGTTCGAGAACCAGGCCAACCCCGAGTACCACCGCCACACGACCGGCCCCGAGATCGTGCGTGACTTCGCCGGCAAGCGGCTCGACACCTGGGTGACCGGCTGGGGCACCGGTGGCACCCTGACCGGCGCCGGCACGGTGCTCAAGGCGGCGCGACCCGAGGTGGAAATCGTGACGACCGAGCCGGCCGGTGCGGCCTTGCTGTCCGGTGACGAGTGGCAACCGCACAAGATCCAGGGCTGGACGCCCGACTTCATTCCCGGCGTGCTCGACCGCGAAATTTACGACCGCATCGTTCCGGTGACCGACGAGGAGGCCATCGCGACCTCCAGGGCCCTGGCCGCGAAAGAAGGCATTTTCTGCGGAATTTCTTCCGGCGCGACCTTTGCCGCGGCGCTCAAGGTGGCCGAGGACGCCGAGCCCGGCGCAGGCATTCTGGCGATGTTGCCGGATACCGGCGAACGCTACCTGAGTACGCCCTTGTTCGCGGACATCACCGAGGCATCCGACGAGGTCTGATCGCCACCAAGGGGGCTGAACTCAGGCCGCCAGGGTTTCGGGAAGGGTTTCGAAGCAGCCGGCCAGCTTGTGCATCATCGGCTCGAGCGGCGCGGTCTTGCGCCACACCAGGGCGATGGTGCGGTGCGGCGCCGGCGCGCTGAAGGGGCGCAGCGTCACGTTGCGCGTCGGCGCGATCGGCGGCTTGACCGCCAGCGCCGGCATCAGCGTCACGCCCACCTCCGCGGCCACCATCTGGCGCAGGGTCTCCATGCTGGTGGCGTGAAAATCCACACGCTCGCGTGCGCCCGACAACGAGCACACCTCCAGGGCCTGGTCCCGCAGACAATGGCCGTCCTCGAGCAACAGCAGCTCGGTGCCCTCCAGGTCCTCGGTCTCGATGCAGGACCTGGATGCCAGGGGGTGGGATTCGGGCACGGCCAGGAAGAACGGCTCGTCGAACAGCACGATGTGATCCAGGCTGTGGTCCTCCACCGGCAGCGCGATCAGCGCCGCATCCAGTTTGCCGCTTTCGAGCATGGACAGGATGTCGGCGGTTTTTTCTTCCGACAGTTCCAGCCGCAACCGGGGAAAGCGCTCCCGGATCAGGGGCACCACGTGGGGCAGCAGGTAGGGCGCCAGGGTGGGGAACAGCCCCAGGCGCAGCGTGCCGGTTTCGGGATCCCGGCTGCGCCGGGCGGCGGCGTATATCTGTTCGACGTCGCGCAGCACGTGCCGCGCCCTGGCGGCCAACTCTTCGCCCACGGGCGTGAGCTGCACCTTGCGCGGCACCCGTTCCACCAGTTGCACGCCCAGTTCTTCTTCCAGTTTGCGTATCTGGGTGCTCAGCGTGGGTTGGCTGACGAAACAGGCTTCGGCGGCGCGACTGAAATGTTTCAGCTCGGCCAGCTTGACGAAATACTTGAGGGCTCGAAGGTTCATGGGCGCGTGCCTTGGATGCTGTATTGATATTGTATCCGAATCGGAATTCATAAAGTAATAGAGAAACCTGATGTGACACGCGGCGTTTCCCGCCGTGGCGGCGTCCCGGGATACACGGACGGAGGGCGTTCCCGTAGAATTGCGTCTTTGTCGCCAAGCGGCCCGCAAACCGCCAGATTCAATGAGCCAGCACACCGTCCTCACGGGGATCACCACCACCGGCAGCCCCCACCTCGGCAACTACGTGGGCGCCATCAAGCCCGCCATCGCGGCCAGTCGTGACCCCAACGTGGATTCTTACTTTTTCCTCGCCGACTACCATGCCCTGATCAAGAGCGGCGAACCGGAACAGGTGCGACAGTCCACCCTGGAAATCGCCGCCACCTGGCTGGCCCTCGGCCTGGACCCGGAGCAAGTGACCTTCTACCGCCAGTCCGACGTGCCCGAGATCACCGAGCTGACCTGGATCATCACCTGCCAGACGGCGAAAGGCCTGATGAACCGCGCGCATGCCTACAAGGCGGCGGTGCAGGAGAACCTCGATACCGGCGAAGACGAAGACCACGGCATCACCATGGGCCTGTTCAGCTACCCGGTGTTGATGGCCGCGGACATTCTCGCGTTCCGCGCAGACAAGGTTCCGGTAGGGCGCGACCAGGTGCAGCACCTGGAAATGGCGCGTGATATCGCCCAGCGCTTCAACCATCACTACGGCGACCTGATGGTGTTGCCGGAGGCGGTGGTCGAGGACCACGTGGCCCTTCTGCCGGGGCAGGACGGGCGCAAGATGTCCAAGAGTTACAACAACACCATTCCCCTGTGGTTGCCGGAAAAGCGCTTGCGCAAGGCCATCATGAAGATCGTGACCAACTCGCTGGAACCCGGCGAACCCAAGGACCCGGACGATTCCGCGCTGTTCACCATATACGCGGCGTTTGCCGATCCGGCGCAGCGCGAAGCGATGCGGCAGGCCTACCGGGAGGGCATTGCCTGGGGCGCGGCCAAGCAACAGGTCTTCGAGCTGATCAACGGCGAGCTGGCCGAGGCGCGCGAGCGGTACGAGGCCCTGGTCGCCCGGCCCGGCGACGTGGAAGCGGTATTGCAGGCCGGTCGAGACAAGGCGCGGGCTTCCGCCACGCCCTATCTGCGGGAGATTCGCCGGGCCGTCGGCATCCGGCCCCTGGCCTGAGCGTTACGCCATGAGCGACGCCCAGCATTCCTCCGGCTCCGGTGACTCAGCGCTGGTCGCGGCTTTTTATCATTTCGCCGAGCTGGACGACATCGAGGCCATGCGCGAACCCCTGCTTCAGCGTTGCCGCGACCTGGGGTTGCTCGGCACCATACTGCTGGCCCACGAGGGCATCAACGGTACCGTGGCGGGACCGGAAAGAGGCGTACACCGCCTGCTCGAGCGCTTGCGGGAGGACCCGCGGCTGGCGGGCCTGCAGGCCAAGTTCGCCCATGCCGCGCAAGCGCCCTTCTACCGCATGAAGGTGCGGCTGAAGAAGGAGATCGTGAGCCTGGGCGTGGCCGGCGTCGATCCGCGCGGGATGGTGGGTGAATACGTCGCTCCGGAAGAATGGAATGCGCTGATCCGACGCGAGGACGTGCGTGTGATCGATACGCGCAACGACTACGAAGTACACCTGGGCAGTTTTCGTGGCGCCGAGGACCCGGGCACGCGTTCCTTCCGCGAGTTTCCAGAGTGGGTGGCGGCCAATCTCGACCCGGAACGGGACCGGCACGTCGCCATGTTCTGCACCGGCGGCATACGCTGTGAAAAATCCACGGCCTATCTCAAGTCTCTGGGCTACGAGAACGTCTACCATCTCGATGGCGGTATCCTCAATTACCTGGAGCAGGTCGATCCCGGTGACAGCCTGTGGGAAGGCGATTGTTTCGTGTTCGACAACCGGGTCACGGTCGACCACCAGCTTCGCCAGGGCGACCTGGAGGTGTGTCCGGCGTGTCGCATGCCGGTGACCGCCGAGGACCGCGAGTCCCCCCGGTTTGAACTGCACGTGTCCTGCCCCCGCTGCTTTGACCGGCTGACCCCGGAGAAACGCGAACGCATGCTGGAGCGCGCTCGCCAGATCGAACTGGCCGAACGGCGCGGCGAGAAGCACATCGGCAGCCGTTGACCCGGGTTGGCTGGTGATTCCCGGCCACGGCCGATACCATGCCGGGTGACACCCCCCGCGCACGCGACGACGACACCATGCAGGAAGAAGCCGATTCGCAGCCGTCCGACGGCTCGCCCCTGAACGACCTGGTTCCCGGGTCCGGCGCTGCCGGTACGCAGCCTTCAAAGGACGAAGCCACGCCCGCTTCCGGAGACGGCGAGCTCACCGGGGCGCCCGAATCGGAAATGCTCGACGACATGGTCTGGGACCTGTTGCCCGAGTTCGTGCAGACCCCGTTGGAATTCCTGGCCAGTTATCCCCTGTTGCTGCTGGTCGTGGTGGTGTTCCTGGGCTACTGCGTCGGCAAGGTGCTGCAGTTCGCCATCCGCCTGGTCCGCACGCGCCTGGCCAATCGAACCCGTACCGACTACGACGACCGTCTGCTCATCATCCTGCGCAAACCGGCGCTGACCTTTCCGGTGATCCTGTCCCTGTTCCTGGTCACGGCCATCGTGCCGATGCCCGGCACCGCCCGCGCCATCACGGTGAACGTGCTGGCCACGGTGCTGCTGTTTTCGCTGCTGCGCGCCGCGCTGAAAGCCTCGCACGTGTTTCTCGAAGCGGTCGCCGATCGCAAGGATCGACTCGAGTTCATCGAGACCCGAACGCTGCCAATGTTCGAGATCACGACCAAGGTCGTACTGGTGGCGGTGGCCGGCTACGGGGCGCTGCTGATCTGGGGCATCGATCCGACGGCCTGGCTGGCCTCGGCGGGGGTGATCGGCATCGCCGTGGGCTTCGCCGCGCGCGACACCCTGGCCAACCTGTTTTCCGGCATCTTCATCGTGGCCGACGCGCCGTACCAGATCGGCGACTACGTGGTGCTCGACACGGGAGAGCGCGGCGAAGTGACCCACGTGGGTCTGCGCTCCACGCGGCTGCTGACGCGAGACGACGTCGAAGTCACCATTCCCAATGCGATCATCGCCAACGCGAAAATCATCAACGAGAGTGGCGGGCCGTGGGAAAAGTACCGCATCCGCATCCCGGTGGGCGTGGCCTACGGCAGCGACGTCGACCAGGTGTCGGAATTGCTCGAATCGGTGGCCGCCGAAAACCCGGACATCGTGGATGACCCGGCGCCGCGGGTGCGCATGCGCGCCTTCGGTGATTCGTCACTGGATTTCGAGATGCTGGGCTGGGTGCTGGCGCCGGTGCACCGTGGGCGGGTGACCCACGAGTTGCTCAAGTCCATCTACAAGCGATTCAATGCCGAGGGTGTGCAGATTCCGTTTCCGCAACGGGACGTGCACCTGCGCCGGGTCGACAGCGACCCGGAGCAGTAAACCGGCGGTCGTTCACGCGCGGCCGATTTTCTCCAGGATGGCCGCCACCGCGCCGTCAAGCGGCAGTTCCTCGTTGGCCTCGGCGCCGCGGGCACGGTATTCCAGGGTGCCCGCGTCCAGGCCGCGTTCTCCCACCACCACGCGGTGCGGTATGCCGATCAGTTCCATGTCGTTGAACATGACGCCCGGGCGCAGGTTGCGGTCGTCGCAGAGGACCTCGACGCCGGCCGCCAGCAGGTCGCGGTACAGGGCCTCGGTGGCCTCCTGCACCCGCGGGGACTTTTTCGCGTTCATGGGCAGCAGCGCCAGGGTGAAAGGCGCCAACGGGGCCGGCCAGACGATGCCATGCTCGTCGTGGTTCTGCTCGATCGCGGCGGCCACGATGCGCGAGACGCCGATGCCATAACAGCCCATGGGCATCACGTGTGACTTGCCGTCTTCACCCAGCACCACCGCGTTCATGGACTCGGAGTACTTGGTTCCGAGTTGGAAAATATGGCCCACCTCGATGCCGCGCGCCAGTTCAAGGGTGCCCTGGCCGTCCGGGCTGGGATCGCCGTTGCACGCATTGCGCAGATCGGCGGCCTGCGGTTCGGGCAGGTCACGTCCGAAGTTGATGCCGAACAGGTGTTGGTCGTCCTGGTTGGCGCCGGCGGCGAAATCGGCCATCACGGCCACCGCGTGGTCCACCACCAGCGGCAGGTCCAGGCCGACGGGACCCAGCGAGCCCGGCCCGGCGCCGGCGGCGGCCCGAATCGCCGCGTCGTCCGCGAAGGTCAGCGGACTGGCCACGCCGGGCAGTTTCTCCGCCTTGGCGGGGTTCAGTTCATGGTCGCCGCGCACCAGCAGCGCCACCAGGCCCTCGTCGCCCTGCACCAGCAGGGTTTTGACGGTCCGCTCAACGGGAATGTCGAACTGTGTCACCAGTTCGTCGATGGTGCGCACGCCGGGGGTGTCAACAGTGCGCAATTCCTCCGCCGGGGCAGGGCGTTCGCCATCCGGCGGCGCCAGCCGACACAGCTCCACGTTGGCCGCGTAGTCGGAGCCTGTAGAAAAGGCGATCTGGTCCTCACCCGAATCGGCCAACACGTGGAACTCGATGCTGCGATTGCCGCCGATGGCGCCGGAGTCGGCCTCCACGGCGCGGAAGCGCAGGCCGCTGCGCTCGAAGATCCGGCTGTACACCCCGTGCATCTCCCAGAACGTCTGTTCGAGACTGGCCTGGTCGATGTGGAAGGAATAGGCATCCTTCATCAGGAATTCGCGTGCGCGCATCACGCCGAAACGGGGGCGAATCTCGTCGCGAAACTTGGTCTGGATCTGGTAGAAGGTGACGGGCAGTTGCTTGTAGCTGCGGATTTCGTTGCGCACGAAGTCGGTCATCACTTCTTCGTGCGTTGGGCCGAAGCAGTAATCGCGTCCGGCACGGTCCCGGATTTTCAGGAGCTGGCCGCCGAACAGTTCCCAGCGGCCGCTCTCCTGCCACAGTTCGGCGGGCTGCACGGCGGGCATCAGCATTTCCAGGTAGCCGGCGCGGTTCATCTCTTCGCGCACGATGTCCTCCACCTTGCGCAGCACGCGCAGCCCCAGCGGACTCCAGGTGTAGATGCCCGCGGTCAGCTTGCGGATCATGCCGCTGCGGATCATCAGCTGGTGGCTGGCGATCTCGGCGTCGGCCGGGGTCTCACGCGTAGTGGACAGGTGATAGGCGCTGGCTTTCATGATTCGGTCTTCGCAGGCAACGGCGACCGCGGGCGAACCCGACCGTCGTGTCACGTCAAAACCGCTATTTTATCCCCTTTGGCCCCTCCGGGGCAGCCCGTTCAGGGCTCGGGGCAATGCTCGTCCACGAAGGCCCGCGCCTCCTCGATCATGGACAGGCGTTCTTCGTCATCGAGCATGCGGCTGGTGCCGTCGGGATTTTGCAGAATGACGCGCGAATGCGGCACCAGTTCTTCCAGGCGGGCACGCTGCGCGGTGCAGGCTGCAGCGATCTTCGCCTCTTCCTGGCGGCGTTCCTCGAGCCGCGCCGCGCGCTCCTCGCGCTGTTGTTGGGCGGCGTTGGGCGCGTCGTCGTCCGCGTCCGACGCACTGGCGTAGGGTGCGTTGGCGGGGTCACGGTTCGGCGCCGCGGTGACCAGCACCGGCTCGGCATCGACGCCCTGGGGTGGGCGCTCGCCGTAGTGCACGGTGCCCTTGTCGTCCACCCACTTGTAGATGATTTCCGCGGCGCCCAGGGGGGCCGACGCCACGATCAGGAAGATCGCGGCCGTGGTCAATGCGGTGCGGATCATGGAAAGCGTCCTTTTTTCCCTTGTCGATGCGGGGTTATAGCACATTCCGCGACGCCGGCGCAGCTTGTCAACGGCGGCAGCCAACGGGTTTTCAGGGGCTTGCGTGTTATCATCCGTGCCTCGTCCGTGCGTCCCCCGGAGCCCATGTCCGAACCACGAAACATTCGCCAGAAAGGCGCATTTCTGCTGCCCAACGCGCTGACCACCTGTGCCCTGTTCGCCGGGGTCTACTCGATCATCGCGGGGATCAATGGCGCCTACGTGACCGCTGCCGTCGCCATTGGTGTCGCCGGCGTGCTGGACGGCCTGGACGGGCGCGTGGCGCGGATGACCAACACACAGAGCGAATTCGGGGTTCAGTACGACAGCCTGTCGGACATGATTTCCTTCGGGCTGGCGCCGGCCATCCTGGCCTTCAACTGGTCTCTGCAGAGCATGGGCGAAATCAGCCCCGTGGCGGGCAAGCTGGGCTGGCTGGCCGCCTTCGTCTACATCGCCTGTGCGGCGCTCAGGCTGGCCCGCTTCAACGCCCAGGCGGGCGGGGACGACCGCACGTACTTCCAGGGCCTGGCCAGCCCGGCGGCGGCCCTGACCCTGGCGGCCGCGGTCTGGTTTTTCGAGGACCACGGGGTCGACGGCGCCTCGGTGCGCTGGTTGATCTGGTTGCTGACCCTGTGCGTCGGTTTGTTGATGTTCTCCAACGTGCGCTACTTCAGTTTCAAGACCATCGCCACCAACGAGAAAGTCCCCATCGCCTGGCTGTTCCTGCTGATGCTGGCGCTGGTGCTGTTCGCCATCGACCCGCCCACCGTGGCGGTAGGTATCGGAGGCATCTATATCGTTTCGGGCGTCGTGCTGACCCTGAACGGTCGCCGCAAACGCCAGGCCCGGCGGAGCCTGCGACGCAAGCGGCGTCGCCAGGCCGCGGAACGCGCGGGCCGTGGCAGTGATGACGACGCGTCGTGATGCGCCGGCGCCAGGCCTATCTCGATGCGCTGGGGCTGACCGCCTGGGTGCCCCGTGACGCGCAGCCGGGCCACGCTCGTGGCGCGCCACCGAGCGCCGTATCCTCGCCGGACCCGGTCGTGCCCGATTCCGTGCAGGAGGTGGCGCCGGCCTCCGCCGCGGCGTCGGGGCTTCGGGCCGCCGACGACCCGGCCCCGGTTCACCTGGGCCCGGGACAGGGGAGCTGCCTGTACGTGTGCGGCGCGAACGACGACTTCTCCGGCGCCCTGGCCTCGGACCTGGCCAGGGTGGCGCCCGACGCGCCCGTGTGGGGGCGGGTCGGCGATCCGCAAGCAGAAGAAGGTGAACGGCTGGAACTGGCCATTGCCGAGCGCCTGTTTACCCAGGTCGTGATTTTCGGCGCCGCGCAAGCGCAGCTGGTGTTCGGCGGAGAGGCGCCTGAGCAGTGTGGGCCGGCGCGGGTCACCGTGGCGCCGGACCTGGGTCGATTGGCGCGTGACGCCGCCGCGCGGCGACAGTGCTGGAAGGCGCTACGCGATGCCGGGGTGGCCGGTCGGGCGTGAGCGCTGAACCGCGCAGTTTTCACCCGGTGCTTCGCGCCCTGCGCGAAGAGGACCTGGAGGCCGTGGCCGCCATCGAGCAGGCCGCCTATCCGTTTCCCTGGACCCCTGGCATTTTTCGCGAGTGCCTGCGCGTCGGCTACGGGTGTCACGGTGTCTGGCTCGACGGTGACCTGGCCGGATACGTGATTTTCAACTGGGCCGCGGGCGAGAGCCACTTGCTGAACCTGTGCATCCATCCCGCGCGACAACGCCAGGGCCTGGGCGGCCTGCTGCTGGAACACGCCATCGGCCACGCCCGGGCGCAGGACTGCGCGTCGATGTTTCTCGAGGTGCGCCCGTCCAATCCCGGTGCGGCGGAAATCTACCGGCGGCGCGGGTTCCGCGAAATCGGACGTCGGCCGGGGTACTACCGCAGCGAGGAAGGGCGCGAGGACGCCATCGTCATGCGCCTCGCGCTCGGCGACCCGGAAACAGACCCGGAGGGTCAGGGCGCTTAGCCGCCCAGGCCGGCCAGGCGTTCGATCTGGGCTTCCAGTTCCGCCACGGTGGCCTCGTGGCCGGCCAGGCGTTCACGCTCCTGCGCCACCACGTCTTCCGGGGCGTTGTCGACGAACCGGGCGTTGCCCATCTTGGCGCGTGATCGATCCAGGGCCTGGGATTCCTTGTCCAGCAGTTTGCGCAGACGGCGCGTTTCCTCGCTGACGTCTACGAGGCCCTGCAGGGGAATCAGCAGACGCAGTTCTCCGACCAGGGCGACGGCGCATTGAGAGGCATCGGCCTGGTCACCGACCCATTCGAATGCCTCGATCCGGCCCAGGCTGCGTAGCAGGGCTTCGGCGCGCAACAGGCGTTCGCGGTCCTCGTCCGTGCCGCCCTGCAACTGGACCATGAGGCCTTTTGAAGGCGGGACGTTGAGTTCGGATCGCACCCGTCGCACCGCGCGGAGAACGGCCTTGATCCACTCGGCGTGCGCGTCGGCTTCCGGATCCACCGCGGCGGCCTCGGGCCAGGGGCGAATCACGATGCTGTCGCCGTCCAGGTTCAGTGGCGGCGCCACGCGTTGCCAGATTTCCTCGGTGATGTACGGCACGAACGGATGCAGGGCGCGCAGGGTCTGCTCGAGCACCGTGAGCAGCGTGTGCCGCGTGGCGTTGCGCTCTTCATCGGTGCCTTCCTGCAGGGCCGGCTTGGACAATTCCAGGTACCAGTCGCAATACTCGTTCCAGACGAACTCGTACAGGGCCTGCGAGGCCAGGTCCATGCGGTAGCCGGCCAGGTGGCTTTGCAGTTCCCGCAGCATGGCGCCCAGCCGGGACAGGATCCAGCGATCGGCCAGTGACAACTGTTCCGGCGCCGTGACGGGCTGGCCCTCCGTCTGCATCAGCACGTAACGGGCCGCGTTCCACAGCTTGTTGCAGAAATTGCGGTTGCCTTCCACGCGACCCAGGTCGAAGCTGATATCGCGCCCCGTGGTGGCCAGGTTGGCGAAGGTGAAGCGCAGCGCGTCGCAGCCGAACGCCGGTATGCCGTCGGGAAATTCCCGGCGCGTCGCTTTCTCGATGTCCGGCGCCATGCGCGGCTGCATCAGGCCCGTGGTGCGCTTGGCCACCAGCGGTTCCAGTTCGATGCCGTCGATCAGGTCGATGGGATCGAGTACGTTGCCCTTGGACTTGGACATTTTCTGTCCGCGCCCGTCCCGGATCAGGCCATGGATGTACACCTCGTGAAAAGGCACATCGCCGGTGAAGCGCAGGCCCATCATGATCATTCGCGCAACCCAGAAAAAGATGATGTCGAAGCCCGTGACCAGCACGCTGGTCGGGTAGAAGGTGTCCAGGCGCCGGGTCTGGTCGGGCCAGCCCAGGGTGGTGAAGGGCCACAGCGCCGATGAGAACCAGGTGTCGAGCACATCCTCGTCCTGTCGCAGGGCCACCGAGTCATCCAGTTTCGAGCGGCGGCGCGCGTCGGCCTCGTCGCGTCCTACGTGCACGCCCCCATGGTCGTCGTACCAGGCCGGAATGCGGTGACCCCACCACAGCTGGCGGGAGATACACCAGTCCTGGATGTTGTTCATCCACTCGAAGTAGGTTTTGCTCCAGTTCTCCGGCACGAACCGCACCTTGCCGCTTTCCACTGCCTCGATGGCGGGCCGGGCCAGCGGTCCGATCTTCACGTACCACTGGTCGGTCAGGTAAGGCTCGACCACCTGGCCGGATCGGTCGCCGCGCGGCACCATCAACGTGTGGTTGTCGACCTGCTCCAGCAGACCGGCCTCGTCGAGGTCGGCGACCACGCGTTTGCGCGCTTCGAAGCGGTCGAGGCCGCGGTAAGCCTCCGGTGCTTCGTCGCCGAGACTGGCGTCGGGCTCGAGAACGTTGATCAACGGCAGGTCGTGGCGCTGGCCCACGTCGTAGTCATTGAAGTCGTGCGCCGGGGTGATCTTCACGCAGCCCGTGCCGAACTCCGGGTCGACGTAGTCGTCGGCGATCACCGGAATGCGACGGCCGGTGAGCGGCAGTTCCAGTTCCTCGCCCACCAGGGAGGTGTAGCGTTCGTCTTCCGGGTGGACCGCCACGGCGGCGTCGCCCAGCAGGGTTTCCGGGCGCGTGGTGGCGACCACCAGGTGGCCCCCGCCGCTGACCAGCGGGTAGCGAATGTGCCACAGGTGACCGGACTCCTCTTCGTTGATCACTTCCAGGTCGGACAAGGCGGTGTGCAGTTCCGGATCCCAGTTCACCAGTCGCTTGCGACGCTCGATCAGGCCGTCATCGAACAGATCGACGAACACCCGGGTGACCGCGTCGGACAAGGCGTCGTCCATGGTGAAGCGGTGGTGTTCCCAGTCCACCGAGGCGCCCAGGCGGCGCATCTGGCGCTCGATGGTGCCGCCTGACTCCTCCTTCCAGCGCCACACCGCATCGACGAAGGCCTCGCGTCCCAGGTCGTGGCGCGACACACCCTCGGACGCCAGTTTGCGCTCCACCACCATCTGCGTGGCGATGCCCGCGTGGTCGGTGCCCGGTTGCCACAGCGTGGGGCGGCCCAGCATCCGGTGATACCGGGTGAGGATATCCATGATCGTGTCCTGGAAGGCATGCCCCATGTGCAGGCTGCCGGTCACGTTGGGGGGAGGCAGCATGATGCAGAACGGCGCGCCGTCGGCGTCTATGTCGGGCGTGAAATAGCCGCGTTCGTCCCAGGTCTCGTACCAGCGTCGTTCGATGTCCGCCGGGGAATAGCTCTTGTCCATCGCGGGGGGCGATCCTCAGTTGATGTCGTGCGCGCGCGGCTCCAGGCCACCGGCGCGGTAGTGTCGGAATTTCTCCCGGGAGGCCTCGCGATCGGCGGGGCGGTGCGGGACGATTTCGAGCAGTCGGTTCCAGGGCAGAGGGGGCGGCAACGGCCGCTCGGTGAGGTTGATCACCACGTCGCCTTCCTCGCCCGGTGGTTCGGTCAACAACTCGACGGGTGCGGCGGTACCCGGGCCCGGTTCGTGGGGCAGAAACCTTCCTTCGGGGCTGGCCCACATCATTTCGTCGAGTTCGGCGAGATGCGACCGGTCGCGCGACACGATGCTGACCCGGTGGCCCCGTTCCCAGGCCATCATGGCCAGTTTGCAGGCCAGGCGTCCGGCGTCCAGGGCGGGTGAGCCCAGCAGGTAAAAATCGACCTGGCAGCGCTCACCCACGGCGTATTCAGTCCTGGCGGTCGATCAGGTACTGGGCCAGCAGGCCGACCGGGCGGCCGGTAGCGCCCTCGTTGCCGTTCCACTTCCAGGCCGAGCCGGCAATGTCCACGTGCGCCCAGCGCAGATCGCGGGTGAACTTTGACAGGAAGCAACCCGCGGTGATGGCGCCGGCCGGCATGCCGCCGACATTTTTCATGTCGGCGAAGGGGGTCTTCAGTTGTGACTGGTAGTCTTCCCACAGGGGCAGGCGCCAGCCGCGGTCCACGGCGGTGTTGCCGGCCTGGATCAGTTCCTCGGCGAGGTCGTCGTGCTTGGTCATCACGGCCGATGCGTGGTGGCCCAGGGCGACGACACAGGCACCGGTCAGGGTGGCGACGTCGATGATGGCGGCGGGATCGAAACGCCGGCTGTAGGTCAGCGCATCGCACAGCGCCAGGCGGCCCTCGGCGTCGGTATTGAGCACCTCGATGGTCTTGCCGGCCATACTGCCGATCACGTCGCCCGGGCGGTAGGCCTTGCCGTCCGGCATGTTTTCCACCGCGGCGACCACGGTCACCAGGTTCACCTTGAGTTGCATGCGCGCGCAGGCCTCGAAGGCCCCGATCACGGTGGCCGCGCCGCACATGTCGAACTTCATCTCGTCCATGCTCTCGCGCGGCTTCAGGGAAATGCCGCCGGTGTCGAAGGTCACGCCTTTGCCCACGAGCACGTAAGGCTGCGCGTCCTTGCCGGCGCCGTCGTAGCGCAACACCACCAGGCGCGCCGGGTGATCGCTGCCCTGGCCGACCGCGAGCAAGGCGTCCATGCCGAGTTCCGCCATTTGTTTGCGTTTGAGCACCTCGATGGAGCAGTTTTCCAGGGACCTGGCCAGGTTGGTGCATTCCTGTGCGAGGTAGGCTGGCGTACAGATGTTCGGTGGCAGGTTGCCCAGTTCGCGCGCCGTGCGCGAACCGGCGCCCAGCGCCACGCCCTGGTCCAGCGCCTCGCTCAGTTCGGGGCCGCCGTGAAAGCTGGCAGCGGCCAGCGGGCGCGGCATGTCGCTCTTGAGGGGCTTGGTGGTGACGTACACGTAGTTGCCGTGATCGATGGCGAAAACGCACTGGCGCAGACGCCACCCGGCATCGAACGCTTCCACCGGCAACTCGGCGAGGCACACGTGGGCCTCGGTGACCGCGTGACCGCGCAGGAACTTGCCCGCCGCCAGGCACATGTTCAGGTAGCGCACCCGGTCGAATCGTTTCGCCTGGCCCCCGCCCACCACCAGGATGCGCTCGGCTGTCACACCGGGCAGTCCGTGCAGCAGCGTGGTGGCGTTGCGATCCGGTTCCACGTCGCCGCTGTCGATCAGGCGCGAAAGGCGCCCGCCGCTGGCCTCGTCGATGGCCGCCGCCGGCCCTTGCAGGGGAGCGTCTTCGAGTATGCCTACCACGAGGCAGGGGGTTTCGATCTGGATCGGTGAAGTGTTGTCGAGTGTGGCTTTCATTGGTGGTCGTCCCCCCGGTGGCCGCAAGGTGCCCGAGCATGGCTGGCGGCAAAGCTTTTCATTCTACAAGAACAGACGTCATTATGTATCGCATGCGCCGCCGGCGCTTGCTGCGTCTCGTCTTGCGTTGTTCCGGCCCCGCGGATACCGTGGCGCATTGACCTTCGACGCCCCGGAACGGCGCCCCGGACAACACCGTTGACCATACTTCAGAAATACGTTTTCAGGGAATGGTTCTGGACCCTGCTGGCCGTCGCTTTCGTCCTGTGGATCGTCCTGATGGGCGTGTTTCTCGGCGAGTTGCTCAACGACATTGCCGACGGCCGTGTGCCGACGGGCCTGCTGGGCAAGCAGTTGCTGCTGGCGACGCCCGAAGTCCTTTCCAAGTTGCTTCCCCTGGCGGGCTTCGTGGCCGTCATGTGGGGCCTGGGTCGTTTTTACCGAGACCAGGAAATGGTGGTGATGCGCTCCAGCGGGTTCAGCTGGCGTTACCTGCTCAAGCCCCTGGCGGCCCTGGTACTGCCGGTTGCGGCCGTGTTGCTGGTGATCACGCTCTGGGCCGCGCCGCGGGCCGCGGCGCTGTCCGACAATCTGCTGGAAGAAGCTTTGCGCTCGGCCTCGCTGTGGGGGCTGCAGGCGGGGAAGTTTCACATCATGCAGGGTGGCGAGCTGGTCATCTACGTGGAGGCGATGGACAAGGACGGCCGCAGCATGAGCAATGTCTTCGTGCGCCAGGCCGGCGAAGAGAGCACGCAGCTCTGGTCGGCCCGGGAGGGCGAATACTGGCTGGACCAGGACACCGGCAAGCGTTACCTGACCCTGACGGATGGGCAGGTGACCGACACGCGCCCCAATGCCCGTAACGTGCGCGTGCTCCAGTTCGATCGCAACGATCTGCAGTTGCCCGAACCGCCGCGGCGCAGCCGGGACAGCGGGTTGGAGTCGGCGCCGCTCGGCGAGCTGCTGACCACCGACGATCCCGAGGCCAGGGCCGAGTTCCAGTGGCGCCTGTCACCGGCCATCGCGGTGGTGGTGCTGGGGCTGCTGGCCATTCCCCTGTCGCATTCCTCGCCCCGGGAAGGGCGCGGTTCCCGGGCGGCGCTGGGCATCCTGGTGTACGCCGTGTATGCCAACACGCTGAACCTGAGCCGCACCTGGGTCGCCGGAGATGACATGCCCGCCTTCCTCGGCATGTGGTGGGTTCATGGCGTGGTCCTGCTGCTGGCGGTGTTCTGGCTGCAGCGGCAGGGACGCATGGTGGGCAGCTCGTGATCAAGCGGGTCGACTACTACGTGGGCCGCACCGCGCTGGTCGGCGTGCTGGGTGTGTGGGTGGCCCTGACCCTGCTGATGGCCATGTTCACCTTCCTGGACCAGCTGGGCGAGGCGGAAAGCACCGCGCGGCTGAGCGAGATTGCCTGGTACGTGGTGCTCAAGTCGGCCAATTCCGCTTACGTGGTGTTCCCGGTCTCGGCCCTGCTGGGCGCCATGATCGGCGTCGGCGGGCTGGCTGCCGGTAACGAGCTGGTCGCGTTCCGCACCGCGGGTGTCTCGCGCCTGCGCCTGTCGGGCTCCGTGATGGGGGCCGTCCTGCTGCTGAGCCTGGTGGTCATGGTCATGGGCGAATGGGTCATGCCCGTGGCCGAACAGCAGGCGCGGCAGCTGAAGGAAACCCGCCTGGAGGCCAGCAACCTCAGCGATGGCAGCCAGGGCATGTGGATTCGCGACGGCAACGACTTCATCACGATCAGTCGCTACGTGGTGTACGC
The DNA here is from genome assembly GCA_030431095.1 of Gammaproteobacteria bacterium. Lineage (GTDB taxonomy): Bacteria > Pseudomonadota > Gammaproteobacteria > Xanthomonadales > SZUA-36 > Marinihelvus. The sequence goes on along the minus strand of JAUIJU010000035.1, from coordinate 2,426 downwards.
CGACGGCGAGGAGGCGGACGTCACCCTCCACAACGTGGTGCATTACGCCTACGATGACCAGCAGCGCCTGCAGCGCATCGAAGGCGCCGCCTCGGCCATACATGACGGCGAGGGCTGGCGTCTGCGTGACAGCACCCGGGTGGATATCGGCACAGACGGCGTGAGCCGTCGATTCCGGAGAGACCAGCCCTGGACCGTGGGTTTCGCACCGGAAGTCCTGTCCACGGCGGTGATCCGCCCGCGTTACATGTCCGTACGCGGCATCGTCGACCAGCTCGGTTACCTGGGACAGAATGGACTGGACAGCCGGGCCTACGACTCGGTGTTGTGGAGCAAGTTGTTGTTCCCGCTCACGGTGTTGGCGCTGGTGCTCTCGGGCATGCCGTTCCTGTTCGGTTCCGCGCGCACCCACAGCCTCGGCCTGAGAATTTTCATCGGGATGTCGCTGGGCGGGGTCTTCATGATCGTCAGCAAAACCATGCAGAACTTCAGCGAGGCCTATGACCTGCCGTCAGCGATCGGCGCCGCGGCGCCGTCACTGGTGCTGGCCTCGGTGGTGGTCCTGGTTCTGCGGCGCTCGGTGTGAGCGGCTTCAGGGTCGGCGCAGCAGGCGGGTGCCGCTGAGCCGGTCGTGCCAGCAGGCCCGATCGCTGCGCCAGGCGGCCACCCAGATGCCCAGGCCCAGCGGGACCAGGGACAGCAACGTGGCTGCGTAACGGCCCAGGGCGCGCCCCCAGCCGGGGTGGTGTCCGTCCAGGGTGACGATCTCGACCTTCCAGGCACGCATGCCAAGGGTCTTGCCCGCCCGGGTCCAGCACAGCCCGTAGTAAACGAAGCCGGCGGCCGCCAGGTACAGGCTGTAGCCGATGTCCTGGCCGGCGCGAACCCGGTCCCCGGTCACGGGAAGGGCAACCACCGCGGCAATGAACATCACCGCGAGCAACGGCAACACGTCATAGAGCATGATCAGCAGGCGGCGCGGCAGGCCGCAGGGCTGGGCGGCCGATTGGGTTCCTGCACGGGTTTCGGTCTCTTTCGAATCCAAGGGCTGGGCCGGAAGCGGATGTCCCGGTAGCAGATGGAGGCGTCCGCGCCAAAGCGCAAGTTTCCCGCGACCGTGCGCAACGACACTTGCCGTACGTTGTGGAATTGTGCCTGCCGCTTCAGGTATCCTGAGCCGCCCTGTCTCTGTCAACGGAAGCTCAGGGCTTGGCAAGCGAGCCATGACGCTTTCTGTTTCATACGAAAAAACTGGAAAAGGCGATGCCACAAATAAACGGATTGAAATCCCTGACGCTCGGCATGGCGGCAACAGCCGTGCTGCTGCTGGGCGACGCCCAGGCGCAGGTCGTGCTCGACAACACGGTCGGCACGGAAACGAAGATCAACAAGGACGCCGCAGCGTCCCAGCGTCGCGTGACGCAATTGGCGCAGCAGACCGCGGACCTGCTTGCCCAGTATCGCGGGGTGGTCCGCGAGACCGAGAGCCTGCGGATCTACAACGACCAGCTGGAGCGGGTCGTGACCGACCAGCGCGCCGAGATCGTGTCCATCAACAACCAGCTCGAAGGGCTGGAGAGCACCAACCGGGGGGTGGTGCCGCTGATGCTGGAGATGATCGAGACGCTGGACCAGATCGTCGAGCGGGACATGCCTTTCCGGCTGGAAGAGCGTCGTGAGCGTGTGCAACGGCTGCGCGACATGATGGACCAGGCCGACGTGACCACGTCGGAGAAATACCGTCGCATCATGGAGGCCTACCAGGGTGAGCTGGAGTACGGTCGCACCACGGAGGCCTATTCCGAGGCCTTGCCGACCACCGGCCAGACCGTGGAATTCCTGCGCATCGGGCGAACCCTGCTGGTCTACCAGACCAGTGACCAGGAGACCACAGGCTGGTTCAATCCGACCACGCGGGCCTTCGAGGAATTGCCCAACAAGTATCGCCTGGAAGTGAAAGAGGGCCTGTCCATCGCGCGCAACGAAAAGGCGCCTGACCTGGTCACCCTGCCTGTACCCGGACCGGAGGTGGCCCAATGAGAACGATAAAGATCATCCTGGCGGGCGCACTGCTCGTCACCGCCGGCACCGCCTTTGGCCAGACCCTCGAGGAACTGGCGCAGCGCGTGCAGCAGGCCGCCCGTGAAGAAGGCCAGATCAACGCCGAGCGTGAGGCCGAATTTCAGCGTCAGCGCAACAACCAGAGCCAGCGCGCTCAATGTGGGGGAAAACGCCCCCGCCCACCACGCCGAGGCCACCCCGAGAATCACCGGGGCAATCGCCAGGGGCAATGTTCTAGGCCGTGCCCCAGCAAGCCACAATGACCGCTTCTGGGGTGTCGACTGAGAGGCCATGGCTACTTATCGTAGGTGAGGCGCTGCGTGGCGAGGGCCTGAATAGCTTGCCGATATGGCTTGCCGCTCGGG
>JAUIJU010000090.1 GCA_030431095.1 Gammaproteobacteria bacterium | reverse complement strand
CAGAGGCAGGGAAAGCAACAGGATGGCGAGTGAAAAAAGTGAAATGCGTTTCATGACGGGTTTCTCCCGTGACAGGGTGCGAGAGGCAATTATGTTAGCGCAGCATGAAGCGGGGCTGAATAAAAAAACCCCGGGTCCGACCCGGGGTTCGAAAGAAGGCATCGAAATGGCCTGGGCGGTTTGGCTAGGAGCATTCCGATCCCCTTGTAGGCGACCGGCGAAACGCCGATTCGCCGACAAACCGTTCAGATTGTTCTTGCCTGTTCGATGACTGTAGTGTAGCGAAAAACAATAATTAAATCAATGTTTAACTGCGGCCTTCTGGAACTGTTTCACGTGATTTTCGTGAAACGGCGTGAAACACGCAAGGCCAGGCCGTTTCAGGATTCGGGTCCGTCACCGGTATAGCCGGGGCCCTTGATGAATCGTCCCGGGGTGGCCCCGGTGTGTTCACCGCCCAGGAGCACCGGCACGCCGTTCACGATCACGTCGCGCACGCCCGTGGCGTACTGGTGGGGTTGGGCGTACGTGGCATGGTCCTGAATGGTGGCCGGGTCGAACACGACGATATCGGCGAAGTAGCCGGCCTCCAGCGCGCCACGCTCCCTGATCTTCAGATTGTTCGCGGGAAACGTGGTCAGGCGCCGAATGGCCTCGGCCAGGGGGATGACCCGCTCGTCGCGCACGTATTTGCCCAGCAGGCGGGCGAAGTTGCCATAGGCGCGCGGGTGGGTGCCCGATTCCAGGAACACGCCCTCGGGCGCACTCGACTCCGCGTCGGAGCCGAAGGCCATCCACGGCAACGCGATCTTTTTGTGGACATTGTCCTCGGACATGATGAAGTAAATGGTGCCGACCCGGCTGTCGTCCTCGATCACCAGGTCAAAAATGGTTTCTTCAGGAGAGGTGCCCCGCGCCTCGGCGACCTCCGCCAGGGTTCTGCCGATCAGGGGTTTCAGTTCCGGGTTGCGGAAGCTGGCCAGCACCAGTCCGTCGGCGCCGCCCGCCGCCAGGTACAGATTTTCCCATTCGTCGCTGGGGGTGGTCATTTCTTCGACCAGCCGTTCACGAATGACCGGGTCGCGCAGGCGCTCCACCAGCGCCTCGTGACCGCCTTCCTGCACCCAGGGCGGCATGGAGGCGCTCAGGCCGGTGCCACCGGCGGTGTAGGTGTACATGTCCGCGGTGATGTCCAGGCCTTCGGCGCGAGCGGCTTCCACGCGGGCGATGGCCAGGTCGAGCTTGTCGTGGTTGGCCACACCGGCCGCCTTCAGGTGGTAGATCTCCGCGCCGATACCGGCCTCGCGGGCAATGGTGATCAGCTCTTCGATGGCCTTGAGCAGCTGTGCGCCTTCGCTGCGCATGTGCGAGATGTAGCGCCCGCCGTATTCCGCCGCCACTTCGCTCAGTGCGATCAGCTCGGCGGTCTCGGCGAAGAACGCTGGCGGATAAATCAGTGAACTGCCCACGCCCATGGCGCCTTCTTCCATGGCGACCCGCACCAGCTGGCGCATGCGCTCCAGTTCCTCGGGGGTGGGTGCGCGGTCTTCGTAACCCAGTTCGTGAATGCGTACCGTGGTCGCACCGATGAACGAAGCCACGTTGGTGGACACGCCACGGTCTTCCAGGTGTTGCAGGTATTCGCCCAGGGTGGTCCATGTGATGTCGTAGCGGATGTCACCCATCTGGGCCCGGGCCTCGGCCTTCATGGAGTCGTTGGCCGGGCCCAGGGTCCAGCCTTCACCCATCACTTCGAGGGTGACGCCCTGGCGTATATCGCCTTGCGAACGGCCGTCCTCGAGCAGGGACTCGTTGGCCCAGCTGAGCATGTTGATGAAGCCGGGCGCCACGGCCAGCCCTGCGGCGTCGATCATCCTGTCTGCGCTGCCAAGATCCCGGCCCACGGCGACGATGCGGTCGCCGCGCACGGCCACGTCGGCCTCGACGGGTTCGCCACCGTGACCGTCATACACGGTGCCGTTGGTGATCAACAGGTCGTATTCGGCAGCCGCGACGGGCAGGGTGGTGAGGGTGGCGGCGATACCGAGCAACAGGGCCGGCAGTCGCCGGATGAGGGAATGGATTCGCGTGCTGTGCATGGCTCGGACTCTCCCGGTTGTGGTCAGGTCTTGGGTGCGCGGCGTTGCCGCGTTCTCCGTTGTCCGCGCCCGGCTCAGGCGTCGGTAAATTCGTCCTGGATGCGACGGACCAGGGCCTCGCAGCCGTCGAGCAGGGGGTCGACGCAGGGCAGGCCGGTCTCCTCGGCCAGGCCGTCCAGGGTATTCCGGCGTTCATCGGCGGGCAGTTTCGAGGTGTTGACGGACACCCCGACACAACGGATGTTCGGGCTGGTGCGGCGCCCCAGCCGGAGATGCGCGTCGATGCATTCGCCCAGCGAGGGCAGGGCGTAGTGCGGCCAGCCGGCCACGTGGGTGCGCAGGGGGTCGTGGCACACCACGAAGCCGTGAGGCTGGGCGCCGTGCAGCAGGCCCAGGGCGACGCCGCTGTAGCCCGGGTGGAACACCGAACCCTGGCCTTCGATCACGTCCCAGTGCGCCGGGTCGTTGGCCGGCGAAAGCAGTTCGGCCGCACCGGAAATGAAGTCCGCCACGACCGAGTCGATGGGCACGCCTTCGCCGGCGATCATGATGCCGGTCTGCCCGGTGGCGCGGAAGCTGGCGTCGAAGCCCGCGTCCGAGAGGGCGCGTTGCAGCGCCAGCGCCGTGTACTTTTTGCCGATCGCACAATCCGCGGCTACCGTCAGGATGCGTCGCCCGGATCGTGGCTTGCCGGTGCCCACCGGCAGGCGGGCGGGCGGTACGCGCACATCGACCAGGCGGGCGCCACTGTCGGCGGCTGCCGCGGCCAGGCCGGCCCGTTCACCCAGGCGCAGGTGCAAACCACTGACGATATCCAGTCCGGCGCGGGCGGCCTGCTCCAGCAACGGCCACCAGCTGTCCGGCACCACGCCACCCACCGGCGCCACGCCCAGCACGAGGCTGCCGCAGCCGGCAGCCACGGCCTCGTCCAGGGACAGGTCGGGAACGCCCAGATCGACCTGGCAGCCCTCGAAACGCAACTGGCCCAACACCTTTTCCGGGCTCCACTGCACCAGGCCCAGGGCGGTCTTGGCATAGGTGTTGTCGGTTTCCGCACCGAGGAGCAGCAGGTAGGGCGGATTCAGCGTGATGCGTGTGAGTTCCTGCATGGCGGCGGGCCCCGTTCAGCCCCAGAGTTCCGGTTCCGGCACGGATACGCGCCCGCCCTCGAAACACATGGCGTGTTCGCGGTCGTGTTCCAGGAACAGGGCGCCGTCCAGGTCCACGTAACGGCACAGTTGCGCCACCACGTAGCCTGGGGCCATGGCCAGCGAACTGCCCATCATGTTGCCGACCATCAGGTCGAGGTCCTGTTCCTCCGCCAGGCGTGCCAGTTCCAGCGCTTCGGTCAGGCCTCCGGTCTTGTCCAGCTTGATGTTGATGACCTGGTAGCGCCGGGCGGCGGCCTCGAACTCGCCGGTATGCAGGCAGGATTCGTCGGCGCCAAGGGGTACCGGGCTGCGGTAGTCCTCGAGCGCATCGTCGCCGCCACGGGGCAGCGGCTGTTCGATCATGGCGATGCCCATGTCGCGGAATTTCGGCGCGAAGAATCGCAATTGGTCGAAGGTCCAGCCCTGGTTCACGTCAACGATGATCTCGGCCCCGGGACGCGCCTCGCGCACGGCCCGCACTCGCGCCAACGGGTCGTCGCCACTGAGCTTGACCTTGATATGGTCACTGCCCAGTTGCCGGGCTTTCTCGGCCATGCTTTCCGGGGTGTCGATGCCCACCGTCTCGAAGGTGTGGGTGCTGCCAGGATGAATGTCGGCCAGTTCCCAGGCGCGGCGACCGGCCTGCTTGGCTTCCAGGTCCCACAGCGCGCAGTCGATGGCATTGCGGGCGCCGCCGGGGGGGAGCAGTACGAGCAGTTGTTGCCGGTCGGCGCCGCTTTCCAGCGCTGCGCGCACCGACTCCGCTTGCGCGAGCATGCTTTGCCCGCTCTCGTCGAGGTAGTACACCCCGCTGCCTTCGCCGCGGCCGATATGGCCGCCCTCCCTGATCTCCACGTACAGTGCCTGGGTGCCGTCGAACACGTGGCCGGTAATGGTGAAGGGGTATTTGAGTTTCCAGTCTTCCGTGCGGAAGATTACCTCGCGCATGCCATGCTCCATCAGGCCAGGGTCTGCCAGCCGAGGATGTTCCAGAACCAGTAGAACCAGGCCATGAACAGGCCGCAAAGGGCGACGACGAGGTAGCGCACACGTGCGCCGACACCCCGGAACAGGCCGCGACGCCACACGGCGATGGTCTTGATCAGCAGCCAGGCCGCGGCGATCACCGCCAGCACCGGCATGACCAGCCACAATTTGAACAGCAGGGGTATTTCGCTGAACAGGCGGTCCTGCACAGCGCTGATGACCACCACGCCCGTGATCAGCACCGCCCAGTTGGCCGCGCTGGTCCATACCGCGGCGCGATAGGCGGAGCGGTCGGCCTGCGCCCATTCGCGCATTTCGCGGCGCTGGAAAAAGCGCCGCAACAGCACCAGGGCGAACACCACCAGCGACA
>JAUIJU010000089.1 GCA_030431095.1 Gammaproteobacteria bacterium | reverse complement strand
CCACGGCCAGTCGATCGATCTGCGCCCGCTTTGGGCTGTAGGGGCCTGCCTGAACGACGCGATTCGCGCTAGAATGCGAGGCCGCAAGCGCAAGAGAGAAAACCGGTGGCCCACCCAACCGACGCCAACAACGATTCGCTGGACCTCGCCAACGCCCAGGATTGTTACGAGGTGCGCCGCGATCAGCTGCCCCTGTCATGTCCCACACCGGAGCAGAAGCTCTGGAATTCACACCCCCGCGTCTACCTGCCTCTCGAGGAAACCGGCGAGGCGCTTTGCCCGTATTGCAGCGCCCGGTACACGCTGGTGGACTGAGCCGGGACAGGCGCTCCCGACCGAACCGGAAAATCCATGCACGTGGTCCAGGCCCTCGCGGCCCTGAGCATCGGCGGCTCGGAATTCGTCGCCACCGAACTGACCGAGTTCCTGGTTCGCCAGGGCGTGCGGGTAACCGTGTTGGCCGCCCCTGGCCCGCTGTCGCGTCGCGTCGCGGCCACAGGCGCGCAAACCCTGCCCTGGCCGGTCAACCGCAAGCGGCTGGGCACCCTGCGCTACATCGGCCGCATCCGCCGCTGGCTGCGGGATGAACAACCCGACCTGGTGCACGTGCACTCGCGCCTGCCCGCCCTGCTCACGGTTCGCGCCCTGAAACGGCTGCCGGCGGACGCCCGCCCGGCGCTGGTCACCAGCATGCACGGACACTACTCGGTCAGCCGTTACAGCGGCCACATGGCTCAGGGCGACGCGGTGATCGCGGTCAGCGAGGCGATCCGCGACTACACCCTGCACAACTACCCGGTGGACCCCGCGCGTGTGCGCGTGGTCCACGGCGGCGCCAGTCGCCAGGACTTCCCCTACGGCTATCGCCCTGATGACGACTGGACGCGCCGCACCCTGGCGGAATTTCCCGAGTTGAGCGGCAAACGCTGGCTGTGCCTGCCGGGACGCCTCTCCCGCTACAAGGGCCACGCGGAGTTCATCAACCTGCTGGCGGGCCTGGCGCCCGACTACCCGGACATTCACGGCGTGATCGTCGGCGCGGGCCGGGCCGGATCCCGCTACCACGACGAACTGGTGGGCCTGGCCATCGCCGGCGGGGTGCGCGAGCGCATCACGTTCACCGGAGAACGCCAGGACATCCGCGAATGGATGGCGGCCTCCGAGCTGGTGTTCAACCTGTGCAGCGAGCCGCCCGAGGCGTTCGGCCGCACGGTGCTGGAAGCCCTGTATCTGGGCCGACCTGTGGTCGCCTGGAACCACGGAGGGGTGGCTGAGATCCTTTCCGCGTTGTACCCCTTTGGCGCCGTCCCGCCGGGCAACGCGGCCGCCCTGCGGGCGCAAACCGCCACTTTTCTGCGCCAGGCGCCGCCGGTCAACCGCCGGGACGTGTTCAGCCTGGAGGCATCGATGCGGGAAACCCTGGCCGTGTACCACCAGTTGCTGGACGCCCGGAACCAAGAGGATAGCGACCCATGAAAGTGCTCAAGCGCAAGCTCCAGGCGGAATGGCCGGCCTGGACGGCCATCGCCTTCGTCGCGCTGCTGCCGTTCAACCGCTCGGAGATTCCGTTGATGGTGTTCGTCATCGCCATGCCCTTCCTGTGGCGTTCCGCCGTGTACGGCGAACGCACCCGGCGCGTGTTCTACATGCTGTTGCCGCTGTTCGCCTGTTTCTGGCTGCCCATGGCGCTGTCGAGCCTTGATTCCTACGACCCGCTGAAAAGCTGGTCGACCACGCTGGTCGACATCCGCCTGTTGATGGCCGCGACGGCGATGGGCGTGTTGCTGCATCCGCGCCGCCTGCGCGGCAAGGTGCTGATGTGGTCGGCGCTGATCCTGCTGTTCTGGGCGATTGACGGCTTCATCCAGCTGATCATCGGTCACGATATTTTCGGCATTCCCATCGAAGGCAGCCGTCTGAACGCGCTGTTTTTCAAGAAGTACCAGTTCTACGGCCCGATCATGGCCATGCTGTCGCCACTCCTGCTCGAGTATGCGCGCCGGCGCTGGAACGCCTGGGCCTGGGCCGCGGCCTTCGCCGTGGTCATGGGCGCGGTAATGATCGCCGGCATGCGCTCGGGCTGGGTGGCCATGGCCATGGTTATCGTGGTGTACGCGGTGTTGTTGCTGCGACGGGAGAACCGCGAGCTACGACGGATTTCCATGACGGTGCCGGCCATCCTGGTGATCGTGATCGCCATGACCTACGCGGTGTCGCCGGTGTTTCAGAAACGCGTGGAGACCACCCTGTCGCTGGTGGCGGGAACCACCGAGGCGACCCTGGACAAGGCCTCGTCCAACCGGCTGCCAATCTTCCGCCACGCGCTGGAAATGTATCGTGACCACCCGGTCAACGGCGTGGGCGTACGCGCGTTTCCGGTGGCCTACATGGACTATGCCGAGCCGGACGACCCGCACGTGGCCTTTCACCTGGAAACCATCGGCGAGGCGCGCGGCGCCCGGCATGCCCATAACGTGGTGCTGGAGCTGATGGCGGACATGGGCAGTTTTGGCCTGCTGGGCATGCTCGCCGGCCTGTTCTTCGCGCTGCGCCTATGGCGCGACATGACCCCGGACCAGCGGCAGGAGGCCTTTCCGTTCGTGCTGGCGCTGGTGCTGCTGCTGTTCCCCGTGAACACCCACTTTGCCATTTACGGCAAGTTCATTTCTTCGCTGGTGTGGGTGCTGGTGGGGCTGTGGGCCTCGGCCGCCGACCCTCGAAGCGCGGAGGACGAAGCCGTGCCCGTCGACGCGAAGACCGACCCGGTCAGTGAAACGGCCGCCGCCCCCGGTTCCACCCCGACGTCCCGCTAGCCGGGTCGTGGTGACACGCCCTGGCGGCGCCAGGTGGTGTCGCGCTGCACCGTCAGCGCGGCAATGTCGCCTGGGGCGCAAGGCGCCCAACGTCCCCCCTCGTACAACGAAGGGCGCAACCCGGCCGCGGTCAGCGCCGACACCATGGCCGCGCCGGCGCCCACCTCGTAGTACATGGGTGAATACTCCATGACCAGCGCATCGACACGCGACAGGGTGCTCGTCGCACCTCGTATCACTGCCGGTTCCAGGCCCTCCACGTCCAGTTTGAGCAGCCAGATCCGGGAATCCGTCTCCCCACGTCCGGCCAGGTAGTCGTCCAGCGTTGCGGTGGTCACCGGAATGCTGTCCACGGCGCCGTCCAGGGGCAACAGGCTGTGTTTGCCGCGGTTGATGGCGCGGTAACGATTCAAACGGGATTCACCGGCGTGGTCACTCAGGGCCAGGGGGCTGACCGTGACCGACCCGGCGTCGTTGAGCGCCAGGTTTTCCTCCAGCAGGGCCCGGTTATCCGGGTCCGGCTCAAAAGCATGCAGGCCCAGTGCATCGCCGGCCAGGCGATGCAGCACGGTAGCGTACCAGCCCAGGTTGGCGCCCACGTCGAGCGCCAACGCGACCGATGACGGTGCGGGCAGCGCCTGTAGCCAGTCCAGAACCGGCGCCTCGTGCACCCGGTATTTGAACAGCCGCCGGCCCACGTCGTCGCGCGCAGGCACGCGCAACGTCAGCCCCAGGGGCAAGCCGTCCGCCATCAGGTGGTCACGGCGCAGGGCAAAGCGCTGCCAGAGGTAGTCGAGTTGGCGCCGCAGGCTCATGGACGATGTGACAAGTGAATGGCCATTTCGCTCAGGCGTCACCGGCGGCGCCCGGCCGGGCGTCGCGCCCGTAAAAATCCGGTTCACCGGGTGGCCTGGTCTTGAACCGACGGTGCACCCACCAGTACTGTTCCGGCGCCTTGCGGACCTGCGCTTCCAGGACCGCGTTCACACGGGTCAGGTCGGCCACTGGATCGTCCGAGGGAAAGTCATCCATCGGCGGTGTCATCTCCACCACGTAACGGCCCGTCCCGGGATCCAGCCGTGGCATCATGGTCAGCACCGAACAACCGGTGAGCCTGGGCAGGCGATGGGTGGCCAGCAGGGTCGCGGTATCCACGCCGAAGAAAGGTGCGAAGGCGCTCTGTTTGGCGCCGAAATCCTGGTCCGGCGCGTACCACAGCACGCCACCCTGGCGCAGGTAGCGCACCGCGGCGCGCATATCCCGCTTGGTGATCATGCCGTCCGCGTACCGCGCACGGCCGCGGTTCTGGTACCACTCCATCACGGGATTGCCCAGCGGGCGGTAAATGCCTCGGCCGGAAACACTCTCGCCCAGGACGCGCGCACCGATCTCCAGGCAGGTGACATGAGCGGTGACCACCAGCACCCCGCGCCCACCCGCCATGGCGGCCTCGAGATGTTCGAAGCCGGGTTTGTCGGCAATATCGAAGATGGACCGGGGGTTGTGCGCCCAACACCAGGCCATTTCCGCGAGCATGCGCGCCAGTGAACGGAAACTGTCGTTCAGCAGCGTCTCGCGCTCCGCTGCGCCGAGTTCAGGCAGGCACACGGCGATGTTGCGTTCCGCGATGCGCCGCCGCGAAGTCAGCAGGCGGCCCATCAGGGGCGCCAGCGGCGCCACCAGCGCCCGCCCCAGTCCGCGTGGCAGGTGCCCCAGCAGCCAGACACAGACCACCTGCAGCCACCCCCCCCAGTGGCGCGGTGCCAGTGAAGGGCGTTGCAGCTGTTCCTGTTTCCAACCGGGATCCATGGGTGCATTGTC
>JAUIJU010000088.1 GCA_030431095.1 Gammaproteobacteria bacterium | reverse complement strand
TCCACGAGTTCTTCGCCCTGTTCGTTCCTTCGGTGGTCAACTGGATCGTCACCGCGGTGATTCTCAGCCTGGCGGTCAGCAATGACCACCCGGCGCCGGTCAAGGACAAGGCCAAGCTGCAGTACGGCGCCTGGGTGGTCGTGGGCCTGTTCCTGTTCACCATCGCGCTGGCGGTCACCTCGCACAACGTGTTCCACCTGCCGCCCGTGCTGGGCATGATGACCGGCCTGGGCGTCCTCAAGCTGTACGGCTATTACCTGAACCTGCGTGACAAGCGCCTGGAGAAGCGAGGTTCCAAGGTGGCGGGTCCGATGGGCATGGAGGCCACGCACGAAGGCGGTCACTACGACATTTACAACAACCTGCGACGCGCGGAGTGGGACACGCTGATGTTCTTCTACGGCGTGATCCTGTGCGTGGGCGGCCTGGGGGCTTTCGGCTACCTGGCGGTGGGTTCGCAGATGACCTACACCGACCTGGGGCCGACCACGGCCAACATCATTGTGGGCTTCGCTTCGGCCATCGTCGACAACATCCCGGTGATGTTCGCGGTGCTCGGCATGGAGCCGGCCATGGACCATGGCCAGTGGCTGCTGGTGACGCTGACGGCGGGGGTGGGCGGCTCCATGCTGTCCATCGGCTCGGCCGCCGGCGTGGCGGTCATGGGCCAGGCGCGGGGCATCTATACCTTCTTCTCGCACCTGCGCTGGAGCTGGGCGGTGGTGCTGGGCTACTTCGCCAGCATCTGGGTGCACTTCCTGATCAACGGTGACAAGTTCACCGGCGTGGTCGGTCCCTGACAGGCGCCGGGACGTGACGGACAGGCTGGGGCGCGGGCCTCAGCCCGCTTCTTTCTCAAGCCGCCGGTTCAGCAACTCCCACTCGCCCATGAACCCGGGCTGGGACGGCGGCCGTTGGCCGATTCCCAGTCGCTGTAACAGGTTGGGCTTGATTTCCCTCGGCCCGTCATTGGGAATGTGTTTGAAATCGAACATGACCGGCACCCAGGTGCTGGCCTTCTGACGCAGCTTCACGCCCTTCATGAACTCGTCGACACCCTTGATGGTGTGCTCCTCGCAGACACGGGCGATGGCTTCGCCGGTGCGCATCAGGTAGCCCGGAATGTGACCGTAACGTTCGCCGAGTTCCTCCAGGGTGATGCCGTCGACGAACTCCTGCAGGAAGCACAGGCTGAGCTTTCCGTCCTGGCCGACCACGCGAATCGGCTTGGCCGTATAGTTGACCAGCTCGGATTGCTTGCGGTAGGCGCGGTTTTGCATCATTTCGTAGACCGCGATGTTCTTGTCCAGCTTCTTGCGGTACCAGTCCGCGGCGCTGGGCTTGTACGCCTTGAGGGCAATGGTTTCACCCTGGAATCGTGCCTTGTAGACCGTGCCGGCACGTCCTGTTCCGACCTTGGTCAACAATTCCAGTCCCGGGGGAAGTTTCAGTCCCTCGGCGTGCGGGTCCAGTCCACTTGCCGGGGTATCGGGGTTGGGTTCAGTCATGCGGCAAGCATAATGAGTTTCCCGGCGCCAATCCACCACACGGAAGCACCGCGTGATGACCGACCCAAAGGGGTAGGAGCGCTGCGGATGGGCAGAAGTTGCCTTTGGAAGATTGCCGGAACACATCAAGGCCGAACCCCGGCATCCGCCAGTGTAGGGGGGGATACTGGAAACCGTCATGCCGGGGTTCGGCAAACTGGAAACCGGCTTGTGCCGCCTGTGAAGGTCGGGCCGGCCATTGTTTCAAGATCGTTCGGGTGATGATTTGGAAAGCCACCCAACTGGGTGGCTTTCCTTCTTCTTCTTGTTGATGTGCCCCATTGCCCGCGATCCGTAGTAATCGACCGAAGTAGGCAGGTCTCTCCCTCTGGCTCCCCGGAAAGCTGCACGGCGGACCTTTTGCCTTGGCCGTCTTCAGCACGTTCGGGCCAGGGGGGTGGGCCACGAAAACCAGGCTGATTCCGGCGCTGTCGGCTTGAGTCCTGTGCCGTGTTCGCACCTGTCACTTTCCGCTGTCGGGAACCCCGATCGCATCCAAAGCGCACGGATGCAATGTAAAAGAAACGTTCTATTCCATGACTGTCCGCGGCGCCGAAATTTGATGGAAGTTTCGACGAAGAAACGGGGATGGTGTAGCATTGCGGCCCACTCCAGGCCCCGCCAGAGGGTCATGCAGGGGAATTATGGCGACTGAGTGCTACCAGATTGGCCGGCTGTTGCTGAACGCCGGCACCCAGGAAGTCACCCGTGACGGGGAGCCGGTATCCCTGCCGCCGCTGTCCTTTTCACTGTTGCTCACGCTGGCCAGGCATGCGCCCAACGTGGTGACCACGGCGCAACTCGAGGAGGAAGTCTGGAGCGGCCTGGTCATCGACCGCGGCACGATCAACAAACGCGTGGTGCTGGTGCGCAACGCCCTGCGAGCCGCGGGTTGTGAAAAGGATTACATCGCCGTGGTACGCGGCACTGGATACCGCCTGGCGGTGCCGGTCGAGCGCGTGGACGATGCCGCGGCGGATGGCAGCGGCAACGGCGAGGGTCATGCCACCGCGCCCCACGTTGCTCTCGACGCCACCCCTTCCAACAGCACGCTGCGCTGGCTGGTGCTGGCGCTGGTTGTCGTGGTGCTGGGTGCGGTGATCGGCACGGACCTGTTCGACTGGCGTTTCGGCCCGGCGCCGATCCAGACCGCGGCGCCTGACCTGGCGCCGCTCACGAATTTCAGCGGCGCCGACTCCATCGCCGTTTTACCCTTAGAGCCGGTTTCCGATTCGGAAGGCGACCAGTACTTCGCCGAAGGCATCGCGCGCGAGATCATTCACCGCCTCGGTCACTATTCCGGTCTGAGCGTCGCCTCGCCCGCCTCGTCGTTCGAGTTTCAGGGCGCGTCCGAGCCGACGGCGGAAATCGGTCGCCGGCTTGGCGTCCAGACGTTGCTCGGCGGCAGCGTACACCGTCAGAACGGGCGCATCATCGTGATGACCAGCCTGCGTGATGCCGCCAGCGGCCAGACCATCTGGGCCGACCGTTACGATCACCCTGAGAACGAGATTTTCCAGGTCCAGGACGATATCGTGAATCGGGTCGCCAGCGTGTTGCGCGTGAGTCCCGACGAACGGTCCGGCGACGGGCGTGTCGCCACCACGGGTAACATCGAGGCCTACACCCTGTACCTGAAGGGCCAGTCCCAGATCGACCGTCGTATCAGCGAGGGGGTCGAGCCAGTTCGCCTGGCCCTGAAGAGTTTCCGCGACGCGGCGCGTCTGGACCCCGATTTCGTGCGGGCGCACATCGGCCTGGCCTCCGCCTCGTTCCTGATTCCTTCCTACGATGAGGCGGTCGACCGCGACGAGTGGCTGGCCCGCGCCGAGGCCAGCGCCCGGTATGCACTGGACCTCGATCCGTCTTCGGCCGAAGCCACCGGCGTGCTGGCGGCCATCGTGTCGTCCCAGGGAGACCCGTTGCGCGCTGCCGGCCTGTTCAACCGGGCCATGGACCTGGGTAACCGTGATCCCAACGTGCTGCACTGGCACGCCATGCTGGCGACCAGCATGGGCTATTTCGAAGGCCTGTTGCCGGTCCTCGAAGACGCATACCGGCTCGATCCGCTGAACCAGTTGCTCGGCTGCTCACTGGCCGGTTCGCTGAACTTCAGTGGCCAACCCGAGGAAGCCCTGGTGGTGCTGGGCGGCATGGAGCATTTCGATCGGCGCGACCTGTCCGCCGCGGTGGCGAGCCTCTACCTGGGCGACTGGGATGCTGCGCGATCGCTGCTACGCGGGCTGCACCTGCGCATGGGCGTGCTGCCAGTGGCCTATGCCGATCTGCTGGTCGAGGCGTTTGCCAATCCGCCACGCCGCGAGTACGTGGAACAGGCTTTCGTGGAAGGCGTTCACCGGCAGGAACTGCTCGACCTCGTGGCCTTCGAAGCGCTGCTGATCATGGGTTCTCCACGCGCATTCGACCTGGAGGCCGAACTGACCGGTTCGTGGTTTGAGCACCGCCTGCCCGAAGCGGTGTGGCACAACTGGGGCGTCGAACTGCGGCGCGATGCCCGGTTCAAGGGTTGGATTCGCGCCCTGGGTTACGACCAGTACTGGCGCAAATACGGCTGGCCGGACCGCTGTCGGCCCACGGGCCTGGACGATTTCGAATGCGTCTGAGCCCCGTTGCGGGCGGCGGTCCGAGACTGCGTAGAATCACCCCCAAATGAACGAATCTTCCTGGCGAACCGTGCTGCCCGGCGTGCTCCTGGCGCTGGGGCTCGCGCTGGCGGGTGAATACCTGGCCGGTTTCGTGGGCAAATCGCTGATGGGCCTGCCACGCAGCCCGGTCAGTCCCATCATGATGGCCATTCTGCTGGGTATCGCCGTGCGCAACACCCTGGGTCTGCCGGCCCTGGCCGCAGACGGGGTCCGGTTCTGCCTGGTGCGCGTCCTGCGACTGGGGATCGTTCTGCTGGGCATCCGGCTCGGGCTGGGTGAGTTGGGCGCCATCGGTCTAAAGTCCCTGCCGGTCATCGTCGGCTGCGTGGCGGCGGCGCTGTGGCTGGTCACCGCGTTCAGCCGTCGCCTGGGTTTGTCCTCCCGGCTGGGCACCCTGATTGCGGCCGGAACCGGTATTTGCGGCGCCACGGCGATCGTGGCGCT
>JAUIJU010000087.1 GCA_030431095.1 Gammaproteobacteria bacterium | reverse complement strand
CAGCACCCCGGAAAACTTCCATAGCAGGTACGCTTCACCGTAGCCGCCCTCGAGGTTTTCTTCGAGATCCCGGTAGCCGGCCTTGGCGCCGAATTCCCAGCGGTCGCCCGGCGCCACGCGTACGCCCACGGCGGCCGTGTAGCCATCTTCATCAAATGGTCCGGCGTCACGATTGGAATAGGCCAGTTCCGCCAGGCCCTGGACCGTATCACCCAGCCCGATGTGCCAGCCCAGTCCCAGGTCGGTGGCCTCGAGATCACCTTCTACGTCATCGAGATTCGCCTGTTCCCAGGTGGCGAAGCCGTAGAACCCCAGCAACAGGCCCAACGAGCCCTGCACGCGGTAGCCCAGGTCGGCGTCGCCCAGGTCCGGGTCGGTGGCATTCACCGTGGCGTCCACGTAGGTCCAGGAGATATCGTCAGCCGCCACGAGGGGCGACATCATCAGGCACAGGCCGAGCAGTCCGGCCCGCAAGGGGGTCGTCATTCGCATGGTGTGTCCTCTCCGCTTGCCGGCCCAGGCGTTTATTTGTCGGGCCTTTGGCCGGGATGATACACGCCCCGGGCGCCTCAGGCAGCGTTGACGACCACAAAACCTCACGCGCTTTCTCTCCTGACACAGGCTTCACGCCAAGCGCACCGCGGGTTCACCCCCGGTCCGCACAATGACCCCTGTCGGTGCCCTGAGCGCCGGCAGCCGGGTTCGCCTCACTCTCCCGGGCGACCCGGCCCCCAATCCCTTGAATGGAGGATCGACCCATGAAATTTCGCACCGTGACCCTGATCGCACTGGTTTCCACCGCCGCTCTCGTCGGCTTCAATGCCGCGCTGGCCGGAGGGTATGGAAAAAACGCCAAGAAGGACATCGTCGACACGGCCGTCAGCGCCGGGGACTTCAAGACCCTGGCAGCGGCACTACAGGCTGCCGGTCTGGTGGACACGCTGAAGGGCGACGGGCCCTTCACGGTGTTCGCACCCACCGACGAGGCCTTTGCCAGGTTGCCCGCCGGCACCGTGGAATCTCTGCTCAAGCCTGAAAACAGGGATCAGCTGACCGCAGTCCTGACCTACCACGTGGTGCCCGGCAAGGTCACCGCCAGCCAGGTGATGAAACTGACCACCGCCACCACCGTGAACGGCCAGGCCGTCGATATCTCGGTGATGGACGGTCGGGTGCACGTGGACAACGCCACCGTGGCCAAGGCCGACATCATGGCCAGCAACGGGGTCATTCACGTGATCGACGAAGTGATCCTGCCCAACTGAGTACCCAGGCCGCCCGAGACCCGGGCGCAGGCAAAACCCGCCACGCACCGGCGGGTTTTTGCTTTTCTGGTGGCTGCTCGTCAGGGAACGATCGCGCCCTGAGGCCGCGGATTGACCCTGGGCACGCCCTTCACGGCGCCCCAGCCGACCACGACGTAACGCTCACCCGACTGTAACGGTTCGGCCGCGTGCAGATAACGGTGATCCGAAGGAAAAGCGATCAGCTGGCCTCGCCGGGGCTTGATGCGCACATCGAAATTCTGGAAGTACAGGGTGCCGCCCTCGTAGTCATCGTTGACATAGAGCAGCAGGGAAAAGTCACGGTCCATGGAGCGTACCCAGCGTCGTCCTGACCGGTCCCAGAACTCGCTGTCGGCGTGTCCGTTGTACTTGCCGCCGGGAACGTACTTGAGCACGGAGGGAGGCGACATCCACTCGAGGGTGGTGTCGAAGTGCGGCGTGATGACGTCCTGGTAGGCGCTGATCAGCGTTCGGTGAATTTCCTGCTGCAGCCGGCCGAGGGGCACGAATTCCGTGACGCGTTGTTCGTCCAGCCTGAACTTCGGCGCTGCACCCGGGTTGCGATCGTCGACTTCCTGCACGGTGGCCGGGGTGGTGCGCTGGCGCGCGAACACATCCCGCCAGTGTCGACAGGTGGCGATATCCAGAAAATCATCCAGGACGATCAGCCCCGGAGGCGCCCACTCGAGCGCCGCGGCGCGGCCCGGCGGCATTTCCGGGCAAAACTGCGCCATGGCGCGACCACGAAACTCGTCGCGATAGTAGCCGATGGCGGTATAACGTGACCCCGCCCCGCTGTCCCGCGGTGCAGTTGCCGGCGCCTGGTTACCCAGGGCGCCACAACAGTGTTTGAATCGCTTGCCGCTGCCGCAGGGACAGGGACGGTTTCGCTGGCTCATTCGACTCGGCCCGTTCCGGGCTTATCTGGATGCGCGAAATTAAACCAAGCGATGGCGCCCGGTTCAAATTACCGTGGCGCCCAGCTGGCCTCCGCCTGGCGTCCCGGACCTGACACCAGGACCCGCGGGCGGGCGCCGGGCCGCGCAGGAACGACGAACAGGTCAGTGTCGGAGTGATCCGCGGTCATGGAGCGGCTGAACAGCAACCACGCGCCATCGGGTGACCAGTGCGGACTCCAGTTCAGTCCCTGACCCACGATGACCTCACGGTCGTTGCCATCGACGCCCATCACCTCGATGCGCGAATGAGACCCACCCTGGGAATAGAAGGCGATGTGCCGCCCGTCCGGCGATACGCTGGGTGAGCCGTTGTAACGCTCATCGTCCGTCAACCGGCGCTGCACCGTGCCGTCTGGCGCTGCCAGGTACAGGTCAGCGGCGCCTTCGCCCGTGCTGCGGGTCAGGATCAGGAAGGTGCCGTCCGGCGACCAGGCGACCGGGGCGCTGGTACCCGGGGGCGACACGGAAAAGGGCTGCTCCCCGGGACGGCTCCGCTGTTCCAGATCGACCAGATCCAGCATGTAGTACCGGGCGCTGTCGCCATTGCCGGACACTGCGCGACGGGACAGGAACACCAGTTGGTCGGAAGCCGGCCGCCAGGCCGGCAGATAGTCATGCGCCGGGTCGGTGGTCAGGCGACGCGGCTCGCTGCCGTCCGCGTTCATCAGCCAGACATCCAGCTGCCCTGCCGCGTCGCGGCGCTGAAAGGCGATGCGATGCCCGTCGGGCGACGGCACGGGATAGTTGCCACCGGCGTCACCGGAGGTCAGGGTGCGCGGCGCGCCCCTGGCACCGTCACGCAACATGACGCGCGTGACCCCGTCGGCGTTGTCGCTGTAGAGCAGCGTCTCGTCAAACGGCGACCAGGCCGGTGCGGGACCAAACACGCCGGCGGCCTCGAATCGCTGTTCCAGCCAGTCTTCATCTTCGGACTCGTGCACCAGCGAAGGTTTCGACCGACCGGCCTCCGCCGCCAGGGCCGCCACACGGCCCTGGCCCAGGAACAGCGTGTCCGGCAACTGCCCGGCCAGGGGATCCGCGTAGGCATGCAGTGCCGATACGACGGTCCAGCCGTCTCCGCGCAGCGCCGCGACCAGGTCTTCTACGTACAACGCAGCCAGGTCGTTTTCGTGCAACAACAGCACGTGCCGGGGTGATCGGCCCAGTGTCTCTACGGCGATGGCGTCGTAAAACGCGACCGATTCGAGCAACAAGGCCACGTAGAGCGCGCCGAGCGCCGCGAAGTCCACTTCGCGGCCGGCTTCCAGGGCTTGCTGCAACAAGGCCTCCATGTACCAGTCGTAGTTGTCGACAGTGACGTAGCCTTGCCGGTAGCCCAGGTCCAACAACCCTTCGCGGAGGCCATCACGCATGACCGACTCGCGACCTTCGTTGAGGAATGGAAAGCGAAAATAGGGCTGAAAACCCTCGAGATCGCGCAACACCCCATCCGCCTGCCGCACATCCGCCAGGTACCCCTCCAGCCCCAGCGCCTGCGGGGACTGGTGAGTCTGGCTATGGTTGGCAATGACGTGACCTGCGGCGGCGTAACGGGCCAGCCGCTCGCGGCCGGATGCATCCACGTTGCGGCCAACGGCGAAAAACATCGCGCCCGGTACGCCGGCCCGTTCGAGGGCGGCGATCAGCGCACGGGTGCGTGCTTCGCCGGAGTAGACCCGGCCGTCACCTCGCGGCGCATCATCGAAGGTGAGCGTGATCTCCCGGGCATCGGTCGCCGGGACGAGCCACAGTATGCCCAGCACGAACAAGGCGAATTGGCGGAACCGGAACATGCGCGAACTCCAGCAGGGTCGCGTCCGATTATAGCGCCCGGCGTCATTGCAACCCCTCACCCGTCGCCGTTATCCCGGTATGATCGAAGACCGTTCCTTCAGAAATCCAGGACCATGCGAAGAAGCATCCCAACCCTGTGCCTCGGAGCGTTTCTGGCGCTGACCGCAGGCATCGCCGCTGCGCAATCGGCAGACATCGCTCCGGTGCCCTCCGCCGACATCCCCCTGGACGAACTGGAGTTGGCGCTCACGCCGTTAACCGTGGATGAACTTCGCGAAGAGGCGACCCGTTGGCAGGTCCTGCTGCAGGATTCGGTGCGGCAACTGACGCGGCAGGAATTGCGGATTCTGCGAAGTATGCAGGACGTTCCCGAAGGACAGGAACCGGCGGAGCTGAGCCCCGAGCAGCAGGCCGCCCACGACGCCGAGCAGGAATCGTTGCGGACGCTGACCCGGTCGCGAGATCGTGTCATCGAACGCCTGGACCTGGTGCTCGACCAGATCGTGCGCCGCTCGGGGCTGGATGAAAAACTCCTTAAACCCGAGGATGTGGCTGCCATGCGACGATACATCGCGGCAGTCGATGGCATCCACGCCGAGACCACCGACGTTTCCACCGTCGTGGAAACATTCTTTGACTGGTTCACCGACGAGGACGGTGGCCTGCTG
>JAUIJU010000086.1 GCA_030431095.1 Gammaproteobacteria bacterium | reverse complement strand
CGGCGACGACGCGCGCACTTACGACGGCCACAACGGCATGGACATCTTCATGGCGCCGTTCAACTGGTACAAGATGGAGCGGGACGCCGGCATCGTGGTGGCGGCCGCGCCGGGGGTCATCCAGCAAAAGGTCGGCGACCAGCCGGAGCGCTCCTGCGAAGTGAACGACACCGGCGGCGACAACAACCTGGTCGTCATCGAGCACGCGGACGGTTCCTGGGGCATCTACGCCCACATGCGCACGGACTCGCTGACGGCCAAGCCCCTGGGCGCCACGGTGGAAGCGGGTGAATACCTCGGCGTGATCGGCAGCGCCGGATTCTCCACCGGGCCGCACCTGCATTTCGAGACAGGTTTCTGGGAGAATGGCGGCTGGACCCCGCAGGACCCCTACGCCGGCCAGTGCAACGACATCAACGACAGCACCTGGTGGGAGAACCAGCCGCCGTATTACGAGCCGGGCATCATGTCCATCGCCACGCACCACGCCGCGCCCGTCTACCCGCCGTGCCCGGAAACCGAAACGCCCAACTACGCCGATGATTTCGACGCCGGCGACACGGTGTTCCTCAGCCTGACGCTGCGCGACGTCACCCTGGGCGACAGCGCCTCGATCGAGGTGATGACGCCGGACGGCGCCGTGGCCATCGCCACCAGCTACGACGAGCAGAACAACGACCATATCGCCGCCGCCTCCATTTCGCTGAGCTTCGGCCTGCCCGGCAATGCCGCGGCCGGTACCTGGAATTACCGCGTGACCTACAAGGGCGAGGTCGAGAACCACGCATTCCGCGTCGACACGCCGCCGCCCGCAGCGCCGGTGCTGGCCGCCGCCAACAATGCCTGGAATGGGCTGTGGTACGACCCGGCCCTGGACGGCGAGGGTTACAACATCGTCACCACCGCCGGTGGCACGGTGATCTACTTCTACGGCAGCGACAGGAACGGCAAGCGGCTGTGGCTGGTGTCCGAGCTGGTCACCACGGCGTTCCAGAATGGCCAGCAGAAGACCATCGTCATGTACGAGTCCACCGGCGGCACACACGAGTCGCCCGTACCCAGCAACCGCGGTCTGTCCATCTGGGGCGAGCTGCGCCTGAGTTTCTCCAGCTGCAATGCCGGCCAGGCGCGCCTGGTCGGGGAAGACGGCAACAAGCTCTCGGCGCTGACCAAGCTGGCCGGCGTGCCTGGCAGCAATTGCGTGACCAACCCGGCGACGGATGTCTCGCCCTACGCCGGGCTGTGGTACGACGCGACACTGGACGGCGAGGGCTTCAACCTCGTGATCAGCCCCTTCGGCGCGATCCTGTACTACTACGGCTTTGACGCCTCGGGTGACCGCCTGTGGCTGGTTTCACCACCCTTCGAGTTCGATTTCGCCGACGGCAACCTGGTGACCGTGGACCTGTACAAGGCCACCCAGGGCACCTTTGCCAACCCGGTGCCGGTCGATACCGAGAATGCCGGGGTATGGGGCTCGATCACCGTTCGCGGGCGAACCTGCCAGACCATGGAGTACACGCTGGACACGAAGGAAGGCGACAAGCACATGGACGCCCAGCGCCTGGTCGGTGTGGTCGGGCTGGACTGCTGAATCTCAGGCGTCTTCGCGAAACGCCGCCGCGAGTCGCTCCAGGCCTTGCTCGATGGTGATCTCCGGCGTGTAGCCCAGGTCGCGCCGGGCGGCGCCGATGTCGTACCAGTGGGCCGTTGACAGCTGTTCGGCGGCCCAGCGCGTGACGGGCGGCTCGCCCTGCCTGCGCTGCCGTTTCCACCACCATTCCGTCAACCTTCCGGCCGCCGCCGCCAGGCGCGGCGGGATGGTACGAATGGTCACTTCGACCCCCGCGGCCCGCAGCAGGGCGGTCATGATCCTGGCCTGCGGCCAGGGCTCGCCGTTTGAAATGAAATAGGCCTTGCCGTGGCAGCCCGGGTTGGCGTCAAGGGCATCCAGCGCCAGCAGGTGGGCGCGCGCCGCGTTGTCGATGTACACCGTGTCGATCAGCTTGTCCGCCCCCGGCAAGCGCAGCGGGCCGTTGCGGGCCCGCTCGATCAGCCGGGGCAGCAGGTGATTGTCGCCCGGACCCCAGACCAGGTGGGGGCGCAGCGAGACGGTGCGCAGGCCCGGCCCGTCGGCGGCCATCACGGCCTGTTCGGCCAGCGCCTTGGTCTCGGGGTAGGGCGCGGCATAGTGCGCCGGGTAGGGAAGGGATTCGTCGGCGCCCTCGATATCGCCGCCGCCGTGGGCCACGCTGGGCGACGAGGTGAACACCAGGCGTCCGACGGCCTGCTCACGACAGGCGTTGATCACGTGGTGCGTGCCCTCCACGTTGATGGCCCGGTACAGCGCCGGGTCACCCCATGCGCCGGCTTTGCCGGCGGTGTGAATCACAGCCTGGCAATCCCGCACGGCATCGCGGACCTGGCCCGCGTCTCGAATGTCGCCGCGTCGCTCCTCGATGCCCGTGCCGGCCAGCGCCGTCGCCGCGCTGCGCTGGAAGGCAATCGGTTCGTCGCCGCGCGCCTGCAATTGCCGGCAGATGGCCTGGCCGAGGAATCCTCCGCCTCCGGTGACCAGCACCCTCACGGCAGTCGCTCCTCGGCCCAGCGCGCCAGTTCCTCGCGGCCGATCTTGGCATTGTGTCGGATGTCGACGGGAAAGCCGGGGTGAAACAGCACGTGGCGGAGCGGGGTCAGCGAGGGGTGATCGCGTGCGGTCCCCAGGACCTCCTGGCGGATGGCGTCCTCGCTGATGTTCGTGCCCGGCGTGACTTCCACGCACAATACGGGCTCCCGCGTTGCGTTCACGTCCACGCCGACCAGCGCGGTGCGGTCCACCCCTTCGATCGGATTGAACACCGCTTCCACCTGGTCGGCGAACAGGGCGCCTTGCGGGGTGTCCACGCGCTGGGACTTGCGACCGCAATACCACAGCCTGCCCTGGTCGTCGAAGTAACCCACGTCCCCCATGCGGTGCCACAGGCGGCCCGTGTCATCGGTGGTCTTGGCCAGGCGGGTCTGCGCTTCGCGCCGCCAGTAGCTGTCGGTGGTGGTGGGGCCGGACACGATGATCTCGCCGGTTTCACCCGGCCCCAGCAGGTCCTCGGGATGCAGCACCTCGGCGGCTTCGTCCAGGATGCGCATGATGGCGACCCGGTTGGGTGGTACCGGCCGTCCCACGCAGATGCCCGCGCCGGCGCGCGTCCGGGCCTGGACGTCGGCATCCAGTTCGTCGCTGGACATGCTCGCCACCGGCAGGCACTCGGTGGCGCCGTAGGGCGTGTGCACGGCGCCGTGTTCGCCCATGGCCGCGCGCATGACGGCCACCGTGTCGGCCGGTACCGCAGCGCCGGCGGACAGCACCCGGCGCAAGGTCGGGAAGGTCAGCTGGCGCTCGCTGGCGTCGCGGCCCAGGACCCTGAGCAGGGCCGGCGAACCGAACAGGTTCGTCACCTCGAAGCGCTCGATGGCCTGCGCCAGGTAGTCCGGGTTGGCCTGGGCCGGCCGGGTCGGGTCCATGTGCGGCACCACGGTGGTCATGCCCAGCGCGGGATCGAACAGGGCGAAGGGGGGGAAAGTGGCCAGGTCGACTTCGCCCGGCCGAATGCCGAAGGCGTCGCGCAACATAACCACCTGGGCGGCGAAATGCCGGTGGCGGTACACCACGCCCTTGGGGATGCCGGTGCTGCCCGAGGTGAACAGGATCGCCGCCATGTCGTCCGGGGCGGTGTCGGTCAGCACGGGCGGTCCCTGCCGACCGCCGCGGCGCGCCAGGCCGCGCAGGGTGATGCCGCCCCAGGCCAGGCGCGGGCCCACGGTGACGCTGCGGCGAATGCTGTGGGGTGACCAGCGCAGCAGCACGCGGGCCAGCTGGGCGCGCGTCACGCCGATGAAGGCTTCCGGCTCGGCTTCGCCCAGGCACTGCTTGAGCGGTTCCAGGCCGATACCCGGGTCGATCAGCACCGGCACCACGCCGGCCTTGAAGAGGCCGAAGAACAGCGCGAAGAATTCCAGGCCGGGAGGCACCATCAGCGCGACGCGCGCACCGCGTCCGATGCCGTAGGCGGCCAGTCCCCGGGCATAGCGGTCGCTGAGTTCATCCAGCCGCGCGTAACTGGCGCTGCGGTAGTTCACCTGGCCGCGGCGGACACCGGCGGGATAGTGGATGGCGGGCGCCTGTGGCCGCTCCCGGGCCTGCATGGCCAGGGCGGCGGCGACGTTGCAGGTTTCAGTGGGCGGGGAAGGACTCATGGTCGCCGGTTTCGCGGCCGAGGAACGTCTCGATGGTGTCCAGCAGCGCTTCGCCACCGTCCTCGAGCACGTAGTGGCCGCAGTCTTTCAGCGGGTGACGGCGGGCGGCGGGAAGGCGCCGTTGCCATTCCTCGTAGAAGGTTATGTCGAACACGAAATCTTTCAGGCCCCAGGCCAGCAACACCGGCTTGTCCGTGAATCGCTGCAACAGCTCACCCGTCTCGGCGACGATGTCATAGCCACGATCGCCCGCCGCGAGCGGAATGTCCTGGACGAAGCGCAGCGTGGCGATGCGGTTGTCCCAGTTGTCGTAGGGGCCGGTGTAGGCCGCACGCACCTCGGCGCTGACGGGCTGCTTGAAAGCGATTCGCGCGGCCATGCCGGAAAAAGCGTTCAGGCCGCGAATCAGGGCCGTGCCCACGGGGGTGCGTCCGCCCAGCCACAGGGCGAAGGGCA
>JAUIJU010000034.1 GCA_030431095.1 Gammaproteobacteria bacterium | reverse complement strand
CAGCCGACGGCGATGATGCGGTCGATTTCGGGGTTGAGCCCGGTGAGTTCCAGGTCGACGCTGATGACCGGTGTGTCGTCCAGGCGGTTGACAGAAAGCCGGGCGGCGTCGTGCAGCCAGTCCCCGAGAACCGGTTGGGTGCATTCCGGCTCGACGCGCCGGCAGCGCCGGTGCAGCTTGCGGGTGACGCGCATCAGCGAACCTGGTAGCGCAGCGTCAGGGCCTGCTGAGCTTCGCGCACCATCATGAAAGCCGCTTTCAAGTTGCGCCGCATCAGCGGAGAAAGCACTTCCACGGGCACCAGGTTGCCTGCCGGCTCACCGCGCGCCAGTTGTGCAGCCTGGTAGTCCAGTCTCACCCGGCTGACCAGGTTCAGCGCGTCTTCCAGGCTGGCCGCGTCGCCGCGATTGACCGCGCCGGCTTGGACCGCCCCGCGAATGCGCCGATAGGTATTGGGATCGGTCACGCCGCTTTCCAGCGCCCGCAAGCGTACCAGGTCGATGAGCGGCACGATGCCGCGATGCTTGAGATTCAGGCCTTCCACCCGGCTGCCATCTTCTTCCTGCACGAAGCGGCGGAAGAAGCCGATCGGTGGCTTGCGCCGCAACGCGTTCATGGCCATGAAGCGCCGGAAAATGCGGTTGTCCCGGGCGCCGGTGAAGGCGTGGCTCACCAGTTCATCCACCAGCGCCGCCTCACCATGCACGCAGCGCAGGTCAAAAAATATGCTGCAATGCATGACCGATTTCGGCCCGGGCTGGGCAATCCAGTGATCGAAGTGCGCTTTCCACGCGGCCAGTGACACCCGCCATTTCGGATTCAGGGCCATGATCTCGCCGGGGCAATACACGTAGCCCAGGCGGTCCAGTCCGTTACAAACGCGCCGCGCCAGTTGCTCGAACCAGCGCGCGTCCTCCCCGTCGACCGGACCGGCAGTCAGCAGACCGTTGTCCTGGTCGGTCACCGCGGTCTGTTCCTGGCGGCCCTGGGAGCCGAAGGCCATCCAGGCCCAGGGTACGGGCGCGGGACCAAGGTCGGCTTCGGCCAGCTGCACCAGCCGCACGGTGAAAGCATCGGTCACCTGGGTGATCATGCGCCCGACCTGTTCGGCCGTGCGTCCCAGCGAGACCGTTCGACGAAACAGCGAAGGCAGGCGCGTGCTGACATCGAGCAACCCATCCAGCGAGCGCTGGCGTTCAATGTCCTGCAACAGGCGAAGCGGGTGCTCTGATTGCGCCCGCAACAGGTCGCCGGCGGTAACCAGGCCCACGGCCTTACCGTCGCGCAGCACGGGCAGGTGGTGATAGCCGCGGCGCATCATGAGCAACAGCGCGTCATTCATGTCCGAGTGGGCATCCAGCGTGGTGGGATTGCTGGTCATCACTTCGCCCACCGGCCTGGCGGGGTCAACGCCGGCGGCCAGTACGCGCCGGCGCAGGTCCTTGTCGGTCAGCACACCCGCGAGTTCTCCATCCTGCATGACCAGCACGCTGGACACGCGCTCATCACGCATGCGCTCGGCGGTCTCCCGGATGCTCGTGCCGCGATCCACGCTCACCGGATCGCGACGCAGCAGGTCAGCTACCTGGAGCGGCGAGGCGGCGGTTGCGGTGGCTTCGCTGAGGCGCCGCTCAGGCGGACGATCGAACCAAGCCGCGAAGGCCTCGTTGGCCAGCTTGAGGGCCTGGAGCGGTTCGGCGGGCAAGTGCCAGACCAGGCAATCTTCTTCCGCCTCGGCCACGTAGGGTATTTGCTCGCCGTGAAACCAGGCGGGATGGCCAAACACCTCGCCTTCGGAGCGCTGGTCGAGGAAACGGCGCTTTCCGTCCAGCAGGCGCACGGCGCCCTTGCGGATCACCGCCGTTCCCGGCACCAGGTCGGACCGCAGAATCTCTTGCCCGGCGCGGTAATAGGCCACCTCGACGCCCCTGGCGGCGCGGCGCAGTTGCGCTTCGTCCAGGCCGTCGAATGGCGGCAGGGTGCCCAGGAACTCAGCGGCAGCGTCGGTTTCGTGCATGGCCCAAGAGGCGCTGCTGGCTCAGTGATCGAGCGGCGGCGCCGATCCGCCAGGCACGCGAATGTGGTCCACCAGCCGCTGGATGTGCTCCGGCGGCGCCTCGCCGAGGCGCGACACCAGCTGCGCCACGATGAAGTTGAGCATGGCCCCGACGGCACCAAAGGCTTCCGGCGAAATGCCGAACAGCCAGTGATCCGGAGTGTTGGGCGCCATCTCCGTACCCGGCACGAAAAACCAACCCTTGAACCAGAAGATGTACAGCAGGGTGGAGAGCAGGCCAGTGAGCATGCCGGCCACGGCGCCGGTGCGGTTCACGCGGCGCGTGAAAATTCCCATCATCAGCGCGGGAAACAGCGAGGAGGCGGCCAGCCCGAAAGCCAGCGCCACCGTCTGTGCGGCAAATCCGGGTGGGTTCATGCCCAGGTAGCCGGCCACCCCGATGGCGCCGGCCATGGCGATGCGACTGGCCATCAACTCTTTTCGCTCGGAAATGTCCGGCCGGATCATGCCCTTGAGCAGGTCGTGGCTGATGGCCGAGGATATCGCCAGTAACAGGCCGGCCGCCGTGGACAGGGCCGCGGCCAGGCCGCCGGCCGCCACCAGCGCAATCACCCAGTCGGGCAACCGGGCGATCTCCGGGTTGGCCAGCACCATGATGTCCCGGTCAACGGTCACCATCTCGTTGCCCTGCCAGCCGAAGGCCTCGGCCTGTGCGGCGAACGACGCGTTGTTTTCATCGTAGTACTGGATGCGACCATCGCCGTTCTTGTCTTCGAACGCGAGCAGCCCGGTGGTTTCCCAGTTGCGGAACCACGCGGGGCGCTCTTCGTAGGCCAGGTTACCGGTCACGCTGCCGACCTCGCCCACCTGGATGGTTTCCACCAGGTTCAGCCGCGCCATGGCGCCCACCGCGGGCGCGGTGGTGTAAAGCAGGGCGATGAACACCAGCGCCCAGCCCGCTGAAGTGCGGGCATCGGCTACCTTTGGCACCGTAAAGAAGCGCACGATCACGTGCGGCAGGCCGGCGGTGCCGATCATCAGCGAGGCAGTGAGCAGAAACAGGTTCAGATCGGTTCCCTTCTGCGCCGTGAACGCGGCGAAACCCAGGTCCGTGATGACCTGGTCCAGCTTGTCCAGCAAACTGACCCCGGAACCGTCGGTCATGGTGCCGCCGAGGCCCAGTTGTGGGGCCGGATTTCCGGTCAGCGACAGCGAAATGAAGATGGCTGGAACGGTGTAGGCGAAAATCAGCACGCAGTACTGGGCGATCTGCGTGTAGGTAATGCCTTTCATGCCGCCCAGCACGGCGTAGATGAACACGATGGCCATGCCCACCAGAACACCGATTTCGTAATCCACCTCGAGGAAGCGTCCGAAGGCCACGCCAACGCCTTTCATCTGCCCGATGACGTAGGTCACGGAGGCCACGATCAGGCAGATCACGGCCACCAGCCGGGCCGCCTTCGAGCCATAGCGGTCGCCGATGAATTCGGGCACCGTGAATTTCCCGAACTTGCGCAGGTAGGGCGCCAGCAACAGGGCCAGCAATACGAAGCCGCCGGTCCAGCCCATCAGGTACACCGAGGCGTCGTAGCCCAGGAAGGCGATCAGGCCCGCCATGGAAATGAACGAAGCGGCGGACATCCAGTCCGCGGCAGTGGCCATGCCATTGGCCACCGGGTGCACACCGGCGCCGGCGACATAGAATTCCCCGGTACTCGAGGCGCGCGACCAGACGGCGATTCCGATGTACAGCGCGAAGCTCGCGCCCACGACCAGGTAAGTGAGGGTTTGCAGGTCCATGCTTCAGCCCTCGGCGTCTTCGTGAAGACCGAAACGCCGGTCGATGCGGTTCATGCGCCAGGCATAGAAAAAAATCAGCCCCACGAAAACGTAGATCGAACCCTGCGTCGCGAACCAGAAGCCCAGCGGGTAACCGCCCAGGCTGAATCGATCGAGGACGTCAGCCAGCAGGATGCCACAGCCGTAAGAGACCACGAACCATACCGCCAGGCAGCCGCCCACGAGTTTGAGATTGGTTTTCCAGTAGACGTTGTGGTCCGGGGATGTCTGCACGTTGATCTCCTTTTCTCTGTTGTTGGGCAACGGGCCAAATAAGCCAATCAGGCCAGAATCATCCCACAGGCCGGGGCCCCGGCGCCAAGGGCCGCTGACTGACACGAAACCTTCATCGCAGCGTCACACAATGGTCGCGACCTGACAGCCGCGGTGTCCGACCAATGCGTCTTCTCTCCCTGTTCCTGCTTCTCGCCCTCCTGGCCTGGCTGGCGCCCCGCGCCTGGCGGCGCCTGCAATTGTCGCGCGCCAAGCACCCATCGCTGGCGGGTCATGCGCGCATGTCCCGGCGCCTGGCGCGGCTGGTGCCGTTCTACGAGTATCCGGCCGGCGATGCCTTGCGCGTGGATGGCGCGCCGGCAGAGGTGGTGGCACGCCGCCAGGCCGGCATCGCACGTCTGCGCCAGGCGCTGAACCAGCGGGCGCCAAAAACCCGCCAGGCCTTGGAGGCGCTGGAGTCGGCCGTTTCCGACGTGCAATTCACCCGGCGCAACCGGGCGCCATTCCAGTTCCGCAGCCTGGCCGCCAACCTGCCCGCCGGCGGCATGGCCGGCGCAACCCGTGGTCCGGAAATTGCAGACCTGGACGGAAACTGGTTGCTGGACGTGGGCGGTTCCTACGGGGTCAACCTGCTGGGCAACGATTTCTATCGCGAGGCGATCGAACGGGGCGTCGAGCGGGCGAGGGCGCTCGGTCCGGTGCTGGGACCCTATCATCCGGTGATCGCCGAGAATGTCGCCCTGCTTCGGCAGGTGTCGGGCCTGGACGAAGTGTCTTTTCACATGTCGGGCACGGAAGCCGTGATGCAGGCGGTGCGCTTGGCGCGGTTCCACACCGGCCGCCCGCAGCTGGTCATGTTTTGTGGCGCCTACCACGGCTGGTGGGATGGCGTGCAGCCCGGAGTGGGCAACCGCCGCTCGCCGGGCGACATCTACATGCTCAAGGAAATGAGTCAGGACACCCTGAGGGTGCTGGAAAGCCGGCGCGATATCGCTTGTGTGCTCGTCAATCCCCTCCAGGCCCTGCAGCCCAACCGCGGCGCCGCCAGTGACGCGATGCTGATTGAGGGTCGTGGCGACACGGCCTTCGACCGCGCCGCCTATACGGCGTGGTTACAGCGTTTGCGCGAGGTCTGTACCCGTCGGGACATCGCGCTGGTGTTCGACGAGGTGTTCATGGGGTTCCGCCTGGCGGCCGGTGGCGCCCAGGAATTTTTCGGTGTTCGCGCGGACCTGGTGACCTACGGCAAGACCCTGGGGGGTGGCCTGCCGGTGGGCGCGCTGTGCGGCGGGGAGCGCTGGATGAAGCGCTTTCGCGAGGACAGGCCCACCGACATCTGCTTCGCTCGCGGCACCTTCAATTCGCACCCCTACGTGATGACCTGCATGAACGAGTTCTTGCGGCATGCCACAAGCGGGGTGTTCAGGCGTCAGGCGGAGGAGGCGCCGGCGACCTGGGACCGGCGATTCGAGAGGCTCAATCAACGCCTGGCGGACGCCGGGCAACCGGTCCGCCTGCGTAATCTCGTGTCGGTGGCCACTGTGACCTACGGTCAGGTCAGCCGCTATCACTGGCTGTTGCAGTACTACCTGCGCGAAGCGGGGATCGCCCTGGGCTGGGTCGGAACCGGTCGGCTGATTTTTCCACACGACTGGACCGATGAAGACTTTGACGTATTCAGTGAGCGCTTCCTGGAAGCCGCCGGGCGCATGGCGGCCGACGGCTGGTGGTGGGAAAGTGGGCGGTCGGCCAGTGCGGTCCGGCGGCAGGTGCTGCGCGAACTGGTATCGAGACGGCTGGCGCGGGCCTGACTCGAGGACGACACCATGGCTGGCCCGGGTGGAACCCGCCGACCCGGAGTCGGTGCTTATTGCGTGACCGGGCTGGCCTCGTCCGCCTCGTCCGGTTCCATACCGTGGCGCACGTGGACCATGGGGTCGATCCGTTCGCCCCGCAACAGGTGCCACGGAGACTTGAAGTAGATCCGGAAGTCGTGGAACGGATCAGTGAGAATCTTGGTCGCCCACACCAGGCCGGTCTGCACGCTGTGGATGAAAAACAGCTGCACGGTGCGAAACGCCAGCGCCGCTCCGGCCAGCAGCAGCCACAGCAAACTGAGGTTGTGCAGGTAGCCCTCGGTGTCGGCGTGGGGCGTCAGCAGGCCGAACAGGTCGGGTTTGAAGTACAGCAGCACCGGCGTGAGGCCCCAGATGCCGAGCAGGACGCGCTTGCGCACCAGGTTGTAGCCGATCTTGATGTCTTCCTTGTGCTCGTGGGTTGTGCCGTTGACCTCGTCGAAGCCCTTGGGCTCGAAGAAAAAGTGCCCGATCTGGCGCGACCACATGGCGAATATCCAGCCGAGCAGGGCCGCCGCGCCCGGGTCCAGGAACAGCAGCGTGTAGGTGGTCATAAAGCAAATGGAACTGAACAGGTGCAGCGACTGGTTGATGCGGCTGTGGTGGTAATAGCGGTGGTCGTCCCAGCGCTGCAGTCGCAGTTCTTCGCGGAAGGAAAGTCCCCGAGCGACCGTGCTTT
The DNA here is from genome assembly GCA_030431095.1 of Gammaproteobacteria bacterium. Classification (GTDB taxonomy): domain Bacteria; phylum Pseudomonadota; class Gammaproteobacteria; order Xanthomonadales; family SZUA-36; genus Marinihelvus. Next base: position 20,224 of record JAUIJU010000034.1, on the reverse strand, counting down.
CTTCTGGTGCGGTCATATCTGATTCCCCGGTGGGCACATTGCGACCAGCCTAAGGAGCGGGTGTTGCAGATTGGCGACCGGTCGATGTCAGTGGCGCGACGGTCGCGTGACTGAACCGTGACAGCCCGGCGTCAGGAGCGCTGCAGCAAGGCCTGTCCGGCCCGAACGACCTGGCCGCATTGGCGGTCCTCGCAGAGCCGGAATCCCGGTGGCGCCAGCAACACGAAAGTGGAGCCGTGTTCGAAATAGCCCATTTCCTCGCCCCGGGCGTAATTGCGTGTCAACGGAATGTCGTTGGGACCCTGGTAGGCCAGGTCCAGTGGGTGTGCCAGGCCGTGGACGCGCACACTGGCTACCAGGATGGCGGCCACGGCCACCAGGGCGAGTTCCTGGCCGTCGTCGGTCAGCGTGAAGGGAAGCACCACGCGCTCGTTGCGGCAGAACAGGCGCTCGACCACCTTCAGCGCCACGGGATTGACGTTCCAGGTGTCACCGGAGATATAGCGCAGTGTTTCCACGCGTCCCCGCGCCGGGGCGTGAAAGCGGTGATACATGCTGGATTTGAGGCGCAGGGTCAGGAAACTGCCGTCACGAAAGCGGTCTGCGTGCGTCGTGCTGCCCAGCAGTTCGTCGATACGGTAGGGAAACCCCTTGGCCTGAAGCGCCTGTAAGCCCCGCAGGGGGCCGTGGGCGCCGATCACGGCATCGCATGGGCTGGTCAGAACGCCAGAACGGGGATCCACGGGCCGCGCGCCGGGTTTCAGGCGGCGAGTGAAGCACGCGTGCAGGCTGTCAAAGCGTGTCGACTCCGCTTCGTCCAGGCGAAGGTCGTCCACGAAGCATTGCCACAACCTGATCGAGGCCCGTGCCAGCAAGGGGTTTTCCAGTTTGCTGAACCACCCCATGAAGCGGCACAGGGCGTAACGCGGCAGGTGGTTGGTCAGGAGGAAATTGAGTCGCTCTGACGCGCTCAGGCGGTCCAGCGGGCGGGTTTGCGCCCGTGATGCCCGGTCGGTTCCGCTGCGGTCGTTCGGGGTGGCCAGGGGGCGGGTCATGCCTGGGCACGGTGCCACCGCCAGGTTACAGAATCATGGCAGGGCGACTCGAGATGCGGTTTGCAGGTATCAGGAATCCGATTTTGCGAACCAGTTCCGGGCCTGCTGATTGACGTCCTTGAGGGCCTGTTCCAGCGCCAGGCGGGTGGGTTCCAGGTCGTCGATCGGCGTACCTTCGGGTACGCGGATCGGCTCGCCGACCACGATGACCACACGGGAGAACGGCCAGGGCACCAGGAATCGGTCCCAGCTGTTCCATTCCGTTGCGCGGCTGGCGTACCAGGCCATGGGAATCATTGGCGATTTCGTCAGTCGCGCGAGCAGCACCGCGCCGATTTTGACCACTTCAGCCGGCCCCTTGGGGCCGTCGACGGTAATCACCGGGGAGACCTTCTCACGACTCACGGTCAGGTACATGTCGCGCAGCGCCTGGCCGCCGGTTCGCGTGGGTGAGCCGCGGACCACGCCGGCGCCCCAGGCGCGCGCCATGGCGGCGGGCACCTCGCCGCTCACCGAGGGACTGATCAGGAATCCGACGTTCATTCCGCGCGGAATCTGGTCCAGCATGTAGCGTGAGCAGTAAATGTGCATCTGGTGCCAGTAGCAGGGGATCACCGGCGTGCCATCGGCCACGGCCTGGTCCATGTGCCCGGCGCCGACCACCGTTTCCACCCTGCAGGTGGACCAGATCAGGCGCATCAGGCCCCGGGCCACCGCGACCAGAAAGGCGTACCAGATCTTGCGACCGCCAGACATGCGGCGGCGCGATGTGGCCTCCATGCCGGTGGTTCGCGATCGCTGGGCCTTCTGGCTGGGGGCGTAGCTTTTCGGGTGGTCGGACATGGCGGCCGTCGGACACCTCATCGGGGCTGTGTGGCGAAGGGTACACCAAGGTGGCGCGGCGGTGTTCGGCGCCTGCCCCGGGAGGGGGCGCGGTGTATAATTCGCCGCTTGTGACACGCGACCCCGCCGGCCGCCGCAAACACTGCCACGCCATGAACCCGACCCCCGATACCTCTCGTCCAGCGCCCGGTCCGACACAGCCGCACCACCTGGACTGTGACGAGGCCACGTTTCGCCTGATTCCCAGGCTGGCCGAGGCCTACGGGGACGTGGTGCGTGTGCAGTCGCCGAACCTCGAGCGCCCCACCTGGCTGATCAGCAATCCGGAGCATATCCGGCGTGTGCTGGTGAGCAACCATCGCAACTATGTCAAGGGCGTGGGCTTCGAACGCGTGGAAATGCTGCTCGGCAATGGCATCATTGTCAGCGACGGGGCCTTTTGGCGTCGCCAGCGCACGATGATCCAGCCCGCCTTCAGCCGTGGCAACATGCCACGGTTTTTCGACATGGTTCGCGAGGTCACCGAACGAACGCGCGCGCACTGGCGTGAACTGGCGGCGACCGGCGAAACGCTCGACGTCACCCACGCCACGGGCGAGTACGCCCTGGAAGTCATCCTGCGCCTGATCTTCAGCGAGGATCTCGACTTCTTTCGCGACCAGGAGGGCATCAACCCTTTTCGTTTCCTGACCGAGGACCCGTCACGCAACCTGATGGTGGCCATGAAGTTCCGCCAGTTGCTCAAACAGGTGGGAGTATTGATCCAGCGCCGTCGCGAGACCGGCGCGCGGCCATTCGACCTGCTGTCCCTGATGATGGATGCGCGCGCCAGCCGCAGCAACGAGGCCATGACCGACCGCGAACTGGTGGACGAGGTGGCGACCCTGATCATCGCCGGGCACGAGACCTCGGCCGGCACCCTGAACTGGGCCTGGTACCTGCTGGGACAGGACGAGGCCAGCGCGGCTGCCCTGCGCGACGAAGTATGCCGGGTCTGCGGAGACGGCGACCCGACCTACGACCAGCTGGAGCAGCTGGCTTTTACGCGACAGGTGCTGGACGAAACCCTGCGCCTGTACCCGCCGGTCTGGCTGTTCACGCGCAAGGCGGTCGAAGCGGATATGCTCGGCGGGCAGCAGATTGCGCCGGGCGACAACGTGTTCCTGTCACCCTGGCTGACACAGCGCATGGAGCGTTACTGGGACGAACCTGAGGCGTTCCGCCCCGAACGCTTCGCACCGGGGCAGGGCGACGACCGCCACGACCAGGCATTTTTCCCGTTTTCAGCGGGTCCACGACGTTGTATCGGTGAATTTTTCTCTTACGTGGAAATGCGCACACACCTGGCCATGCTGGCGCCCCATTTCCGGCTACGCGCCACGGCCGGACAGTCGATCGAACTGGAGCCGGCAATCAATCTTCGCATCCGCCACAACCTGACGATGAGCATCGAGACCCTGTGACCGTGAATCCCGGCAAGGACACCCTGGGCGGCCTGCTGGCCGCTGTCAGCGAGCAAAACCCCCGCACCGTCACCTTTATCGAGGGGGCCCAGGAAGAGGTCGCCGTTCGCTTCGACCAGCTTCGCGAACGCGCACTTGGGGTCCTGCATCATTTTCAGCAACGCGGACTGCACCCGGGCGACGAATTGATCCTGTTCACCAATTCCAATGAACAGTTCGTCGACGCCTTCTGGGCCTGCCTGCTCGGTGGCATCGTGCCGGTGCCCGTGGCCGTGGGCATCAGCGATGATCACCGCGCCAAGCTACTCCGGATCTTCGCCACGCTGCGCAACCCGTACGTGTACACCGAGCAGAACCTGGCGCGGAGGCTGGAGCGCTACGGTGAAGGCCATGGTCGCGATGCCGAAGTCGGGCGGCTGTTATCACGAACGCTGGTCGTGGACGACATTGAAACCATCGGTACGCCGGGCCAGGTTCACGCGGCGGCGCCGGACGACGTGGCCTTCATCCAGTTCTCATCGGGATCCACCAATGACCCGAAGGGTGTGGTGTTGACCCACCGCAACGTGCTGACCAACATTCGGGCGCTGATGGAGGCTTGTCGTCTGCAGGAAAGCGACGTGGCCCTGAGCTGGATGCCGCTGACCCACGACATGGGACTGATCGGGTTCCACCTGAGCATGCTGGTCCATAACGCGGATCACCACATCATGGCCACGCCGGTGTTCGTCCGTCGGCCCCTGTTGTGGCTGGAGAAAGCCGCCGCGACCGGTGCGACCCTGCTGTGTTCACCGAACTTCGGCTACAAACATTGCCTTAAAATGGCGGAGTCCCGGGGGCTGCCCGACGTCGACCTGGGCCGAGTGCGGCTGGTATTCAACGGCGCCGAGCCGATTTCCGCCACCCTGGCGCGCTCGTTCATGCACACATTGGCGCCCCTCGGGCTGGACCCCAACGCCATGTTCCCGGTTTACGGCCTGGCTGAAGCCAGCCTCGGCGTGACCTTCCCGGAACCGGGCGCGGCCCTTCGCAGCGTCACCGTTCACCGCCACGGGCTGGCCGTGGGTGATCCCTGGTTGCCGGCCGAAGCGGCGGACGAAGACGCGGTGGAATTCGTGTTGCTCGGCACGCCCATCCGCGATTGCGAGCTGCGCCTGTGCGGTGACGACGACCGGGAGCTCGAGCCCGGACGGGTGGGCCACGTGCAGATACGTGGGGACAATGTCACGCGAGGCTACTATGGCTACAGCGGGAGGAGCGGCGAGGTGTTTGCGGACCTGGGATGGTTACGCACCGGCGACCTGGGTTGTTTGCATGACGGGCAACTGGTCATCACCGGCCGCGCCAAGGACATCATCTTCGTCAACGGCCAAAACTACTACCCCCACGATATCGAGGAACTGGCCCAGGCGCTCGACGGCCTGGAGCTCGGCAAGGTCGCGGCGGCCGGCGTCACGGGGATGGACTCTGGCACCGACGAACTGTTGCTGTTCGTGCTGGACCGGGGTGAGCTGGAGGACTTCGCGGAGCTTGCCGGGCGCCTGCGCGGCCACGTCAACGAAACAACCGGGCTGGAAGTGGCGCAGGTCGTACCGGTGCGGCGTATTCCCAAGACGACCAGTGGCAAGGTACAACGGCACAAATTGGCCGAAGCCTACCTGGACGGCGAATATGACGACGTACTGGATGCGCTGCGGGCGCTGACGCCGGGTGCCGTTCCGAACGGCGAGGACGTACCGGACGGCGACCTGGAACAGACCCTGCGCGAGATCTGCAACACCATCGTCGTGGACCGTCCGGTCGGTCTGGACGACAATCTGTTCGAGATCGGGATCAGCTCCCTGGCCCTGGCGCAGATTCACGCACGCGTGGAAGAGCTGTACCCGGGCGAGCTGGATATCGCGGACGTGTTCGATTACCCCAGCATCCGGGAACTCGCCGCGTTCATGCAAGCGAGGCGCGAGGGCGAGTCGCCTGCGCCGTGACCCCGTTCAGGGTGTGACCAGTCGCCAGGACAGGTCCAACTCATCCAGCGGCGCCGCCACCTGCGTCTGGGACGTGACGGATGGCACCGCGTCCGGGGACACGCCCGTGATCTCGGACACGATCAGGTTCCAGCCGGCGTTCAGGCGGTAGTCGAGTTCGATCACCTGGCTGGGCTTCTGCAAGAAACTCATGTCCATCGTGCAACTCCCCTGGACGCTGGCGGTCTCGCCGACGTGGATCAGCATCGCGTAGCGGCCGGTCACCGCCGGGCTGGACATCGGGTCAGTCAGCCAACGGGCGACTTCCGCGCTCTCTGCGAGCACGACCCGGCCCAGTACCTTGTCCGGGGAAAATTCGCCCGGTGACTTCACACCGAGCACCGGCGACAGGGCGAACACCGAAGCTTCCAGGTTTTCCCCTGTCATGCCCGGGTCGTTGACGCAGGGCAGGTTGCCCAGGGTCAGCGGAGACGCCGTGTCAGCCGGTAACGCGAGGCTGACCGCGCCCTCCGCCGTGATCGTTCCGATCACCGGCGGCACCTTGCCGGTGGCGTCGCCGAACAATTCGGCGGTTCCACCCGGCCAATCGGCGACCTGGCCTTCGAGGGTTTCCGCATGGGCGGCGCTGGCGAGGGTGGCGGCCAACAGGGCCGTGATCGGGATGAATTTCATGGGCTCGCTCCTGGTTCGTTGATCGGTGTCCTGACGCAGGCCGGCAGCGGATTCCGCCACCGGTGACGCCTTCCACTATACTCAACCGCAAACCGAGGGGGGCTGAGCCATCGACCTGTTGCACATCGCCACCATCCTGGTCGTGCTTACGGCCGGGTTCGGCTGGATTAACGCACGCTTCTTCAAGTTGCCTTTCACCATCGGTCTGATGGTGGTGTCCATGGTGTTTTCCGGCCTGGTCATGGCCGTGGGCGCCATCGACCTGTCGTTGTTGCGGTACGAACAACAGCTGGTGTCCGCCATCGATTTCCATGAAGTACTGATGGACGGAATGCTCAGCATGCTGCTGTTCGCCGGGGCGTTGCACGTCGATTTTGGCAAATTGAAACATAACGCGCTGCCCATCCTGGCGTTCGCCACGGTGGGCGTGCTGACCTCGACGGTGATCGTGGCGACCCTGTTTTACGCCTTGTTGCAGTGGCTGGGCCAGGATCTCGATTACATTTACTGCCTGTTGTTCGGGGCGCTGATCTCGCCCACGGACCCCATCGCTTCACTGGGCATTCTCAAGAAGGTGGGCGTACCCAAGCGGCTGGAAATCAAGATCGTGGGCGAGAGCCTGTTCAATGACGGCATCGGCGTGGTGGTTTTTCTGACCCTGGTCCAGGTCGCGCAACTGGGGGTGGGCGAGGTCACGGCCGCGACCATCGGCGGCCTGGTGCTCGAAGAGGTGGGTGGCGGTGTGCTGCTCGGCGTGGCGTTGGGCTGGGGCGGCTATCGCCTGTTGCTGGCCATCGATGACTACGAGGTCGAAATCATGATCACGCTGGCCCTGGTCCTGGGCGGCTATGCGCTGGCCAGCGCCCTTCATTTTTCCGGTCCGCTGGCCATGGTCGTCGCCGGGTTGCTGATCGGTAACGATCATTTTCGCCAGGAATCGATGTCGGAGCAGACCCAGCGCTACGTGGACGCGTTCTGGGAAATCGTCGACGTATTGCTCAACGCCTTGCTGTTCGTGTTGATCGGATTGGAAATCGTGGTGTTGCAGTTTGAAGGAAGTTACCTCGTGGCCGGGCTGCTCACGATTCCATTGGTGTTGCTGGCGCGTATTCTCAGCCTGGGTCTGCCCATTGCCTTTTTCCGCCGGCGCCTGGAATTCGAGCCCAACACGGGTCTGATCATGACCTGGGGCGGCCTTCGTGGCGGCATCTCCATTGCCCTGGCACTGTCATTGACCGGCGACATGCCACGTGACCTCATCCTTGGCGTGACGTATGCCGTGGTGGCTTTCTCCATTGTTGTTCAGGGCCTGACCATCGAGCCCCTGATCGAACGCCTGCGGGGGAGGAACCCGGGCGGAACCTAGGCGAAGGGCGCCACGCCGATCCAGGCCAGGTGCAACCAGCGTGCAAACAGGCCGTAGACCACCAGACCCACGGCAACCAGAATGAAATCGTTGGCCGTGCTGCGCATGGCCACGGGAGTTTCCCTGGGCGTGCGGCGTTTCAGCGAGATGCGATCGATCACCGCCCAGGCCAGCAGGCTGCCGAACAGCACTACGTCGGCCAGGGTGCCATTGACCAGCAGGTGTGCCACAGCCCACAGCTTCAGTGAAACCAGTTGGGGGTGCTTCAGGGTCGCCTTGATGCGTCCCGGGAAGTAGGGCGCCAGGAACAGGATGAACACCGGTAGCAGCAACAGGGCGGCCACGTGGGTCATCCAGTGTGGTGGGACGTACAGCAACACCGGATCGAGCCGCGCCTCGGCGTAGCCCTTGACGATACCGACAAAACCGGTCAGCGCCACGAACACCACCAGGGTCTTCCAGGCTGCATGGTGACGTCCGGCGAAACGGTCGCGCCAGGCCGGCGCCACGATGGACACCGAGTGAATGCCGATGAACAGCACCAGGCCGATGATGAGTTTTTCCATGAAACCGCCCCCCCGGGCTTCGAGTCGCCGCGCGGACTACAGCAGCTCGTCGATGTTCATGACGATGGTGGAGCCGTCCTGCGTGTCACCACAGGCCACGTAGATCAGGGTCACATTGTCCGGTGCGCCGCGCACCAGGGCGGTGTGAAGCAGGGACTGGACCACCTCGTCGGCGTCGCCATTGTCCATCATTTCATTGATTTCCTCGTCCCCGACCAGCCGGCTCAGGCCGTCGGAACACAGCAGGAACTGGTCACCATCGAGCACCTGGAAGACGCGAGTATCGATGTCCAGCGGCACGTCGATGCCAACCGCGCGAGTGATCACGTTGGCCATCGGGTGTTTTTCCGCCTCGTCCGGACGGATCAGGTGGTTGTCCAGCAACTCCTGCACGTGGCTGTGGTCACGGGTCAATTGCTCGAAGGCGCCGAAGCGGCGTCGGTAGATACGGCTGTCGCCGGCCCAGACGACGGCGCCCTGGCCATCCTGGATCAGGAGTGCGACCACGGTGCTGCCGGGTTGGCGATCGCGGGAGAAGCGTTCCGCGTCGCTCACCAGCGACTCGTTCACCTCGAGGATCAGGCTTTGCAGGCGTTCCAGCGACGCGTCGAAGTCGCCATCGAGTTCCATCTTGCCGACGGTCTCGACCACGGCCTGGCTGGCCACCTCGCCGGAGTCGTGGCCACCCATGCCGTCGGCCACGACCCAGGTGCCTTCCTCGCCCCTGTCGAGGAACGAGTCCTCGTTCAGTTCCCGCACCATGCCCACGTGGGTGGCGGCCTTCGATGCGATTTTCATGAAGCAGTCTCCATCACTCAACTGGACAGGAACTCGTCGAGCACGTCGTCCCCTTCCGTTTTCGGTTCTTCGGCATCCGCGCTGATCATCATGTCCAGGAACAGCTCGGTGGCCGGCATGCGCTGGCAACACAGAATCTGCGGGCTGACCTGGTTCGATCCCCCTTGCAACCAGAGCCCGTAACTGCCCTCGCCACGGTTTTCAATCAGGGTGTGTAACAGGGACTGCAGCGGATCCGACGGGTTTTCGGCAGTGCCGAAAGTCAGTCGTAGGTAGTCCTCGCCGCGGTCAATCGCGGGCCGCGCGTCAAGGCCGTCCAGGGACAGCGGAGTGAACGCGTTGATTGCGACATCGATCTGGTCCTGGTCGAGTTCGTCGCCCAGGATGTTCAGCGCCAGTTCCTCCAGGTCCTGCAACCAGGGACGGTGGCGCATCAGGAACGGCGCTGGCGCCGTGCCGGGCGGCAACAGGCTGGCCAGGGTGAAGTTGAAGTAGCGGCCAACCCGGTCGACGCTGGGGATGGTGACCCCTGCGCAGGGTTGTTCCCCGCAAATGCCGTCACCGAGCACGAAGGTCCAGGCGGGGCAATTGAGGTAGTAGGTCAGCCATTCCTGGGGCAGCCGTTCCTTGGCGGCCGCGAGACCCGTCTGTAGCCATTCGTCCCATGGCGAAATGAAATCCCGGGGCAGGCGCTTCTGAATGAAATCGCCATAGACCGGCAATTTGCCGTAGAAGCCCGGGTCGGTCATGGTCGCGTCGTGGCTCATAGCTGGTCCGGGCAGCGGAAGCTGCGCAGATCACTCATGTCGAACGGGTTGAAGGCGCTGGCCGCGCGGATTTCGTATTCCGCCCAGCGGTTGTCCAGTTCGAAACGAACCTGGAAGGCCTCGGAGTTGCCCGACGGTTGCAGACCGGAGCGGTCGAACATCCGGAACACCGCCCAGGGTCCTGTTTCGGAATCGCCGGAGCGCCCGCTGGAGGACGCCGGCACGAACTGGTAACCCACCATGCCCTGCACCGAGTCGCCCGGCCAACGGAACGTCTTGGCGATGATCGGCCCGTGACTGTAGCTGGTGCTCTCACCATTGATACTCAGGGTGAAGTTGGTTGTGGCCGCATCGAGGCGTACCGGGCGCAGCTCGAAGGTGACCGAGGGCAATGCGCCGCCGCCGGCGAAAAAGGCCCGCTGGATCTGCTTGGCCTGCTGCATGTAGCGCAGTGACGACGGCTTGATACGGATGCTGTTGGAGAACGTCGGACGCAGGGACCACGTGGGTGTCGTCGTGTCCACGATCGGTGCCAGGTATTCGTTGAAAAACCGATCGAGAATGCCGTTGCCCGGCGCGAAGAACGTACCGAAATCGTGAATGGGTACATCACGCGAATTGTCCCGCGTGAAGGGGTAGCGGCCATTGATCGCCTGGCGGCAGAATGGCGCGACCTCGGCCGACCAGGCGGCCTGGATGGCCGTGGAGGCGTCACCGGCGATCAGGTTGTCGCTCTGGGACACCACGCCCAGCACCCAGTCGCGGATCGGCGCGGGGGTTCTCTGGCCGCGCTGTCGCACCGCGGTGATGGCTGAACTGGCTTCGTTCTGCATGTCGTTGAGCAGGGCGTCGGCGGAGCTGCGTGACAGTTGTTCGATGTAGGTGTAGAGATTGGCCAGGTCGCTGATCAGCCCGTCCAGCGGCGAGGCGCGACCTTCCTGTCCGTCTCCGGTCAATGCGTGCACCGCGGCGAAGCTGCGGTCCACCAGGGCGGGGTCGACCAGGTCGGGATTGGTGCCCTGCTCGAGCAGCATCGCTTCGAATTTCTCGCGCAACGAGGCGTCGCTTTCGGCGCCGCGTATGACTTCCTCCGGCGTCAGGCGGGTGGCGTTTGCCACGTTGACCAGGAGTTCGCGAAGGGGTGACGTGTCGCCGCTGAGTATCAGCAGGATGGTGGCCGCCTGGCTCATGTCACGAAAAGGCCGGATGCGCACGTCTTCCAGGAAATCGATCCATGTGCGGGTGTAATCTTCCAGGTAGGCCATCCGGATCCCGTTGATCAGGTCCGTCTCCGAGATTTGCACCGCGTCGGTGGCGTCAGTTGCGAAGATCCATGCCTCATTTTCCACCTGCTCGATGGCATCCTGCTCGGCCGGCAGATACATGTTCTGATAACCCTGCGGCGAGAAGAAGGCGGGTACGCCACTGTTGATCGGGGCGCCGCTGGAACGAACGAATACCCTCGGGCCGTCCGGACCGGACATCTCCGAGAGCGAAAACTCCTCGCCCTCGTCGATATGTTCGCTCTTGATCACCGAGTAGATTCGTTGTGACAGGGTGGTGCGGCCGAGCACGATGCGCGCGCTGGTGACCAGGTTGCGATCGAGATCGAACGGTGGACTCAGCGGCTGCAGGTCGAGCAGCGCGTCAAGGTGACCCTTGAGTTGTTCCATTTGCTCGTTGGTCATGACGCGCGCCAGGTCCTTCTCCCAGTCACTGACCACGACCTCGCGAACATAGTCTTCGTCGAGACGATCCGGCGTCCCGAGCATCAGGTACGCCTTGAGCAGCTCGTAGACCCGGTTGGGGTCGTTCATGCTGGCATTCAGATCCTGCTCCATGCCGATCATGAGCCGGGGCAGGAAACCGTTTTCCAGCACGCGGTCGTAGGCCGGAATGGTTCCGTTGTCGCCGAGTCGATCACCCTGGTAGAGACCCCAGCGCATGCGCAGCGGCGGACCGTCGAAGCTGGCCTCGTAGCCCACCGGCAGGTTTCGCGCCTCGTTGAGCAGGGGCAGGATGCCGCTCATGGATGCATCGTTGGGTCGAACGTCTTCGATGGAATCACGAATGTCGACCGCGCTCTGTTCGACGTCGGCGATCAGGTTTTTGTTCGCGCCGTGACTGATCCACCAGGCGACGTTGAGCAACACGGGTATGGCAATGAGCGCGGCCCAGCCGGCCTTGCGCAGAATGCCGTGCATGCGCTCCACCTTCAGGTTTGCACCGGCCAGGCCGGATTCGCCGAAGATCACCTTGTTCATCAGGTCGCGGATGAAATAGGCCTTGCCCTTGGAGGGCATGGTCTGGGTGGCGGAGCGACTCAGGCTGAAGTTGCTGGCCAGCTGGCTCATGATGCGGTTGAAAGGCGTGCCTTCCTGGGTGCCGCTGGTGAAATACAGTCCGCGCAGCAGCGGCGTGGTCTTGTACCGACTCGGTTTGAACACCTGCTGGAGGAATTGTTCCAGGGCCTCTCGCGTCGATGACACCTGGATCGGGAAGTTGTAGATCAGTTCCCGGCGCTGCACGTCCCGCTCGTCCTGCAGTCGCTGCACCAGCCGTTCCTCGAGGCGTTCCTGGAGCGCCGCGAACTGGTGATCGAAAGCCTGCAGGGGATCTTCGTCGAGGTTGAAGGTGAATCCCCAGACCTGGGCCCGCTCGTTGCGATCGAGATCGGCGAAATACTCCATGAAGCCCGCCAGGAGGTCGGACTTGGTGAACATCAGGTAAATCGGAAAGCGGACGCCCAGTTGCTCGTAGAGTTCCTGGATGCGGTCGCTGATGGCCTTCGCCGCGCGTTCCTTGTCGCGCTCACTCTGGCGCAACAGCTCTTCGGCGCTGATGGCCAGGATGATGCCGTTGATCGGCCGGCGCGCGCGGTGTTTCTTCAGCAATTTGAGGAAGCCCAGCCAGGCGCTGTTGTCCACGGCCTGGTTGCTGTCCTGGGTGGTGTAGCGCCCGGCCGTGTCGATCAGTACGGCTTCGTCGGTAAACCACCAGTCGCAATACCGCGTGCCGCCCACGCCCTGGATCTTCTGGTCGCCGAGGCTGTCGGCAAGCGGGAATTGCAGGCCTGAATTGATCAGCAGCGTGGTTTTGCCCGAGCCCGGAGGGCCGATGATGACGTACCAGGGAAGCTGGTAAATCGATTTGACCTTTTTACCGCCGACCTCGCTTTTGCGCAGTACCTTCAGGGCTTCGTCAAAGCGCCCTTTCAGCTCGGCCATTTCCTCGGCCGACTGTTCGGCGGTCGGGTCCGACTGCGCGGCGCCCTCGGCCAGATCCTTGGAGATCGCCTCGGACTTCTTGCGGTTGCGCCAGCCCTTGAACAGGCGCACCAGGACATAGCCCAGCACCAGTACCAGGATCACGATGATCCGGTTCATCGGCGGTCCGAACGGGTCGAAGCTGCCGAATCGGATCAGGGGTCCGTAGTACCAGATCCCGATCGCAAGGGCGCCGATGGCAAGCCCGGAAAGCAGGCCGCGGGAAATCAGCATGGACATCAATGAACCCATCAGCCCGCCCCTCCGGCGCGTTGCATGACAATGACCTCGACACGCCGGTTCTGGGCGCGCCCCTCGCGGGAGTCGTTGCTGGCGATGGGCTGGGTGTCACCCAGTCCCTCGGCGACGGTGCGACCCCGGTCGCGCATTTCTTCGTGAAGGACCCGGACCACCGATTCGGCGCGCGCCTGGGACAGCTCGAAATTTGACGGGAAACGGCCGTTGCGGCGCATCGGTATGTTGTCGGAGTGTCCGACGATGCGGACCCTGCCCGTGGTCTGCTCGACCCCCCTGCCGATGCGTGTCAGCACCGGGAGATACTCACCCTTGATCCGCTCGCTGCCCGACTCGAACAGCCCGTCACCCTTGATGGACACGACCATGCGATCCGGCATTTCGTCCACCGTCACCAGGCCTTCACGAATCTCCGGCTCGAGAAACCCGGCCAGCGAGAAACGCGGTGGTTCCGGGTCTGGAATGTTCATGACCGGTTCCGGCGCGAGGATGTGATTGGGAATCAGGTTGGGTTCGCGCCCGATGCCCACCAGCTCGGCGTGTACCGGGTCGGCGTGTCCGCCCAGGTTGAACCGCCACAGGCTGAACAGGCCAATCAGCACCAACACGACGACGCTGGCGGCGAGCCACGCCGGCACGATGCTGCCACGTGGCGAGGCATGCTTGTCGAGGCCTTCCCACTGTACGGACAATTCGGGTTCGAAATCGCCACGCTGATTGCGAATGACCTGGTACAAGGACTGGCGAACCCGCTCCAGCTCGTTGACGCCGTCGTTGGAGACGGCGAACTTGCCGCGAAAGCCCAGGGCCAGGCAAAGATAGAACAGCTCCAGCAGGTCCAGGTTGCGCCCCGGGTCCTGCTCCAGCTTGTTGAGCAGTCGGAAAAACTTCTCGCCGCCGAAGGTTTCCTTGTGAAACAGGCTGAGCAGGCTCTGCCGGGACCAGATGCTGTTGGCGCCCCAGGGCGTGGCCATGACGAACTCGTCAATGGTCGAACACAGGGCGTAACGTGCGATATAAATGGTTTCCGGCGCCACGCCCTCGGCCTGGGCGCGTTTCTCGAACTGGGTGATCTCGCTGGCCAGCTGCTGGTGCAGCGCCTCGGGATTCGGGTGCGAAGGCGTGTTGCGAATCTGGCTCAACAGGTTGAGCAGGATCGCCGCGGATCGTTCCAGTGGGTTCAGTCCCTGCCGGCCGCTGAGCTCCACCTTTCCGCGGGGCGCGCCCGGGCCCGGTCCAGGACCCGGCGCCGGTGGTGGCGCACTGGGACGCCGCCCTCCCGGGCTGGGTTTGATAATGGTTTTTTCTTCGTCGGGATCGAAGAAAGGGTCGTCGTGTTCAGCCATGATGCCTAGCCCCTGATGGCCCAGAGCTCGAGTTCGAGGTCGGGAAATTTGCCGCCCGGGTGTAGCCCGAGACCGCCGGAAGTGGGCAGCTCGCGCCACAGCTCGGCGGTCCGGTCGAGACGGAAATAGTTGAAGCCGGAATGGAACGGAATTTCACGCGGCGCCACGGGCAACGACTCCAGGCTGATGCCGGGCAGCTGAGAGGTAATGAGCGTCTTCATCTTTTCCTTCGGCCCGATCTTCGCCTGCCTGGGGAATTGCGTGCGCAACGTGTCCGACGGTATGGCGGCCTTCACGGCGAGGACGAAGTCGGCGTTTTCGAACAAGCCCTTGTCGTCGACGACGGCGAGGTGTATGCCGACCTTCTTGTACTCCTTCAACGTGAGCTGCTCCGCACTGGACTCGATGATGTGGCCCAGCAGGTTGCGCAATTCGTGCATCAGCGGCGTGAAGCCGGCGGCGATGTCGGTGTGAACGTAGTCCGGCAGGTCCTTGGGACGCTTGCTCTCGTCGAGGAACGTGGCCAGTTCTCCGGCCAGCTGCAGGCAGACCTGGAACAGGGACTCGGGGTGGTAGTGCGGCAGTTCGGCCAGGTGAGCGAACAGCGGTTCGTAGCGGTTGACCACCTGCAGGATCAGGTAGTCCTGTACCTGGGGTGTGCCGCCACGGCCCTCGGCGGCCAGCCGTGAGGCGATCTCTTCCGCCCGGTGGCTGAGCAAACCCTGCAGTTCCTTGACGTATCCGTTGAGCGTGACTTCGCTGCGACAGTCCATGCAGGCCGGGATGAACTCGCTGTCCATGACCAGTTGCTTGTCGGCACGCACCTCGATCAGGCGTCCGATGGGGATGGATGCGAACTCCTCCCGCTCGTCGTGTTCGCCGAGCAGGCGCAGGTGCGGCCTGGCCAGCTCGATGGGCGCCACGCTGTCCTCGGGCAGGCTGGTGTCGCGGACGTCGGCAATCTCGACGCCGAAGCGTGTTTCCTCCTTGTCGCTGTCTTCACGGCTCGACTCGGTCGCGTTGGGACGGCGTTCCAGGAGGCACAGGTAGATGTTTTCGTTCTTGAGGTTCTTGTCCGGCTCCATCGGTGGCGGCGCGGCGTCCGCCCCGGGGATCACCACGGCCGTGCCATCGGGCAGAATGGCGCGGCAGGACGAAATTTCGATCTTGCCCAGGCTCATGGCCTCCTGGCTGAGCGTCAGTTCGACCACGCCCCAGGCGTAGGGCCGGAGCGGCGCGGTGCGGTTTTCCAGCAGAGCCTCGAAGTAGCGGTCGTTTTGCTGAAAATGCTGGGGTCGAAGGAACATTCCCTCCGACCAGATGATCTTGGATGTCCAGGACATGGGCCTGCTTCGCTCAATTCTGGGTGGAGGTGGTGACCTGGAACTGCTCCAGGCTCACGACGACGGTATCGGTCTCTCCGGGCACCACGGGTACCGCACGACGCCAGCTGGCGTTGTCGATATCCCGGTAGCCCGCCACGATGCCGATGGCGGCGGTGGCGGCATCGATTTCCAGTTGCTGCATGTTGAACCCGCCGGGCGCGATGACCAGCTGGGTGCCGTTGAGGCGGTCAGCCCCGAGCGCCGCGCCGGATGGGTCTGTGAGACTCACGTAGTCCAGGCTGTTGAACGTCTCCACGGATTTGAGCTCGATGATGTGCACAACGATCGGGGAAGGACGTCCCTGGAGGTCCGGGTTGACGTCGTCCGTGGCGGTGATACTGACCGCCAGTCCTTCCTTCTTGGGCGCACCGCCACCGCAGGCCGACAAGCCGGCGATCACCAGCACCAGGACGCAGGCATGCGCGGCTGCCCGGGTGGCGGCCGAAAACTTGGAACCTTCCTTCATGGTGATTTACTCCCCTGTCTTGTTCTTCAGCCGGGTCATCTGCGCCTCGTAGGCACGGATGAATTCGGAACCGAACAGTTGTTGGAAATCGTCTTCCGCCTCGTTGGCGATCTCTGAATACATCAGATTAAATATATCCCAGTACTTGGCTTTTTTTGCGCCGGGCAAGATGTTGTCCAGCACCGAGTTGGTCACCAGCTTCTTTTCCAGCGTTTGCGGACTGAACCGACCCAGCAGGCCTTGCAGTGCCGCTTCCATTCCCGCCATGACGGCAATCTGGTGGGCATTGATATCCTCGAAGGCCTCGTTGACCGCGTTCTCGCCCTGCAGGTAGGCGTGGTCGTCATTCTGCCTCAGCATCCGCGTCAGCGCGTCATCGACCATGGGAGAAAATTTCAGCGGATTGTTTTCCGAGGGTCGAATCATGGTCTGGTCCAGGCGGAACTCGTTCTTCACCGATGCGCGGCCGCTCAGGGCGCGCATGATGCCCTCGGCGAAAGCGCGGCTCACGCCGCCGAGAAACTCGAAGAAGGCGTCCTGGTCGTCCACGTTGAGCGCGGCGGCGTCCAGTTTCGCGCCCCGGGCGAAAGCCTCCAGCGGCGCGCCGGGTGCCACTTTGTTCCGGCTCCGAGTCGCTGCGGGAGGTGGCGGCGCGGGCTTCGGTTCCGGTGTCGGTTCCGGTTCCGGTTCAGGCTCCAGTTCCGGTTCCGGTTCCGGTTCGGGCTTCGGCTCCGGTTCGGGCTCCGGCTCCGGCTCGGGCTCCGGCACCGGCGAAGGCCCCGGAACGGATTCGTGCGCCGGTGGCGGCGTCGGTTTCGGTTCAGGCGCGGGAGGATCCTCGAAAACGTCGGAACCATCGCCGGAATCGGTGGTTTCGTCCCAGTCGTCCGGGAATCCGAAATCCTCGTCATCCTCGTCGCCGCCTGATTCCGGAATCGGCGCCCGGATCATGCCCGTGGCTTCGTCCCAGTCGTCCGGGATATCGAAGTCGCCGGATTCCGGCGTCTTCGGCCTGGCGTCGCGCACCGGTTCGTTGATGACTTCGAAGCTGGAGGGTTCGACGGGCGGCGCAGGGCTGTCGTCGCTGTCGTCCAGGTTCAGGATGCTGTCGATGTCCACGCCGCGATCGAGGGCATTCTGGTCCATCTGCGAGATGGGCGTATTGATCTCACGTTCGTCCGGGTCGTCGAAGGTGGGTGACGGCGCCGGGGGCGGTGCTTCGGCGAAGGGGTCTTCCTCGTCGTCGTCGGCAAAAGGATCCGCCGCCGGCGTCGCCGGTTTGTCGAAGGCGGTAAACCCTTCGGTCAGGGGTTCTTCGACGTCGTCGTCCACCTCCACGGTGGATTCTCCGAGCTCCACCTCGAATTCGTAGTCGCCGATGCGAAAGCGGTCGTGGTCGTTGATCTGCACCGAACCGTTGCGCTCCATGCGCTCCTCCGCGCCGTTGACGAAGGTGCCGTTGGTGCTCAGATCCGTCAGGAAATAGTCGTCACCGCGGCGCTCCACCCGGCAATGGACGCCGGACAGGAAGCGCTGCGGATCGGGCATCACCCAGTCGTTGTCCTTGCCGCGTCCAATGGTGAAGGCGTCGTCGTCGGACCAGAAACGTTCTCGCTGGCCCGGGGTGAGTCTCTGGTAGCTGCTGATTCTCAGGCTGATCGGCATGGTCGATTCACTGGTCTCCTCTTGGTCCGGGTCTGCGCCGGCCCTGGTCGGGCCGTGACCCGCGAACCGCACCCCCCTCGTCGCGTACCGGCGAAACGTCCCCCAACCCGCAACCCGGCAACCGGGTGGATCACGGGGCCGGCCGAAAAGGGCGGGGAAATGTCAGTTGCGGGTCGACCCGTATACTCTATACTGAAGTGGTCCTGGGTTTTTGTTCTTTCATCATAGTCCAAGAATAACAAAAGCTAGCGACATCATTTGTGACCCGGTTCACCCGTCAAGGGGGTTTTGGTCCGGGTGGCTTGCACGGTCACGCGTCTTGGCATTGGGGAGCATGCATGCGTATTTCCGCGGACGAACTGAGTCAACCACTTTCAGACGATCAGCCCTGCGGGGAAGATCTCGAGTACGACGCTGCTTTCCAGGCCATGGAAACCGCGCTGCAGTCGCAGGATGCCCAGGAAATGGGTGACTCGAGCACCGAGGCCCAGGGACCTGACTGGCAGACGGTGGGCAGCAATGCGCTGGACCTGCTGGGGCGCACCCGCGACATGCGCGTGCTGGTCAACCTGGCCATGGCGGGACTCAACACCGATGGTCTGCCCGCATTTCACCAGGCGCTGGTCGCGCTCAACAACTGCATGGATTCCCTCTGGGAACCCCTGCACCCGCTGCTCGACCCCGACGACGACAACGATCCCATGATGCGCATGAACGTGCTGCAAAACCTGGATGACTTCGGCAACGTGCGCCAGGGCATCAAGCGCAGCCCACTGGTGGAGCTGAAGGGCTTCGGCGCTTTCAGCCAGAGCGACATCGAACTGGCGACGGGCGCGCGGGAAGCAGGGGATGGCGAAGAGGTCACCGAACTGGGCATTATCCAGGGCGCATTCGTCGATGCCGACCGGGATCGACTCGCCGAGGTGTCCGAGTCCGTCGAGGGCGCGCTGGCGGAATTTGCCCGGATGTCGGAGCTCTGGGCCGAGCGCACCGACGGCTACGAGCAGCCCGGCCTGGACAATGTGATCGCAGGCCTGCGGGAGGTGCAGCGGACCCTGGCCGATTTCGCACCGGCGGGAACGGTGGCCGGTGGCGAGGAAGCCGAGGCGGGTGAGGCGCCGGACGGCGAGGCCGCCCCCGCGGTCCCCGGCGCCATCAACAACCATGCCGACGTCATCCAGGCCCTGGACCGTATTTGCGACTATTACGCAAAGCATGAACCGTCCAGTCCAATCCCATTCATTTTGCGGCGCGCGCAGCGGCTCGTGTCCAAATCGTTTTACGAAATTCTCCAGGACATCGCCCCCGACGGCATCACCCAGTTCGATAACGTCACCGGCAATACCCCGGAATGATCGAAGCCCGTTTGGCGCTTCGTGGAAACCCGCTGTTTTCCTGACCGGGAAGCAGCCGGCATCTTGTGCTATGTATTAACCATTGTCAGTCGTCCCCATTTTTTAAGGAGGTTAGCGGTCCATGGGTAAAGAAAGCAGTCAGAAATTCATTCAGCGCAATCGGGCGCCCCGGGTGCAGATCGAGTACGACGTCGAGCTTTACGGCTCCGAAAAGAAGGTGCACCTGCCTTTCGTGACCGGCGTTCTGGCGGACCTGTCCGGCAAGTCCGAGAACACGCCGCCTCCGGTGGCGGATCGCCAGTTCCAGGAATTCGATGTCGACAACTTCGATGACCGCATGAAAGCGATCAAGCCGCGTGCCGCGTTTCGCGTGGACAACACGCTCACCGGCGAAGGCCAGCTCAACGTGGACCTGACTTTCGAGAGCATGGACGACTTTTCGCCCGAGGCGGTCGCCCGTAAGGTCGATTCCCTCAACCAGTTGCTCGAGGCCCGCACCCAGCTCAACAACCTGGTGACCTACATGGATGGCAAGAGCGGCGCGGAGGAACTCATCGCCAAGGCCATCAACGACCCGGCGCTCATGCAGTCCCTCGTATCGGCGCCCAATCCTGACGACGATTCCGAGAAAGAGGACTGATCCATGGCCGAAGAGAAACTCGCGACACAGGCGGCGGAAGCCGTCACCGAGGAAAGCAGCGATTTCGCGGCGCTGCTCGAAAAGGAATTCCGTCCCAAATCCGACCGGATTTCCGAGGAGATCAACTCCGCGGTCGGCACCCTGGCCGAGTACGTGCTGCAGGACACCAACCTGGTGTCCGAGGACGCCGTGACGTCGATCCAGGCGATGATCGCCCAGATCGACGCCAAGCTGACCGAGCAGGTCAACCTGATCATTCACAACGAGGAGTTCCAGCAACTGGAAAGCGCCTGGCGCGGCCTCTCCTACATGGTGAACAACACGGAGACCG
>JAUIJU010000033.1 GCA_030431095.1 Gammaproteobacteria bacterium | reverse complement strand
AGGGCCAGGGCTGTTAGACCATGCCCAACTTCAAAGGCCGGATATACGTACGCAGTCTCACCTGCTCTGCTCTGAACAAATCGCTAAAACCGGGTTGCAGGCGCAGAGGTGTCCATATATGTATTCACGGCGAGTCCTGAAAAGAGGGGCACACACGGGCCCCAATCCCCCACCCCACCAGGGTGAAGCTCAGGAGTAGTACTGGCCGTAGCGTCCGTAGTGGTAGTAGTACCCCGAGTCGCCATAACCCAGCCTCCCATAACGCTTCAGATCCACCTGCTGCAATACGATTCCCGCCAGCGGGATATTGGACTTGCGCAGCAGGTCGATCGCGGCGCGGGCCACCTTCTTGGGCGTCTTGTTCCAGCGCACGACGAACACCGTCTTGTCGGCCACCTGGCCGATCACGCGGGCGTCGGCCACGGCCATCACTGGAGGAGAATCGATAAGCACGTAGTCGTAGCGCTGTTTGAGCAATTCCACGACGCGCTGCATGCGGTGGCTGGCGAACAGGTCCGTGGCGCTGACGTACTTGCCCTCCCCGGTTCGCATCAGGTGGATACCCGAGGGTTCGTGGACCGAAATGAACCCGGTCACATCATCGGTCTCGGCAATGACAAAGTCCGTCAGGCCGGGGCCATCGGGGTCGATGCCCAGCTTGTCCTCAACGGAGGATCGGCGCAGGTCCCCGTCCACGACGACAACTTTCTTGCCCGCCCTGGAAAGCGTCATGGCCAAAGCCAGAACCAGGCTGGTCTTGCCTTCTTCCGGAACTGAACTGGTCACTTGCACGGCCTGGATCTTCGTGTCCGGGTCCGACAGCTTGAGCGAGACATGCAATGAGCTGATCGCTTCGACGAATCCTGTGCTGTTCTTTTTCAACACGTGTTCGTGGGGAACATCCTTGCCTGTCAGCCTGGGAATCATGCCAATGGCGTGAACCCCGAGTTGTTGCTCGATCTGTTCCGGGCTCAACATGCCCGGACTGAGCAGGTGTAGTCCAATCACGAGCACACAGGCCCCGAGGAAACCCAGGACCACAAAAACGAAAAACGTCCGCTTGCGGTCGGGATACGAAGGCGTGTTCGGTACTTCGGCACTGGACAGGACGCGAGCATCCGGAGTTTCCGTACCCTCCGTGGTCGAAGTTTCCTTGAACCGGTTCAGGAAGTTCTCGTACAGCGTGCGGTTCGCGGCGGCCTCACGTTCAAGGGCACGCAACTGGATCGCCTCGCGATTCTGCGCGCCGGTTTCCGACTCGGCTTCGCGCAGGCTCTGGGACAGGCTGGCCTCACGGGTTCGGGCCACCTCTACCTCGTTTTCCAGCCCAAGCACGACCATCTGAATTTCTTCCTGGACACGACGTCGCACGTCCTCCAGCTCGGCATTCACCTGGAGCATTCGCGGGTGTTTGGGCCCGTACTCGACGCTGAGTTCGGAAATGCGCCGCATGACCTCCGATTCCTGTCCCCTCAGTTGCTGAATCATGGGTGAGGACAGCACCTCGCTGGCAGACTCCATACCTTGCGCATCCGCCACCAGAAGACGCTGTACCTGGCCCAGACGCGCCTCGGCCTCGGCGCGCTCCGCCTTGGCGATGATCAATTGGCTGTTGATGGCGCTGAGTTGCTGTGTCAGCAGGTCACCACTCGTCCCCTCCGTGAAACCGTGCTCGATGCGGTACATCTCCACGGCCTGCTCGGAATCCCGGACGTTCTGTTCCAGCTCCCGGAGCTGCTCGCTCAGCCACTGTGACAGGCGCTCGGCGGACTCGAGCTTGGCTTCGAGTTTGTCCAGGATGTAGGTATCTGAAATTTCGTTCGCCACCCTTGCAGCGAGGCGCGGGTCGGGAGAACTGAACGAAATACTGATGATGTCACTGTATTCGAGCGCGAAAACCCTGAGTTTGGAGAGGAAAATGTTGACGGCCCTAACCATCTTCAGACGTTCGAGTTCCTCCTCTGTGGGGTCTGTCTGAACGACTTCACCCGTTGAGGCGCCACGCAGAAGGTCTTTCCAGGACTGCGGAATCCAGTCGGTGGGGTTGAGTTTCCCCAGGATACTGTTCGCTTCCGAGTCGCCTGAACCGAGCGAAGGATCAAATTCGCGAAGATTCAGCAGATTGAGGCGCTCGATCACCTTTTCCGCCAGACCCCGCGACTGCAGAATCTGAACCTCCTCCTGAGACTCCATGCCGAAGTAGCGCATGTACAGAGCCTGGTTGAAATCCAGTGGCTGCGTATCCGTCACACCAATGAGCAGGGTTGTGTTGGCCGTGTATATCGAGGTCAGTTGGTTGACGTGCACATAGCCGAGCAGCGCTGCCAGCAACGTCAGAAGGGTGATCAGGCGTCGTCGAAACCAGAGCAGCTGCAGATAGTCCAGCAACGGAAACGGCTCGTCCTGTGCCTGGTGTTCGACGGCGGAACGCGGCGCCTGGGACGGGGGCTCGACAGAGTGCAGGGGCAAACTCATAAGCAGTCTCAGGCAGCCTCAGAACATGCGCTCGTCGACGCGGATGATGTCACCCGGCTGCACCCGTTCGCTGACCGCCAGGCGCTGTTCGTCCTCTTCCGGGTCGCCGGCGCGGATCACGTAAACGATGTCCTGCTTGGCGCGGAAGGTGTAGCCGCCGGCGATGGCGATGGCGTTCAGGTAGGTCATGCCGTCCACGTAGGGGTAGTCACCGGCCGAGTTGACCTCGCCGATGATATAAAACGGCCGGTAGGTCAGGACCTGCACCGAGATGCGCGGGTTGACCAGGTAATCGGGCTTGAGCGCCTCCACCATGGCCACCTCCAGCTCGGAAGCGGTCTTGCCGGCCGCTTCCACCTGGCCGATCAGGTGCATGGAAAAGCGCCCTGCCCCGTCCAGCGTGTACTCGCCGGTCAGGTCGGACTGGTTGAACACGTTGACCATGATCCGGTCGCCCGGACCCAGGCGGTAGTTTTCGTCCACCGGTCCGTCAGCGGCCTCCTGCTGGGCCGGGGCGATGGCCGTGAAACCAAGCAGCAGCAGGCTCAGCAGGCCGGCGACGAAGGGCTTCAGGGCCAGGTTCAGGCGGTGGGTGGGCAAGGTGCGCAAGGGGCGTCCGGTTGAATTCATCAGGCAAATTATAGGTTGCCGCGGGTGCGCCCGACCAGCGCCGGCGCGCCCCGCAGGTTCAGCTTGGATGGTGGTTCGGGCTTAGAGTTCGACGCCCAGGGTCACGAAAAAGCGATTGACCTCGTAGTCGAAGCGCTCGGTATTGCCGTTCTGGTCTTCCCAGGAGTAGCCACCGGTGATGTAGAGATTGCGGTTGAACAGGTAGCTCAGGCCCACGCCGATGCGCGTCACCTCGGTGGAGCTCAACTCGGCCGCGTCCTCGCCCGGATTGGCGTAGTCGTTGTCGGTGAAGGATCCGCGCAGGTTGAACAGCAGGTTGCGGCGGATTTCCTGTTGCAGGCGCGCCGAGTACAGTCGGCTCATGTAGCCGGAGGTGCCCGGTTGGGTGGTGTCCTGCGGGCTGGCGGCCATGCGGATCGCCACCAGCGTGGTCTGCCGCGGCGTCCAGGTCAGCCCGGCGCCCAGGCCAAAGCCGTCCACGTCCTTCAGTCGCGGATCGTCGTACTCCTGTTCCGACCAGTTGGCGGACAGGTCGCCGGTCAGCAGGTCGGTCATGTCCCACACCACGCCGGCGGACAGCATGCTGCCGTCGGAGCCACGCGCGTAGCCTTCGAAGTCGACCGGCAGGTCGTAATCCACCGAGTTCCAGCCGTAGGAACCAAAGACGGCCGTCTCCGGGCCCAGCTGGTAGTCGGCGCGCAGGGAGTAGCGGTCCTGGTCCCGGTTGCGGTCGGCGTTGTCGATGAAGTCGCCATCGCCGGTCACGTTGTTGTCGTAATCGAAACTGTTGTGGTTGTAGTAGGCCCCGACCTTCAGGCGGTTGAACACGTGATCGTAGCCCAGGCCATAGCCGTCATAGTCGAACTCGGTGGGCGTGGCCGGGGCGCCTGCCGCGGGGTCGCGCCGGTCTTCGTGCAGGTGGTAGGTGGACACGTCGGCGCTGAACCAGCTGTTCTGCAGCACGTCCACGCGACCGTCGGCGCGCAGCGCCCAGTCCTCGTAATCGTTCTCGCCGAAATCGTCGTACCGGGCGAAGTCTCCCCAGGCGCTGACATTCAGCGCGTGGCGGTTCCAGTCGCTGTTCAGGTTCGCCCAGGGACGCACGTGCCAGACGGTGTCGGACCTCTCGTCGTCCGGGGTGTAGAACACGTTGTCGTTGTGTTCCCAGGCCAGTTCAGCGCCGGGCAACAGCACGAAGCTGCCCAGGCGGGCGCCGGGGGGCTGGTAGTCCTCGGGCTTCTGCTCGATGGATGTGCTGAACAGGCCGGGATCGAAGTACTGCTGCGCCGTGGCCAGGCCCGGCAAGGCGATGGCCACCACTGCCGCGCTGCAAATCAAGCGTCTGATCTTACTCAAGTTTCCACCCCGAACGTTGGCCATGTTCAAACTCGGGTCGTCCCTGCCTCGAATGCAGCGGGTGTCGCGGCCTGCGCGGCGCCCGCTGAAGAGTCCGGACTTCCCCCTCCCCAGAGTTGATTGGATGCGGTGAATGATACACGGAAGTATATGAAAAGACCCGGTCAGGCGAAAGGCTGGCGCACGGCCTGCTCGGCCGTACGCCAGGGCAGGACGGCGCAGGCCACGCGGGCCGGGTAGCGCCTGACACCCAGCATGGGGTGCAGGTAGGCCGGGCAGTCGTCATCGGCGTCGGCGTCAACGGCGAGCTCGAAGCCTTCCCGTGCTTCGGACAACGCCTCCACTGCCTGTCCCGGCAGGTGCCGGCACAACAGCGAAGCCGAGGCGGTGCAGATCGCGCAGGACTCGCCCTGGAACGCCGCCGCCTCGATCACCCCCTTCACGACGCGCAATTGCAGTACGACCACGTCACCGCACAGCAGGTTGCTTCCCTCCGCCTGGTGGGTGGCCTGGATGTCCACTTCAAAACCGCAGGGTTCGGCGGCATTGGCCAGGATGGCCTCGCGGTACAGGCGGGCCAGGTCGTCCGTCGCGGGAGTTTCAGACATGGCGCCCGCCTCAGAATTCCAGGTCCATCCACACCATGCGGTGGTCGGACAGGTCCACCAGCTCGGCGCCTTCCTCGCCGGTCGCGGGCCAGTACACGCCGCAGGCCGTGACCGTGTTGCGCCGCGAGGCAATCAGGTAATCCGCGCGCAGGTTGCCGGTGTAGCGGTCGTTGAAGTCCGCCGTGTCGTACTCCGGGTTGCCGGCGTGGTGTGCATTGGCGCCGCCCTGTTCCCGGGCCGCCTCGATGCCGCCGGCGCTGCCGGGAATGCAGGTCCAGTTCACTTGCGGGTTTTCGGTGAATTCGTCGATGGAGCCGACCAGGGTGTCACCGTCCTCCGGATCGGCGTTCAGGTCGCCGGCGATGATCCAGGTCTCGCCACTCGCCAGGCCACCACGGCCGCCCCGGTCGTCGTAGATGTGGTCGCCCCTGCCTGCAAACAGGTAGTCGACCCAGAAGCGGATCTCGTCGTGGTTGCGGCGGCCGTTGCGGTCTTCCGGGCCGTCGAACACCGGTGGCGTCGGGTGACTGGCCAGGAAGTGCACCGTGGTGGTTTCGTCCACCTGCACCGGCACGTCCCAGTGGCTCTTGGAACTCAGCGGAATCCGCAGCCAGGCGCTTTCCGGCCAGTACGGCTCGCCGTTCTCGCGGACGGGGTGCATGGCGCCGGGCATGTCACTCCACAGGAAATTGCGGAAGGTGCGCGCCGAATCTTGGTCGATGGGAAAACGCGACAGCAGCAGCATGCCGTACTGGCCCGGGAAGGCGCCGTAACCCCGGGCGTCCGCCGGCTCGCCGGTGACCCCGTTGTCGTTCAGGTCCACGCCGCTGTCGACACCGGTATTGACCGGCGCCACGAAATGATACGGATATTCGATGGGCTCGCGCCCGTGCTGCGCCACGGCGAGGTAGTTGCGGTTCAGCAGACCCGCGGCATCCACGCCCTGGTGGTAGTCGAACTCGTTCAGCAGGATCACGTCCGGGCGCATGCGCTGCAGGATCTCCGCCAGCTTGCGCAGGTTTTCGTCCTCGCCGGTGGCCAGGCGCGCGGCCAACTCGCCCTCCGATTCCAGGCCCATGGCCACGTTGAAGGTGGCGAAGCGCACCCGGGTCTGGGCCGCGGCGGGGGGGGCGAGGATGAATGAGAGCAGCAACAGCAGCGCCGCGGCCACCCGGCCGATCGGCATAAGGACACGAGGCTCGGTCATGGCGGACTCCTGGAACATTCAGTCGGCGAACACCGACACTTCCGGCGACTTCAGCGCGCGATCCTTCAGCCGCTCGATCTGGTCGCGCACGTTCGCGGCCTCCTCGAACTCGAGGTTTTCGGCGTGTCGGAACATCTTCTTCTCCAGTTCGTCGATGGCCTTGGACAACTTTGCCGGCGACAGGTCATCGTAGGACGCGGCCTCCTCGGCCACGGCAGCGTCACGGCGACGGCGCGTGGGACGACCGTCGCGGGCGCCTTCCATGATGTCGGCGATCTTCTTCTGCACGGTCTGCGGCGTGATCCCGTGCTCCTCGTTGTGCTCGATCTGCTTTTTGCGGCGGCGTTCGGTTTCGTCCATGGCGCGTTGCATGGAGCCGGTGATGGTGTCGGCATAGAGAATGACCCGACCGCGCACGTTGCGCGCCGCCCGGCCCATGGTCTGGATCAGGGAGCCCTCGGAACGCAGGAAGCCCTCGCGGTCGGCATCGAGAATTGCCACTAATGAAACTTCAGGCATATCAAGGCCTTCACGCAATAAGTTAATCCCAACTAGAACATCAAATTCTCCCAGTCGAAGATCGCGAATGATCTCCACGCGCTCCACCGTGTCGATGTCCGAGTGCAGGTAACGCACCTTCACGCCGTGCTCGCCCAGGTAGTCGGTCAGGTTCTCGGCCATGCGCTTGGTCAGGGTCGTGACCAGCACACGGTCGCCGAGCGCGGTGCGCTCGCTGATCTCCGAGAGCAGGTCGTCCACCTGGTCGGCCACCGGTCGCACCTCCACCTCGGGGTCGATCAGCCCGGTGGGGCGCACCACCTGCTCGACCACGTCACCGGACAGCTCCAGCTCGTAGTCGCGGGGCGTGGCGGATACGAACACCATCTGCCCTGCCCGGGTCTCCCATTCCTCGAATTTCAGTGGTCGGTTGTCCAGCGCCGAGGGCAGGCGGAAGCCGTAGGTCACGAGATTCTCCTTGCGCGAACGGTCGCCTTTGTACATGGCCCCGATCTGCGGAACCATCACGTGGCTCTCGTCCAGGATCAGCAGGGCGTCCTCGGGCAGGTAGTCAAACAGCGTGGGCGGCGCCTGGCCCGGGCCGCGGCCGGTCAGGTGGCGCGAGTAGTTCTCGATGCCGTTGCAGTAGCCCAGCTCCAGCATCATCTCCATGTCGTAGCGCGTGCGCTGTTCCAGGCGCTGGGCCTCGACCAGTTTCTGGCTGTCGCGCAGCTGCTCCAGCCGCACCTTCAGTTCCTCGCCGATGGCCTCGACGGCATCCAGCACGATCTGGCGCGGCGTCACGTAGTGGCTCTTCGGGTAGATGGTGAAGCGCTCGAGCTGTTCCAGCATTTCCCCGGTCAACGGATCGAACAGCGCCAGCGACTCGATCTCGTCGTCGAACAGCTCCACGCGCACCGCCTGGGTGTCTTCGTCGCCGGGAAAGATGTCGATGACCTCGCCGCGCACCCGGTAGGTGCCGCGACGCAACTCCATGTCGTTGCGCGAGTACTGCATTTCGGCCAGGCGTCGAAGAATGGCGCGCTGGTCGATCACCGCGCCCCGCTCCAGGCTCAGCACCATCGACAGGTACTGCGTCGGATCGCCCAGGCCGTAAATGGCGGACACCGTGGCCACGATGATGGTGTCGCGACGCTCCAGCATGGCCTTGGTGGCCGACAGGCGCATCTGCTCGATGTGCTCGTTGATCGAGGCGTCCTTCTCGATGTACGTGTCGCTGGACGGCACGTAGGCCTCGGGCTGGTAGTAGTCGTAGTAGCTGACGAAATACTCCACCGCGTTCTTCGGAAAGAACTCGCGAAACTCGCCATACAGCTGCGCCGCCAGGGTCTTGTTCGGCGCCATGATCATGGTGGGCCGCTGCACCCGTTCGATCACGTTGGCCATGGTGAAGGTCTTGCCCGAGCCGGTCACCCCCAGCAGGGTCTGGTGCGACAAGCCGTCACCCAGGCCTTCGGTCAGCCGGCGAATCGCCTCGGGCTGGTCGCCGGCGGGGCGGAACTTCGTATGCAACTCGAAAGGGCGGATGTTTGCAGGCACGGGAATGGGTGGTGGGGGGGAATCGGGCATTATAGCTTTGCTTGTGGCTTGTGGATGTTGCGAAAGGGGGCGGCCTTGCCCGCCTTGTTTCGGGGACGCTGTAAATACATCCCTGTACGCTCTGCGTGCGCCATCCCTGGCGCACACAGCCCCGAAACAAGGCGGGCAAGGCCACCCCTCCATCATCACGGCGCCTGGGTTAGTGCGGTCGAATTGTCGAGTCCCCCTTGCGTGATCATCAAGGAAGCAGCAAAACCCTAAACCGGCACCCCCCGCTTGTGATTTCGTTGGTACACTACGCCCTCGGGGGATCGAGGCCGGCAACGAGACACGGCCCGGGCGCCCCCGCCGATGCCCTCGAACGACAACAGGATGTACCCGTGAGCGCCAGACCCTCGCACCGTATTGCCGCCATCAAACCTTCCGCGACCATTGCTGTCGCCGCCAAGGCCCGCGAGCTTCGCGCCGCCGGCCACGACATCATTTCCCTGGGCCTGGGCGAGCCGGATTTCGATACGCCGGACCACATCAAGGCGGCCGCGATCCGCGCCATCGAGGCCGGTGACACCAAGTACCCACCGGTGGACGGCACGGCCGAACTGAAGCAGGCGGTGATCAGGAAATTCAAGCGGGACAACAAGCTCGACTACGAGCCGAAGGAAATCACCGTGGGCAACGGCGCCAAGCAGGTGCTGTTCAACCTGATGGTGGCCATCCTCAACGAAGACGACGAGGTGCTGATCCCGGCGCCCTACTGGGTCAGCTACCCGGACATGGTGAAGATCGCCGGCGGCGCACCCGTCATCATCAACACCAACGAGGAGTCGGATCTCAAGATCACACCGCGCATGCTGCGCTCGGCGCTGACCTCGCGCACCCGCATGCTGATCCTCAATGCGCCGTCCAACCCCACGGGCAAGGTCTATACCGCCGAGGAGTACAAGGCCCTGGGCAAGGTGCTGCGCGAGCACTCGCGCATCGTGATCGCCTGCGACGACATCTATGAACACCTCTACTGGGCCGACTCGCCCTTTCGCACCCTGCTCAACGTCTGCCCCGACCTGAAGGACCGCACGGTGGTGATCAACGGCGTCTCCAAGGCCTACGCCATGACCGGTTGGCGCATCGGCTACGCCGGTGGCCCCGAGGACCTGGTCAGCGCCATGCGCAAGGTGCAGAGCCAGAGTACCTCCGGCGCCTGCACCATCGCCCAGGCCGCGGCCGTCGAGGCGCTGGACGGTCCGCAGGACTGCGTCGCGACAATGCGCGACGCCTTCTACGAACGCTATCGCTACGTGGTGGATGCCCTCAACGCCATTGACGGCGTGGAGTGCCCCGACTGCGACGGCGCCTTCTACGCATTCCCGTCGTTCCAGGGCGTGATCGACCGCATGGACGACATCAAGGATGACGTGGAACTGTCGGAGTGGTTCCTGGAGAACGCCGGCGTGGCCATGGTGCCCGGCACCGCCTTCGGTGCGCCGGGTCACATCCGCATGTCGTTCGCGACCTCGATCGAGCAGCTCGAGGAGTGCATCAAGCGAATCTCAACGGCGCTCAACTCAGTTTGATTTTCCTGAATTCGGCTCGGGGAAATCGGGCTCCGGGGCGACAAACCACCCCCTGTTCCAGGGACGACGCAAGTACGTCCCTGTAGTCTCTGCATCGCGCCATCCCTGGCGCTCACAGCCCTGGAACAGGGGGTGGTTTGTCACCCTTTGCGTCATCACGCACGCCGGCACAGCTGATCCCACCAGGCGAGTGATTCAACGGTGATCCTTGAACCTGGGCGTACATTTCCGACAGCCCTCCTGATCGATCCGCCATTTCCCCGGCCCACACCGGGCGGCACACTCCGGGCATGTGTCGAATGTCCGGGTTTACCCTGCTCGAGTTGCTGGTCACCCTGGCCCTGGTGGCGGTGCTGGTGGGGGCGGGAGCGCCGGCGTTTCGGGCAGTGTTGCTCAACTGGGAGATGAACTCGGCCGCGACGCGGCTGCAGTCGGACCTGAACTACGCGCGACACGCGGCGGTGGACCGGGGCGATCGGGTGACGATGTGCCCGGGCACCGAACGCTCCGGCTGCACGGGCCTGCCCGAATGGGGTCATGGCTGGATCATCTTCGGCGATGTCGACGGTGACCGCGCCTGGCAGGCCAGCGAGCCGCTGCTGCGGGTTTCGCCCGCCCTGCGCGGCATTACCGCGCGCAGTTCGGCCGGTCGGCGCCAACTGACGTTTTTCTCCAACGGCACGGCGCCGGGCAGCAACGTCACGGTGTGGCTGTGCGATCTGCGCGGACCGCGGTACGGCAGCCAGGTGCGGGTTGGCCTGTCGGGCAGAATCCGGGTCTCACGGGCCAGGGACGGGGGCCCGACGGGCTGCTGAAACCGGGGTCGGTTCCGCACCCGAAAATCCCGCTCAAATGGTCGGTTTTCGCTTGACTCCCCCACCCAATCTCGGCACAATGCCGCGCTTCCCTTCCCCGGTAGCTCAGCTGGTTAGAGCGGGTGACTGTTAATCACTAGGTCGTTGGTTCGAATCCGACCCGGGGAGCCAGATTCTCGAAAAAAAGCCCGCATCCCGATGCGGGCTTTTTTTTCTGTTGCGAGGCATGGCGGTGACCCAAGCATTTCTGCGTTAAACCCGGTATTCACCAATCCAGTGGAGACCAGAAACCATGCGTCAACTCCTGCCGATCGCCCTCGTTGCCCTCACCACGACCACCGCCCTTGCCGGCGAGCCCTGGAACGTCGTGGATCGCTCCAAAAACCTTAAAACGGGCGAGCAGATGCTGTCGCTCAACCGCCTGAGTCGCGATACCGCCTTCGCCGACTGCAAGGCCTGGGCGAGCAAGGGTGGCGACATCGCCCACGAAAGCGCCACGGTCACGGCCGATACCGACACCATGTTCATGATGGAACTGGACGCCGAGCGGGTCCGGCTGGGTTGTCAGCAGGTGACCCGCACCCTGCTCCAGACTGTCCTGCACCTGCCCGAATCGCTGGCGGATGACTTGGGCCTGGAGTTGAAGGAAAAATCCTGACTCAGGTCCCGGCGCCGAACACCTGCAACGCCGCGGGAACGCAACGGATCGTCAGCGGCAAGCAGCTGGCGGGTTCCCCGTCCACGATGCAACCTGAACCGACGGGAGCAAGCAAACGTATTTCCCGGGCACGGTGCACGGTCACCTCGGTTTCCTCTACGTGGCGGCCATCGTAGATGGTCGGAAACAGGCGCAGCACACGGCGGCGCGGCAGGCGCCTGACGTGCACCACGTCGAGCAATCCATCATCGATGCGCGCCCCTGGCGCCATCAGGAAATGGGTCCCGGTGTAGCGGCTGTTGGCCACCTGGATAAACAGCGTGTCGAGCGGTTCGAGGCGCCGCCCGTCCAGTTCCAATTCAAACGGTTGTGACGGCAGGCGCAGCAGCGCGGCCAGCGCGCCCAGGGTGTAGGCGCCGCGGCCCAGGGCCTTGAGCGCCAGCGCCGCACGCGCGGCGCGCACCACGAAACCGGCGCCGAGCATGTTCACGAAGTGGAACCGCTCGTCCGGCGTGGTCACCTCGGCCACGTCGACAGGCCGGGTGCGTCCCACCTCGAGCAAATCCAGGGCGCCGTCCAGGTCTCCCGGCGCCAGGCCCAGGTCACGGGCGAAGGCATTGCCGGTGCCCAGCGGCAGCACGCCCAGGGCTTCGCGTTGCGTTTCGGGACGCCACATCAGGCCATTGACCACCTCGAACAGTGTGCCGTCGCCGCCGGCGGAGATCACCGTGTCGTGTTCGCCTGGCGCCAGCGTCGCCACCCGTTTCGTGGCCTCCCCGGGGGCCGTGGTGAGGTGAAACGTGGCCTCCAGCCCTCGCTCCTCGAAAGCAGACTTCAGTGCATCGACCTGCCGGCCCGCACGGCCCGAGTGGGCCTGCGGATTGATCAGCACCAGTGCGCGCATCAGGGCTCCATCACCACCGGTATTCGGGCTCTTCCTGCATCGGGCCACGCCCGGGAATGCGCCGAACGGTAGCAGAATTCTGACGTGAATCGCAGCGCGGTTCCGAACCGACACACGAATAGGGCAGAATGCGCGGATGCGAAAGCGTGGCCGACCACTCCTGCTTACCCTCCTGGCGCTGGCCGTGGCCGCCTGCGAACCGGCACCGCCGGCCCATGAATCCGACATCCGCTTTCGCCAGGCCGCCACCGTGCGGTCGGGCCAGCTCGACGAGATCAGCGGGCTGGCGGCCAGTCGCCACACCGCGGGCGTGCTGTGGGTGCACAACGACGACGGGCACGCGCGGGTGCACGCGGTGGGCGCCGACGGCGCCGACCGCGGCCATGTCGACATCATCGACGGCGTCAACGTCGACTGGGAGGACATGACCCGAATCCCGGGTCCGGAAGGCGACATCCTGGTGCTGGCCGACATCGGCGACAACGACGCGGCCCGGTCGCGGGTCTGGCTCTACCTGGTCGACGAACCCGAACCGGGCGACGACGGCCGCTTTTCCGGCGAAGTGCCGGTCCGCAACTGGATTTCCCTTCAGTACCCCGACGGTCCGCGCGATGCCGAATCCATCGCCTGGGACCCGCTGGGCCAGCGCCTGCTGATCCTGTCCAAGCGCGACACGCCCCCGCGCCTGTACGCGCTCGACGGCGTGGTGGCCGCCGAGGCCCCCGAGGCGGAGCTGAGTTTCCTGGGGGTCGTGGACAGCCTGCGCCCACCGGCCACCGAGGATCTTCGGGTTTTTGGGCCACGCAGCCGCTACGTTTCACAGCCCACCGGGTTGGACATCTCGCCCGACGGCCGGCGGGCGGCGATCATCACCTACCGCAGCCTGTACCTGTACGACCTGGGTGAAGCGGATAGCTGGCGCGAGGGATTTCGAAGTGAGCCGCTGGAAGTGCTGGGCCCGCCGCGGGACAACGAGGAGGCGGTGACCTGGTCGGCGGACGGTTCAGGCCTGTGGGTCAGCGCCGAGGGAGAGAACGCACCGATCTGGGAGTTTCGGGGCGTGGACTGAAGCTCAGGCCAGCCCGTGCTCCCTGAGCAGGGCCTGGAAGGCGTCCTCTTCCATGATCTCGACGCCGAGTTTCTCGGCCTTGTCCCGCTTGGAACCGGCGTTCTCACCGGCCAGCAGCACGCTGGTCTTGCCGGATACGCTGCCCGAAACCTTCGCGCCCAGGCTTTGCAGCAGGTTCTTCGCCTTGATGCGCGGCATGCCCAGGGTGCCGGTCAGCACCCAGGTCTGCCCGGCCAGGGGCTGCGGTCCGCTGGTGTCTTCCGGGACCTGGTAGCGCACACCGGCGTCGCGCAGCGCCTCGAGCACCTCGATGTTGTGGGGCTCGTCGAAAAATGCGCGTACGTGGGCGGCCACCACCGGGCCGACGTCGTCCACCGCCTCCAGCGCCTCGATATCGGCCTCGCGCAGCGCCTCCAGCGAACGGAAATGCCGCGCCAGGTTGGCGGCGGTCACCTCGCCCACTTCGCGGATGCCCAGGGCGAACAGCAGCCGTCCCAGTTCCGGGGTCCTGCTCCTGCCGATGGCGTTCACCAGGTTGCTGGCGGACTTCTCGCCCATGCGCTCCAGCTCCGTCAGCTGGTCGGCATCCAGCCGGAACAGGTCCGCCACGGTGCCGACCAGGCCGGTATCGACCAGTTGCTGGACCAGCTTGTCGCCCAGGCCCTCGATGTCCAGCGCCTTGCGCGAGGCGAAATGTCCGATGCGTTGCTTGACCTGCGCCGGGCAAACCAGCCCGCCGGTGCATCGCGCAACAGCCTGGTCCTCGTCGCGCTCCACCGCCGATCCGCAGACCGGGCACTCGGCAGGCATCTCGAACGGCGCCAGTTCGCCTTCGCGCCGTTCCACCAGCACGCGGGCCACCTCGGGAATCACGTCGCCCGCGCGGCGCACCACCACCCAGTCACCGGGCCGTGCGTCCTTGCGGCGAATCTCGTCCTCGTTATGCAGGGTGGCGTTGGTCACCGTCACTCCACCCACGAACACCGGCTCCAGCCGCGCCACCGGCGTGATCGCCCCGGTTCGGCCCACCTGCACGTCGATGGCCAGCAGCCGGGTGATTTCTTCCTGCGCCGGGAATTTATGCGCCAGCGCCCAGCGCGGGGCGCGGCTGACAAAGCCGAGGGTTTCCTGGTCGTCGAAGGCGTCGACCTTGTAGACCACTCCGTCGATGTCGTAGCCCAGGCCGGCACGCTTTTCTCCGATGGCGGCGTAGTAGGCCAGCAGGCCATCCACGCCACGCACCGTGGTGACTTCCGGATTCACGGGAAAGCCCCAGTCACGCAAACGTTCCAGGGTGGCCAACTGGTGGTCGGGAACGCCGTCCCGGGTGGCCACGCTGTAGGCGAAGAACGCCAGCGGCCGGGCGGCGGTCATTTTCGGGTCCAGCTGGCGCAGGCTGCCCGCCGCCGCGTTGCGCGGGTTCACCAGGGTGCGCTCGCCGGCATTCCGGGCGGCGGCATTGAAGGCCTCGAATCCGGCCAGCGGCATGTAGATCTCGCCGCGCACCTCCAGCCGCGCCGGCCAGCCCTCGCCCCTCAGGCGCAGGGGAATGGCCGCGATGGTGCGCACGTTCTCGGTCACGTTTTCACCGCTGGCGCCATCGCCGCGCGTCGCGGCGCGAACCAGCCGGCCGTTCTCATAAGCCAGGGAGATGGCCACCCCGTCCAGCTTGGGCTCGGCGGCGTACACGACCTGCGCCACTTCCAGGCCCTCGCGCACGCGGCGGTCGAACTCGCGCACTTCTTCCTCGCTGAAGGCGTTGCCCAGCGACAGCATGGGGGTCTCGTGACGCACCTCCTCGAAGGCGTCCAGCGGCGTTCCGCCCACGCGTTGCGTGGGGGAATCGGGTGTGACCAGGTCGGGATAGTCGGTTTCGATGGCCTGCAATTCGCGCAGGCGCCGATCGTACTCGACGTCCGGCACCCGCGGATCGTCCAGCACGTAGTAGTGGTGATCGTAGTCGTCGATCAGCGCGCGCAATTCGGCGGCGCGGGTGGCCGCGGCCGTCCGGTCCAGGCCCGGTTCACTCATGCCCCGAGGGCGCTCCGGCGCATGGCCCCGGCGACTCCGCTCAGCCTTCAGGCATCTGCGCTCGTTCGAACTCGCGCAGCTCTTCGCGGATCTCGCCTTCGCGCAGGCGCGTGAACGGTTCGCGCGCCTGGTCCAGCACGTCCAGGTGCAGCAGATCGGCCATGCGTCGCGCCGCCGCCACCAGGGCGTCCCAGCTATCGAGAGCCGGCATCGGCCCGGGCAGGCCCATGAACAGGGTCATGCCACGGGTCTCCAGGGTGGGCCAGGAACCCTTGTCGAAGTGCCCGGGTTTCTCCAGGTTGGCCATGCTGAACAAGGGCTGGCCCTGGCCCTCCACGCGACGGTGAAAGATGTCCATGTCGCCGAACTCCATGCCCGACTTGATGGCCGCGTCCAGCAACTCCACGCCGGCCACCTTGCGGTTGTCGCGCGCCTGGAGGTAGAGCACCACCACCTTTTCGGGGGGATCGGGCGGCGGCTCGCTGGGCGGCGGCGGCTCGTCGTCGGCCGGCGTATCACCGATGGGTAACTCGCCCTGCCCCGCCTCCACGGCGGGCGGTTCGGGCGGCGCGCGGTTGAAATCCGGGTCCTCGAAGCGCGACGGCTCGTCCGTCGGTTCGCCGCCTTCCAGCGTGGGTTCGCGCCGGTCGCCGGGATCCGCCGCCGGCGGCTTGCGCCGGTTGGGTTTGCGCCGTTGTTTCGGTTTGCGGCGCTTCGGCTTCTTGTTCGGATTGCCGAACAGCAACAGGCCGCCGATCAGGGCGATGCCGGCGATGATCAGAATCCAGCGAAGGGTCGAAGTGTCGTCCATTATCCTCTCGTCCCAGTGGCCTCGTGTCGCCCGGCAGGCATCAGGCCTCCGCGAGACGGGCCGCTTCGTCGATGTCCACCTGAACCAGCCGCGATACGCCGGGCTCGCGCATGGTCACGCCGCTGAGCTGGTAGGCCATCTCCATGGTGATCTTGTTGTGCGTCACGACGATGAACTGCACCCCGTCGGACATTTCCTTGACCAGGTCGCAGAACCGGCCGACGTTGGCATCATCCAGCGGGGCATCCACCTCGTCAAGCAGGCAGAACGGTGCCGGGTTCAGCCGGAAGATGCTGAACACGAAGGAGACCGCGGTCAGCGCCTTCTCACCGCCGGACAGCAAGTGAATGGAGCTCACGCGCTTGCCGGGCGGGCGCGCCATGATGGCCACGCCGGTGGTCAGCAGGTCCTCGCCGGTCAGCTCGATGTAACCGTGGCCGCCACCGAACAGGCGCGGAAACAGCTCCTGCATGCCCTTGTTCACCATCTCGAAGGTGTCCTTGAACCGGGTGCGGGTCTTGCGGTCGATCTTGGCGATGGCCCCTTCCAGGGTGGCCAGGGCCTGGGTCAGGTCCTCGAACTGCGAGTCGAGGTACTCCTTGCGCTTGGCCTCTTCCTCGTATTCCTGGATCGCGGCCAGGTTGACCGGCTCGAGGCGGGTGATGCGCACGCCCAGGCGCTCGATGTCCTCCATCCAGGCGTCCGGTTGCGCGTCTTCGGGAATGCCCTCGACCAGCGCGTCCAACTGGGCGCCCATTTCCTCGGCCCGGCGCTGGTGGCCGCGGGCACTCAGCTCGATCTCCTGCTGGCCGAGACGCGCGTTCTCGAGCTCGCTGCGCAGGTCCTCGCGCCTTTGTACCGCCGCCTGGCGCTCGGTGTCGCGTTCACGCCAGGTTTCCTGCAGTTCCTGTACCCGGGCGCGCGCCTGCGCCAGGCGTTCCTCGCCCTCGGCCTGGCGCGCCAGCAGGGCAGCCATCGTGTCCTTGAACTCGGCGGCCGGATCCGCCGCGCGCGACACTTCTTCCTGCAGCGACACGAATCGCGACTGCAACTGGCCCACCTGGTTGTCCATGCGGTCCAGCGACTGCTTGAGTGAATCGAGACTGGCGCGCGAGGAGCTGGTCGCCAGCGCCAGCTCGTGGCGCGCGGAGCGGGTTTCGCGCGCCTCGCGTCGGGCCGTGTCACGGCGCTCCAGCAGTTCGCTGCGCTGCGTGTCGAGCGCGGCGCGGCGCTCCTCGGCGTCGGCCATCTTCTCCAACACCGCATCGAGTTTGCCGCGCGCTTCCCTGGCGGCGGCCTGGTCTTCAGCCTGGCGCGCCTTCAGTCGTTCCGTTTCCTCGGCAATCTGGCGACCCCGGCGGTCCAGGTCGCCGATGCGTTCGCGCGCACCGCCGAGGCGGCTTTCCAGCCGCGCATGTTCGCGGTGGGCCTCGTTGACGCGAGCCTGCAGCTCGGCGATGGCCGATTCGTGTCCGCCACGCGCGTCGCGCAGTTTCTCGTTGGCGTCCTTGCGTTTGCGCAGCGCCTCGACCTGGCTCTCGATCTCGCCACGCAGACGCTGGATCTCCTGCTCTCGCGCCACCATGCCGGCCTGGCCGGATTCCCCCCGCGCCACGCGGGACCAGCCCGGCCCCACCCATTCACCGTCGCGGGTGACGGCGGACTCCTCTTCACCCGGCAACTCGAGAAAATCCAGCGCGGCGTCCAGGTCATCCACGACGCGCACGTGATTGAGCATCACGGTGATCGTATCGGGCGCCCTGACCTTTTCCGCCAGGGTGCCGCTGCGCGGGCGCACCTGGCCGTCCACTTCGTGCACCAGGCGCAGCTGGGAATCGGCCAGCGTGTCCAGGGCGCGGGTGTTCTCCGGCATGCCGTCGACCACGCGGGCCTCCAGCCAATGACCCAGCACGGCCTCGGCGGCAGCCTCCCAGCCGGATTCCACCTGGATGCGATTGACCAGCAGGGGGTGTTCCGCCAGGCCACGCTCGTCCAGCCAGGCCTGCTCATGGTCGGAACCCTGCCCCGCTTTCTGCAGTGCCTCCAGTGCCTCCAGCCGGCCTTCCAGCGACAGGATTTCGCGCTGTTGGCCGTGTTCGGCCTCGACGCCCTCGCGCAAGGCATCGGCGTTTTCGCGTTGCGCATCCCGCGCAGCGTCGAGTTCCTTCTGCGCCTCCGACTCGGCCTGCGCCGCCCCGGCAGCGGACTGTTCAAGCTGCTCGACCTCGGCCATCAGCTCCTGGGTGCCCACGTCGGTGGATTCGTTCTTCAGGGCTTCCAGCCGCTCAGCGGCGTTGGCCATGCGCTGGTCCAGCACCTCCAGCGATGCGCGCAACCCGTCGGCTTCGCGGTTGAGCCCGTTGAATTCGCCGTGGTGGGCGTTCATCTGCTCCTGCCAGGTGGAAACCGCCGCCTCGGCCTCGCCCAGGGCGGCATCGGCAGCCTGCTCGGCGGCCTGCGCCTTCTCCAGCCCGGGCTCCTGCTCGGCCAGGCGGCTGGTCAACTCGGAGACCTGCGCCCTGTCCAGCAGCATGTGCTGCTCCAGGTCCTGCAGGGCATTGGTGGTCTCGTCCAGTTCGGTCTGCTGGCGCTGCTGCAATTCGCGCTGATGCTCGATGCGTTGCTCCAGGCGTGCGATCTCACCACCCACCTCGTACACCTCGCCCTGCACCACGTTGCGCGCCTCGTTGGCCTCTTCCTGGCCCTGCTTGAGGGTCTCCAGCTCGGCCTCGGCCCGGCGCTGGTTGGCCAGCTGCTCTTCCAGCGCGGTTTCGCGGCGGGCCAGTTCTTCCTTGCCGGCCTGCGCGCGTTCCATGTCGTGGCGCCAGCGCAACGCCAGCAGCCGCAATTCCAGTTCGCGCTGTTGCTGCTTGAGCTCCTTGTAGCGCTCGGCCGCGCGCGCCTGCCGCTTGAGGCGGGCCAGGTGGTTGTCCACTTCCTCGCGCAGGTCCGACAGGCGGTCCAGGTTGTCACGGGTGTGGCGAATGCGGTTCTCGGTTTCGCGGCGCCGCTCCTTGTATCGGGAGATGCCGGCAGCCTCTTCCAGGTAACCACGGATCTGTTCGGGCTTGGCGTCCACCACGCGCGAGATCATGCCCTGTTCGATGATGGAGTAACCGTGGGCGCCGACGCCGGTGCCCAGGAACAGGTCACGGATGTCCTTGCGGCGGCACGGCGCGCCGTTGAGGAAATACTTGCTGGTGCCGTCACGCGACACCTGGCGCTTGACGGAGATCTCCGCGTAGTCGGCGTACTCACCGCCCACCTTGCCGTCAGAGTTGTCGAAAACCAGCTCCACGGTGGCCGTGCCGACGGGTTTGCGCGAAGACGATCCGGAGAAGATGACGTCGGACATCAGCTCACCGCGCAGCACGCGGGCCGAGCCTTCGCCCATCACCCAGCGAACCGCGTCGATGATGTTGGACTTGCCGCAGCCGTTGGGGCCGACGATGCCGGTGAGGTTGGTGGGCGCCTTGAAGGTGGTCGGGTCGACAAAGGATTTGAAGCCCGACAGCTTGATTTCGGTCAGTCGCATGAATTGATTCTGTCACCGGGCGGCAGTACCTTGCCCGTCTGGTAGTTACCCTATTGTTATCTGCAGATTTTGGAGGGGTTCATGACGACCCGACCCAGCAAGGAACTGGAGGTGTTCGACAACCCCCAGCCAAGCCGCGAGTATACCATTCGCATGAACATCCCGGAGTTCACCTGCCTGTGTCCCAAGACGGGCCAGCCGGACTTCGCCAACCTCACCCTGGAGTACATCCCGGACCAGCTCTGCGTGGAGCTCAAGTCCCTGAAACTGTACATGTGGAGCTACCGGGACGAGGGCGCCTTCCACGAGGCCGTGACCAACACCATCCTGGAAGACCTGGTCGCCGCCACCTCCCCGAAATTCATGCGGCTGACGGCGGAATTCTGGGTGCGTGGCGGTATCGACACCACCGTGATCGCCGAACACCGCGCCCCCGGCTGGCGTGCACCGGAGCCGGTGGAACTTCCCTGAAAAGGAGAGCGGCGACACATCCCCGCCCCGATCTCCCGGCGAGCGTCACGATAATGGGCTACAGCTCGCTGGAGGCGAAAGCTTCGATGGAGAGGGCGTGGATGTCGGTGGACATCAGGTCCCCCATGACGGCGTAAATCGCCCGATGCCGCTGAATCGGGCTCATGGTCTCGAAGGCGTCACTGACGATGGACACCCGGAAATGGCCCCGGCCGTCCCGCGCGCCGGGGTGGCCGGCGTGCAGGTGGCTTTCGTCTTCGACCACCAGCGACTCCGGCTGGAAAGACTCGCGCAGCAAGCGTTCGATTGCCGCCGGGCGTTCGGCCGCGTCCATCACGGCAGCACCGGCTTGAAAGGCTGCACGTCCACGGACGCGTAGGCGCCGGCGTCCACGTAGGGGTCTTCTCCGGCCCAGGACTTCGCCTCGTCCAGGGACTCGAACCGGGCCACCACCAGCGAGCCGGAAAAGCCCGCCGGCCCCGGGTCCTCGGCGTCGATGGCCGGCAGCGGGCCCGCCACCATGAGCCGACCCTCGTTCTTCAGCGCCTCGAGACGCGCCAGGTGGTCCGGCCGGGCCTGCCGGCGTTGCTCCAGGCTGTCCGGAACGTCAGTCGCTCGAATCATGTACCACATGGCATGTTCCCTGGCCGTCGACCAAAGCGGTCTCCTTGATGGATGTTGCACCCGTCGCGTTCCCTTTCAATGGCCGGGCGCGATTACGTTAGAATCGCAGGGCGATGGGTGAACGGCTTTCAGTCAATGTGCACGGTCCGAAACCGCGGGAGATCGACCAGATCACCGCGGTGCTGGTGCGTGGCGGGCTGATCGCCTACCCGACCGATTCCGGTTACGCGCTGGGTTGGCGCACCGACAACCGCCCCGCGCGCGAGCGCGTGATCCGGCTGCGACAGCTCAACCGCAACCACCATTTCACGTTCTGCTGCCGCAGCCTGTCCGACGTCGGCCAGTTGACCCAGGTGAACAACCAGTGGCACCGCATCATTCGCCAGCTGACCCCGGGGCCCTATACCTTCATCCTGCCGGCCACCGCGCAGGTGCCGCGCAGCGTCAAGCACCGGCAGCAAACCATCGGCGTGCGCATCCCCGATCACCCGGTGGTGCAGGCCCTGCTCGAATCGCTGGACGAGCCCCTGCTGAGTTCTTCCCTGCTGTTGCCGGACGAGGACGACATATACGACTCCGAAGACCTCTACGACGCGGTCCACCAGGACGTCGACCTGTTCGTCGACGCCGGCTACTGCGCGCTCGAGCCCACCACCCTGGTGGACCTCACCGGTCCCCGTCCGGCGGTGCTGCGGCAGGGGGCCGGCGTGGTAGACTTCGTGTGAAATTTCCGGACCCCCGCACTTGAACCCAGAGTCACCCAACACCCCCGGCAACGGCGACGACGCCGCGGCCCCGGCGGCCCTGCCCGGCGCCCACCAGGGAGAGATGCCCTTCGCCCTGGTCCAGGGCCAACCGGTCACCCAGCTGCCCGAGGACCTGTACATTCCGCCGGACGCGCTGGAGGTCATCCTGGAGGCCTTCGAGGGGCCACTGGACCTGCTGCTGTACCTGATCCGCCGCCAGAATCTCGACATTCTCGACATCCCCATCGCCGAGATCACCCGGCAGTACGTGGCCTATGTCGATCTGCTGCGTGAAGTGAAGTTCGACCTCGCGGCCGAGTACCTGGTCATGGCCGCCATCCTCGCCGAGATCAAGTCCCGGATGCTGTTGCCGCGTCCGGCCAGCGAGGAAGAAGACGAGGACGATCCGCGCGCCGAGCTGGTCCGACGCCTGCAGGAGTACGAACGCTTCAAGCAGGCCTCCGAGGACCTCGACGAACTGCCGCGCCAGGAGCGCGACTTTTCCGTCGCCGCCGCCTACCTGGAAGAGATGGACGTGGTGCGGGTGCCGCCCGAGGTGGACCTGCAGGACATCCTGGCCGCGCTGCGCGACGTGATGAGCCGCGCGGACATGTTCACGCATCACCACATCGAGCAGGAACCGCTGTCGGTGCGCGAGCGCATGAGCATCATCGTGGACCGCCTGCGCGAGAGCCCGTACATGGAATTTCACCAGCTGTTCGCACCCGAGGAGGGCCGCATGGGCGTCGTGGTCAGCTTTCTCGCACTCATGGAGCTGAGCAAGGAACACCTGGTGGACATCATCCAGCGCGAACCCATGGGGCGCATCTATGTCCGGGCCCCGGGACACGAAGACTAAGCCACGAAGCGTAAGGACCAACGAGCCGCATGTCAGAACTGATCACTGCCGAGGGCCACAAGCTCAAGCACATTCTCGAGGCAGCCCTGCTGGCCGCCGACGAACCCCTCAGCCCGGCGCGCCTGGCCGCGCTGTTTCCCGAAAACGACTGCCCCTCCAATGCCGATATTTCACGGGCCCTGGAGGCCTTGTCCGAAGAATGCGCCGACCGCGGCGTGGAACTGCGCGAGGTGGCCAGCGGCTACCGCCTTCAGGTCAAGAACGACTTCCAGCCCTGGGTGCAGCGCCTGTGGACCGAGAAGCCGCAGAAGTACTCCCGAGCCATGCTCGAAACGCTGGCCCTGATCGCCTACCGCCAACCCATCACGCGCGGAGAGATCGAGTCCGTGCGCGGCGTATCACTCAGCTCGAACATCATCCGTTCGCTGCAGGAGCGCGAATGGATTCGCATCGTCGGCCACCGCGACGTGCCCGGCAAACCGGCCCTGTTCGGCACCACGAAAAC
This sequence comes from Gammaproteobacteria bacterium, assembly GCA_030431095.1. Lineage (GTDB taxonomy): Bacteria > Pseudomonadota > Gammaproteobacteria > Xanthomonadales > SZUA-36 > Marinihelvus. Next base: position 3,922 of record JAUIJU010000033.1, on the reverse strand, counting down.
GTTCCTCGACTATTTCGATCTCAAAAGCCTGGACGAGCTGCCGACCCTGGCGGAAATCAAGGACATGGACAGCCTCGAGCCCGAACTGGCGCTGGACGCGGCTGAACCGGCCGCCGGCGGGACATCCGGGGACGAATCCGACACCTCCGCGGCGCCGGAACCGCCCGTGGTCAGCGAAGACCCCGCAGCGGAGACCGCTAACACGGGCAGCGAAGCCGCCTCGGACCTCGATTTCGACGACGAGCCCGTCGACGACGAGGACCTGGACCGCGCCTTCGAGGACCTCGACCGGGCCTTCGACCAGGCCGACGACCTGGCCACGGTCGACGAGGATGATCCGGCCATTGACGCCGGGGTGGACCCCGACAGCCCACAGGGCGACCTGGTGGCCGGGTCCGGCGACAAAACGTCCGGCTCGGCCGAAGAACACCCGGTGGGCGACGACGAGCCTGGCGTGGACGATGAACGAACGTCGTAGCGAGCGCCTGCAGAAACTGCTGGCCAACGCCGGCGAAGGTTCACGCCGCGGCCTGGAAAAGCGCATCGAGGCCGGCGAGGTCCAGGTCAACGGTCAGGCTGCCAGCCTGGGCGACACCGCGGGCCCCGGTGACCAGGTCAGCCTGGGCGAGGCGGTCTACCGGGTCGTCGACAAGCCCGCCTTCCACCGCTCCATCGTCTACAACAAGCCGCTGGGCGAAATCACCACGCGCAACGACCCGGAAGGCCGCCCGACGGTGTTCGACCGGCTGCCGGGCGTCAAGGGTGGCCGCTGGGTGGCCGTGGGCCGCCTGGACATCAACACCACCGGCCTGCTGTTGCTGACCACCGACGGCGAACTGGCCAACGCCATGATGCACCCCTCCAACCGCGTTGACCGCGAGTACGCCTGCCGGGTCTACGGCGAGGTGGACGGGGCCATGCTGGAACAGCTGAAGAAGGGCGTGGAACTGGAAGACGGTCCGGCGGCCTTCGGCGATATCGTCGACTCGGGGGGGGATGGCCAGAACCACTGGTACCACGTGACCCTGCTGGAGGGCCGCAACCGCGAGGTGCGTCGGCTGTGGGCCTCGCAGGGCGTCACCGTCAGCCGCCTCAAGCGGGTTCGGTACGGCGCCGTGCACCTGCCCCACCGCCTGCGCATGGGCGAATGGTCGGAACTGGCCGCGGAGGACCACACGGTATTGCGCGAAGACGTCGGCCTGCCCGGCAATCCGGAAGGCCAACTCAGCTTGAGACCACTCACTCCGCGCGGCAGCCGGAGGCCGGGCGGACGCGGCAAGCTGAGCAAAAAGAGTGCACGCGGCTCGGCCGCCCGGGGCAAGCGCTCAACAGCCACGTCGCCGAAACGCTCACCGGGCAAGTCACACACGAAGAAATTCTCCGGCAAGAAAAAGCCGGAACAGACCAGGAGCAAGCCGCGCAAGAAACGATGATGGATCTCGAGCGCCTGGCCAGACACTGCGAATCCTTCATCGCCGGACGCACCGCGGCGGACCCGGCACACGACCTGTCACATATAAAGCGTGTTGTTAACAATGCTCGATATCTTACTGATATTGAACAATGTGAACTTCAAATAACCCTGCCCGCCGCCTGGTTGCACGACTGCGTGCAGGTGCCCAAGGACAGCCCGGACCGGCACCGCGTCTCGCGTCTTGCCGCAGACGAGGCCATGCGTTTTCTCGAGTCGCTCGGGTACCCCGAAGCGCTGTTGCCCGCCGTCCACCATGCCGTGGCCGCGCATTCCTTTTCCGCCGCCATCCCGGTGGAATCGGTGGAGGCGGGCGTGGTGCAGGACGCCGACCGGCTCGACGCCCTGGGCGCCATCGGCATCACCCGCTGCCTGCTGACCGGCGGCGCCCTGGGCAGCGGCGTCTACCACCCCGACGACCCCTTCTGTGAAGGCCGGAAACCGGACGACAAGGCCTGGATGGTCGACCACTTCTACGCCAAGCTGTTCAAGCTGCCCGCCACCATGGTCACCGAGGCCGGCCGCCGGGAAGCCGAGCGGCGCGTGCAGATGATGAAAGGGTTCCTGGCTGAACTGGGACGGGAAGTTTTCGACGCCTGATGCGTCTGGAGGAAATTCCGTCGAGGAGCGCCCTCTTTCGAGGACCAAGCGCTACGGCTTCATTCACTTTCTCCTGGCGCTTCTTGCAAACCGGGCGCTCATCCTCGCCTGCGCTGTCAATGCCTGCACGCAGGTTTTGCGCCCGCCTTCCCTGACGCGTGACAAACACGACACATTGAGGAATGTCCGCTACTGGCCGGAAGCGGACATTGTGTCTGAATGCCGCAATGCCGCAGGGCGCAGCACCCCCTACCCTAGTCCTCGAACAGCACCGTGGACTGACGCTCACGGTTGACGACCAGGCGGGTCACGTCCGGGCGCGAGTAATGCCCGGCCGGATCGAAATTCTGGCGTTCACGGCGCACGGCGGCCAGGTCCAGGGTGGCGGTCACGACGCACTCTTCGTGCTGCACGGGTTCGATCAGCCATTCACCGTCCGGCCCGGCCAGGCAGGAGCCGCCGTCGGTCAGCCACTCGGCGCCGGTCGCCTTCATGCGCGCGGCGCCCGGCAGGGCGTCGTCGATCCAGGCCGTTTTCATCAGCGCGGAAGCCGACAGCACGAAGCTGCGCCCTTCCCTGGCGATGAAGCGGGTGATCTCACCGGTGTTGCGCAGGCTGCCGGGCCAGGCGGCCACGTGCACGTTCTCGCCCTGGCCGTAGAGCGCGGCCCGCGGCAGGGGCATCCAGTTCTCCCAGCAGTTCAGACCGCCCACGCGAAAGCCGTCGAGGTCGTGAACGCGCAGGCCGTGGCCGTCGCCCGGCGCCCAGTTCAGCCGCTCCTCGTAGGTGGGCTGCAACTTACGGTGCACGGAGCCGATTTGGCCATGCGGGTCGATGTAGACCAGGCTGGCGTGCAGTGAGTGGTGACTGCGGTCGGTGGCGCGTTCGATGCATCCCAGGTACACGGCGATGCCCAGCTCGACGGCCAGCGCGCAGGTGGCCGCCAGGTCGCCGCCGCTGACGTCCACCGCCTCGCGCTGGTAGAGGGCGTGCAACTCTTTCTGCAGAGCCGATTCGAACACCGCGCCGTCGGTCAGTTCAGGCCAGAAGGGATAGCCCGGCACCAGCGCCTCGCCGAAGGCCACCAGGCGGGCGCCCTGCCCGGCCGCGTCCCGGATCGCGTCGTGAACCTTGTCCAGGGTCCTTTTCCGGTCCAGCCACACCGGCGCGAGCTGCGCCAGCGCCACGGTGATTTCCGGCGCTTCCGGGGGTACCGTGGATTCCTGCGCGCGCGCGCTCGCCGGGTCGCTCACCTGGCGCCCCGCTGGCGACGAATCTCGAACAGGCACACGCCCGTGGCCACCGACACGTTCAGGCTCTCGATGGCCCCGCGCAGCGGAATGGACACCAGGAAATCACAGGTTTCCATGGTCAGGCGCCGCAGGCCCTCGCCTTCACTGCCCATGACCAGCGCCAGCGGGCCCTTCAAATCCTGCGCATAGATGTCCTGCTCGGCCCGGTCGCTGGTGCCGTAGAGCCACACGCCACGCGCCTTCAGTGCACGCAGGGTGCGCGCCAGGTTGGTGACCTGGACCAGGGGCAAGACCTCCGAGGCGCCGGCCGAGGCCTTGCGCGCGGCCGGGGTCAGGCCCACGGCGCGGTCCCGCGGCACGATCACGGCGTGCACCCCGGCGGCCTCGGCGGTGCGCAGGCAGGCGCCGAGGTTGTGTGGGTCGGTGACGCCGTCGAGCACCAGCAGTAACGGCGCCTCCTCCAGGTCTTCGAGCAGGGCCTCCAGCCCGGCCTCGTCCAGGCTGACCTGGCCACCCAGTTCGGCGACCACGTCCTGGTGGCTCTCCAGGCCGGTGAGTTGCTCGATATGGTCGCGGTGGGTGTGCACCACGTCGATGC
>JAUIJU010000001.1 GCA_030431095.1 Gammaproteobacteria bacterium | reverse complement strand
CTGGCCTCAACGGCGAAAGCCGCATTTTTACCGCACCGGGAGGTATCTGTTGCCAGGGCCAGGTGGTGCTGACCGTTCCGGCATCTCGTGTTTGATGTTGTCCCGGCGCTGACTTCCGCCCCGTTCGACTCGAAGGGGCCGAGCCACGGAGGCCACGTGGCGCGGCACCGTGTGGCTAAACGCACCTGCCAGCCCACAAGGCCCGTAAGGGTGACAAGAAAGTACCCCAACAAAATGTCTGGGGGTGGGGGGTCTCGATGCAGGGGGCGGCTGGAGCATCCCGTTGCGGGATCTTTTAAGGGTCGTTGCCGAGCGACCGGAGGCGAGCCTCGTGATGAATCCAGAGCCCGGGAGCGCATTTAAGCGAGCCGTTCCCACCAAGCGGAGAGCAGCGAGGGAAGCCGAAGGCCAACGTCCCGATCCCGCAACGGGGTGCTTCAGCCGACACCGGCCAACAGAACCTGGAATCCCCAACACAAGCCAACGTCCCGATCCCGCAACGGGGTGGTCCAGCCGACCCCGGCCAACGAAACCGTCACCCCACAACACAAGCCAACACCCAGAATTCGACCAACCAATTCTACTTCCAGACATTCGCCCCTTCATCAAACCCGCCCCGCACCACCGGCACCACGCAAAACCGTTGTCCGGTCGGCGCCTCCATCACCACCCAGTCCCTGACCGCTCCCAGGCGACGGGCGCCCAGGGCTTCCAGGCGCTTCACCTCGGCCGGCACGTCGTCGGTCTCGATGTCCAGGTGCACCCGGGACGCGTGGTCGACGCGCTGCACTTCCATGTAAGGCTCACCCGGCGGCGCCTGCAATGTTCGGTAATCCGCCGAATCGTCGGCCTGCGCCTGTTCCCAGGCCATGCCCAGCGCCTGCCCCCAGAATTCTGCGGCCTTGCCCAGATCCTTGGTTCGGCAGTCGATGATCAATCCGCCCAGTCGGCTCTTGTGCATGGATTCGTCTCCCCGGTGTGTCAGTCAGGTTCGCTGTCGGCCTCACCCGAAGCGACGGGACGCGCCGCGTCGCGGATCCATTCGCTCCAGGATCCCGCGTACAGCCGTCCGCCGGGCAGTCCCGCCAGTTCCATCGCCAGCAGATTGTGACAGGCAGTGACACCGGAGCCGCACATATGCACCGATTGCGCCGCCGGCGTCTCCTCCAGGGCCTCGATGAACCCGGCGCGCAGGGTTTCCGCGTCGTGAAAACGACCCTGCGGGTCGAGGTTGGTCCTGAATGGCCGGTTGCTGGCGCCGGGCACGTGACCGGCCACCGGGTCGATGGTCTCATTGCGCCCGGCATAGCGATCGGCATCGCGCGCGTCCAGCAGCCGGACCGCGCCGGCGGTCAGCGCCTGGCCCAGCCTGCCGGCGTCAAGCACCTGGGCATGATCCGGCTGCATCGCCGTCACCGCCTGTGGCTCGAAGCATTCCTCGCCGGTAGCGACCTCGGCTTCGGCAGCGGCCCAGGCTGGCCAGCCGCCGTCGAGCAGTGACACGACATCGTGGCCAAAGTAGCGCATCAGCCACCAGAGACGGGCGGCAAAGGCGCCACCCTGCGCGTCGTAAGCCACGATCGGCCTGCCCTCGCGCCACCCACAACGCGCCAGGAAGGCTGCAAAATCATTGGGGCCAGGCAAGGGGTGACGCCCGGTTTTCGGCCCTATCGGGGCGGCGAGATCGCGGTCCAGGTCCGCGAAGGCGGCACCGGGTACATGTCCCTGCAGCCACAACCGCTTTCCTGCGGACGCATCGGCCAGGTCGAAACGGCAGTCGAACACGCTGACCTCGCCCCCGGCGAGCATGGCCTGGAGGGCCGGCACGTCCAGCAGCAGGGGTCGTGTCATGGTGTCATTCCGAGGTAGCGGACGCCGCGTCACGTGCGCGCACGGCGAGGTTCCTCAGGATCGCGGCGGTAACGCCCCAGACGTCCTGTGCCGGCCAGTCGAGATGATATACATGGTGCGTGACGCCCTCCCGGTGAACCTGCTCGCCGCGATAGGCCGACAGGTCCAGGACGCGGGCCAGCGGCACGGTGAACACCTCGGCCACTTCCTGGCCGTCCGGCACCAGGCGGATATCGCCCTGCACCAGGCCCACCACCGGCAACACGCGGAAGTCACTGATGGTGTCGATGCGGTCGAGGAATCCCAGGGGTTGGACGAACCGGGGGTTCAGGCCAATTTCTTCTTCGGCCTCTCGCAACGCGGTGCGCACGCCGGAAGGATCGTCCGCATCGGCGGAGCCGCCGGGAAACGCCACCTGGCCCGCGTGGCGGGCCAGCCGCTGTGAACGCAGGGTCAGGATGACCGCCGGTTCAGGGGCATCGATTACGCCGACCAGCACGGCGGCGGTGCGCCGGGGCCGGTCATGATCGCGATCGGGCGGCCGCCAGCCCTGGACGCCCAGGACGGCGGCACCCTGTTCAAACGGCGAAACGGCGCCACGCAGGCGGTGTTGCCAGGACGCCGTAACCGCCATGCGAGTGTTCTTACTCGTCGATGATCGCCATCAGCTTGAGGTCGAAGATCAACGCTTCGTTCGGTCCCACCGCAGGCGGGTTGCCGCGCTGACCGAAGGCCAGTTCAGGCGGCACGAAGATTTGCCAGGTGGAACCCACCTTCATCAGGGGCAGCACTTCCTGCCAGCCCTGCAGCACTTCGTTCACCACGAACTCCTGGGGAACGCCGCGGGCGAAGGAGCTGTCCAGCTCGATGTCGTCGATCTTGTTGCTGCGGTAGTGCACGCTGACCTTGTCTTCAAGGCCCGGACGGCTGCCGTTGCCCTCCTCGATGATCCGGTACTGGACGCCAGAGGGCAGCACCACGATGCCGGTCTTGCCACGGTTTTCCTCCAGGAAGGCGTCCGCCTTGGCCTGGTTGTCCTGTGCCAGCTGCTGCAGCGCGGCAATCTGTTCCTGGCGCACCTTCTCCTGCAGTTCGGTCAGCAGACGGCGCATCTCGGCCACTTCGACCTGGGGGTCACGGCCGGCCACGGAATCACGGATGGCGCTGATCAGCGCTTCCACGTCAAAGTCTTCACCGCGGCGGGCGATGTCCGCGCCGAGGTCCCAACCGACGGAGTAGCTCAGCTTGCCCTTGTCGGTGGAAAGGTCCTGGGCCAGGGCGGTGCCCGTGGCCAGCACCAGGAATGCAGTCAGTGCGAATTTGAATCGCATCGTAATCCCTCCGGATTTATTGTCGGGACGGCCAGGACTCCGGCCGCCAAAAAGGGCGCTATTCTACAGCAGCCCCGGTCGAAAGCACAGACGCCAGTCGACGTCGTCCGGGCTCTGACCACGCCCTGCGCCCATCGTTCCACCCCCGAATCGACCTGGCGGGCGGGCCAAGTAATGGTGGATTTCACCAAAAACCGTGGCGCGAATCTGGCCAGCACCCGCTGATGAATTATTTAATTAATACATATCAGCATCTTACCTCTCGAGCAAACCTTGGCACGAAGAGTGCATATAACTTTGCATAGTGCCTCACAGGAGCCCGTAATGAGCATTTTTTCGAGACTCAGCGACATCATCAACGCCAACCTCAACGCATTGCTGGAGAAGGCGGAAGACCCGGAGAAGATCATCCGGCTGATGATCCAGGAGATGGAAGACACCCTGGTGGAGATTCGCTCCGCCGCGGCCAAGTGCATCGCCGACAAAAAGGAGCTGCGTCGGCGTATCGACTACCTCGAGAAGGAGCAGACCGAATGGGCCGGGCGCGCCGAACTGGCCGTGCGCCGGGAGCGTGAAGACCTGGCCCGTGCAGCCTTGTCCGAAAAGCAGGCCATCAGCGACCAGATCGAACACCTGGGCGCCGACCTGGGCCTGCTCGACGACCAGTTGGAGAAGTTCAACCAGGACATCGCCAAGCTGCAGTCGAAGCTGTCCGATGCGAAAAACCGCCAGCGCAGCATCGTGCTGCGTCACCAGACAGCGACAACGCAACTCGCCGCACGCAAACACATTCACGACGACAGCATCGACGAAATGTTGTTCAGGTTCGAGAACGCGGAGCGCAAGATCGACCGCATCGAGTCCGAAGGCGAGGTCCTGGGCATGGGTCGACGACGCAACCTGGCCGATGAAATCGCCGGTCTGGAGGATGACGACCGGGTGGAAGCCGAGCTGAAGGACTTGAAATCCCAGGTCGGTAAATCCGACAAGCCTTCCGCCCCGGCCAAGGAGAAGAAGTGATGAACGAAGTCATTCCCATTCTGCTCCTGACCGTCTGTTTTCCGCTGTGGATCGTGTTCCACTACATCACCAAGTGGAAGACCTCCAAGGGCCTCACGCCCGAGGACGAAAAGATGCTTGGCGAGATCTGGGATTCGACCAACCGGATGGAGGAGCGGATCGTGACGCTGGAACGGATCCTGGACGTCGAGGCGCCCACCTGGCGGTCCCGCCATGAGTAGACAGCGCAATAACCCGCACCGCCTGTATCGGAATCGGGACGACGCCATGCTGGCCGGCGTCTGCTCCGGGCTGGCGGAATACTTCGGATTCAACCGCCGTGGCGTGCGCCTGGTGGTGGTCATCAGCGCCTTGTTCTTTCTGCCCTTCGTGGTGTTGAGCTACCTGGTGCTGGCGATCATCCTGCCCGCCCGGCCGCAAGGAGAACCCATGAGCGACGAACAGGCGGATTTTTGGCGGGACGTGAGCAATCGACCCTCGGACGTCTTCAGCAACGTGAGGCACCGGTTCCGCGATCTGGACCGCCGACTGCAACGCATGGAGGCCGTGGTCACTTCGCGGGAGTTCGAGATCGACCGGGAACTGCACCGGGAGTCGCGACGCGGACACAGCGCCTGAGGCGCGCTCGCCTGCGGTGAAACGAAACGATTGGCCGACGACCTGTAACGTTTTGGCCAGAATCATCGTCAACTATTTGTATGCTCGGCAGTCTTACAGGGTGTACGGGCAATAAACCGGAGGGGTCAGGCGTGACAACGAGGACCATGGTGATGAACATTGACGACAGCGCCGAACGAGGCATCGCACCCTCGACTCCGCTGTTCGCATCCAGTTGGATGGCGCTCTACCTCCTGCTCAAGGAGGAACTGGAGTCCTTTCTCGAGGATGCCGCGCAGCGGGACGACACACAGGAAAACCGGACCGAAAGGCCGAATTGACCCCTCGGTGACCACTGGGGGGATGACCGACAGGCGCCGCACATGCGGCGCTTTTTCGTATTCGGCGCAGACGTGTTGCGGTGGCCAGGCCGGCCGGACCTGTCCGGGTCGTCCAGGGCGTGTGAAGCGGTCCGGATTCGCCTAGGATATCCCCCTCCCCCACTCCGGAGCCCGCCATGAGCGACAGCACCGTCATCGCCCGTACCGACTCGGGCGTCACCACCCTGACCATCAATCGACCCGCAAAACTCAATGCCCTGAATGCCGACGTGATCGACGCCCTGGAACGGGCTTTCGAGCAGGCCGCCGCCGACCCGGATACGCGCGTGGTGGTGCTGACCGGCGCCGGCGAAAAGGCCTTCGTCGCCGGCGCTGACATCGGTGAACTGCAGAACCTGGGACCGGATGAAGCCCGCCAGTTCGTGTCCCGGGGCAACGCCCTGATGAGCCGCATTGAAAGCCTCGGCAAGCCGGTCATCGCGGCGATCAATGGTTTCGCCCTGGGCGGAGGTTGCGAACTGGCACTGGCCTGCACCCTTCGCCTGGCTTCCGACCGTGCCCTGCTGGGTCTGCCGGAAGTCAAGCTGGGCCTGATCCCGGGCTACGGTGGCACACAGCGGCTCAGCCGCCTGGTGGGTCGAGGCCGCGCCCTGGGCATGATGCTGACCGGCGAGCCGGTGAAGGCGCAAAAAGCGCTGGACATGGGGCTGGTGAACGAAGTGGTGGCCGCCGAAACCCTCGCCGAGAGGGCTGCCGTACTGGCCGGTCAACTGGCTGTTGGGGCACCCCTGGCCATGCGCGCCATCCTGGAAAGCGTGCACGGCGGTGTCGATCTTGAACTCGAGGCCGGCATTGCGGTGGAGACGGCGTGCTTCGCCGCGATCTGCGGCAGCGACGACATGCGTGAAGGCACCACCGCGTTTCTCGAAAAGCGTGCTGCCAAGTTCAGGGGCCGCTGACCGGCCGACGCACCGATCACGACGCGGCCGACTTCAACTGCGGCCGTAGATGTCCTCGAAACGCTCGATGTCGTCTTCGCCGAAATAATCCCCGGTCTGCACTTCGATCAGGTGAATGTCCTCGGCGCCGGGGTTTTCCAGCCGATGCAGGGTGTTGACGGGGATATAGGTCGACTGGTTCTGTTCCAGCAACAGTTCCTCGTCGCCCAGGCGCACCTTTGCCGTGCCCTGCACCACCGTCCAGTGTTCCGCCCGCCGCTGGTGGCGTTGTAGCGACAGGACCTGGCCAGGCTTCACCACCAGCCGTTTCACTTTGCAGTCGGGCGCGTCTTCGAGCACCGTGAAACTGCCCCAGGGCCGGTGCACGGTCTGGTGAAAAATCGCCGATTCGTGCTCCAGGTCATGCAACTGGCTGACCACCTGCCCCACGTCCTGCGCCTGGTCGCGGTTGGCCACCAGCACCGCGTCGCCGGTATCCACGATCACGATGTTGTCCACCCCCACCGCGGCCACCAGACGTTCTTCGCCCTGCACGAAGCAGTCGTGTGCATCGACCAGCACCGCTTTTCCACGAATGCGGTTGCCGGCCTCGTCCGACTCGTACAGCTCCGAAATGGCTTTCCACGAACCGATGTCGCTCCAGCCGAAGTCCGCCGGCACCACCGCGGTGTTACGGGCACGCTCCATGACTGCGTAATCGATTGAGATCGAGGGACAGTCGGCAAACGGGTCCGCCGGAATCTCCAGCGGATCGGCATCGGCGGGCAGGTCGTCGAAGATAGCCGTGACCGCGGTCAGAACCTCGGGGGCGTGCGCCTCCATGGCCGCCAGCAAGGCGCCGGCGGTAAAGCAGAACATGCCGGAATTCCAGTGGTACTCGCCGGACGCCAGGTATGTCTCCGCGGTTGCAAAATCGGGTTTTTCGACGAACGCCGCGACGGCGAAGCCATCTCCCTGCGCCAGGGGCTCGCCTTGTTGAATGTAGCCGAAGCCGGTTTCCGCGTGGGTCGGATGCATGCCGAAGGTCACCAGCAGGCCCTGTCGGGCGACTTCGGTGGCGCGCGCCACAGCCTGCTCGAACGCCTGCGTGTCAAGCACCAGGTGATCAGCCGGCATCACCAGCATGACGGCCTCAGGACCGCGCAGGGCCTGGACCGACAAAGCCGCCAGGGCAATCGCCGGGGCCGTGTTGCGCCCCATGGGCTCGAGCAGGAACCTTGCCTGGCCCGCGCTCGCGCCGAGCCGGGCGTACAGGTCTCGCGTGTAAAAATAGTAGTCACGACTGGTCACGGTGAGGATCGGACCTTCGCCGACCAGTCCCTGGGCGCGCCGAAAGGTCTTCTCGGCCAGGCTTTCGCCGTCGGCGAGCTGCATGAACGGCTTGGGATGGGCGCGCCTCGAGACGGGCCACAACCGGGTGCCGGCACCGCCGGACAGGATGACCGGCACCAGGGATGGGAAGTCAGGATCGGGCATCGGTCTTCAGTTCTCCAAGACAGTGAGCCAGGGCGGTTTTCACCGGCACCGGGTCAAGCGCGAGGCGCCGGCGCAAAAGGCCGGTGCCCAGCACCGACGAGGCAGGTCGGCGGGCCTCGGTGGGAAACGCGTCGGTACCGGTTTCTCTCAGCCGCGGCGCCTTTTCGAGCAGGCCCTGGGAAAGCGCAGTGTCGAAGATGAGCCGGGAAAACTCAAACCAGCTCATGGTTCCGAAATCGGCCGCGTGCAGAATTCCACGGTCCGGCCCCGGCTCGTCCAGCAACCCGGCATCGACCGCCGCCAGGGCATACCGCGCCAGGTTGGCTGCCCAGGTTGGCCGCCCAACCTGGTCGCTGACCACGGCCAGTTCTTCCCGCTGCCGTGCAAGGTCCAGCATGGTCAGCACGAAATTGTGTCCATGGCTGGCATACACCCAGGACGTTCTCAACACCACGTGCCGGCAGCCTGCGGCACGAATCGCTTGCTCCCCGGCCAGTTTGCTGCGGCCGTAAACATTGAGCGGAGCGACCGCGTCTCCTTCCAGGTAGGGCGAGGCCTTGCGCCCGTCAAACACATAGTCGGTGGAAAAGTGCACCAGTCCGGCATCGGTTCGCGCGGCCCAGGCGGCCAGTTCACCCGGCGCCTCGCCGTTGATCCGTTGCACCAGCTCGGGCTCAGACTCGGCGCGGTCCACCGCGGTGTAGGCGGCCGCGTTGATGATCAATTCCGGCGCGAAACCGCCCAGCGTAGCGCGGATCGCCGGGGCGTCGGCCAGGTCCAGCGCCGCATCGGCGCCCGTACCGTCGCGGGTGGTGCACAGCACCTCGCCACGCCCGCCCAGCAATGAACGCAATTCACGGCCGAGCTGGCCGTTGCCACCGGTCAGCAGGATACGCACAGGGGGGAGTTCCGGGCCCGGGACTCAGAACGGAATGTCGTCATCCTCGAACTCGGCGGCCTGCGGTTCGGCCACGGCCTGCTTGGGCTTGTCGCGAAACCCGGAAGATGCCGGCGCGGGTGCCGGTGCCCCGGTGCCTTCGTCACGACCTCCCAGCATCTGCATCTCACTGGCCACGATCTCGGTGGTGTAGCGATCCTGGCCATCCTGCCCCTGCCACTTGCGGGTCTGCAGGCGGCCCTCGACGTACACCTGGCGGCCCTTGCGCAGGTACTCGCCGGCGATCTCCGCGAGTCGATTGAAAAACACCACCCGGTGCCACTCGGTGCGTTCCTGCTGTTCACCGGAGTTTTTGTCCCGCCAGCTGTCCGTGGTCGCCAGGCTGATGTTGGTGACCGCGGAACCGTTCGCGGTGTAGCGGGTTTCCGGATCGGCGCCCAGGTTACCTACCAGGATGACTTTGTTGATGCCTCTTGCCATGAATCGTCTCCATGAGGACGGCAACGCCGCCCCGTTCTCGTGCTGTCGTCAGTGTGCTGGCGCGATGCCGTTCGCGTCGGATCCCGGCCTGTTGGCTGGGCCGGATCCGGCGTGGCGCGGCATCGTCGAAGGGACCGCAGTTTAGCACAGTGCCGCAGCCCCGAACCGGCGTCGCCGAAGGCGAAAAGATCACGCCTTCAAAATGGGATCATGCACCCCCGGAAGGGCTTCGGGCGAGAGGAATGCACAACGTCACGGCGTGGGAATTCGCCCCCTACCCCGTCTTCATCCCGTCTTTCAGCAACCGTATAATGAGGCCCCCGCCCCGACCAGGACGAACCAGACGCCCATGGCGAAGGAGCAAACCCTGACCGCGCCCGCCGGCGCGGTCGACGCACCCGGGCCCGACGCGACCGCCTCCGACCTGGAGCGTGTACTGACGCTTGGCGCCTCCGACATGGAGAAGGTGAACGCGTGCATCCGCAAAGCGCTCACCTCAGAGGTGGTCCTGGTCAACCAGGTCGCCGAGTACATCGTTGGCAGCGGGGGCAAGCGCCTGCGGCCGCTCCTGTTGTGCCTGGCCGCGCGGGCCTGCGGTGACAACGGCCAGCACCGTTTTGCGCTGGCGGCGATCATCGAGTTCATTCACACCGCGACATTGCTGCACGACGACGTGGTGGATGAATCGGGCACCCGTCGTGGACGACAGACCGCTCATTCGGTTTGGGGCAACTCCGCCGCGGTCCTGGTCGGCGACTTTCTGTACAGCCGCAGCTTCCAGTTGATGGTGACGCTGGACGACATGCGGATCATGGAGATCCTTGCCGACACCACCAACACCATCGCCGAGGGCGAGGTGCTGCAACTGCTTAACCTCGGCGATCCCGAGGTTTCACGCGAGGCGTACGACCGGGTCATCGATCACAAAACAGCACGGCTGTTCGAGGCCGCGGCGCGCCTTGCCGCGGTGATCAGCCACGCCGACCCTGACATCGAGGAGCAATTGGCGACCTACGGCGCACACCTGGGTCGTGCGTTCCAGATTGCGGACGACCTGCTCGACTATGCGGGGGACGCCGAGGCGCTGGGCAAGAACGTGGGCGACGACCTGGCCGAGGGCAAACCGACGCTGCCGCTGATCATCGCCCGCGAACGCAGCACCCCCGAAGAGCGCGCCCTGATCGACCGGGCCGTGGCCGAGGGCGGTCACGGCCACCTCGACGCCGTGCTGGATGTGATCCGGCGCACCGGGGCCCTGGCCACGACGGCGGAACAGGCGCGAGGCGAGGCGGAGAAAGCCCTGGCTGCACTGGGCGGACTGCCCGACACCGACTGGAAATGGGCCCTGGAGGCGCTGGCGAACCACAGCCACCAGCGCACCCGCTGAACCGACTCAGGGCAAACCGGCGTCCAGCGACAGGTTCCATTCCTTGACGCGGTCGGAATGATCCGTCAATACCGGATCCACGCCCTCGACAGTGACCTTTTCGATGCTGTCCCCCTGCCCGATGGCATTGACCACCGCCAGGTCCTCATCGCCCAGAACCTCGCCGAACACGGTGTGCTTGCCATCCAGCCACTCGGTCTTGGTATGGGTAATGAAAAACTGGCTGCCATTGGTTCCGGGACCGGCGTTGGCCATCGACAATCTGCCGGGCGCATCGTGCAGCGCCTGGGGTGAGCATTCGTCCTCGAAACGGTAACCCGGGCCACCGGTGCCGGTGCCCTGGGGACAACCGCCCTGGATCATGAAATCAGGAATCACGCGGTGGAAATTCAGGCCGTCGTAGAACCCCCGTTTGGCCAGATTGGCAAAATTGGCCACCGTGACCGGGGCGATGGTGTCGAACAACCGCACCCGGATGGGGCCGCGGGATGTTTCGATCAGCGCCGAGGCGCCGCTGCTGGTTTCGCTCATGGGTCGGATGTCTCCGCTGGTTTCAGAGTGAGCCGACATTCTACGCCGATTCGGCCTGCCATCACGCACGAACGCCGGACATCGGAACATCACGAAAAAAGGTGAAACTTTTTGGCGGGGGGCGCGGTCTACTGAACCGAGGCCGCGGGATCAATGGTCTCTCCCTCAAACCAACAGGGTATCTCTGCACTCCTCACCCCTGGGTCCCGCGGCCTCATTGCATTTCTTCAGCCCCCAGCGCTGCCTGCGCGAAGGCGCCGGCACGCTCCTCGTAGTTACGGAAATGTGGAAAGCTGGGGGCGCCTGGCGACAACAGTACCGTGCCGCCACGAGGCGTCACCTGCAACGCCAGGCGCACGGCCTGGCGCATGTCTTCGGCCAGGTGCATGCCGCCGGGCGGCGCCAGTCCCGATCGACCCAGCGTTTCGAGAATGGCCGGACCACTGTCCGGCAATCCCACCAGGGCGTGTGGCGCGGCGGCAAGGAAGGCGGCGGCGTGTTCCGACCAGTCCAGGCCACGGTCCAGCCCTCCCACCAGCACGCAGACGCCGCCACCCCCCAGCGCCCGCAAGGCCGCCAGCGTGGCCACCGGCGTGGTGGAGAGGCTGTCATCCACCAGCCGCACTCCGTCACGCGACCCGATGGTCGACAACCGGTGCGGCAAGCCATGAAAATGCGCCAGCGCACCCTTCAGGTCCCGCGGCCGCAGCCCCAGCAAGTCGGTCACGGTCAAGGCGGCGGCCAGGTTGTCCAGGTTGTGGCGACCGGGCAGTGCGGCCGGCACGGCAACCGGCTCGGCGCCGTCCAGCAGAACGTCATCGCTGACGTGCAGGCCATCGGAACGATTGAACCAGAGAACGTCTTCCCGATCGGCCAGCGCACGCCCCAGGACGGGGTCGGCCCCGTTGGCCACCAGCCGACCCGGCGGCGCCAGCGACGCCAGCCGGAGTTTGTCCCGCCGATAGACCTCCGCACCGCCGTGCCAGTCCAGGTGCTCATCGGACAGGTTGAGCAGCACCCCGAGCCAGGGCGCTGCGACCAGGTCGCACAACTGGTAGCTGGACAGTTCCACGACCCACCAGTCGGCATCTGCGGGCTCGCAGGAAATCAGGGGTACCCCGATGTTGCCGGCCGTGCGCACCCGTTCGCCGCTTGCCGAGAGCAGGTGGGCCAGCAGGGCCGTGGTCGTGCTCTTTCCCTTGGTGCCGGTAATGCACAGCGTCCGTGCTTCGGGGTTCGCCGCCATCCACAGGTTGGTGCCGGTGGTGAACCTGACGCCGGCATTGCGCGCTTGGACCAGTGGTTCGCGGTAAGGGCTGATACCCGGTGATCGCACCAGTACGTCGTGGCCGGCGAGCTGTTCGCCATGCAGTGGCCCCTGCACCAGCCGGTCGGTACCGAGGAGGATGAACCGGACCTCCTTTCCCACCTCCCCTTCGCTGTAGAGGGTCACGGCCTGGTTCGGCGCCACCTCGCGGAGACGACGCAAAACGGCCAGTCCTTCCCTGCCGACGCCCAGGATGCCGACATCGGCGCCGACCAGCTCAGAGAGCGACACGCGCCAGGATCTCTTCGGGAATACCGTGTGCTCCGCCAGGTTCCAGCAGGCCTTGCAGGGAATCGCGATACTCCGCCACTTCGGGTCCCAGGCGCCGCACCAGGGAAGCATCGCGCCAGCCGACGCGCTGTACCAGCGACGCCAGCAGGGCGCGACTTTCTTCCGCGGTGCCCACACACTCGAACGGTTTGTCCGCGCCCAACGCGCACAACGCACGAAAGCCGGCTTCCTGCGCCGGTTCGTCCAGCAGGTGGACGCCGACAATCGCGCGTACCTCGTCGACCGTGAGCCAGGGCGCCAGCGCCAGGGTGGTGAATCGGCATTTCGGACAATCGCCGCACCAGCGCCCGTCGAGGCGCGAACCGCCCTGGTGGAAATTGCGGTTGCAACTGGAAAACACCCCGTGATATTGCCGTAACCGGCTGAAGCGCCGGGTGACCGCCGCCTCTCCCAGGGGTCTTAACAGGGAAAACACGTCGAAATCCGGCGTCACCTGGTCACGCAATACCGCCCCGAAGCGGCGCTCGAAATCCAGGCTTTTGGAATACTGGTGGTTCACCTCACGGCCGGCGGCGTCGACCAGGGTGGGCTGCTCGGCGGAGCGTTCATTCGAGAACACCACCCAGCGATAGCCATACAGCAAGGCGGCGCAAGACAGAATCGCCATGTTGATGGCCGTGACGGGCACGTGGCCGTTCCAGGCGCCCGCGGCGTTCATGTCCATCAGGCGCGGCGCCAGTTCACGCCGGATGCGAATCAGAGGCAGCCCGGCAGCGCGCACCGTGTCGCCGATCAACGCAGAGGCGCCAACAGTGGCCGGCTGAACCTCCACGCCACCTGCGCGTAACATCTCGAGGCTGACCAGGCTGTCCTTGCCACCTCCCATGGCAACCAGCGCACGCGATGGCAGCTCCAGCGGCTCCGCCGGCGGCAGCGCAGGTGCATCCTTCTCCGTTGCCGGCGCCGTTACCGGGAACCGGATTCGCCCCGCCAGGTCGAGGCCGTTGACGTGGGCGAACTCGCCCAGGCCCTCCGTCCAGGCATGCTCCAGGAACGCCGCCAGGCGCTCGTCGACGGCGTGGTCCCCCACCTCGATGCGACCCGGCAGCGCCGCTTTCCAATAGCTGACGCCGGCCAGCAGGTGCAGCAAGCCAAGCGCTCGCATGAAGGCCGCCTGTCGCGCGGCGCTTTCAGGCCACGGCGCCCACGGGAAATGTAGGGTCTCCACCAACGGCTCACCCCGCTCGAAGGCATAACCAAGGGTGGCCACGCCGGTGTGCCGGTCGTAGCTGCGCTGTACAAAGCGGAACTGCTCCGCCCGGGACGGGTCAGCCATCGGTGACATCCTCGCCGACCGCTCGTGTGACGCGGGGCCACGCGGCGCCGCCGGCGACGGTCTGTCGGCGCGGCGCAGCCACCGGATCACCACCGAATTTCATCACCGCCCAGGGTTCAGACACCGCTTCGCGCCCGGCTTTCATCAGGAGGCCGAACGTTACCGGATGACCGTTGGGCTGTACAGAACCGGGCTGCAAGCGCCCGGGGATTGCCTGCTTTCGGAGCGAACCGCGATCCAGGATGTCACGGCAAACCCCTGCCTGACCTGCTTGAATGGTGAATACACGTGCGCTCGAAAAAAATGACCATGGAGGCTCAGCACGAATGACCCAGTACACGACCGAAAACCTGCGCAACATCGCCCTGGTGGGCCACACCGGCAGCGGCAAGACGACGCTGAGCGAGGCCCTGCTCGCCGCCACCGGCGCCATCGGCGAAGCCGGCTCCGTCGAACGGGGCACCACGGTGACGGACCACACCGCCCTGGAACACCGCTACGAACACTCACTGGACTCGGCCATCGCCAGCTTCGAATTCGAAGGCATACACGTCAACCTGGTCGACACCCCCGGGTTTCCCGACTTCCGCGGACCCGCACTTGCCTGCATGACGGCAGCGGAAACCAACGCGATCGTGGTCAACGCCTCCGCCGGCATCGAACTGTCCACACGTCGGCTGATGCGGCGCGCCAAACGCCGGCGCATGTGCCGCATGCTGATCATCAATCGCATCGATGCGCCAGGCGTCGATCTGGCCGGCCTGGTGCACGAAATCCAGGCCGAGTTCGGCCCCGAGTGCCTGCCCATCAACCTGCCGGCGGACGACATGAGCCGGGTGCGAGACTGCTTTTTTGAAACGGAAGGCGACACCGACATCTTTTCGCTGGCCGAGGCGCACGAGGCCATCATCGACCAGATCGTCGAGATGGACGATGACCTGATGATGAAGTACCTGGATGGCGAGTCCCTCGAGCGCGATGAACTGCACGATGCCGCCGAGCGCGCCCTGCGTCGCGGCCACCTCGTGCCCATCTGCTTCACTTCCGCCGTAACCGGCGCGGGCGTTCCCGAACTGCTCAAGCTGTGCAAGCGCCTGGCCCCCAATCCGGCCGAAGGCAATCCACCGCTGTTCATCAAGGGGGAACGCGGTGAAGAAGTCTCCAGCGCGCCGGACCCGGATGCCCACGTGCTGGCGCACGTGTTCAAGATCACCAACGACCCCTTCGTCGGCAAACTCAGCGTGTTTCGCATCTACCAGGGCACGGTGACGGCGGACACGCAGCTGTTCGTCGGCGACGGGCGCAAGGCGATCAAGGTGGGGCACCTGTTCCGCCTCCAGGGCGGCAAGCACGAAGAAATGGAACGGGGCATCCCCGGCGACCTGTGCGCGGTGGCCAAGCACGAGGAAATCCACTACGACGCGGTACTGCACGATTCCCACGACGAAGACGAGTACCGCATGAAGCCGCTGGATTTCCCACAGCCGATGTACGGCGTGGCGGTGAAAGCCCGCAAGCGGGGCCAGGAACAGAAGCTGGCCACGGCGCTCAACAAGCTGTCGGAGGAAGACCCCTGCTTCCAGGTCGAGCACAACCAGGAACTCAACGAAACGGTCATTCGCGGCCTCGGAGAGCTGCACATGCGCGTGATCCTGCAGCGTATGAGCGAGGACTACCACGTCGAAGTGGACACGCGGCCACCGCGTATCGCCTACCGTGAAACCGTCACCCGCGCTGCCGAGGGGCACTACCGGCACAAGAAACAGACCGGCGGCGCCGGACAGTTCGGCGAGGTCTTCCTGCGCATTCGGCCACTGGCGCGTGGCGAGGGCTTCCGATTCGTCAGCAAGGTGGTGGGCGGTTCCATCCCCACCAACCTGATTCCGGCTGTCGAAAAAGGCATCCGCCAGGTCCTGGACGAGGGCGCGGTGGCCGGCTATACCCTGCAGGACATCGAGGTGGAGGTCTATGACGGCAAACACCACCCGGTGGATTCCAAGGAAATCGCCTTCATCATTGCCGCGCGACAGGCATTCATGGACGCCATCGAGAATGCCGGACCGCAAATTCTCGAGCCCATCGTTTCGGTGGACGTCACCGTTCCCGATGACAACATGGGCGACATCACGGGCAACCTGGCCGGGCGCCGAGCCCGCATCAACGGCACCGAGAACCTGCGCGGCGGCCTGGTGACCATCAAGGCGGACGTGCCGCTGAGCGCCCTGTCCGACTACCACACGGAACTGAAGAGCCTGACCCAGGGCAGCGGCAGCTTCACGATGGAATTCAGCCACTACGACCCGGTGCCGAGCAACGTGCAACAGGACCTGGTGGCGGGGCACGAGCGGGTGCGCAGCGGCTGAGCCACCACACCCCGCCTACGCACGGGATTCGAAGCGCTCCCTCGCGTGACGGTAGACGGCGAATTCCAGCGGGTGGTTCTTTTCGTACGCCACGCGCAGACGGGGGTCGATGGCCCGGTCACGTGGAGTGTCGTTGACCACCCGCAGCATCGCAGGATCGAAACGCCTGCCCAGGGTCAGGCCGATTCGAGCCAGGCTCAGCGGTAAGCGTTCGGCAATACCGACCTCGAGAAAATCCTGTTCCAGCCGGTCGCGGTAATTGTCACAGGTCACCAGGCGGGGAAAATGGACCAGCATGTTCGGTGGCGTCGCCTCGAGGTATTCGGCCGGTGACTGGCCAAGGGCGGCTGGTGGCCGTTTCCAGTCCGCGCCTACCCGGCGCAGGTAAAAGTACCCGGAAATGGCTGCTTCGAAAGGATCACGCAACACCGTGACAAACTGCCCGGCTTCGGGAAACCGGTCTTCGACACCGAAGCCGCGCCGGCGGTTGAAATGCCCGAACACCACCGGCGCCGCGTTCCCCTGGACACCATCCGACGCCCCTTGCCGGGGCGGCGCCGTCCCTGTCCGCTCATCGAAGTAGTGCAGGACAAGCCGGGCGCCGAACCAGTCACGGAACACCTCGCGCACAGCGCTTCCGGCCGCTTTGGGTATGTGAATGAACAACAGTGGCCGCGTTTCGTCGTAGCGCTTCACGCCGCTTGCGCCACATCACCCGGAGGCCGGCCCGTACCGACCTGCATGGGCATCCATAGGCACGGGCGCGCCGGGGTCCTTATAATCGCCTTCATCGCGGTCATGGTAGACCCGTTGCAACGCGGTCGGCAAACCAGGAACCACGCAGGGACAGGCACGGACTCGACCCGTTGATCACGCTTTTCACACCCTATTTCAAGGCGCGCAGTACGCACCGGCAGCGCGAGCTGGACGAGTGCCTGCGGCGCAACCTCGACTTGCCGCTGATCGACCGCGTGGTGCTGCTCGTGGATGACGGTGCCGAGCCGCCGGTGGCTTCGCGCAAACTGCAGGTGCACGCGCTCGATCAGCGACCCAGCTATCGCGACTGGCTGGAATTGACCGAGAAAGAAGCGCCCGGCACCTGCGCGATTCTCGCCAACAGCGATATCTATTTCGACGGCTCGCTGGAGCAGCTGCCGGAACTGCTGTGCGGCGCAGATTGCCTGCTGGCGCTGAGCCGGTGGGAGCGTGGCGCCGTCACCCCGGAGCGGCACCCCAATCCTCACTGGTCGCAGGACACCTGGGCGGTACGCTCGCGTCCCGATTACCCCGATGCGCTCAAGCAACGGCTCGACATCCGCCTCGGCGTTCCGCGCTGTGACAACAAGGTGGCCTACGTGTTCGCCACGGCCGGCTGGCGCCTCAAAAACCCCATCGACCTGGTGCGCAGTTATCACGTCCAGGCCTCGGCGGAGCGCAGCTACGACAAGCGCGGCGACACCACGATTCTCGGCGGCGTGGCCTACGTGCACCCAACGCCGGACATGGAAAGCGACGCCCGGCTGGACTTCGATATCTGGACCCTGGGCGACCCACGGGTCGATCGCCTGTCGGTCAATCGCAGCCTGGAGCGCTGGCGTCAACAACGGCAACAGGCGAACGATGCCGAAGCGCCGCAGGCCGCCTCCGGGCCGGTCAACGGCGCGCCGGCCCGCGGGCTGGGAAAGCTCGACCTGTTTCGCCATGGCGAACGAATCTGCAACGAGCCGGCGACAGGTTTCGCGGTGTACCGGGGAGCGGACGCCCTGCTGGTTCAGCGTGGGCTGGACCCGGCAGACTGGGTAGTCCTGGCCCGCGAGGATCTTGGTTCCGAGGTGCTGGCCCAGCATTTTCCCGACCTGTTCCACGGTGTACTCGGCCGGCACCTGACCTCCGTCTCCGATCGACCCCGCGATGAGCACGACATGGCCTTCTGGCAGTTTCCCTGCATCACCGAGAAACAGGCCTGCGACAACCACCTGGCACGGCCAGCAGCCGCCGCGCAGCCCGAGCCGGGTCTGCTGCACGCCTACCTGCCCCTGCCCTGGGCCACCTGGATCGACCATCGAACTTTTCCTGACCCGATCATCGACCCGGTGCGGCGTGAACTGGGCGCAGCCGCCGGCATCGTACGCGCCACCGGCGGCAGCCTGCGAGTACACACGGTCTGCCAGCACATCCGCTGGCGGCTGATGCTCGAACAGGCAGCGGACCTCGGCGTTACCGACCTGTGGATCAGTCACTGCACGCGCGAGGCGCAGAGTGAGGTCGACGCTATGGGTCTGGGCATGAGGCTGCATCCCTGGAGCCTGTACGCGGTCAACCATTGCGACCCGGACCGATCCGAAGGACTCGAACCCGGCAAACCCATGCGTGAACGGCGATGGCTGGCCAGTTTCATCGGCGCGCACATGTCGCACTACCTGTCGGACATTCGGGTTCGCCTGCACCAGGAGCTGTCCGCGCTCGGCCGCGATGACGTGCTGGTGGATCTCGGCGAACTGTGGCATTTCAACAAGACGGTATACGACCACCAGGTCCAGCGTGAACAGCTGGACCCGGCGCATCTTGACGAGCAGCATCAATCTGCCGTCCGATACAACCGGGTCCTTTCGGACTCCAGGTTTTCCCTGTGTCCCCAGGGCGCCGGACCGAACACCCTGCGCTTCTGGGAGTCCATCGCGGTGGGCAGCATCCCGGTGCGTTTCGGCGACCCATTGGTGCTGCCGCGCCGGCACGCAAACGAACTGGACGCCCTGTGTATCAACTGGACCGGCCCCTCGCTGGGCGCCGAGCTGGTGGATCACCTGGCCGGATTCAGTGACGACGAACTGCAGGCGCGCAGCGACCGGTTGCGCGAGATCTATGCCGATATCGAGCAAATGACCTGCTTCTGAGAGCGAGAAACCCGATGAGCAGACACCCCGCCATTTTCGAGACTTTCGGCCGACGGCAAGTGACGTCGGACGGAAGATCGGTGTACGACTTCCTGGGTGGTTCGATCGACGCCGAGTTCAAGCAAGGCTGGTCCCGCAACGTGCAGCCTCGTGGAAAGTCCTTTCGTCCGCCTTATCCCGGCCCCTCCGAGTGGACCATCGACTGGGTGGCGAGCCTGCTCGCGGCCCGTCTGGCCGGTGAACGGTTCGGCGTGATCGAACTGGGCGCGGGCTATGGCCACTGGATGGTGGCCGCCCTGATGGCCTTCAAGCAGCTCAACCCGGAACGACCGGCCAGCGGACTGGCGTTGGAAGCCGAGCCGACCCACTACCACTGGCTGGAGCGGCATGTCGCAACGAACCTGGGGCATTTCGACAACGTGGACACGACCCTGCTGGCCATGGCGGCAGGTTACGACGGTGAAGTTGAATTTCCCGTGGTACAGGATCCTGCAGGCAACTACGGGGCGACCTACGGTTCCACCAGGGAGACTGATTTCAGGACGGTGCCCTGCCTGTCACTCGCCTCCATTTACGACCGGATGGGCGCCGTGCCGCCCGACCTTCTGCATTGCGACATCCAGGGCGCCGAGGTCGATCTGCTGGCGCAGCCCGGCGCCGGCGACGCCCTGGCAAAAACCCGGGTCGCCCTGTTCGGCACGCACCGCGATGTCGAGGTGCACCTGCAGGTAGTGGACGCGGTCCGCGCCGCGGGACTGCACGTGGCCGTCGAGTGGCCACGCAATGTCACGCTGGAAACCGCCCATGGCGAGATCCGAACCCATGACGGCGCGGTGCTCGCCATTGCACACACCGACTATCCGCGAGCGGTGGAATGGATCGATTTCCAGGGTCTGCGCGGCGAAGTCGTCAACAGGCACTGATCTCGGGCCGAGGGTCGTAGCCCAGCCGTTCGCACAGGCGGTGATAGGCTTCGGCGCCGGGCACCTCCTGTGCGACCTCGTCAGGCAGTTCACGGCGGCCCCGCACATCGATGCGGTCGCCGCTGCGGCCACTGTTCCCGGACAGTTCCTGCACTTCGATCAGTTGCTCGAAGTGCTCGACACTGGGCAATGCCAGGTGCTCGCACAACTCGGTCATCACCCGTCCCGGCTCATGCACCAGGTCTTCGTATCGAAAGTGCGCGCAGTCGTCGTGGGCATCGAGAAACGCATGGTACCGTCGCGCATACTCTTCCAGGTTGCCCGGTGAGAAATGAACCCAGCGGTTGATGCGCAGGGACAACCAGGAATCGAGGGGGTGTCGAACCGTGACCACGGCCCGGGTCGCGAAACGCCCCTGCAGCAATTGTCGCAGGGTGGGTGCGTCGTCAGGCGTGGAATCGCTGCACCAGGCGCTGTGTGCATGGTCACGAAGCACCAGGCGCAATCCCCTGCGCTCACAGTCCCCGACCACCGGCCGCAAACCACCCAGGAAAATTTCCGATTCCAGTTCCACGCTGCCGCCCCGCGCGCTTTCGCGGATCATGCGGACCAGGTCCGTCGGGTGAAAACGCGAGTGTCGCGGGCCGCCCAACCGGCTGTGGGGCGCCACCTCGCTGAGCAGAAGCGTGTTGGGCATCGAGGCCAGGCAACGGGCGAACAGGGTGCCGCCGGTGCAGGCCAGGTGGTGCAGCAGGCGCACCGGTTCCGGCGGCTCCGCGCTCCGCGTCAGGGCCTGAACCTGGTCGAGCAGGCTGGGCAACGATTCGGGGGTGACGCCCGCGTCGTCCAGTTTCAGCCAATCCGGCCCGCGAATCAGCCGGTCACATTCGTCGACCAGCTCTGCGAGTTGGCGGGCAGCGGCCAGGGTCCTGGATGACATGCGTCCGGCCCGCCCGTGTCAGGGCTTTGCTTCCAGGTCGCCGGAGAGCGCTTCCACCAGTCGCTCTGCCTGGGCGGTGGAGGCACGGTCCTCGTCGTCGACGGCCAGCTGCCTGAGATAATCCGAGGCGGAGCCCAGTCGCTTGCCGAGCTTGACCAGCAGTTCCTGCTGACGATTTTTCAGCTCCAGGAGGCTGGCGTACCGCGACTGGAGATCGGCGAGATCGGCCTCGCGCTGGGACTGCACGCGCAACGACACGGACAGGTCGCTCCGGGCCCGCTCAAGCTGTTCGTCGAGTGCCCTGACCCGCTCTTCGCCGGCATCACTGAGCTGCTGATTCTCTTCCTGTTGCGCGGCCAGCAAGGCGGCCAGCCCTTCGATGCGTTGCTCGCCGACGCGGACGGACTCGCGGCTGACATCGAGCCGCCTCTGCAATTCCGCCAGGCGCTCCTGGGCAGCGTCTGTCGCCTGCGCGAGGTCGCTACGCAGGGCCTCCACCCGGCTTTCCAGGTCGTCACGCCGCAGCTCCAGCTCCCGCACCGACCGCTCCCGCCCGGCCGCCGCCTCCCGGGCCTCCGCGAGCTGTGTGCCGATGGCCTGGACCTGGTCCCTGAGTTCATTCCGCTGTTGGTCGAGTTCCTCGTTGGCACGCCGGTAGTCGTCGGCAGTCTCGGCGACCTCCCCGGCCCGCCGGCGCTCCGCCTGCAATTCGTCTTCAATCGCCCGCAGGCGGGATTCCAGGTCCTGCCTGGCGGAAACCAGCGCCTGTTCCCGTTGCCGTGATGACGCCTCCAGCTCCGCCAGGGCCGCGCCTCGCCGGTTCCGCTCGGTGGTGGCCGTTTCCAGTTGGCGCTCCAACTCGCGATTGCGGGCCTGGGATTCATCGAGCAGCAGATGGACCCTGGGCCAGTCCGGGTCTTCACGATCGGCCGCTCCGAGCCGGCGGTAGTCCAACGCTTCGAGCGCCTCGACCAGCCGCTCGCTGGAGGACGGTGCCCCGGTCAAGCCTCGAGCGCAGGAGACCAGGTAGATCTGACTGAACAGGCCCGCCAGCGACGGCTCGGCCAGGGCGTCCACGATGACGTCTTCGACACCGGGCGTATCGATTACCAGCCAGTTGTCGTCTCCGGGGCTGACACCCAACCGTTCGCTCAGTTCCGCCAGGGATTCGGTTTCGACCTCGATCCGTGCGCGCTGCACCACGCCGGGCAACAGCGTCTGCACGGCATCCGCCTGGTGCAGCCCGCTGAGCAGGGAGTGATTGAACAGGTGAAACGCGGCCGTGCCGCCGGCACGGTCCAGCGCCACCTGCTCGACACGCACCGCGGGCACCTCCCTGGCGGCATCGCGCAAACGGCCGACGCAGTCCGGACGTGGCTCCACCAGCACGATGCGCGCCGCGCGGGCGGCCTGGTAAGCGGGCAATTGACGGCCTTCACCGGCACCCAGATGCAACACCAGGTCCGGAGCGTCGAACAGGCTGCAATGGCGTTCGAACCAGTCCATGGCCCTCAAATCACAGCTCCGTGTGGCCCTTGAACAGGCCGAGCAACTTGCGCAAGGGCGCGGTCAATTTCCACGACAGGGAATTGCGTACGCTCTCCAGATCCTGCGCCGTCCACTTGAGCCTCTCGTGCAGCGCGTCCAGTTCTTCGGGCCCCGGCCGATCGGCCAG
Organism: Gammaproteobacteria bacterium; assembly: GCA_030431095.1. Classification (GTDB taxonomy): domain Bacteria; phylum Pseudomonadota; class Gammaproteobacteria; order Xanthomonadales; family SZUA-36; genus Marinihelvus. Next base: position 136,298 of record JAUIJU010000001.1, on the reverse strand, counting down.
CTCTTGCACGCGCCTTTCCAGACCCCGATTGGCGGTCAATTGCGATTCGAGCGCCTTCTGAACCCGCTCGAGCTGCAGCATCAACAGCGCTTTCTCTTCCTGGATCGCGGGGTCGACGACCGGCTCGGGCGCCTCAGCCTGTTGTTCGACCGCTTCACGTGCACCGGCCAGAGCTTCCAGGAGCCCGGCGACGGCCGGGGCGGCCGGTGACGGCAGGGGCAGGCTGCTGGCCTCGAGTTCCGCGAGCAGAGCGCCAAGGCGCTCGTCATCGCGCAACAGCGTTCGTGCGACCGCCAGGGCCAGGGGCGTGGGCATCGAAGCCTCACCGGCTTCCGGCATTGAAGAAGACCATTCCAGTCGATCTCCGAGCCAGTCACGAAGCGCGCCGGGGTGCGCGCGGGCCGCGTCGATGTCGACGAGGGTCAGTTGGCGACGGTGCGCACGGTACACCGACAGGACCTCCCCCATCGCCGCCGCCAGGTTGTCGAGGGCGGGTTCCGCCCCGGCGTCGAGTGACTGCGCCACGTCAATTGCCGGGTTGGCATACAATAGGACCGCATACAGGTCCGGGGCGGCGCCCAGTTCGTCTCCCAGGGCGGCGAGGTCTGGCCCGGGTCGCGCGCCCGCGGACCGCAGCCATTTTTCAAGCGGGTCGCCGTTGCGGCAGCGGGAATCGACGACGAGCAGAACGCGAGGCGCAGTGTCGCCGCCGACGGGCTGATTTTCGGGGGAGGGCTCCATGGATGGATTCTGCATGTGGGTATCCCTTCCGGTTGCTCGCCGGGGTCGGTGCGGCCTCTTAACGCCGACCCGCCCGGCGCGCGGTGAACATGGAAACTGAGGCTCAGGCGAGTATAACGAAAATGCCCTGATGGCTACGTTACGACCCATAAACGATGGTCTGCCCGTCCAGCAGGCGACTCCGGCCCGGTACCGGTTCGAACTGGTCCAGGGCGGCGACGCCGGCGTGGTCACGTCGTGGCTCCGGCTGATCGACCGTGTCTGCCAGTGGCGCGGCGCTCACGCCGAGGTCGCGCTGTTTTTCGACGTGCCCGGCCTGTCCGGTCACTGCGCCGAGTTGCACCAAGTGAGCGTGGTGCCGTTGGGGCGACACAGCGCACGCCACCATCCTCCGCGACCGACCCGCGAGGTGGTGACCATCAGCGGCTCAGGCGCGCTGTCGCCCGCGCTGCTCAATCGCTTCCAGCACTTCCGGGTGGTGTGCGCACGGCCGGCCCTGACGGTCAACGATAGCCTGCGGCATGCGCTGCACGCGTTCCGGCCGAAATCCTGGACGGCGCCACGCGTCGGCGTGGATGCGTCGCTCCGGAGTTCCGGCTGGCGCCCGCGCTGTTCCATCATCACCTCCATGTTCGACGGCGACGCATTCGTCGACCCGTTCCTGGAGGACTGTTCCGCCTGGTCCGGCTACGAGGAAATGGAGCATTTCATTGTACGCCCGGCTTCCCCCGGCCGCCGGGAGCACGCCGCCGTCATGCAGCACCTGGCGGACCATGGCAACGCGGTCTATATCCGTCTCGACGAGGATCCCGGCCTGTACGAGGTCTGGAACCTGTGCTGTCGCCTGTCCACGTCGCCCTACCTGACGACCGCGAGCATCGACGACCGGCGCTCGCCCGCCCACCTGGCGAGGCTGGTGGATGAGCTCGATGACAAGCCAGGCGTCGACGTGACCAGCAGCGCGCTGCGGGTCACCGAGTCCGCCAGGACCGGCTGGCTGGACAGTGGACGCTGCGCCACCTGGTACGCCGACGAGCCTTCCGATGAATACCTGGTCGAACGCCTCTGGCGCGGCAACGGCCCGGACGCGGTTCCCCACAACATCCCGCATTGCATGCCGGTATGGCGACGCCGGATCCACGCCACGACCGGTGATTTCGACGAACGGAATTACGGACCCTCCGCCGACTGGGAGTTCTGGCTTCGCGCCGGGCGCGACGGCTCGGTATTCTCCGTCGTCCGCACACCGCTCGGCCTGCATTTGCGCTCACCCGGTTCGTACTGGCATCGGCATCCCGACAATGCGGCCTACACGCGACGCATCATTGGCCGCCACATTCACCGCAGCGACCCCACCGGTCTCAAGATTCGCCTGCAATGGTTCCACCGACTGATGGCGGAACTCGAGCGACGCCGAAATCCGGAGGGCGCCCTTCGTTTCTTCTGGATTCTTCAGCAGCTGCGAGCCGGCCTGTTCACCAACCAGTGGAAACATATCCCCTTCCAGGTCATGGTTCGCCGCAGGCTACGCCGGGAACTCGGCCCTTCGGCTGAGTGTCTGCTGGCGCCGACCCGGGAGTGGAGCCATGAAGTCGATGGCCTGGGGGAATCCAGCTCCGTCCTGTTCTGGTTTCTGGTCGAGGCCTGTCACGGGCTTTCCACTTCGACCGTCCACGCTGACACCATCGCGCTGTTGCGCGATGCTTTCGATGAATTGCTGATCGACAGCCGGAGCACGGAAGTGGCCTGCGCCTGCGCCCTGGTGCGTCGACTGCAAAATGACCCGGACGGCGAGCGCTATTTCCTTCGCCTGGCCCACGACGGCGATGCGGAACAGTTCTGGTCCAGGCTGCAGGCCGTGTACCGCTTCACTGCGCCGCTCGAAGAACTGTCACGGGCCGTGCTCGATACCCCGGACTTCGTCGACTTCGCGGCGGAACGGCAGTGCAGCAACCTGTTCTTTTTCCCCGATTATTCCTCCGGAAACCCCTACCAGTCATTGTTGTACCGTGGGCTGGAACGCTCTGGTGTCAACGTCAGCGGCCTGAACGACCTGGCCGCCCTGCGCACCGGCGAACTGGCGTTCGAGCCTGGCGACATTCTGCACGTGCATTGGATCAACAGCGTCTACCAGGACGTCGAGATCCGGGATCACGGGCGCGCCATCGACCAGTTCCTGTCGGACCTGCAGGGTCTCAGGCAAAAGGGTCTGCGCATCTGGTGGACCATTCACAACCGCTACAGCCACGACATCGCTGATCTCCGGCTGGATCGGGCGTTCCGCCGACGACTCAGCGCCGTGGCGAACCGGCTGCTCGTTCACCACCCCTGCCTGCCCGACCTCGTTCAGGAATGGCTGCCGGCCGACAGGCCGGTCAGTTTCCTGGAGCACGGCAACTACATCGACAGCTACGAGAACACGGTTTCGCGAAAACGGGCCCGCCAGGGGTTGGGACTGGCGCGCGACGATATCACGATCGCGATGGTCGGCATGGTCAAGCCCTACAAGGCGTTCGACGGCCCGCTGAGTACGCTGCGCGGCGCGATGCAGCGTTTCCGGCGGCTGCAGTTGATCCAGATGGGGCCGGTGTTCTGTGAGAAGACCCGCGTGGCGATTCGCCAGTTTCCGGCCCACCGGCTGACCAGTCACGATGTCTTCACCGAGGCGGCCGACTGCCAGCACTACCTGAATGCCTCGGACTTCGTGTTGCTGTCCTACCGCGACATCCTCACTTCGGGCTGCCTCTACCTGGCCTTCAGCTTCGGCATCCCCGTGATCGCCCCGGCCCAGGGCTCGATTCCCGCCTACGTGGTCAACAACTGGAATGGCTTCCTGTACGAGGACGTCCAGGACATCGAGGCCATCCTGGCGCACGTTCACGACTATTCCGTCGAGGAACTGGACACCCTGCGAAACAACGCCCTGCATACCGCGCGCTCGCTGAAGTGGCCCGAATGATCCGGGCCGTTCCCGCGGCGGGGCGGGGGATGGCGGGACAGCCAGCTGACCCGCCCCCCTATGTCCAGCGCATCCTGGCGTATATGGAATCGCTCGATCTCGAACCGGTCTCGACGCCTGGCCGGGCGCCGGCCGACGGTGCGCCCACCCTGGTGTGCGTCCTGCGCGACGAGCTGGATCGGCTGCCGGCGTTCGTCGAGCACCACCAATCGCTGGGTGTGCGTGACTTCGTGTTCATGGACAACGGTTCCGAAGACGGCACCCGGGAGTGGTTGACCCGCCAGCCGGGCGTCACGCTCTACCAGGTGGATCAGCCGTTCGGGGAGACCGCCAAGCAAGCCTGGATCAACCACGCGATTCGACAGCGCGACCCCGGTGGGTGGTACCTGGTACTCGACGCCGATGAGCGCGTGGTGTTCGATGGCAACACCCGGCATGACCTGGCAGCACTGACGACAACAATGGAAGGACTGGGACTGACCCGCGTGCGCGGCATGCTGGTGGACCTCTATCCCCCCGGCCCGCTGGTCGCGCCCGGGGCGGATGACGACCGACCGCACGCGCTGTTTGACGCCACCGGCTACACCGAAACGACGGTCCGCCGAATGGTGTCACGCACCGGCGGACCCCGACGGCGGGCCTTCAGCCTGGAAGGCGAAGCACTGGCCCCCGAACTGACCAAGTACCCGCTGTTCCGCGCCTCGAGGGACAGCCTGATGGCCAACCCTCATCACCTGTTTCCCTACGAGGCCAATTTCGAGTCCCCGTGTTACCTGGGCATCCTGCACGAAAAGTTTCGCTATGACTTTCAGCCCCGCATTCGCCGGGCCGTGGACGAGGGTCAGTATTGGCGGGGCAGCCTCGAGTACCGGGCCTATGCCGCGACGCTGGAACGGGAACCGGGCCTGTCACTGGAATATGAAGGCAGCCGCGCGTACCGCGGGCCAGACGACCTGGTGAAGGCGGGGCTGGTCGAGTCCCTGAACTGGGGCTAAGGCCTCAGCGGGGCCGCACCCACACCCAGTCGTCCGCCACGCGCACCTCCCAGGTGTTTACCGCCTCGCTGGCCGGAGGCGACAGCGCCAGGCCGGTGGCCAGGCAGAATCGGGAGCCGTGGCGCGGACAGAACACCACGTCACCGGCCACCGGACCGGCCGACAGACGCACCCGTTCGTGGCTGCAACGATCTTCCAGGGCATAGAATCGCCCGTTGACGTTGAACGCGGCAACCGGAATGCCCGCCACCTCGCCGCCGAAGGCAGCGCCGGCAGGCAAATCCACCGCCGCGCACAGTCGTTGCCAGTCGCTCAAGCGAACATGGCGCGGACGTGCTCCAGCGCCTCGGCCAGTCGATCGAATTCGGCCACCGTGTTGTACAGGCCCAGCGAAGCGCGTGCCGTGGCGGGAAGCCCAAAGTGAGCGATGGCCGGCATGGCGCAGTGGTGACCGGTGCGAATCGCCACGCCATGGTGGTCGATGATGGTGCCAATATCGTGCGGGTGGATGCCGTCCAGGGTGAAAGAGATCACGCCGGCCTTGTGTGGCGCGGTCCCGATGATACGCAGACCCTTCACGTCCAGCAGGCGGGCCGTTCCCGCGTCGAGCAGGGATGCCTCGTAGGCCGCGACGTGGTCCATGCACAGGCCCTCCAGGTAGTCCACCGCGGCGCCCAGGCCGACGGCCCCGGCGATATTGGGCGTCCCCGCCTCGAACTTGCCGGGCGGATCGTTGTACTCGGTGCCTTCGAAGGTGACCTTGCGGATCATCTCGCCACCGCCCTGGTACGGGGCCATGGCCTGCAGGACGTCCATCGGCGCCCACAGGCCGCCGATCCCCGTCGGCCCGTACATTTTGTGCCCCGAGAAGCAGAAGAAGGTGCAACCGAGCGACTGCACGTCCACCGCCTGGTGCGGCATCGCCTGTGCCCCGTCCACCAGCACCGGAATGTCGAGCGATCCCGCGGCCGCGGCCATTTCACGCACCGGGTTCACCGTGCCCAGGGCGTTGGAAACCATCACGATCCCCACCAGGCGCGTGCGCTCGTTCAGCTGGTCGTGGAACGCACTCATGTCCAGGGCGCCGTCGTCATCGATGGGAATCACACGCAGCACCGCGCCGGTCTGTTCGCACAGAATCTGCCAGGGCACGATGTTCGAATGATGTTCCATGCGCGAGACCAGGATCTCGTCACCGGGCGCGAGGCGCGGCCGCAGATAGGCCTGCGCGACCAGGTTGATCGATTCCGTGGTGCCTCGGGTGAACACCAGTTCGGCGGACGACGGCGCATTGATGAACGACGCCAACCGGGCCCGCGCGCCCTCGTAGGCCTCGGTGGCTTCCTGGCTCAGTGTGTGCACGCCCCGGTGAATGTTCGCGTTGTGCCGGCGGTAGAAATCGGCCACCGCCTCCACCACGGCTTCGGGCCGTTGCGCGGAAGCCGCCGTATCCAGGTAGACCAGCGGTTTGCCGTGCACTTCGCGCTGCAGGATGGGGAAATCCGTCCGGACCCGTTCGACATCCAGTGCGGTGTCGGTGGACACCGGCTCGGGGCGATTCATCGGTCCTGCTCCAGGTGGTCATCCAGGCGAGCCATGAAGGCTTCGCGTACGATTTCGTCCTCGATGCATTCGACCACGGATCGACAAAACGCGCCGGTCAGCATGCGCCGCGCCGCGGATTCCTCGATGCCGCGGCTGCGCAGGTAGAACACGGCCAACTCGTCAAGCTGGCCGACGGTCGCTCCGTGGCTTGCAACCACCTCGTCCGCCTCGATGATCAGTTCCGGCTTGGTGTCGACTTCCGCGTTCCGCGACAGCAACAGGTTCTGATTTGACTGGTGCGCTTCGCTGTCGTCTGCCCCGGGCAGGACGTGGACCCGACCGTTGAACACGGCGCGCCCCTCGTCATGGAGCACGCCGCGGTAGGTCTGGCTGCTGCCGCACCCGGGCGCTTCGTGGCGCACGTCGAGGTGATGGTCGACATGGGCCTTGCCGGTCGGCAGGTAAGCACCGGCCAGGTCGCAACGGGCGCCGGACTCGGCCAGGCAACAGCGAACGTCGTGACGCGCCAGGCCCAGGCCAAGGTCCAGGCTGGTGTGTTCGAACCGGCTGTCCGCGGATTGCGCCAGCTCGATGCGCGTGATCAACCAGCTCGCGGCCGGATTGGCCTGCATCCGGGCGTGGCGCAGGAGACTTCGTTCACCCAGGGAAACCTGGTGGATCACGTTCAGCGCGCCGGCCACGGAAAAATCTTCCACCAGGTCCAGTCGTGCGCCCGGCGCAAGGGATACCAGCAGGCGGGCATTGTGCAACGCGGCGGCGCCCTGGGTCGTGCTGCGCCAGGCCAGAACGAGCCGGCCGGCGTCGACACCCTCGCTCACCCGGAGCACGAGGCCATGCCGCAAGTCGGCCGTGTTCAGCGCCGTCATGGCCTGGGCGGGATGTTGCGTGTTCAGCGCCTCGAGCATGCCCCGAAGCGCCTCGTCCGGTTCGGCCAGCGCCTCGGACAGAGGTCGCAGTTCGACCCCTTCAGGCCATTCTGGTCCGGAGTCGACCGGCCTGCCATCTTCCAGGCGAAGGACGCGATGTTCGATCACCGGCGCACGCATGGAGGCTCCGTCGCCTTCCCCGGGACCGATGGTGTCGAGTACGCCGTCGGCGAGACCGGCCAGTGAGGTGTACTTCCAGTCCTCCAGGCGGGAATGCGGCAGGCCGTGGGCCAGGAAGCCCTCCCTGGCTCGGTCCCGGAGTGCGCGACTCCAGGTCGGCCAGGATTCCGGCGCCGGCCGATCGAGCCGCTCGACGATGTGGGCGGGGGTGCTCATGAGGCCTCCGCCACCTCGGCAATACCGCCGTCTTCGAGCCAGGCATAGCCTTCCTCTTCCAGGCGTCGCGCCAGCCCCGGGCCACCGCTGGTCACGATGCGTCCACCCGCCAGCACGTGCACGTGGTCGGGCTCGATGTAGTCGAGAAGGCGCTGGTAGTGCGTCACCAGCACCATCGAACGATCCGGGCTGCGCAGGCGGTTGACACCCTCCGCCACTGTCTTGAGCGCATCGATGTCCAGGCCGGAGTCGGTTTCGTCCAGGATGGCCAGCCTCGGTTCCAGCACGGCCATCTGGAAAATCTCGTTCCGCTTTTTCTCTCCACCTGAAAAACCCTCGTTCACGGCCCGGTGCAGCAGCTCGTCGCCGATATGCAGCACCTCCAGTTTTTCGCGCACCCGTTTGAGAAAGCCGACCGAATCCAGTTCGGCCTCGCCGTGGTACTTGCGACGGGCATTCAGGGCTGCCCGCAGGAAATAGGTGTTGTTCACCCCGGGGATTTCCACCGGATACTGAAAGGCCAGGAACACGCCCTCGCAGGCCCGCTCTTCCGGTTCCAGTGCCAGCAGGTCCTTGCCCAGGTACTCGACACGCCCCTTCGTGACCTGGTATCCCTCACGGCCCGCAATCACGTTGCCCAGTGTGCTCTTGCCGGAGCCGTTGGGGCCCATGATGGCATGTATCTCCCCCGACCCGACCTCGAGGTCCAGCCCACGGAGAATCTCTTTTCCATCAACTTCAGCGTGTAAATTACTGATTTTCAACATCGTTCAAGCACCCATTAAAGTCACTTCAAGCTGATTTCGTACAAAATGTCCGGAATTACAATGCATGAATATTTTTTCCATGTTTCGGTCTGCCAACGGACATCCGTCTTGCGCCTGCCATTTCTCCCAACGTCCGGCCCCAAAACACCTCGCGTTGTACGCCAATCCTCTCACCCAACAGCCCCCTCCAGACTCACTTCCAGCAACGCCTTCGCCTCCACCGCGAATTCCATCGGCAATTCCCTGAACACCTGCTTACAGAAACCGTCGACGATCATGCTGACCGCGTCCTCTTCGCTGATGCCGCGCTGCAGGCAATAAAACAACTGATCCTCGCCGATGCGCGAGGTGGTGGCCTCATGCTCGACCTTGGCCGTGGGATTCTGTACCTCGATATATGGGAAGGTGTGTGCGCCGCAGCGTTTACCGATCAACATCGAATCGCACTGCGTGAAATTGCGTGCGTTCTCGGCCTTCCTGCCAACCTTGACCAGCCCGCGGTAGGCGTTCTGCCCATGGCCGGCGGAAATGCCCTTGGAAATGATGGTGCTGCGGGTGTTGCTGCCCAGGTGGACCATCTTGGTGCCGGTGTCCGCCTGCTGGTGGTTATGGGTCAGGGCCACGGAATAGAACTCGCCCACCGAGTTGTCGCCGCTCAGGACGCAGCTGGGGTACTTCCAGGTGATGGCCGAACCGGTCTCGACCTGGGTCCAGGAGATGCGCGAATCGTCACCGCGGCAGTCGCCGCGCTTGGTCACGAAGTTGTAGATGCCGCCCTTGCCGTTTTCGTCGCCGGGATACCAGTTCTGCACCGTCGAATACTTGATCTCGGCACCCTCCAGCGCGACCAGCTCCACCACCGCGGCGTGCAGCTGGTTCTCGTCGCGCATCGGCGCCGTGCAGCCTTCCAGGTAGCTCACGTAGCTGCCCTCGTCGGCAACCACCAGCGTGCGCTCGAATTGACCCGTTTCCGCGGCGTTGATGCGGAAATAGGTGCTCAACTCCATTGGGCAGCGCACGCCCTTCGGTACGTACACGAAGCTTCCATCGGAAAACACGGCCGAATTCAGCGCGGCGAAATAGTTGTCGTGCTGTGGCACCACGCTGCCCAGGTATCGACGCACCAGGTCCGGGTGGTCGTGCACGGCCTCGGCGAAGGAACAGAAAATGACGCCGGCCTTCTCCAGTTCCTTCTTGAAGGTGGTGCCCACGGACACCGAGTCGAACACCGCGTCGACGGCCACGCCCGCCAGCCTGGCCCGCTCGTGCAGCGGCACGCCGAGCTTGTCGTAGGTCTCGAGCAGCTTGGGATCCACTTCGTCCAGGGACTGCGGCTTGTCCTTGTCCGACTTGGGCGCTGAATAGTAGGAAATGGCCTGCAGGTCGATGGGTTCGATCTCCAGGTGCGCCCAGTGCGGTTCGGTCATCTTGAGGAACTTGCGGTAGGCCCGCAGCCGCCACTCGAGCAGCCATTCCGGTTCGCGTTTGCGCGCGGAAATGGCTGCGATGACGTCTTCGTCCAGGCCAGGCGGCAGGGAATCGGCCTCGATGTCCGTGAAGAAGCCGTGCTTGTAACGACCCTCCAGGTGCCTTTCGACAGTTGGATTACTGCTCATGCTCGTTTTCCCAGCGTTCTATCACGCATTCAGTGTGGCGATTTCCAGGCCGGAGACGCGGTCCCTCGGCGGCGTCGAGGGGCGGCTCATGTCGGCCAGGCTGATGTTTTCCAGGGCACCGGCGACAGCGGCGCTGACTTTCTGCCAGTTGTCGCGCGCGCTGCAACTGGCCTCGACGGAACACAGACCCTCGTGCACGCTGCACTCGGTCATGGCGATGGGACCTTCAATGGCGCTGATCACCGCCGCCACGCTGACTCGCTCCGGCGCATGCGCCGCACGATAGCCCCCGCTGGCGCCACGAAAAGAGGTCACCAGTCCGGAAGGCACCAGCATCTTCAGCACCTTGCTGACGGTGGGCACTTCCAGCCCGCAGCGCTCGGCCAGGCACTGCGCGCTGAGCACCTCGCCCTGGCTGGCGCCGAGTTCCACCATCACGAGGATGGCGTAGTCCGTCAGTTTGCTGATACGCAGCACGACACGCTCCGGTTGATACCGATCTATATGGTACCAAATTGGTACGAATTAAACCCGTCCTTCACCCGATACTCCCGTTTCATGCGGCCTGCAGCCGGTGCGCCGGGCGGCAGCCATGGCTACAATGCGCGCCATGAATGACTCGGGCACCATCGATGGGAGAGCGCGGCAGGGCCTGGACTGGGCGCGGCGATCGCTGGGGCGGCCGCAACTGGCGCTCACGCCACTCGCCGGAGACGCCAGTTTTCGGCGCTACTTTCGCCTGCGGGATGCCGGATTGCAGTGGGTGCTGATGGATGCCCCTCCGTCACAGGAGGATTCGCGGCCGTTCGTGGACGTCGCCGCCAGGCTCAATGCGGCGGGCATCCACGCCCCACGCATCGAACAGGCCGACCTTGGCACCGGGTTCCTGGTGCTCGAAGACCTGGGCGATGACCTGCTGCGCGACGCGCTGAACACGGACACCGTGGATCGCTGGTTTCCGCCCCTGTTCGATCTGCTCGCGCGCCTGGCCCGTGACGTGGGCGCCGAGGGCCTGCCGCCCTTCGGCCGGGACCAGGTGCAACAGGAGCTCGACCTGTTTACCGACTGGTACCTGGCGCGCCACAAGGGCCTGGCGCTGGACAGTGAGGCCCTGGAGTGCTGGACCGCCCTGTGCGACACACTGCTTGCCAATGCCATGGAGGAGCCCCAGGTCTTCGTGCACCGGGACTTCCATTCCTGCAACCTGCTGCTCGCGCCCGAGGGCGACATCGGCGTGATCGATTTCCAGGACGCGGTGCGTGGGCCCCTGTCCTATGACTTCGCGTCACTGGTCTGGGACCGCTATATCGCATGGCCCCGGGAACGGATCGAAGCCTGGACCGAGCAGTTCCGGCAATCCGTGTGCCCGGGAACCGCACCGGCCGACTGGCAACGACAGGTGGACTGGACCGGCCTGCAGCGCAACCTGAAGATCGTGGGCATCTTTGCCCGCCTGCACTACCGGGACGGCAGGTCCGGTTACCTGGACCTGGTGCCGCGTTTCTGGGGCTACGTTCGCGACGTGCTGGGGCGTTATCCCCAGTTCGAAGACTTTGACCAACAATTGGAGCGCCTGTCATGCGCGCCATGATCCTGGCCGCGGGTCGGGGTGAACGGCTGCAACCGCTGACCGATACCTTACCGAAACCACTGATCGACGTCGGCGGCAAGCCCTTGATCGTGTACCACCTGGAAGGCCTGGCCGCGGCGGGCTTTCGGGAGGTGGTGATCAACACCGGACACCTGGGTGACATGCTGCCGGCGGCGCTGGGCGACGGCGGCCGCTGGGGCCTGTCGATACGCTATTCCGGGGAACCGCCCGAGGGCCTGGAGACCGGCGGCGGAATATTCAACGCTCTGCCCCTGTTGGGAGAAGCGCCGTTTGCCGTGATCAGCGGTGACATCTGGTGCGACTTTCCACTGGCGCGCCTGCGCCAGGTCAAATGCGATCGCGCGCACCTGGTCATGGTCCGCAACCCCCCACACCACCCCGAAGGTGACTTCGTTCTGCGCGGCGGCCGCCTGCGCACGGCCGGCGATCCGCGTGTGACTTTCAGCGGCATCGCGGTGTACCACCCACGCCTCTTCGAAGACAGCGAACCCGGCCGCTGGCGTATCAGCGGCGTTTTGCGCCACGCCGCGGACACCTTTCTGGCGACCGGGGAACTGCACGACGGGCGCTGGTTCGACTCGGGCACACCCGAGCGGCTGGCCAAACTGCGCGAGGCGCTGACCGAAGGCGACTGAGGCTTGTGTTTAGTGTTGTACTGTGGTATAACACCTAATCATGACCCGTCGAGAGAACCGATCCATGAAACGACTGCCCCTATCCGTCGCCCTCGCCGCCGGCGCGGCGATGCTCGTCGCCTGCGGCGACACCGAACAGCTGGCCGACAGTTCGGCCAATCCCCTGCTGCAATACGTACCGGCGGACACGCCCTACGTGATGGCCAACCTCGAACCGGTTCCCGCCGACGTGGTGGACGTGTACCTGGAACGCATGGAGCCCTTCCTGCAGCAGATGCAGGCCTCGCTTACCGATGCCCGAACCGACCTCGAAACCGGCTACGCCGACATCGACGATCCGCAAGTCAAGGCTGTCGGCCTGGCCGTGCTCGACGAGTTCGACGGCAAACTGAACCGCGCGGGCATGCAAAGCCTCGGTTTCTCTCTGGAAACCGTCAGCGCGGTGTATGGGCACGGCCTGTTCCCCGTGGTTCGCCTTGGCCTGGACGATCCGCAAAAGGTTCGTGACATGATCACCCGCGTGGAAACGAAATCGAACCAGCCCATCCCGGAACAGGACTTCCAGGGCCACGCCTTCTGGCGCGTGGCCGAATCGGACGAGCCCATGGCACTGTACGTGGCGCTGCTCGACGATCACGCGGTGCTCACCGCCGCCCCGCGCAGCCGCGAAGCGGAATTCCTGCCCGCAATGCTGGGCCTGGAACGGCCCGACCGCACCATCGCTGACAGCGGCGCACTGGCCGACCTGAACCGCGACAAGGGTTTCGCACCCTACGGTTCCGGCTATATCGACCTGTCCCGGGTGGCGGACGAGTTGTTCGAAGCGGACAGCCAGACCGTGTCGTGGATGAGCGACATGGGTGGCTACGACGTCACCCAGATCGATCCAGCGTGTGCGCGGGAGGCGCGACTGGCGACGACGTTCGTGCCGCGCCTGGTGGCCGGCACCACTGAAATCACCGCGGATGCCGTTGGCATGCGCTACCAGCTCGAGACCAACACGCTGCTCGGTGGCCAGATGAAACGCCTGGTGGCCAATGTTCCGCCCGCGTCCCGGGGCACCGATCAGCTGGTCAGCGCATCTCTGGGCCTGGAAGTCGGCCGCCTGCGCGATTTCCTGCTCGACAGCGCCAACGCCATGTCCGCGGTGCCGTTCCAGTGCCCGCAACTGCAGGACCTGAATGACCAGGTGCGCCAGCTCGCTGAATCCCTGAACCAGCCAATGCCCCCGTTCATCGGCAACCTCAAGGGATTTCGGGCCGAGTTGAGCGAGTTCGATGCGGCCAATCCGGACCCGGCCACCGTGCGAGGACGGTTGTCCCTGGAAATGGAAAAACCGCAGATGGTGATCGGCATGGCCAGCATGATGATTCCGGGCTTCGAGGAGCTGCAGATCGAACCCGGCGGCGACCCGGTGGCGCTGCCCCAGGAGCTGATGAGCGTCGCCACGCCCGAATTCGAGGCCTATGCCGTGATGACCCAGGATGCGATCGGCGTTTCCCTGGGCAAAGGACAGAAAGACGGGCTGCGCGCGTTCCTCGACCAGTCCGGTGACCCGGACGGCGTGTTCTTCTCCATCGACTACGACATGGCGGCACTGGCGGAACTGCAACAGGCCGCCGGGCAGTCAGAATGGCAGAATACCGCCGGCGACGCCGCCATGGGCGACGCGGACCTCGAAGAACTGTCCCGCGCTTACCAGGCCATGGTCGGCCGCGCCCGCGTCGAACTGAGCTTCGACGGCGAAGGATTGACCATCGACCAGGTTCAGACCTTCCGGTAAGCACGCACCCCATTCGCAACCCTGGGGCCCCTTGGGGCCCCTTTTTTTGTTCCCGCGATTCGACCGGGAGGATCCCCGGGAGTGGGCCGTCACCGCAAAAGGTTTGTGCATGACTGGACAGGCCGGGTCTTGCGTCATGCCTTCATCAATCGCCTCGCCAACGGCACCGTCACCTGCCGCTTCTCCCGGAATGCCGCCTGCTGTAAACGCGTCACCAGGCCCACCAGCGTGCCCATGTCACGCGCGCCGCGACTGAGCAGGTAGCGGCCCACTTCTTCAGGCAGTTCGAAACCCAGGGCCTGGGCGTGCCGTGCGAGGGCTTCGCGCTTGTCGTCATCCTCCAGGCCCTGCAATTCCAGGCGCAGACCCCAGGCGAGGCGTGAGGACAGGTCGGGCAATTCGAGGGGAAGCGTGCTCAGGCGTTCACGACTGGCTACCAGCAGGCTGCCACGCTGCGCCCGAAGCCGGTTGATGAAATGAAACAGGGCTTCTTCCCAGGCGGACGAACCCGCGACGGCATGCAGATCATCGAGGCAGACCAGGTTCATGGACTCCAGACCGGACAATGAACCGGCGGCATCCTCGTCGAGATGACCGAGACCCAGGTAGAAGGCAGTCCGTCCGGCCGCGCGCGCCGCCAGGCAGGCGCCATTCAACAGGTGGGATTTGCCGTGGCCGTGTGGGCCATACAGGAACAGGCTGCTGTCCGGCTGCACGGCCACTTCGGCCACCGCGTCCACCGTGGCGCCATTGGGGCCGGGTACGAAGTCGTCCAGCCCGCCGGTGCGCCGCGGCTCCAGGGGCAAGGGTATTTGCGGGGAGAACAGCACCTAGCCGCCGGTGTCCTTGTACCAGGCGCTGTGCTGGTAGATGTCGTGCACGTGACGCACCACCACGTTCAGGGCCGCCGCCACGGGCAGCGCCAGCAGGATTCCCAGGAACCCAAACAGCTGCCCCCCGGCCAACACCGCGAAGATGACCGCGACGGGGTGGAGGCCGATCCGGTCACCGACCAGCCAGGGCGTGAGCACCATGCCTTCCAGACCCTGACCCACGCCGAACACGACCAGCACCAGCACGAAGTGCAGCAGGTCGCCATACTGGAACAGGGCCATGCCCACGGCCAGCGCCAGTCCCACCACCGAGCCCAGGTAGGGCACCACGCTGAGCACGCCGGCCACCAGGCCGATCAGGAAGCCCGCCTTGATCCCGATCATCCACAATCCGAGGGCGTAGATGATGCCGAGGGACATCATGACCATGAACTGCCCGCGCAGGAATGCGCTGAGGACATCGTCGATCTCGCGGGCGATGCCGCTGACCTGGTTAACCGAGCTGCGGGGCAGCAGGCCCTGGATGCCTTCGACCAGCCGGTCCCAGTCGCGCATCAGGTAGAAAGCGACCACCGGAATCAGCACCAGGTTCGTGACCACGCCGAGGGCCACTGCGCCGCCCTTGCCCACGGTTTGCGCCAGATCCACGGCCGCACCGGCGGCTTCCTGCCAGTAGGTTTTCGCCAGGGCCACCAGCTCCGGACGCTCGATGGACGACAGGTCGAGGCCGAGAAAACCGGAAACCCAGGGCAAGGCCGTATCGTTCAGCCAGTCGATCATTTCCGGCACCTGCTCCACCAGTTCCCGCGCCTGCCGAACCAGCATCGGGATCAACACCAGCAGCGCCAGCGCGAGCAATACGCTCAGGAACAGGAACACCAGCGCCACCGCGAGTGTACGGCCCAGGCGCCAGCGGCGAATGCTGAACCGTTCCAGGCGATCGACCAGCGGGTCGGTCAGGTAGGCGATGGCCATGGACACCGCGAAAGGCGTCAGGATCGGCGCCAACGCCCACAGCAACCAGCCGGCGAGCACCAGCAGGGCGAGCATCAACCAACTGTGGTTCGTGGTCATGGCTCAGGGCACCAGCCGGTATTCGCCCGGTGCGTCAGCGGCCTCGATCACGCCGTCCTGGCGCAGGACAGACTCGAGATAGCCCGGCTCGGCGTTCAGCGCCAGGCTCAGACGAACACCCGTCGGGCCGACACCGCGCACCTGCACGTCGTCGACCAGGCCCAGCCCGTCGAGATAGTCCAGGGTTCGTGCGTAGTCCCCGCTACTTCCCAGGCCGGTAAGCAACATTTCGGTGCGATAGGCGCCCTGCCCCGCCGGATCGATGGCGTGAATCGACGCGACCAGGTCGGCGAGCTGGTGGATGCCCTCGTCCAGGGCCGGGCCCAGGGTGGCCTGGCGCGCGCGCCAGCTTGTGCTGGTGCTGGCATCGGCGAAGATCCAGCGAACATTCCACTCGCCACGCTCGCGGCGCGCGGCGACGATGGCGACGCCCTCTGTCTGGGTGTCCGCGCCAACCAACTGCTCGGTGTAACCGCCCCACAACAGCTGCACGTCGACTTGCTCCATCAACTCGGGCGTCAAACCCGGCCAGGCCACGGGCAGACCGCGGGTCTCGGCGGTCTGCGCCATGCCGTCGTACTCAGGCTGGTATTCGGGCGGCATCATGGTACGGCCGCGACCGTCGTCAATGACCACCCACAGCACCACGGGTTCGCGTTGAACACGCCACCGCCTGAGGCCGAGCCCGCGAACCAGCTGATCCACCTCGGGAGGCGAGAAGCGCGCCACCAGTTCGAGTTCGGTCGTTTCCGTCCCGTCGGCCAGCGTTCTCGGTGATTCGCGGTAGCCGAAGGCCAGCAGCAGGTCACCGGCCGAGGCGAGGGCTTCGTCGAGAGCAGGTTGCGCAGGGATCTCCCGCTCCCCGCTCAACTTGCGCAGCACATGCAAAAGGGCACCGGGAAGGGCAGCGGCGCGTTGCGCCTCGCTCTGGTCGGTGACCGGCACGATTCCGACATAGAGTTCCTGGTCGGCCTGGAGCGCAGGGACGACAAGCAGGCACAGCAACAGAGGAATCAGGCGTCGGATCATCAATGGTCGCGGGTGGTGTCGGGCAGCTCGGGATCGTGCCTGGAAGTCGCAAAAGCGGGAAGCAAATACGATACCATAGGCCGCTGTTGCGACGAACCGGACGAACGCCTTTCATGGCCAGCAAGAAATCCGCCAGCGAGCCCCTGAACTATCGCGATGCGGGCGTCGACATTGACGCCGGCAACGCCCTGGTCGAGCGCATCAAGCCGGCCGTGAAGACCACCCTGCGCGAAGGCGTGGTGACGGACATCGGCGGATTCGGCGGCCTGTTCCGCCTGGACACTGACCGCTACCGCAACCCCGTGCTGGTGTCCGGCACCGACGGCGTGGGCACCAAGCTGATGCTGGCGCGCCAGCTGGATCGTCACGACACCATCGGCATCGACCTGGTCGCCATGTGCGTAAACGACATCCTGGTGTGCGGCGCCGAACCCCTGTTCTTCCTGGACTATTTCGCCACCGGTCGCCTGGAACTGGATCGCGCGCAGGCGGTGATCGAGGGCATTGCCGAAGGATGCCGCCAGGCCGGTTGCGCCCTGATCGGCGGTGAGACGGCCGAAATGCCCGGCATGTACGAAGGCGAGGACTACGACCTGGCCGGCTTTGCGGTAGGCGTCGTGGAGGCCGACGCGATGGTGAACGGCTCACGAATCGAGGCCGGCCACCGCTTGCTTGGCCTGGCATCTTCCGGCCCCCATTCAAACGGCTACTCGCTGATCCGCAAGGTCCTGGAGCGTTCAGGCGACGACCCGTCCCTGCCGCTGGGCGACACCACGCTGGGTGAGGCCCTGCTGGCGCCCACCCGTATTTACGTGCAATCCGTGCTGACCCTGCTGGGGCATCACCGCGTCGACGGCCTGGCCCACATTACCGGGGGCGGCATCACGGAGAACATCGTGCGCGTCCTGCCCCCAGACCTGGGCATCGAAGTCGAAACTGGCGCCTGGACCCGCCCCGCCGTCTTCGATTGGCTGCAGGACCAGGGCGCCATCGCGTCGGACGAAATGTTGCGCACGTTCAACTGTGGGATCGGCATGGTGCTGGTCGTGCCCGCCGCCGAGGCCGGCGTCATGATCGACACCGCGCAGTCGCTGGGTGAGGCGTGCGTAGACATTGGACAAGTGGTGGAAGCCGCCGCCGGCGAAGAGCGGGTGCGTTACCGATGAACCGTCCCCTGCGGCTGGTCGCACTGATTTCAGGCAGCGGCTCGAACCTCGAGGTCCTGCTGGACGCGATGCAGGCCAGGACGCTGGATGTCGAGGTGGTTCACGTCATTTCGAATCGCGCCGACGCCGGCGGCCTGGTCTTCGCCGAAGCAGCCGGCGTACCGACCACCGTGATCGACAAGGCCTACGCGGGGCCGTCCAACCAGGACCTGGCCATCGAGCGCCTGCTCCGGGAACTGGAGCCTGACCTGGTGCTGCTCACCGGCTACATGCGCATCCTCGGCAGTTCAGTGGTCAACGCCTTTCGCGGCCAGATGATCAACCAGCACCCTTCCCTGCTGCCACAGCACAAGGGTCTGCACACGCACCGCCGGGCGCTCGAGGCGGGAGACAACGAGCACGGGGCCAGCGTCCATTTCGTGACGCCCGAACTGGACGGCGGGCCGGTCATCGCGCAGGTGCGCGTGCCCGTGAAACCCGGCGACGACGAAGCCTCGCTGGCCGCCCGCGTGGCGCCGCGCGAGAAGACGCTGTTGCTCGCGGTGCTTGACCTGTTCACCCGCCACCGGGTGGAAGTGAATGCCGGCGGCGTGTTGCTGGACGGACGCCTGCTGCGCGAACCCCTGCGTCTCGAGAACGACACCCTGAAATGACCACGCGCCTCGCACCCCTGGCCGGCCTGGCCACCCTGATCTTTTCGTGTGCGGCCGTGGCCGGACCGGTGACGCCTTTCGAGGCGACCTTCGAGTTCCTGCGCAACGACAAGGCCATCGGTGAGTCCCGCGTGGCGCTGACCCTGGAGGACGGCGCCTGGACCATGACCTCGGCAACGCGTGGCACCCGGGGGCTGGCCAAACTGCTCGGACTGGAGGAGTCGTCGCTGAGTCGCGGGGACTGGCAGGATGGTGGGCCCAGGCCACA
Source organism: Gammaproteobacteria bacterium (assembly GCA_030431095.1). Lineage (GTDB taxonomy): Bacteria > Pseudomonadota > Gammaproteobacteria > Xanthomonadales > SZUA-36 > Marinihelvus. The sequence goes on along the minus strand of JAUIJU010000001.1, from coordinate 117,339 downwards.
CCATTTCGAACAGACCGTGGAGGTGTCGTTCAAGACCATCCATACACGCGCCGAATTCGATTGGCAGGCGGGTACCGTGCATTCCGTGCACGAGGATGGCGAGGATACCCTGGCGCTGACGCCAGGCGTACTGGACCCGGTCTCGGTGGGACTGGCCGTGCGCGCCGGCCTGGGCGACGGCGTATCGGAATGGCGGTTGTCGCTGGTGGATGAAGATGAAATCGAGGAGCAACTTTTCGAAGTCGCCACGACGGAAGCGCTCGACACACCCCTGGGTTGCCTGGTCACACGTCGCGTGGACCGCATTCGCGGCCCTGAAAGCACGCGCTATACGCAAACCTGGTACGCCCGCGATTACGACTGGACGCCGGTCAAGGTCGCCCACGGCAAAACCGACGGCGACCGCATGGAAAGCCGCCTGCTGGCCCTGGCGGTGAACGGTGAATCCGTGGAGGCGGGGCTGACCTGCCCCTGATCGCGACGGCCGTTCAGCCGCCGGGCTGCCGGCTCAGGAAACGTTGGGCGATGACACCCGAGGGTCATGGGATCCCGGCGTGTCCGACTGTTCCGCAGCGATCCCGATGGTGGCGCTCAGCCCGGTGCTCCCTCCTCCGGGCTCAGCGTTCGCAGGCCCAGCGCGTGGATTTCGTGGCCCATCTTGTCACCCAGGGTGGCGTACACCATCCGGTGTCGCTGCAGCGTGGCCTTGCCGGTGAATTCGGCGCTGATCACCACGGCCTCGAAGTGGACGCCGTCGTCACCCCGCACCGAAACCTCGGCGCCGGGCAGGCCGGCCCGAATCATTTGCTCAATCGTCTTGCTGTCCATAGACTAGCGTCCAGTCGTAACGGCGGACCCGGCGGAAGCGCCGCGATGCGTCAGGCGGGAGCAACCAGGAGAGCGTCATTTTAGAGCAATCGCGCCGGCGGAAACACTCCCGTCACCCCATCCCCTGCACCGGTCACGCAGCCCCCCGGGCCTCCGCGCCACGGACCGCTTCGTGCTAGTCAACCTCATCCAGCTCGTGGGCGGCTTCCTGCTGCTCGTGTGGGCGGCCGACCGCCTGGTGGCGGGGGCCTCGGCGACCGCGCGCAATCTGGGCGTTTCGCCCCTGATCATCGGCCTGGTCATCGTCGGCTTCGGCACGTCCGCACCGGAGCTGGTCGTTTCAGCGGTGGCCACCAGCCGCGGAAACTCGGGCCTGGCCGTCGGCAACGCCATCGGCTCGAACATCGCCAACATGGGGCTGATTCTCGGCTTCACGGCAGTAATCTATCCGCTGCGGCTGGAATCGAGCACGCTGAAACGTGAATACCCCCTGCTCCTGCTGATCATGCTGGTATGCCTGTTCATGGCCCTCGACCAGAATCTCAGCCGCCTGGAAGGCGTGCTGTTGCTGGGCTGCCTGTTCGGCATGATCGCCTGGCTGGTCCGCTTCGGCATGCAGCGTCCCGCCACCGACCCCTTCGCGCGCGAACTGGAGGCGGAGATTCCCACCGACATTCCCACGCGCGTGGCCGTGTTCTGGCTGTTGATCAGCCTGATTGCCCTGCCCGCCAGCTCCCACTTCCTGGTGGAAGGCGCCGTGGGCATTGCTCGCTCACTGGGTGTGTCCGACACCGTGATCGGCCTGACCGTGGTGGCCTTCGGCACCAGCCTGCCGGAACTGGCCACCGCCGTGACCAGCGCGTTCCGCAAGGAAGACGACCTGGCCATCGGCAACATCATCGGTTCCAACATGTTCAACCTGCTGGGCGTACTGGGCATCGCCGCCACCATCCGCCCGGTCGAGGTCCAGGGCATGGTGCTGGGCCGTGATTTCCCCGTCATGTTCCTGTTGACGGGGCTGATGTTTCTGCTGGCGTCGGATTTCCGGGGCCCGGGCCGCATCGGACGAACGGCCGGTGCGCTGCTGCTGCTCATTTTCGTGGGCTACCAGGCCATGGTCTGGCTGGGCGCCGGCGACACCAGTGCGGGCGCCTGAGGCTGCCCGCTCCCCCGTCCCGGGGTAAAATGACCGGATGAATGAAGACGCCGTGAAACAACTCGCGCGGGCAGTCATCGAGACCGAAGCCCGGGCCGTGACGGAACTGCTCGAGCGCGTGGACGACACCTTCGTGGCGGCCTGCCGCACGATGCTCGCCTGCCGTGGGCGCGTCGTGGTGCTGGGCGTCGGCAAGACCGGTCATATCGGCAGCAAGATCGCCGCTACCCTGGCCAGCACCGGTACGCCGGCATTTTTCGTGCACGCCGCCGAGGCCGCGCACGGCGACCTTGGCATGATCACCGGCGACGACGTCGTGCTGATCCTGTCCAATTCCGGCGAGACCGACGAAACCCGCCAGCTGCTGCCACTGCTCAAGCGCCTGGACGTCGACCTGATCGCCATGACCGGCAACCCTGCGTCCTATCTCGCCGAGTTTGCCGACCTGCACCTGGATGTACGGGTCAGCGAAGAGGCCTGCCCACTGGGATTGGCGCCAACCTCGAGCACCACCGCAGCGCTGGTCATGGGCGACGCACTGGCCGTGGCCCTGCTGGAAAGCCGTGGTTTCACCCGCGAAGACTTTGCGCGCTCTCACCCGGCGGGGCAGCTCGGTCGCCGCCTGGTGATCCGGATTCGCGACCTGATGCACCAGGGCGAAGAGATCCCCGTGGTGGGCCTGGGCGCCACCGTGACCGACGCCATCGTGGAAATTTCCGAGAAACGCCTGGGCATGACGGCCGTGGTCGACGACAGCGGCGCCGTGGCCGGGGTGTTCACCGACGGTGACCTGCGCCGCGCACTGGGCCAGGGCATCGACCCTCACGACATCTCGGTCAGCGAGGTCATGGGCGAAGACCCGGTGACCATCGCCCCGGACACCCTGGCGGTGGAGGCCGTGCAGCTGATGCAGGACCGTAAGATCCAGGGGCTGCTGGTGCTGGACGAAAATGAATCGCTGGCCGGTGTGCTGAACTTTCACGACCTGCTCCGCGCGGGGGTGGTCTGAATGTCGCGTCACGACCCCCTGCTGCTGGAACGCGCCGCACGCGTTCGACTGCTCGCACTGGACGTCGACGGCGTACTCACCGACGGGCGCCTCTATTTCGACAACCAGGGCAACGAAATCAAGGCCTTCTCCACGCGCGACGGGCTGGGCCTCAAGGCGCTGCAGCGCGCCGGTGTCGAGCTGGCCCTGATCACCGGCCGCGCGTCACGCATCGTCGCCGACCGGGCAGCCAGCCTGGGCATCGAACACGTCTACCAGGGCCGTGACGACAAACTGGACGCCTACCTGGACCTGCTGGAGCGAACCGGGCGTTGCGACGAAGAGGTCTGCTACGCCGGGGACGACTGGATCGACCTGCCGGTGCTGTTGCGCGTCGGTCTTGCCGTCTCCGTGCCCGGCGCCGGCGCCGACGTCCGTGAGCGCTGCCACTGGGTGACCCGGCGCGAGGGTGGCATGGGTGCGGTGCGCGAACTGTGCGAACTGATACTCGAGGCGCAGGGCGCGCTGGCGCCCCTGCTTGCCCACTACGGCGCATGAGGGCCGAGCCGGCATGATGTCCCGCTCCACGCGCCGAGGTCTGCTGCTCGCGGGCCTGCTGGCCGGCACCACGTTCTGGCTGACGCGGGATGGTGACGGTGGACCGGAAGGGCCGATCGAGGGCCTGGATACCCGTCTCGACTATGCCCTAGAGAACTTCGACATGCGCGCGTACGACGAACAGGGTGCGCCGGCGCTGCGCCTATGGGCGCCTCGATTGACCAACGAGGCGGCGACCAACATCGGCCGCGTCGAAAATCCACGCCTGCAGGTGCGACACGAGGGCTTTCTTTGGAATATCATGGCCGAGATGGCCGTCATCAGCGACGATCAGGAGGAAGTATTCCTCGGCGGCATGGTCCGACTCGAACGCGACGGTGACACCCCAGCGCAACGCATGGACATCGACAGCCGCAACGTCACGCTCCTGGTCGAGAGCCGAATCGCCCGCTCACCGGAATCCGTGCGCCTGGCCGACCCGGCGGGCGAACTCCGGGCCCGCGGCTTCCAGGTCGACATGCTCAACAACGAATTTCATCTGGAAAACGATGTCGAAGGGGTTTATGTCCTCCCGCAATGAATTTCCTGGCCTCGGATACCGGGCAGGTCTCACCTGCCTGCTGGTTGTCCTGACCGCGCCCGCGGTGCTTGCACTCGAGACCGACCGGCAGCAACCGCTTGAGGTCAACGCGGACGACACCCAGGGCTCACTGGGCGACGGCACTACCGTGCTCAGCGGCCGTGTGGAGATACGCCAGGGAACCCTGCACATCATGGCCGACCGCGCCGAGGTCACGAAGGCCGATGGGCGGGTGCAAATGATCGTGTTCCGCGGAGAACCCGCCCGCCTGGAGCAGGAAATCGAACAGCAGGGGCTGGTGCAGGCCGAAGCGGACACCATCACCTACCAGGTCGCCGCGGGCAAGGTGGAGCTGGCCGGCAACGGCGACGTGAACCATCCGCAGTACCACATCAGCGGCGAGACCCTCACCTACGACCTGGACCAGCAGCACTTCGAAGGTTCGGGCGCCGGCTCGCAGACCGGGGACGGGCGCATCAGCATCCGCATGGAGCCCGAGGTCGCCAGCGAGCTGGGCGACCGCGACGAGGAATTGCCGCCGGAAGACGCACCGGAAGCGGCCGCGGACGACGACAGCGAATCACCGTGATGCTGCAGACCGAGAACCTGCACAAGTCCTACCGCAAGCGGCACGTGGTGCGTGGCGTCACCATGCAGGTCGAACCCGGCCGCGTGGTCGGCCTGCTGGGACCCAATGGCGCCGGCAAGACCACCTGCTTCTACATGATCGTCGGCCTGATCCCGACCAGCGAAGGCCGCATCACCGTGGATGACAACGACGTGACCCACGAACCGGTGAACGTGCGGTCCGGGCTGGGCGTGAGCTACCTGCCGCAGGAGGCCTCCATATTTCGCAAGTTGTCGGTCCGCGACAACGTGATGGCGATCCTGGAAATGCGCGACGACCTCGACCGCGACGGCCGTGAGGACCTGCTGCAAAGCCTGCTGGAAGAGCTGGGCGTGGCCCACCTCTCGCAACAGGCCGGGATCAGCCTGTCGGGTGGCGAACGGCGCCGGGTCGAAATCGCCCGCGCCCTGGCCTCGAAGCCACGCTTCATCCTCCTGGACGAGCCGTTCGCCGGGGTCGATCCGATTTCCGTACGTGAAATCCAGGGCATCGTCGAGCACCTCACGGACCGCGGCATCGGCGTGCTGATCACCGATCACAACGTGCGTGAAACCCTGGGCATCTGCGACCACGCCTATATTCTTGCCGAAGGGCGCATCCTGGCCGAGGGCACGCCGCAGGTCATCCTCGAGAACGAGGATGTGCGCAGCGTGTACCTGGGCGAGGAATTCAGGCTCTAGCCCCCGGCATGGTCGACCAGTCCCTACAACTGAGACTCACCCAGAAGCTGGCGCTGGCGCCTCAGCTGCAGCAGGCCATTCGACTGTTGCAGCTCACCCGCATCGAACTGCGCGAGTACCTCCAGGAAACCATCGAAGCCAATCCCCTGCTGGAGCGCGCGGACAGCGGTGATGATGCCGCCGACGGCGGCGAGTCCGACTGGGAAACCGAGAGCGGCGGCGAAGAGTACGAAGCCGATCGCTTCGACAGCGCCGACGACTGGGGCGAGGACGCCGGCATGTCGGAGCAATGGGGCGAACCCCAGGCCTTCACCGGCGACCGGGACGCGCAGATCGAAGATACCTCGGGCGACACGCTGCGCGAACACCTGTTGTTCCAGGTCAGCCTGGGGCAGTTCAACGAGGTGGATGCGGCCGTTGCGGCAGCAGTGGTGTTCGCCCTGGACGAAGACGGCTACCTGCTGGACACGGTGGAGGAAATCGCCGCCAGCCTGGTGCCGGAACACGTCGTGGAACCCCACCAGGTGGAAGCCGTGCTACAGCGTATCCAGCGCATGGAGCCGGTGGGCGTGGCCACGCGCGATCCCGCCGAATGCATCCAGGTGCAACTGTCCGTATTACCGGGCTCGACACCCGGCCTGGACCTGGCCCGGCGCGTGGCCCGGGATTACCTGGACTACATCGTGGCCGGCGATCACGAAGGCCTGGCCGCGGACCTCGGCGTGGGCGCCGAGCGACTGGAGACGGCAATCGACCTGATCCGTGACCTGGAACCCCGGCCCGGTGCACGCTATGACAATCGCGCCGACGAATACCTGGTGCCGGACGTGTACGTGCGCCAGGTGGACGGCAAGTGGATCACCGCGCTCAGCCCCGACAACGATCCACAGCTGAAACTGAACAAGTACTACGTTCAGCTGCTGCGCAAATCCGGGGGCAGCGAGGACAAAAAATACCTGGAAGGCCGCCTGCAGGAGGCGCGCTGGCTGATGTCCAGCCTGGAATTGCGCAACCGGACCCTGCTCACCGTTTCACAGAGCATCGTGGACGCCCAGCAGGGCTTCCTGGAACACGGCGAAATCGCCATGCGGCCGCTGATTCTCAAGGACATCGCCGAAGTCGCGGGCGTACACGAATCCACCGTTTCGCGCGCGACCACACGCAAGTACATGCTCACGCCACGCGGGCTGTTCGAACTCAAGTACTTCTTTTCCAGCCATGTGCAGACCACCGACGGCGGTGAGGTCAGCGCCACCTCGGTCAAGGCACGGCTGGCCAGCCTGATTGCGGCAGAGCCGCCCGGCAAACCGCTGAGCGACCAGGAGTTGTCCCGGCTGCTCGAGGAAACCGGCATCCTCGCGGCACGCCGCACGGTCGCCAAGTACCGGGAATCCCTGGGCATTGGATCGAGCAGTGATCGCCGCAAGGCCTGGCGTCGCCTGTCCGCCCGTCGCGACTGAGTGCGCCGGCCAGACTGGGCAAGTCAGGGAACGGGGTATAGAATCAGGGTTAAGGACTTCGACGAGGCAACAAGGGGCAGGTCGCCACCGAACCTGGCGTCGATCGTCCGCCCGGGCCGTCGCGAAACGGCGTAGCCGGCCGCGTCGGCAGGGCCAATCCCTGTTGACCACCAGGAGCACATCCTATGCAAATGACCATCACCGGACACCACGTGGAAGTCACCCCGGCCCTGCGGGCCTACGCGACCGAAAAGTTGCAACGACTTTCCCGTCATTTCGACCAGGTGGTGTCCGTCGACGTGATCCTGAACGTCGAGAAACTGGACCAGATCGCCGAGGCCACGGTGAATGCCGGCGGCCGCAAGCTGTTTGCGACCGAAACTTCGGAAGACATGTACGCCGCGATCGACGGCCTGTCGGACAAAATGGACCGCCAGGTACGCCGACTCAAGGACAAACTCCGCAACCACCACCACACGAAGCCCGCGCACCTCGACACGGAAGCCTGAACGTCGCGCTGAAATCAGGGCCATCGCCGGAATAATCACAACATGCTAGTCGATGATTTGATCAGCGCGGAAAGCGTTCTTCCGCAGGTTCGAACCAGCAGTAAAAAGCGCCTGCTGGAAGTGATCAGCAAGGCCCTGGCCCGTGAAGACGAGAGCCTGAACGCCCGCGAGGTGTTCGAGAGCCTGTGCGCCAGGGAGCGCCTGGGAAGCACCGGGCTGGGCAAGGGCGTCGCAATCCCCCACGGGCGCGTCAGCGGCTCTTCGCGGGTGCAGGCGGTGTTCATTCGCCTGGCCAAACCCCTGGCCTACGACGCCGTCGACGGCAAGCCCGTCGACCTGTTGTTCGCGCTGGCGGTGCCCGAACACTGCACGACCGACCACCTGAAACTGCTGGCGGAAATTGCCGAGAAATTCAGCGACGACGAATTGCTGCAAAAGCTTCGCGACGCCGGCGACGCCAGCGAGCTGGTCCAGCTGCTGTCCCAGACCCGTCACTGATTGTCGGGCTGGTGACGCGCACCCTGACAGCCCGGGACCTGTTCCAGCACCTGAATGACCGCCTCGACCTGCACTGGGTCGCCGGGCGCGATCACGGCGAAGACACGCTGCTCAGCGAGGACGACATGTCCGCACGCCCTGCCCTGGCCGGCTACCTCAACCTGATCCATCCGAACCGCGTGCAGGTCCTGGGCATTGAAGAACTGGACTATCTCGAGGCGCTGACGCCAGCCGAACGCGACGCTACCCTGGCGCGAATGTTCGACGGTCAGCTGATTGCGGCCGTGGTCGGGGGCAGCCTGGACGTTCCGCGCGACCTGTGCCGCGCGGCCGAAGTCGCAGGCAAGCCCCTGTTGAAGTCCAGCAAATCGAGCTACGACCTGGTCAACTATCTGCAATACCACATCTCACGGGTCCTGGCCCGGCGTTGTAACCTGCACGGCGTCTTCATGGAAATATTCACCATCGGCGTGCTGATCACCGGTGGTTCAGGCAGCGGCAAAAGCGAACTGGCGCTGGAGCTGCTCACCCGCGGCCACCGCTTGATCGCCGACGATGCGCCCGAGTTCACCCAGATTTCGCCCGAGATCGTCGACGGTTCCTGCCCCGAGGCCCTGCAGGACTGCCTGGAAGTGCGCGGGCTGGGCGTGCTTAACGTCCGCGAGATGTTCGGTGACGCGGCCATCAAGCTAAACAAATTTCTGCGCCTGATCATCAACCTCGACCTGCCGGACGGCGGACGCGCCCCGGAGGACATCGACCGCCTGCGCGGCGACGCCGGCACGCAGGAAGTTCTGGGTCTGAGCATTCCGACCCTCACCCTGCCGGTCCTGGCCGGGCGCAACATGGCGGTCATCGCCGAGGCGGCGGTGCGTGATTTCATGCTGCGGATGAAAGGTTACGATGCCGCCACAGCCTTTATCGAACGACATTCGCGGATTCTGCGCGGCCAGCACGCGAACTGGGAGGATTGAGACATGGCCTCCCGCAATGCACAGCACGTCATTATCGTCAGCGGCCTGTCCGGCGCCGGAAAATCCACCGCGCTGAAGGCGCTGGAGGACATGGGTTACCACTGTATCGACAATCTGCCGGCTTCGTTGATGCACGATTTCGCGGCCCATATCGAAGCCGAGCCGGATGTCTACGGCAAGGTCGCGCTGGGCATGGATGTGCGTGCGCCCGGGCTGGACCTGGGCGACATTCCCGCCTGGCTGGACGGCCTGCGCGCGGCCGGCGTGCGCACCCAACTGCTGTTTCTCGGCGCGCGCGACGACGTGTTGCTGCGGCGCTACGGGGAGACCCGGCGGCGCCATCCCCTGGCCCAGGGCGAAGGTGCGCTGGCCTCGTCGATCGAGAAAGAGCGCCAGCTCCTGGAGCCGATTCGTCGCGTCGCCGACTGGGAGATCGACACCTCCGATCTCAACATCCACCAGCTGACCCACCAGACCTGGCGGCGCGTGGGTCCTGACACCGACAGCATGACCGTGGTCGTGCAGTCCTTCGGTTTCAAGGGCGGCGTACCGGCGGACGTGGACTACCTGTTTGACGTGCGTTGCCTGCCCAATCCCCATTGGAGCGACGAACTGCGCCCACTGACCGGGCGCGACGGCGAAGTCGGCGAATGGCTGGAACAGGAACCCATGGTCTCCCAGCTCGGTGACGACATCCTCGCCTTCCTGCACCGGTGGCTGCCCAGCCACGAGGCGGCGCACCGCAGTTTCGTCACGATCGGTATCGGCTGCACGGGCGGACGGCACCGCTCGGTGTACCTGGCTGAACAGCTGGTCGACCGGCTCCGCAAGCAGTTTCCGGAAGTCATGCTGCACCACCGGGAGTTGTCCCCATGAGCGTCACCATTGTCCTGGTCACTCATCCGGGCATCGCCACCGCCATGCGCGACCGTGCTGCGGAGATACTCGACACATCGCTCGAAGAGGTGATGATCACCGAGCTGGATTCGGGAACCGGGGACCCGCGACCGCGCCTGCCTGGCCGCCTGGCGGACCTGGACCGCGGTGACGGCGTCCTGATACTCACCGATCTGCCTGGAGCCACGCCGTGCAACCGGGCGCGACGTTCGGTGCCGGCGCACAGCGCCCTGATCAGCGGCCTGAACTTGCCCATGCTGATCCGCGCCTGGAACTACCGCGACCGGCCACTGGACGAACTTCGGCGCCTGGTGCTCGATGGCGGACGTGCGGCCATCATGGAGCCCGACTGATGCCTTCGGCCACCGCCGTCATCCCCAATGAGCTGGGCCTGCACGCCCGTGCGGCGGCACGTCTGGTGGAGCGGGCGAACGGCTTCGAAAGCCTGGTGGAACTGTCGCACCGCGACCGGACGGTCAACGGAAAATCCATCATGGGCGTGTTGATGCTGGCGGCGGCGAAAGGCGCCGAGCTGTCCATCCGTACCGAGGGCCCCGATCAGGACGAAGCCCTGGCCGGCGTACTGGCGATCGTCAAAGACGGATTCGGGGAGCTCGAATGACCCTGGCGCTGTCGGGACAGATCGTGGAACCGGGCATCGCCATCGGGCAGGCTCACAACATTCAGCGCAACGAGATCGAGATCGGCGAGTACCGCATTGCCGACGAGCAGGTCGACGCGGAAATCGACCGGCTGATCCACGCGGCCGCGGAAGCGGGCGTGCACCTGGAAGACCTGGCGCGACGCCTGAAGAAGTCCGCCGGCGCTTCCGGCGAGGAGATCATCCGCACGCACCTGGCCATGCTGGAGGACTCCAGCCTGGTGCAGGCGTCCGCCCGTCACATCCGGGAACAGCTGTGCAACGCCGAGTGGGCGCTGCAGCTGCAGCTCGAGACGCTGGTCGCGGAGTTTCGCACCATCGACGACGACTACATCCGCAGCCGCGAAGAAGACATCGTGCAGGTGGTGCGCATGGTGCAACAGGTGCTGGCGGCCGAGCAACCGGGCAAACCGCTCAGCGACGTCCCCGATCGCCTGGGCCACACCCTGGTGGTGGCCACCGAACTCACACCCAATGAGCTGGCGGTGTTGCATGATCGCGGGGTCGCCGGAGTCGTTACCGAGCATGGCAGCCCCTACTCCCACACGGCCATCCTGGCGCGCAGCATGGGCGTGCCCCTGGTGATGGGTGTGCGCAGGGCGCAATCGCTGATCACCGAGGGTGAGCAACTGGTGCTGGACGGGGCCTACGGGATCGTATTTGCCGACCCGGAAGAGTCCATTCTGCGCCACTACCTGCAAAAGCAGTCCGAGTCGGACCGCTACCGCAAGTCCCTGGAGCGGGGCCGCGGCCGGCCGGCGGCCAGCCTCGACGGCGAGGCCCTGGTCCTGCTGGCCAATGCCGAGCGGCCCGAAGACATTCGTCGCGCACTGGAGGACGGCGCCGAGGGCGTCGGCCTGTTTCGCAGCGAATACCTTTTCATGCAGGGCCTGCCGCCCGACGAAGAAGCCCAGGTCGAGCACTACGTCAGCGCCATCGAAGCCCTGGAAGGCGCGCCGCTGACCATTCGGACCCTGGACATCGGCGCCGACAAGAAAGCGCACGCGCTGGAGTTCGAGGGGCTGCGCAACAATCCGAATCCGGCGCTGGGCCTGCGCGCGGTGCGGCTGTGCCTGCGCGAAATGGACCTGTTCAAGGTCCAGCTGCGCGCCATTCTTCGTGCCAGCGCGCACGGCCCGGTCCATTGCATGATTCCCATGCTCACCACCGACCGCGAGGTGCTGGCGGTGCGCTCGCTGATCGAGGAGACGCGCCTCGAACTGGACAGCGAAGGCTACGACCATGGTGCGGAACGAATGCGCCTTGGCGGCATGATCGAGGTCCCCGCCGCGGCGCTGGCGCTGGAGCGCATGGCGCGTCACCTCGATTTTCTCTCGGTGGGCACCAACGACCTGATCCAGTACACCCTGGCCGCGGACCGCGTCGACGAAAACGTGGCGCACCTCTACGACCCGCAACATCCCGGTGTGATCCACCTGCTCGAACACGTCTTCGCAACCGCGCGACGCCTGCAAGTGCCGGTCTCGGTCTGCGGCGAAATGGCGGGCGACCGGCGTTTCACACGGCTCCTGCTGGCCCTCGGTCTGCGCGAATTCAGCATGCAGCCCCGCTCGCTGCTGGAAGTGAAAAAGGTGATCACCGAAACGGACGTTGGGGCGGTGCGCGAGGCCCTGGCACGCTGGACGGCGGGTGAGTGCGACAGCAGCACGATGACGCTTTCCCAGTTCCTGGACAACGCCCAGCTGCATCACTGAACCACCCGGCAGGGCGCTTTAAAGCCTCCACCGCTTGCCGGATAATAGGCGCCCTCTCACCACCTCACCACTCATTCGGGGGCCGCATGAGCGAACCGGCGCTGGAAGAAAAGATCACGCGGCACCTCGACTCCCTGACCGAGGTACTCGACAGCGGTGCGCGTGAGCAGGTGCGCAAGATGGTCAACGGCCTCTCCGGGGCCGAGATCGGCGACCTGCTCGAGTCCCTGCCGCCCGCGAAACGGCTGGCGGTGTGGGAGCTGGTCGACACCTCGCTGGACGGCGAGGTGCTGGTCGACGTCAACGACGAGGTGCGCGCCGGCCTGATCCGGGACATGGACCCGGATGAACTGGTCGCCGCGGTCGGCGACCTCGACATCGACGACCTTGCCGACATTCTCGGCGATCTGCCTGACACGGTGATTCGCGAGGTCCTGGCCTCGATGTCCCGCCAGGACCGGGAACGCCTGGAGCAGGTCCTGTCCTATCCGGAAGATTCGGCCGGCGGCCTGATGGATCCGAACGTGATCACCATTCGGGCCGACGTGAGCCTGGACGTCGTCCTGCGCTACCTCCGAGCGCGCAGCGAGCTGCCGGACGTTTTCGACCAGCTGTTCGTGGTCTCGCGCGATGGGCGCTTCAAGGGCACGCTGCGGCTGTCCGACCTGTTGACCAGGGATCCCGGGCTGACCGTGAGCGAATTGATGGAAGTGCCCCCATCGGTCATCCCGGTGGACATGAGCGCCAGCCAGGTCACCACCGAGTTCGAGCACTTCGACCTGGTCTCGGCCCCGGTGGTGGACGCAGACAACCACCTGCTGGGCCGCATCACCATCGATGACGTGGTCGACGTGATCCGCGAGGAAGCCGAGCACTCGGTACTGACCATGGCCGGCCTCGACGAGGAGGCGGACATTTTCGCGCCCGTGGCGAAGTCCGCCGTGCGTCGCTGGATCTGGTTGGGCGTCAACCTGGTGACCGCGCTGCTGGCCGCCATGGTGCTGTACTACTTTGAACCCACGCTGGACCAGATCGTGGCCACGGCGGTGTTGTTCCCGGTGGTGATGAGCATGGGCGGCATCGCCGGCACTCAGACTCTGACCCTGATGATTCGCGGCATGGCCACCGGCCAGGTCAACCCGCGCAACACCGGCGCCATGTTCCGCAAGGAACTTGCGGTGGGCGCGCTCAACGGCCTGATTTTCTCGGTGCTGGTGGCGGCGATCGCCTGGTACTGGTACGACAGCGTCGACCTGGGGCTGGTGATGGCCATCGCCATCCTCGCCAACCTGCTGGCGGGCGCCCTGGCCGGCTTCATCGTTCCCGTCGTGCTCAAGCGGCTGTCCATCGACCCGGCCCTGGCCGGCGGCGTGGTCCTGACCACGGTGACGGACGTGGTCGGCATACTGGCCTTCGTCGGCCTCGCCACCTACATCATCCTGGGCCACTGACACCCCTCCGGCCCCGGCCATGCAGATCCTGATACTGAGCCAGGAGCCACCGTTCGATCCGGCGCAGGTCGCCACCGGCAATGCGCTGCGCACCGCCCAGTTGACCGCCGGCCTGGAAGCCGCCGGCCACCGGGTGGAGCAGGCCTGGCTGGATCGGGCCGGCGGTCCTGGACGCTTTCGGTCCGCGGACGAAGTGCGTGGCCTGCTGCAACGCAACACCCCCGACGTGGTGCTGATCAGCTACTGGGAATTGCTCGAACTCCTGCCGTTCGAACCGCCATGCCCGGTGGTGCTGGACTTTCTCGCCCCACGGCCACTGGAGGCGTTGTTCGAACACCCCGAGCGGGTGGGCGGCATGCTGCGCCGCCTGCGCGTGGCCCTGGCCCGATGCGACCTGCTCCTGGTGGGCAATGCGCCGCAGGAACACCTGCTGTCCTGGTGGCTGTTGGAGGCGGGATTCGACCTTCGCCAGCCCAGCCCGGTACGCGTTGTGCCGCTGGCGGGCGAAGCGGTGGAAAGCGCGGGGCGGCCCGACCCTGGCGGGGAACTGCGCCTGGTGTCCGGCGGCGTTCGCTGGCCCTGGCGCCATGACGCCGCGTACGCGGAGGCGGTGCGGCGTGGCGTGTCCGCGTTGCAGCACGCCGGCCGCCACGTGGCCCTGCTGGATTTCGGCGGTGGCTATCGCCTGCACGACGATGCCATTGAGGAAGCGACTGCCAGTGGAGACGCCGAATCATTGAGCGCCTACCGCGATTGGTCCGCGGTACTGGCCTCCGCGCACGTCGGGCTGGAACTGGGCGCGACCAATATCGAGCGGCGATTCAGCCAGTCCTTCCGTTCACTGGATTTTCTGCGTCACGGACTGCCCATCGTGGTCAGTTCCGGGCAGCCCCTGGCCACGGCGGTACGCGAATACGGCGCCGGTTGGGTGGTGGACTCGCCCGGGCAGGTGCCGGACGTGCTGCGCGGGATCGCTTCCGACCCCGATGACTGGCGAAGCCGCAGCGAGGGCGCCTTGCGGCTGCTGCGCGATCGCCACGAGCCCCGACAGGCGATCGCCCCGTTGCTTGACTGGCTGATCGACCCGCAACGGGCCCGGCGCCTGCCGGGCTACGGGCTGCCCGATCCCGAGGCACCGGTGCTTGGCGTGCCGCCCTTCGGCGAGCGCCTGGCGCGCCGATATCGCCTGGCGCGCCGGGTGGCGCTGCATCGCTTGCTGAAGCCCCGCGACTCAACACCCGGGACCGCCATCGTCATGGTCTCGCGCGGCGACCTGTTTCCGACCGATCACGGCGCCGCGGTGAAAATCGTGGAGACCGCGCGCGGATTGTCACGTCATGACCGCGACGTCTATCTCGTCACCCATGACCGGCGCCACTACTGGCAGGTACGCGACGGCGAGGTCACCCGGCGGCGGCTGCCGCGCTGGCTGGGCTTGCTCGCGCGCCCGCAGGCCTGGGTCAAACTGGACCACTACACACGTGACCTGCCCGAGAGCAATGCGTTTCTCTACCTGCCCCTGACGGACGGCAGTTTCTTCTGGCGGACCCTGTGGGTGGCGGCCCGGCACGGCGCCTGCGCCCTGCAGGCGGAGTTTCCCGCCTACGCCCTGCCCTGCCTGCGTGCCGCAGAGGTGCTGGAAATTCCCACCCTGCTGGTTGAGCACAACGTGGAGTACGAACGATTGCGGGCGCAGGTGCCGGAATTGTCAACGGAACAGTACGAGCGCTTCCGGGCCATCGAGGTCGACCTGTGCAACCGTGTCGACGCCGTGGTCTGCGTGTCCGACAACGATCGACAGCTGCTGGCGCGCGACGGCGTGCACCCGGGTCGCCTGCACACCATCCCTCACGGCATCGACCTGGCAGCGGTCGATGCGGCGCCCGCCGAAGCGGTCCGCGAACGTTTCGGGATTCCCCCCGACGCCCTGCTGCTGGCCTACCACGGCACCTTTGCCTACCCGCCCAATCGCGACGCCCTGCGCATGCTGGCCGAAGAGATCCTGCCGCGCCTGGCGCAAGCGGGGATCGACGCGCACGTACTGGCCATCGGTCACCGGCCGCCGCCGGACATCCACCCCGCCATCCATTGCCCGGGCAGCGTCCCGGAGATGGCGCCCTGGCTGAAAGCCGCCGACCTGGCGGTGGTGCCGTTACGCGAGGGCGGTGGAACCCGCATGAAGATCATCGACGACTTCGCCGCGGGTTTGCCCGTGGTCGCGACATCCAAGGGTATCGAAGGCATTCCGGCCGCTGACGGTGAAGCGGCGCTGATCCGTGACGACTGGGATGAATTCGCGGCGGCGGTGGCGGAACTGGCGCGCAACACCGAACGACGTGAACGACTGGCGGCGGGCGGTCGACGGATTGCCGAAACCGTGGACTGGACTGCGCTGGCCGAACGTTACCTGAAACTGGCGGCCACCCTGGGGCGCTGAAACTCAGGCGCGACGATCCTTCGGCTTGTCCGCCACGTGATTGCGCAAGTACACCGGCTGCGCCAGCTCGGCGCTCACTTCGCCGCCCTCAGCCAGCTCAAATGCCGCCAGCCTGGCGAGCGCCGCTGCACGTGGCAGGGCGTCGGTGATCCTGCCCGCCACGGGCGCCGCGGACAGCACCGCGTAGCGCTCGAAACCGTTGCCCACACCCATCCAGGCGGCGGCATCGTCCGGCAGCGCTCGTGCCGGGTCGCAGACACGTTCGTTGCCCACGGCCCGCATCAGGCCGTCGACCGCCTCGTAGCGCCCACAGAACACCTCGTCCATGCGTGCGTCCATCGCCACGCAGGCCCGCGCAACCCCCTGCCCCGCCACGACCTGGGCGACGGTACGCAGCGAGGAAACCGGCACCACCGGCAGGTCAGCGCCCCAGGCGAGACCCTGCACCACACCGATACCGATCCTCAGGCTGGTGAAACTGCCGGGCCCACGACTGAAACCGATCGCGTCCAGGCTGCGCAGGGCCAACCCGGATTCGGCCAGCAGGTCCTGGACGAACGGCAACAGGCGTTCGGCATGGTGGCGTGGGCCGGGATCGAACCGCTCGAGCACTTCCCCGTCCATCCACAGGGCAGCGGAGCAGGGTTCGAATGCGCTGTCGATCGCGAGCAGGTTCATGGTGCGGCCATTATGCCGGGGCAGCGTCCGGCTCGCGATCCACGCTCGCGACCTCCTGGCTGAAGAAGTCGATCACCGCCGCGACCTCACGCGTCCGGCGCATCGGCGGCAGGCTGTCGAGAAACACCGCGCCGTAGCCCCGCGAATGCAGGCGCGGATCACAGACCGCCAGGACACCTCGGTCCTCGACGTCACGAATCAGACGACCCGCGCCCTGCTTCAGTGTGATCACCGCCTGCGGCAGGGCCAGCTGCATGAAGGGGTTGCCGCCCTCGGTGCGCAAGCGCTCGCCCAGGGCGTCCATGACCGGATCGTCCGGCGCGGCGAAGGGCAGCTTGTCGATCACCACCAGGCTCAGCGCATCGCCGATGACATCCACGCCCTCCCAGAAGCTGGCGGTGCCCAGCAGGATACCGTTACCCGAGTTGCGAAACCGCTCCAGCAGCAGACTGCGCGGCGCCTGCCCCTGTACGAAAAGGGGAAAGTCGACGGCGTCCTCGAGCAAAGCCGCCGCCGCGCGCAGAGAGCGGTGCGCGGTGAACAGCAAGAAGGCGCGGCCCCGGCTGGCTTCGAGCACCGGCACCAGTAGGGCCATCAGCTGCGGTATGTAGTCCGGATCACGCGGCTCCACGCCGATCTCGGGCAACCACAACAGGGCGTTGTTGGGGTAGTCGAAGGGTGAATCCAACAGCAGGGTCTCGGCATCGTCCAGACCCATTTCGCGCGTGAAGTGGGAAAAGTCTCCGCCCACGGCGAGGGTGGCGGAGGTGAATACCCACGCCGCGTCGAGTTCGTCCCGGTAATGCTGGAATACCTCGGATACGTCCAGCGGCGTGATGTGCAGCCCGAATCCACGCCCACGTTGTTCAAACCAGCGGACCGTGCCTGGCCCGGAGGCGCTGTCGAGCTGATCGAACAGCGTCTGCAGCTCCGCGCGGCGATCGCTACAGGCATCCAGCCCGCGGCTGCGTCCTTCCAGTGCGCCCAGCGGCGGGCCCAGTTCGGCCACCGCCTGGTCCAGCCTCTGCAACCCGGCACGGATTGCCTCGTGCGACACCAGCTCGTTCCAGGAACCCCGCTCGCCCAGGTGTTCGGCCATCGCCGCCTGCAGCTCGCGCAGGGCCTGGTGGCACGCCTCCACTTCCGCGCGCACCGTCCCCAGCGCGCCACCCAGTTCGGCCGCTTCCGCCTGGATGTCACGCAGCAGGTCGGCCACGCGACGCCGGGTCAGGCTGGCGCTGAAAAACCGTGAAGCCAACTCGGGCGCCTGGTGGGCCTCGTCCACCACGAACGCTTCGGCCCCGGGCAGCACTTCGCCGAACCCACCTCGCTTGACCGCCATGTCGGCGAACAGCAGGTGATGATTGACCACCACCACGTCGGCCGCCTGCGCCCGCCGGCGCGCCCTGAGCACGTGGCAGTCCTCGTAGTCGGGACACTTGCTGCCCAGGCAATTGTCATTGGTCGATGTCACCATCGGCCACACGGCGCTGTCATCGGGAATGACGTTGGCCACGGAAAGGTCGCCGTCGCGGGTGCGTGACGACCAGTTCCGCACCGCCTCCAGTTCGCCAATCGCCTCGCGGGTGGGATATTCACCTTCGCGACGTGATTGCTCCATACGATGCAGGCACAGGTAGTTGGCGCGGCCCTTCAGCAAGGCGACATCGACATCCACGCCCAGCGTCTCGACAACCAACGGCAGGTCGCGAAAAAACAATTGGTCCTGCAGGGTTTTGGTTCCGGTGGAAATGATGGTGCGCAGGCCAGAGGTGAGTACCGGAACGAGGTAGGCCAGGGTCTTGCCGGTGCCGGTGCCGGCCTCGGCCACCAGGGCGCCACCGGCGGCCAGCGTGGCCTCCACGGCACGACCCAGCTCCAGCTGTTCACGCCGCGGCCGGAAGCCGGGCAACACACCGCCGAACGGTCCGCCTTCGCCAAGCAGCCCGGCAGTGTTTTCCGGCCCGGCCTCGCGCACTGTGCTCAGAGTCCCTGTGGTCGGGTCACCATGCACTGTTCGGCCCGATCGACGGCGTCACTGGCCGCACGCCCGTCTCCGAGGCGTTCGTGCGCCAGGCTCATGGTGCGCCAATTGCGGGCGCACAGCTCGCCCACCCGCGGACCGATGTCGTGCGACCGCGTGGCGAAACTCAGCGCCTGCTGGTACTGCCCGCGCTGCAACTGCACTTCCGCCATGGACTGCAACAACTCGGGATCACGGGGCTGGATGCGCATGGCGCGTTCCAGCAGCATCGCGGCCTGGTCCAGGTCGCCGGACGCCTCGGCCCGCTCCGCCTGGTCGGTCAGTTCCGCCACGGCGGGATTTTTCAAGGGGTACACCTGCACACCGGCGGCATCCTCACGTGCCGGCGTTCGCACGCGTTGCTCCAGCTCCCGTTCTTCGATGGGGGCGGGCGACTGGCCGGCGCAGGCGGCGAGCAACAGGGTGAGCAACAACAGGCAGGAAACGGGGCGAAAATCAGTCACGGTCAAAGAATCGGCTCCAGAATGAGGAATCGTCGTCGTCACGGCGCGCCAGGCACCGCGTCCGGGTGGTCGGCTCGGAACCCTCCACGAAGGGCATCATGATGGCATCCGGGCAGTCTTCGGCGCTCAGCGCCTGTTGCTCCGGGTCGACCCACAACCAATGGGCGCCCTCGGGCATGTCGAGGCTGACCGGATTCAGCGGCAAGGCCCGGAACAGACCGGCCCAGACCTGCATGGCGGCATTGCTGCCGGTAACCCCGGCCGGGCGGTTGTCATCGAGACCCACCCAGGCCACGCCGAGGCGGTCACGAGTATATCCGACAAACCAACTGTCCCGACGTTCATTCGTGGTGCCGGTCTTTCCGGCAATGGTCGCCTCACTGCCCAGCAATCCAGGCAGCGCGCTGGCCGTACCACCGGTCACCACCCGCGTCAGGCCATAATTGAGCACGGCCAGTGCATCCCGCCGCTCCAGCGGGCGCAAACGCAGCGGGTATCGTTTCAGTGTTTCGCCGGACGGGGTCTGCACCGCGACCACCGCGCGCAGGGGCACGCTGAAACCGCCGGCCGCCAGTGACTGGTACACCTGGGTGACCTCCAGGGGCGTCAGTTCGACAGCGCCCAGCAGGGTGGCGGGTACGCCCGGGATGTCACGGTCCACCCCCAATTGCTGCAGCTTGCCGGTGAACTCTCCCAGACCGACGGTCATGCCCAGGCGCACCGTCGCCTGGTTATACGAGCGCATCAGGGCCTCCAGCAGGCTCACCTCACCGTGTGAGCGGTTGTCGTAGTTCGATGGCGACCAGCGGGTGCCATCGGCCTGGCGCAGGCTGATGGGCTCGTCTTCGATCCGGCTCAGCCAATTGAACCGTTCCGGGTGTTCCAGCGCCGTCAGGTAGACCAGCGGCTTGATCACTGAACCCACCTGACGCCTGGCATTCAGCGCCCGGTTGAAGCCCCGCGCGGTCGGGTCACGATCACCGACCACGGCACGCACTTCGCCGCTGTCCACGTCGGCGAGCACCAGCGCCGCCTGCAGTTCGTTCGGCAGGCCGCGAGCGGCCAGGTCCTGCATGCCCTTTCGCACCGCCACCTCGGCCGCAACCTGCTCGGCCGGCGACAGGGTGGTGAAAATACGCAACCCCTCACTGCGCAGGTCCGACTCCCGGTAGTCGCGCTGCAACTGGTCCCGCACCAGGTCGATGAAAGCGGGATAGCGGTTCCCGGTTGCGGCCGCCCCGGGCGTGACATCCAGCGGCCGGTCCCGCGCCACGCGCGCCTTCTGTTCGCTGAGCAGCCCGGTCTCGGCAAAACTGGATAACACCTGGTTCCGGCGCGCCAGGGCGCGTTCCGGGTTGCGTCGCGGATGGTACAGGGAAGCGCCCTTGACCATGCCGACCAGCAACGCCACCTGGTGGGTTTCAAGCTGGTCCAGCGGCTGGCCGAAGTAGTGCTGGCTGGCGCGCCCGAAGCCATGAATCGCGTGGTTTCCCTGTTGCCCCAGGAACACCTCATTCAGGTAGGCCTCCAGGATCTCGGCCTTGTCATAGTGCCACTCCAGCAGCAGCGCCATGAGGGCCTCGTTGAGCTTGCGCGGCAATGACCGCTCGTTGCTCAGGTAGTAGTTCTTGACCAGTTGCTGGGTCAGCGTACTGCCGCCCTGGACGGTAGCGCGGGCCCGCACATTGGCCCACAGGGCGCGAGCGATTCCGCGCGGATCGACACCGTGGTGGTGTTTGAAATTGCGGTCTTCCACCGCTTGCAGACCGGTGACCAGCAAATCCGGAACCTGGTCCAGGCTAACCAGGGTGCGGTCTTCCTCGTGCAGCGGGTAAATCGAGGCGATTTCCGCCGGGTCGAGACGCACCAGGCCGAGGCCACCGCCACCCGCGGGCGAGGCCAGGCGGCTGACCCGGCCGCCGTCCAGGCCGAGACGAAACTTGAGTGCCTCCTGGTGACCGTCCTCGAATCGGAAGCCCCGGCGAAACACGATGTAGTTGCCGCCGCTACCGGACCAGGTGCCTTCACGGTCGGCGCTGGCGACTTTGCGGTAGCCGGCTGACTCCAGTTCGCGCTCCAGCGCGAGGGGCGACATCGCGAGCCCCTCGTAGAGTTCCAGCGGTCGCGCATACACCCGGCTGGGCAGGTCCCATTTGCGGCCTTCGAACTCGGAGGTCACCAGGTGGTTCAGCCACAGCAACCAGGGAACCAGCAGGCCGAGGCCCAACCCCATGAACAACAGGCACAGGCGGACCAGGCGACCGAACAGCGATCGTTTGGGCCTGGCGGCGACCGAACGCTTGCCCGAGGACCCGCGGCGTGCCGGGGACTTTTTCGCGGGGCGTTTGCGGGTGGTTTTTTTCGTCGAACGGCCGGTCTTCTTTTTGCCGCCGGCCTTGCGTGGTGGACTCATGGGCTCCTTGCCGGTTACCGGGTGACATCGGGGGTGCCATTGACCATAATGGCCCGGTTTCGGGGCCGGCCCGGCGCCATCGACATCGACCCCGGCCAGCCCGGCAACCTGAACAGAAAAGGCACGCTCATTCTATCCACCCCGGGCGCCCCACCGCTACCGTAAGTTACAGCACGGCGGCGTAGGGCTTCAGTCCAGACCATGGCAGACACCGCGATCACACATACCCCATCCCAGGCCGCAACGGCGCCGGTCGTGTTTGTCCATGGGCCGGGCAGCGACAGCCTGGCCGATGCCCTGGCCAGGCGCAGTCTGATCGTGTTCAGCAGGCAATCGCTGGCGGGCGCGAAGCGCACCGACGCGGGGCCCGACCAGCTGGGCGCGTTGTGTGCGGACGTTGCGCGCCAGGCGCCGGGTAAAGCCCTGGTGCTGCTACACGCTTCGCTCAGCCCGTCCGCCGGGTTACTCGACGATCTGGCCGGCCTGCTCGATCACGCACCGGGTCCCGGCGTGTACACCGTATTCAGCAATGCCGACCCACGTTGCAATCCCTTTGCGGGCCTCGACAACGGCCAGGTCGACGGGCCTGGCCGGGAGCGTCTGGTGGCGCTGCTCGGCAGCGGCCGGCTGCTGCCGTTGGACACCTGGCCCGACCACCTGCTCGCCCTGACTGCCGACGCGGTCGCTGAACTGGCGGACCCCGGGATCAGCCTGGAGGACGCACCGGGTCACCTGCGTCAGCGCCTGGTGCAGGCGGAACTGGCGGACTGGCTCTACGTGGACGCCCCCGGTATGGATCCGACGAACGAACCCCGCCTGGAACCGCACGAAGAACGGCGGCCGGCCCCGTGGGGATCACTGTCAGAGCGTTTGCAGGCCTGGCTGAGCGCGTTGCGCGCGCAACCGGAGCGGGCACGGGAGCTGCCTCGTCCTGGCAGCGCCCCGCTCACCCTCCACGTCACGCACAGTTGGGGCGGGGGTGTCGCTGCCTGGGTACGTTCGATGATCGACGGCGACCCGGACGGTATCCACCTGCAGTTGCGCTCGGAAGGTCCCCAGTCCGGGCAGGGCGCCGGCCAGCGCCTGGCCCTGTACCTCGGAAACCAGCTGGACGCCCCGCTGGCGCAGTGGTGGCTGCAGCCGGCCATACGCGCGGTGGAAACCCGGCATTCACAGTATCGGGAAGCGCTGGAAACCCTATGCCAGCGCTATGGCGTGGGACGTGTCATCGTTTCTTCGCTGGTGGGTCACAGCCTGGACGCGTTGCGCACGGAGCGTCCCACGGTGCAGGTGCTGCACGACGCGTTCCCGGCCTGGCCACTGCTGAGTATTCACCCGCGGGAATATGGCGGTGATCTCGAGGCCGCCATGCGCGACGCGCGGGCAAAAGAGCAGTTTCCCGACCTGTCGCTGCAAGACTGGACGCGCATCGCCGAACAGTACCGCGAGGCAGCGCAACACGTGGTGCGCGTGGCGCCTTCACGGTCGGCGCGCGAGGTGTTCACCGGGGTGTGCGCCGGCGTCGACAAGGACCATATCGAGCTGATTCCGCACGGACTGCCACCGCTGCGAGGACCTACGCCGACACCCCGCGACCGGGCCGATGGCCGCTTGCAGGTGGTGATACCCGGTCGGGTACAGTCCGGCAAGGGCGTGGGCCTGCTGGAACGTGCGCTGCCGTCGCTGCGCGACGTGGCCCAGGTGACCCTGCTGGGAACCGGCAAGGGTGGCGAACGCTTTTTCGGCATGAGCGGTGTCAACGTCGTGCCGGAGTATCACCGGGAAGATCTGCCGATTCTGCTGGCGTCACTCGGGCCGCACTGCGCGGTGTTGCCTTCGGTGGTGCCGGAAACGTTCAGTTACACCCTGTCGGAGATGTTCGCGCTGGGCGTACCCGTCGTTGCCACCCGGCTGGGCAGCTTCGAGGAGCGCATCGCTGACGGCGAGACTGGCTGGCTGGTCGAGCCCTCCGCCGAGGCCCTGGTGACCCGCATCCGTTCGCTGGCGAATGATCGGGGCGCCCTGGCCGAAGCCCACCAGCGGCTGTCAGGCCAGCAGCCCCGGACACTGGTGGACATGGTGGCCGATTACGACCGCCTGTGCGGACCCGTGTGCGAGACGCCACGCCTGCCGGCGCGCAGCAACGCACGCCTGGGCCTGTACGAGGCGCAGGCCGCGGCCGCCGCCGACCAGTTACGCCGCACCCGGACCCGGCTGGCGGAGGCGGCGGCCGAACAGGACGCGCTGAGGGCCCGGGTCGAGCAACGAACACGCTGGGCGGAGGACGAGAAGCGCCAGCGCAAGGCCTGGGTGACCAGCCTGCAGGCCGAGTTGGACGAAGCACGCGCCGAACGCGACGCGGCTGCCGCGCGCAGCGCTGAGCAGGAACAGGAGCTGTCCGCGCGGGCCAGGCACATCGCGACGCTCGACGAACAGATCGAGCAACACTCGGCGGCCCTCGCCCAGGCGCAGGCCGATTACCGCGACGCCGAGCACACCCTGCAGGAGCTCTCCCGGGTTCATACCGCGTTGGCTGCTGAACGCGACGCGCTCAGGACGCAACTCGACACGGTACTGGGCAGCCATTCCTGGAAGCTCACCATGCCCCTGCGCGTGACACGGCGTGTCCTGGCCGCCGCGGCGCACCAGCGCGCCTGGAATCCACTGCGCTGGCCCCTGCTGCTGTCCCAAACCGTACGCAACCTGTCCACCGTCGGACTGGGCGGCACCCTGCGCCGCATGCAGCATTTCGGCGCCGAGCAATCCGCGCCGGTCAGCGAGCGGCCGGACCAGCCGCTGGAAACCCCCGTCGAGGTGGCGTTGCCCCGGGCGGTGCCACGGGCCGATTCGCCGCGGGTCAGCATCGTCATCCCGGCCTATAACCACCTCGAACACACGGGCGCCTGCCTGCAAAGCATCGCCCGTGCACATTGCGAGACGCCCTTCGAGGTCATCGTGGTGGACGACGAATCGTCGGACGACACCGCGGATCGCCTGCCGGACGTTCATGGCCTGCGCTACCTGCGCAACGACAGGAACCAGGGGTTCATCCGAAGCTGCAACCGTGGCGCCGGGCTGGCCACCGGCGACTACGTACTGTTCCTGAACAACGACACCCAGGTGGCCGACGGATGGCTGGACACGCTGCTGGGGACGTTCGACCAGCGTCCCGACGCCGGCCTGGTCGGTGCGCGCCTTGTCTACCCCGACGGTACCCTGCAGGAATGCGGCGGAATGGTGTTCAGTGACGGCTCCGGCTGGAACTACGGTCGCGGGGACGACCCGGACCGGCCCGAGTACCAGGCGTTGCGCGAAGTGGACTACTGCTCGGGCGCCTGCATCGTACTGCCCCGCGCGCTGCTCGAGGAGCTGGGTGGTTTCGACGAACACTATGCCCCCGCTTACTACGAGGATACGGACCTGGCATTCCGCGTCCGCCAGGCCGGCCGCAAGGTCTTCGTGCAACCACGCGCTTCCATCATCCATTTCGAGGGCGTGAGCTCCGGCACCGACCTGGCCAGTGGCACCAAGCGATACCAGGTGGTCAACCGCGAAAAATTCCTGGCGCGCTGGAAAACCGAGCTGGCGGAGCAACCGGCGCCAATCGCCGACCCGCAGGACGCGGTGGCCGTGCGCCGCGCCCGCGACCACCGATTGCGCGGACGCGTGCTGGTGGTGGACGCCTACACCCCGGAACCCGACCAGGACTCCGGCAGCGTGCGGCTGGTCAACCTGATGCGCTGTCTGCAGGATCTGGACTACGGCGTCACGTTCTTCCCGGACAACCGGGCCTGGAACGGGGACTACACGCGCGCGCTGCAGGACCTGGGCGTGGAAGCCTGGTATGACCCCTGGCTGCGTTCGTCGGAGGCGTTCCTGGAGGGCCACGGCGTCGACTTTGAACACGTGATCGTCAGCCGCCACTACGTCGCCTGCAACTACCTGGGCGTGGTGCGCCGACTGGCGCCGCAGGCGAAGTTCGTGTTCGACACGGTGGACCTGCATTATTTGCGTGAACAGCGGCTGGCCGACCTGGAAAACAGTGCCGCGCTGCGCCAGGTCGCGAAGCAGACCCGACGTTCCGAACTGGCCGTGATCCGCGCCGCAGACGCCACCCTCGTGGTCAGCCCCGTGGAGCGGGAGCTGTTGGCGGAAGAGGTCCCCGACGCCACCGTCATGATTCTGTCCAACATCCACGAAATCAACACGGACGCGGCGGGTTTCGACGAACGCAGCGACCTGTATTTCGTCGGTGGCTACCAGCACCCGCCCAACATCGATGCCGCGCACTGGTTCGTGACCGAAATCTGGCCGCGCGTGCGCGAGCGGCTCCCAGGCGTTCGTTTTCACCTGGTGGGCAGCAAAGCCACGGACGAGGTGCGCGCCCTGGGCGACGCCGAAGGCGTGACATTCCACGGCTTCGTGGAAAGCCTCGCCCCGTTCCTGGATCGTTGCCGGCTGTCGGTCGCGCCGTTGCGTTACGGCGCGGGGGTCAAGGGCAAGGTCAACCAGGCCATGGCGCACGGCCAGCCGGTGGTGGCCACGCCCGCGGCGGTGGAGGGCATCCATGCCGAGGACGGCGAAGACGTGCTGGTGGCGAAGGACGCGGACGCCTTCGCCGACGCGGTGGTGCGGCTGTACGGAGACGAAGCGCTGTGGCAGCGGCTGTCCGCGAACGGCCTGCGCAACGTGCAGCGGCATTTCTCCCGGGAAGCCGCCCGCCGAGACCTTCGCGCGCTGTTCGCGGCGCTGGAGGACTGAAACCGCTCAGGCGGCCTGTTCGCGCAGGCGCCGGGTCTCGATCACGTTGCGGATGTTGCCCAGGCGGGACAGCAGTTCGCTGAGCTGCTCGTAGTCGCGTACTTCCACCTGCAGGCGGATGTCCATGCGGTCACCACCGTCCTCGGGATGACTGCTGATGTCGCGCACCGGCACCTCGGCCGAGGCCATGACCGAGGAGATGTCCTTGAACAGTTCGCGCCGGTCGTAGGCCAGAATCTGCAGGCCCACCTTGTAGCGTCCTTCCTCCCGCGTCCCCCAGTGCACGTCCAGCAAACGGTGGGCTTCCTCGCCCTGCCAGCGCAGCACGTTGGGGCAGTCCGCGCGATGAATGGTCACACCGCGTCCCCGGGTAATGTAGCCCACCACCGGGTCACCCGGCACCGGCTGGCAGCAGCGTGCGATGGTGGTCATCAGGTTGCCCACGCCTTCGATGGTGATGCCGCTGCCCTTGCGCCTGCCGCCGCCGCGACCCCGCTTTGGCGTGCGCGTGACCAGGTCCTCCGGCTGGGTTTCGGTCTCGGGCGTGGCGAGTCGCTCCGCAGCGCCCGCCACCTGCGCCACGGTCAGGTCGCCGTTACCCACCGCGGCGTACAGGTCCTCCACCGTCTTGAGCTGGAAGCGCTCCGGCACCCCGGCCAGGTCGGATTCGGCCAGCCCCATGCGGCGCAGGCCCTCCTCGACCAGTTCCCGACCCTCGACCACGTGCTCCTCGTGGCTCTCGCGCTTGAACCACTGGCGCACCTTGGCGCGGGCGCGGGCGCCGTGGATAAAGCCCAGGCGAGGATTGAGCCAGTCGCGGCTGGGCCGTGGTTCCCTGGCGGTGAGAATCTCCACCCGGTCGCCGTTCTCCACACGCTGTGTCAGCGGTACGATGCGGCCGTTGACCTTGGCGCCGCGACAGCGATGACCCACCTCGGTGTGCACGTGGTACGCAAAGTCCAGCACGGTGGCGCCGCGCGCCAGGTCGATGACCTGCCCGCGCGGCGTGAGCGCGTAGACCCGGTCTTCGGATGTGGCCGCACGGAAGCTCTCGAGCAGATCCTCGTCGCCGAGGTCGCCATCGCTGGCATCGAGCAACTGGCGCATGGCCACCACCTTGCGGTCGAATGCCGGGTCGTTGGGCCCACCCTCCTTGTAGCGCCAGTGGGCCGCCACGCCGAGCTCGGCGTGTTCATTCATGTCCCAGGTGCGAATCTGCACTTCCACCGACTTGCCCTCGGGCCCCACCACGGCGGTATGCAGGGACTGGTAGTTGTTGCCTTTGGGCGTAGTGACGTAGTCGTCGAACTCACCGGGTATGGGTTGCCAGTGGGTATGCACCAGGCCCAGCACCGAATAACACGCCGGAACATCCTCCACCAGGACGCGCACGGCCCGTAAATCAAAAAGCTCGCGTATATCCAGACCTTTACGCTGCATCTTTTTGTAAATGCTATAAATATGCTTCGGCCTACCTACCACTTCCCCGCGAATGCCGGCCTCGGCCAGCACCTCGCCAAGACGCTCGATGAAGTCACGGATGAATCCCTCACGGTCGGCGCGGCGTTCGGCCACTTGCCGGGCGACCCGCTGGTATGCCTCGGGCTCCTCGAAGCGGAAAGCCAGGTCTTCGAGCTCCCATTTCAACTGCCACACGCCCAGGCGATTGGCCAGGGGGGCGTGGATCAGCATGGTCTCCCGCGCCAGTCGCGTCGCGTGCTGCGGGTGCCCCTTGGCGCCCCTGAGCAGGACCAGTTGCCAGGCCAGGGCGATCAGCACCACGCGCACGTCCGAGACCAGCGCCAGCAACAAGCGCCGCAATCCCTCGGCGCTGCCGCCCTCTCGGGCGCCCTCCTCCACGTTCTCCGCCTGCACCTGCTGCAGCCGCAGCAGGCTGTCCAGGCGTTCCCGCACGGCCACTGGCAGTCCTTCCCGCCACGGCGCCATGGGCGCGCCATGACGCTCGGCGACGAACAGCATCGCGCAGCATACCGTGCCGGGGTCGGCGGACAGTCCGGCCATGACATCCAGCAACTCGGACAACTGGCCCAGCGCCCGTGGATCGGCCAGGGGGCCGTCGAGCAGTCTCTCGAACAGGGGCAGGCAGAGCGCTTCGTCCGCGCGTGCCGAGGCTTCGTAATCCCGGAACCAGTCACGCAGCCTGTCGGGGGTCACGGTGTCGAATTCAGCGCGGGCGTCTGCCATGGGAAAAGTCTAACAGGGGCCTGTCTTCGATCACGCATCGCCCGCCTCGATCACGTCGCGCCAGGTGCTTTCCAGGCGCTTGGGCGAGACCTTGCCGTCCGTGCCCAGGCGCTGGGCGAATACCGAAACGCGGTATTCGTGAACCAGCCACCGATAGGCATCCAGTTCATGGGTGTACGGCTTGCCGTCCAGCAATTGCTGCTGATAGCGACGCCACCAGGGTTTGACCTGCTCCAGCAGCCGCAGGTCTTTCCCGGGGTCCAGGCGTGCCCGCTCCAGCCGCTCGGCGATTCCCTTCAGGTAGCGTGGAAAATGCGCCAGGCGACCCGGCTGGAGTTCATCCAGGAAGTCGGGATACACCATGTCGTCGAGGTGCTCGCGAAGATCATCACGCACCGGGCCGGGCAGCGCCTGTGCCGCCGCCAGTTCACGCCTGATCGTCCCCCAGGAGGCCAGCACCTCCGACAGGGTACGGGACATGTCACGGTGGACCGGGCCCAACCGGCGGCGTGTGTCCTCCAGCAACCGGGTCCATTCCGCCTCCTCGCGCACGCCCTGGGCGCGCGCTCCGACCGATTCGTCCAGGCAGCGCCAGGCCAGTGCTTCCTGCAGCGATCCGGGATCTGCAAGGGTGGTCCAGGCCATCAGGCCGGCCTTCGACAGCCCATGCTGCCGTGCCATCCACCGCATCTTGTCCGGCAGGGAAAGCGCCAGCAGCCTGAGAATGCCTTCCTGGTGGCTGATCGCAGCCTCGTCCCAGGTGTCGAAAAGCCGGAGGCCGACCGCGTCCTGCTGGTCAACGAGCGCCGGGTAAGCGGGTGAGCCGGAGGGCGTGTCGACCACCGCCGGCAGATCGCCGGGCAACCAGGTGACGATGCCGTCACGATTCCAGTCACCGCCCTGCTGGTCCATGAATTCCCGTTGCGCCGTGCGCCCCAGGCGTTCCTGCAGCACGGCCAGGTCGCGTCCCTCGGCGACCACGGCGCCTTCCTCGCCGGTGACCACGACGCGTGTACGCAAGTGCACCGGGAGCGCGCCCAGATCGAAATCGCCCGGCTTAATCTCCACGCCGGCGATGTCATGCAACACCTCCGCCAGCGCCCGCGGCAGCGAATGCCCCACACCGGGATCGAGCCGGGCCAGGGCGGCATCCACAAACTGGGGTAATGGCGTCAACGCCCGGCGCGAGGGCTTGGGCAGCGTGCGCATCAGTTCGCTGACCAGCTCGCGGCGCAGTCCAGGCACTCCCCAACCGAGTCGATCCGGGTCCAGGGTATTGAGCAGCGGCAGCGGCACGAAGAGACTGACGCCGTCGACCGGATGCCCCGGATCGAACCGGTACACCAGGTCGAAGCGGTTGCCCCCGGCCTCCCAGTGATCCGGATACTGCTCTGCCGGTGCGACGCCGGCGTCATCGCGCAGCAACACATCCTCGCCCAGGTGGAGCTGGCGCAGCCCGGCCTCGTCCAGGCGCTCGATCCAAGCGGCGAAGGACTTCGCGGTGGCCACGTCTTCCGGCACCCGGGCGTCGAAAAAGGCCAGCAGGTCCTGCTCGTCGACCAGCACGTCACGCTGGCGCCGCTTGTGCTCAAGTCGCTCCACTTCCGCCAGTGCGCGGCGGTTGCTTTCGAGAAAAGGCGCACGGCTGTCCAACTCGCCGCGCACCAGGCCCTCGAGCAAAAACAGGCGCCGCGCTTCGGCCGGGTCGATCGACGTATAGTCAACGCGGCGCTTTTCCACCAGCACCAGGCCGTAAAGACTGACCTGTTCCCAGGCCATGACCTTGCCGCGGCGTTTTGACCAGTGCGGGTCGAAATGAGTACGTTTCAGCAGGTGACGACCCTGCTGTTCGATCCACGCCGGTTCGATCCGGGCATTGACACGGGCGTACGGCTTGCTGGTTTCCACGATCTCGGCGGACATCAGCCACTGCGGCGACTTGCCGAACAGTCCCGAGCCCGGAAAAACGTGGAACTGCCGATTGCGCGCGCCCTGGTAACCGGGTTCCTCCGGGTTGCGACGTCCCACATTGCCCAGGAGACCGGCCAGCAACGCCTTGTGCAGCGCCTCGTAGTCACCATGGGCGCCCTTCAGCGGCAAGCGTTCTTCCCGCGCCAGGTCGCGGAACTGCTGGTACAGGTCGAACCACTCGAACACCCGTTGCCAGGACAGGAACTCGCGTTTGCAGAGCTTCCGGAAGCGGCTGCCACCCATGGCTTTGCGTTCACGTCGCAGGTGACGCCAAAGTGCCAGCAAGGCGGCAAAATCCGAGGCCTCGTCGGCAAAACGTTCGTGCATCTCGTCTGCGGCCGCTGTCGCTTCCAGCGGCCGCTCGCGCGGGTCCTGGATGCTGAGCGCGGCGGCCAGCACCATGGCATCCTCGAGACATCCCTGGCGTTGACCTTCCAGGACGATACGCCCCAGGCGTACGTCCACCGGCCAGCGGGACAGTTTGCGCCCCAGGGGGGTGAGCTTCCGCTGGCCATCAAGCGCGCCCAGTTCGAACAGCAACTGGTAGGCGTCATTGATCATGCGGGGTGCGGGCGGATCGATAAACGGGAAGTCTTCCACCGACCCAAGCCCCATGCTGAACATGCGCAGGATCACGTTGGCCAGGGAGGTGCGCAGCACCTCCGGTTCGGTGAATTCGGGCCGTGATTCGAAGTCATCCTCGGCGTACAGGCGAATGCAGGTACCGGGGCCGAGCCGGCCGCAGCGGCCCATGCGCTGATCGGCGGCGGCCTGTGACACTGGTTCGATGGGCAATCGCTGGATGCGGCTGCGATGGGCGTAGCGACTGATGCGCGCCAGGCCTGAATCGATCACGAAGCGAATGCGCGGCACGGTCAGCGAGGTTTCCGCGACATTGGTGGACAGTATGATTCGTCGCGCTGCGCCGGGGTGGAACACACGCTGCTGCTCGGCCCCCGACAACCGAGCGTACAACGGCAGCACCTCGGTATGGCGCAGGCCGGCCCTGGCCAGGGCGTCGCGGGCCTCGTGAATCTCCCGCTCGCCGGACAGGAACACCAGGATGTCGCCACGCGGGTCGTAACGATCGAGTTCGTGTACGGCCTCGACGATGCCGCGGTACAGGTCACGCGGGTCGTCCCCGTCCCCCTCCAGCGGCCGGTAAAGCACATCCACCGGGTAGCCGCGACCGGAGACTTCGATGACCGGCGCATCGTCGAAGTGGCCGGCAAACTTCTGCGTGTCGATCGTGGCCGAGGTGATGATCACGCGCAGCTCCGGCCTTTGCGCGACCAGGCGCTTCAGGTAGCCAAGGAGAAAGTCGATATTCAGGCTGCGCTCATGCGCCTCGTCGACGATCAAGGTGTCGTATTGCGACAGGCGCCGATCACCCATGGCCTCGGCCAGCAGAATACCGTCGGTCATGAACTTCAGCAGATTGTCGGGACTGGTCTGGTCCCGGAAGCGCACCTGGTACCCGACCAGGCCACCGGGCTCGGTGCCGAGTTCCTCCGTCACGCGTGCAGCCATCGCCCGTGCGGCAATGCGCCGAGGCTGGGTGCAGCCGACCAGGCCGTGCAGACCACGGCCGGCTTCCAGGCAAAACTTCGGCAACTGCGTGGTTTTTCCCGACCCGGTTTCGCCGGCGACAATGACCACCGAATGTTCGCGGATGGCCTCGATGATGGCTTCGCGATGGGCGGTGATGGGCAGATCAGGGTCGTAGGACGGCCGGGGCAGACTGGCGCGCCGCTTGTCGGCATCGAACTTCATGGCGGCGCATTATACGTTCGCCCCCGGGCCAAGCCGACCCCGTCGAGGTCGCGGAAATGACTATAATCGGGCGCTTCGCCCACCACATGCAGGATTGTTCGTGATCGCCAATTTTCGCAGCGACAACGAAACGCCCGTCGCCGAACCGGTGCTGCAGGCCATGGTCGACGCTAACCGGGGAACGGCCTGCGCCTACGCGGAGGACGCCTGGTCGATGCGCCTCGACGAGGCGTTTTCCGCCCTGTTCGAAACCGATGTCCGCGTGCTGCCCCTGCCCACCGGCACCGCCGCAAACGCCATCGCCCTGGCCAGTGTCACCCCGCCCTGGGGTGCGGTGCTGTGCCATCGCAACGCGCATATCTACTGCGACGAGTCAGGGGCGCCCGAGTTTTACGGTCACGGCCTGCGCCTGGTGACGGGCGACGGCGACGCGGGCAAGCTGACGCCGGAATCGTTCGCCCATGCCCTGCACGGCGCCAGCGGTCACGGCGTGCACAGTTACCAGGCCGCCGCCCTGAGCCTGACGCAGTGCACCGAGTGCGGCACCCTGTATGAGCCAGGCGAGATCGCGGCACTGTGTGGCCAGGCATCCGACGCCGGCCTGGCAACGCACCTGGACGGCGCGCGCTTCGGCAACGCGGTGGCGGCGCTGGACTGCGCGCCGGCCGATCTCACGTGGCGCGCGGGCGTCGAGATGCTCTCGTTCGGCGCCAGCAAGAACGGCTGCATGGCCGCCGAGGCCCTGGTTTTTTTCGGCCACCACGAGCGTTATGTCACCGCGGAGCGCCTGCGTAAGCGCGGTGGACACCTGTTCAGCAAGATGCGCTACCTGTCCGCGCAGCTGCTGGCCTATATCGAAAACGACCTGTGGTTGCGCCTGGCGCACCAGGCCAATGCGCAGGCGGCCCGATTCGCGGCTGCGGTCGAGTCGCATCCGGAAGCGCGCCTGGAATATCCGGCGCAGGCCAACGAGGTGTTCGTGCGCTGGTCCGTGCCGGCCTTTGAACGACTCGAGGCCGCAGGCATCGGCTTCCTGACCTGGCCCGGCCAGGACGACCTCGGGCGCTTCGTGTTCGGCCACAGCACCACCGAGGAAGACACCGAGCAATTGCTGGCCGCGTTGCAGGCGCTGTCTTGAGTCGCCCCGGCGACAAACCCAGCGCACCCTCGCCGCGCGAGTCCGGCTTGCTCAAACGTGACATCAACCGACTGGGATTCGCGGCCCTGACCCTCAACAGCGTGATCGGCGCCGGCATATTTGGCCTCCCGGCCGTGGCGGCCGCCCGCGCCGGTGATTTCAGCCCCTGGATGTTCGTGATCTGCGCGGTGCTGACACTGACCATCGTGCTTTCATTCGCCCGCGCCTCCAGCCTGGTGAGGGAAACCGGGGGTGTGATCGTTTACGCCAGCCACGCCTTTGGGCCCTTCGTGGGGTTCCAGACCGGCTGGCTAAGTTACCTGAGCCGCGTCACCGCGATGGCGGCCAACGCCAACTTGCTGGTGACCTATCTTTCGTGGTTCTGGCAACCCCTCGACGGGCAACCCTGGCGCAGCCTGGCCCTGACCGCGATCATCGGCAGCCTGACCTGGTTGAACGTGGTAGGGGTGCGCAACTCCATCACCGCGGTCTATGCCTTCACCGTGATGAAGCTGCTACCACTCAGCCTGCTGGTCCTGTTTGGCCTCGGCAAGGTGGACCCGGGGACCCTGTTCGGCACAGCCTGGCCGCAGGCGGGGGAGATCGGCGGAACCGCCCTGGTGTTGTTGTACGCTTTTGTTGGCTTCGAGGGCACGGTGGTCAACGCCGGTGAAGGCCGCAATCCACGACGTGACCTGCCAAGGGCGCTGATTCAGACCACACTGGTCATCGCCGTTGCCTACTTCCTGATCCAATGGGTATCGATCGCCACCCTGCCGGACCTGGCCGAAAGCAGAACCGCCCTGGCCGACGTCGCCACGGTGTTGTTCGGCGCCGTCGGCGCCGCCGTACTGACGCTGGGCGCGGTGTTCTCCATTGGAGGCAACCTGATGACCAGCGTGTTTTCCGCGCCCCGCATGACATGGGTGCTGGCACTGGACGGCCTGTTGCCCGCCTGGTTCGGCGCGGTTCACGAACGCCACCGCACGCCACACCTGTCGATCGGGTTCTACGGGGCGATCAGCCTGGCCCTGGCCCTGACCGGCACGTTTGTATGGCTGGCCGTGATGAGCACCCTGGTCCGACTCATGGCCTACATGGTGACCATCGCCGCCCTGCCCCGCCTGGGCCGCATCACCGATGCCCCGGAGCGGGCCATCCACCTTCCCGGTGGCATGCTGATCCCGATCCTGGCCCTGCTGCTTTGCCTGTGGCTGGTGGTCCAGGCGCCCCTGAGCGCCTGGCTGACGCTGGTGGGATTTGCGGTTGCGGGGACGGTGATTTACTGGGGAATGAGGCGAAGCAAAGCATGATGGCGTGGTGGATTCGGCGGCCTGGTGGTTGGTGGCGATTCCGTTGGACGGGGTCGGCTGGACGGTCCTGTTGGACGGTCCTGTTGGACGGTCCTGTTGGACGGCCCTGTTGGACGGCCCTGTTGGACGGCCCTGTTGGACGG
Organism: Gammaproteobacteria bacterium; assembly: GCA_030431095.1. Taxonomy (GTDB): domain Bacteria; phylum Pseudomonadota; class Gammaproteobacteria; order Xanthomonadales; family SZUA-36; genus Marinihelvus. The sequence goes on along the minus strand of JAUIJU010000001.1, from coordinate 82,437 downwards.
CCCTGTTGGACGGTCCTGTTGGACGGTTTTGTCGGTCGGTTCTGTTAGTCGGTTCTGTTGACCGGTTCTGTTGACCGGGGTCGGCTGGAGCACCCCGTTGCGGGATCGGGACGTTGGCCTTCGGCTTCCCTCGCTGCTCTCCGCTTGGTGGGAACGGCTCGCTTGCATGCGCTCCCGGGCTCTGGATTCATCACGAGGCTCGCCTCAGGCCGCTGAAGGCGGCCTGCCCCAGTCGCTCCGGTCGCTCGGCAACGACCCTTAAAAGATCCCGCAACGGGATGCTCCAGCCGCCCCCTGCATCGAGACCCTCCACCCCCACACATTTTGTTGGGGTGCTTTTTTGTCACCCTTCCGGGCCTTGTCGGCTGGGAAGTGCGTTTAGCACCATGGTGCCGCGCCATGGGGCCTTCGTGGTTCGGCCCCTTCGAGTCGAACGGGGCGGCGTGCAGGCGGGTAAACCGGTGAAGACGGCTTTTGTCGTTAGGGCCAGCCTGTTCCTGGCTCCGGTTTATCCGCTGGGCAGCCTCGCGCACTACGCCGGACCCCGCAAACGTGGGGAGCCAAGAGAAGCTGCCGGCATTCTCGGCAACAGTTCACTCTTGCAGACCGCTTTTCCTTACGGCCCGGAAGCGTGTTTTGTGCAAGCGGGTGCCGGATAAGACGCGGTGCCCCAAAAGAACCCCACCCAAAGAAAGCGATGACCTGGTCGGGCTCTCCGATGCAAGGGAACGGGTGGCGCCCCCTTGGGGCGGGCCATTTAAGGAGTGAGCCGAGCGACCGGAGCGACTTGGGCAGGCCGCCTTCAGCGGCCTGAGGCGAGCGCCATGATCTGACACGAGCCTGAAAAGCATACCGTGCGAGCCGTTCCAACCAAGCGCAGGGCAGCGAGGGCAGCCGAAGGCCGAACGACAGGCCCGCCCCAAGGGGGAACCACCCGTTCCCGACCAACAAAGCAACCCAACCCGACCAGGTCAATCACCGTTCGCTCCGACAGGCCCGCCCCAAGGGGCGCCACCCGTTCCCGACCAACAAAAGCAAAAAATCCGACCAGGTCAATCCCCGATTACTCTGACTGAGCAGCCTCCCAGGACCCGCCGCATTCTCTATGATGCGTCTGTGAACGAATGTCCGATATCCGACATCCCGATCCTGGTCACCGGCCTGCCTCGCAGCGGCTCGTCCTGGGTGGGCCAGGCCTTGTCGCAGGCGCCAGGGGTGCGCTACCGGTATGAATCGCTGAATCCGGACTGGGTGCCGGCGCTGCGCGGCCACATGGGGCATTTTCGTTATCAGCGCCCAGGAACCGTCGGGGGAGAACGTTTGCAGGCCGCCGCCGAGCGGGCCCTGTCCGGCCGGCAGTCGGCCCGCCAGCTGCTGCGCTCGGTGTACCGCGGGTATGCAGGCGCTGCGCTGCGCCCCCGTGGCCGGCTGGTCCTGAAGGACCCCACCGCCTGCCTGCTCGCTGCCTGGTTGCAGACTCGCGAACCACTCTGCGTCGCCATCCTGGTGCGTCATCCCTGCGGATTCGCCGCCAGCGTCCAGACCCTGGAGTGGCCACTACGATTGCAACGCCTGCTCGAGCAGAAACGCCTGGTGGACGATCACCTGGAACCCTGGTTGCCCCTGCTGCGGCGATGCCTGGGTGATCCATGGGCGGCCCTTGGCGGACTGTGGGCTGCAGTGCACCACGTGTTGCGTCGCCAGGCCGGCGCACACTGGCTGACCTTGTCCTACGAGGCCTTTTGCCTGCACCCGGAAGCAGCCTTCAGGAACATGTCTCGCGACCTGGGACTCACGCTGACGCCGCCCTCAGCCCGCCAGGGGCACCGAAACGACCCCGGAAGCACGCGCAAGGACAGCCGGCGTATGGCCACCGCGTGGCGCGAGCGAATGAGCGACGAGCAGGTTGCCGCGGTCATGGAGCCCGTGGCGGAATTCGACCTGGTGTCCCTGGCTGAAGCCGGCCTGACTCAGTCTTCCGCGTAGCCACGCGGATTCTGTTGTTGCCAGCGCCAGGTATCGACGCACATGGCCGGCAAATCGCGTTCAGCCGTCCATCCCAGTCGCTCGCGGGCCAGGCTTGCATCAGCCCAACAGGCAGCGATGTCACCGGGTCGGCGCGCCACCACTTCGTAGGGCACCCGGCGACCGCTGGCTGCTTCGAACGCGTTCACCATTTCCAGCACCGAGACACCTCGCCCCGTACCCAGGTTGATCATGTGCAGGCCCGCGCCGGCTTCCAGCAAACGCAGCGTATCCACGTGACCTTGCACCAGGTCCATCACGTGAATGTAATCACGCACACCGGTTCCGTCCGGGGTGTCGTAGTCGTTGCCGAACACCTGCAGACGTTCACGCCGACCCACCGCCACCTGGGCGATGAAGGGCATCAGGTTATTGGGGGTGCCCGCCGGATCTTCTCCCATCCGTCCACTGGGGTGCGCGCCTACGGGGTTGAAGTAGCGCAGGCAGGCGATGCGCCAGCGCGCGTCCTTCGCTGTCAGCGTTTCGAGCAGGCGCTCGATGTCCAGCTTGGTCTGGCCGTAGGGATTGGTGGCTCGCCGTGGCGCGTGCTCGGTAATCGGCACCTCGTCCGGATCGCCGTACACCGTGGCGGAGGAGGAAAACACCAATGAGTGCACGCCCATGCGCTGCATGACGTCGAGCAACACCCGGGTGCCGCCGACGTTGTTGTCCTGGTACAGGTGAGGCCGTTCCACCGATTCGCCGACTGCCTTGAGGCCGGCAAAATGCATGACAGCGCCGGGTTCGAAGGATCGAAATACCGCTTCCAGCGCCTGGGCGTCGCGGATGTCACCCTCGATGAAATCAGGCGCCTGTCCCGCCACCTCGCCGATACGCTCCAGCACCCGGGCATGGCTGTTGCAAAGATTGTCGAACACCACCGGCTGGTAACCCGCCGCGAACAGGCTGACACAGGCATGCGAACCGATATAGCCGGCGCCACCGGTGACCAGTACTTTGCGATTCGGATGGTTTGGTTTCACACTAACCCCCTACGTGGACGGCCCAGCGAGCGCACGCTATCAGGTGACCGGCAAGCCGTCCAGCACAGTACCCACACGCAGGCCTGTCACCCCATGATCGCCAGTTCCCGCATGCCGCAAGTCAATCACCGCCTCGGCGGGTGCACGTTGACGTGATCGCCCGTCAACCCCCAGGCGCGCTACCCGGACCGATCGCGGTGCTGGGATTGCTGGTGCTGTTGTTCTTCGCGCGCAGCCTGGTCACCTTTCCTATCGAACACGTGGACGCCGCGTTCAAGTACCTGGCCGCAGCGGATGTCGTACGCGGAAACGGCTGGGTGGCGCTGCTGCACAATCACCACACGATGCGCTGGTCCGAGGTGCTGCCCCAGGCCCTGGTGACCTGGCTCACGAGGTTTCGCTACGAAGGCCTCTACCTGTTGCCACTGCTGGCGTTCGCGGGCTATTGCACAGCCTTCTGGCGCGGACTCGGGCCGGTCCTCAGCCGCTCCCAGCAAGTCCTGCTGCTGGCCCTGCTGTTCCTCGAGCCGATGGCGCTGAAACATACCGGGCAATTGCTCAATCCACCCTTCGGGGTGTTCTACGCCGCGCTGGCCGTGTCCCTCCTGGCGCAGCCGGGACGCCTCGGCTGGCTGCGCGTGGCGGGCGCCACCGGGCTGTTTTTTTGCGCTTACGGAGCGCACAGCACCTACCTGGCCTTCAGCGCGGGCGGCATCGCCTGGTTGCTCGTGTTTCGCCGCCAGCCGCTGCACGCGCTGGCCATGGCGGCGGGCCTCGCGACGCTGATGGCCGGTGAAACCTGGGTGTTTCGCCAGATCGCCGACGAGGTGAGCGGCGGCCGGCTCGGCGCGCTGGCTGACGGGGGGCACTGGCGCGCCGTACAACACCGATTTCCGGCGGTGGCTTTCCACGAACTGTTCACGCGCTGGGGGCGATTGCCGTGGTTCAGCCTGTTCATGTCTGCGGGATATGTCGGTTGCCTGGTGTGGCTGGGCCTGGACCGGCGCGCCCGTCTGGAAGCCCCACCATTCCTGTGGTTGTGCCTGCTCACCGGCGGCGCTTATGCGTGCGGCGTGACCTTCGCCGTGGTCGGCATCGACCCGATTCGCCCGATGATGCCGCTCTACCCAATGTACCTCGCGGCATTCATCCCCTGGGCGGTTGTCGCCTCCGTATACCTCGTGGCAGGGCTCGAGTCCCGCCTGCGACCGCGAACACGCCTGGTGCTGGAATTGGCGGCAGTGACGCTGATGGTCGCCTTGCTGGCCGTCGCCGCATCCAGGAAAGCGGAATGGGACACCCTGGTGAACTACCGTATGAGCGCCTTCATGTGGCGTGCGGACGCCCAGGTGCGCGATATGGGGCATCGTTTCCGAACGGGCGAGATTTTGCTGACCGGGAGCAATCGACTGGCCCTGGAGATGCTGTTCGCCTATCGCCGCCCGGTCCGCACGGTGCATCATGCCCGCGTGCCCTATGTGGCAAGTGCGGCACGCATACAACGGGAAGTTCGTTGCGTGCGCGGCATTCGCAAAATCCCCCTGCCACGCAACATCGTGGACTGCCAGCCTCGCCAGGTTCGCGCAGCGCGCGCCGCCGGTGCGCGCTGGCGGAAACCCCGCACCGCGCGACAGGACGATTCACTATAATGTCGCCCCTGAACCGGGGGTCGGAACGGCCCGCGGCAAGAGAGGTGAAGTACAGTGAAAATTCTAGTCACGGGCGGCGCCGGATTCATCGGCTCGGCCCTCGTTCGTCACCTGGTTGCCGACACCGAGCACCAGGTGGTCAACGTCGACCTGCTGACCTATGCCGGCAACCCCGATTCGCTCGCCGGCGTGGAGCAGTCGGGGCGCTACCGGTTCGAGCAGGCGGATATCCGCGACGGCGACACCATGCACCGCCTGTTCGCGGAATGCCGTCCCGATGCCGTCATTCACCTGGCGGCGGAAAGCCACGTGGACCGCTCCATCGACGGACCCGACGACTTCGTGCAGACCAACCTGGTCGGCACCTACCAGTTGCTGGAGGCTGCGCGCGCCTGGTGCAACGCCGGAGCACCGGCGGATTTTCGTTTCGTGCACGTGTCCACCGACGAGGTGTACGGCGATCTGGCCGACGGTGAAGCCCTGTTTCGCGAGGACACGGCCTATGCGCCAAGTTCACCCTACGCCGCCACCAAGGCCGGCTCCGACCACCTGGTCCGGGCCTGGGGACGAACGTTTGGACTGCCGGTTCTGGTCACCAACTGCTCCAATAACTACGGCCCCTGCCAGTTTCCGGAAAAGCTGGTCCCGCACATGATCCTGAACGCCCTGCGCGGCAAACCCCTGCCGGTATACGGTGACGGGCAACAGGTGCGTGACTGGCTGTACGTCGAGGACCACGCGCGCGCCCTGCTGCGCGTGTTGAAGGCAGGTGAACCGGGACAGACCTACAACATCGGTGGCTGGAACGAGGCGCGCAACCTGGACGTGGTACACGGCATCTGTGACCTGCTGGAAGAACGGCAGGGCGACAGGCCGGCCGGTGTCAAGCGGTATCGCGACCTGGTCACGTTCGTCGAAGACCGGCCGGGCCACGATGTCCGTTACGCCATCGACGCCGGCAAGATCCACCGGGAACTGGGCTGGAAACCCCGCGAGGATTTTCCTTCCGGCCTGCGCAAGACCGTCGCCTGGTACCTGGACAACCGGGACTGGTGGCAACGCGTGCTGGATGGCCGCTACCGACTGGAACGCCTGGGGGCCGCCTCGTGAGCGGCACACGCAAGGGCATCATCCTGGCAGGCGGTTCCGGCACCCGCCTGCACCCGGTCACCCTGGCGGTGTGTAAGCAGTTGCTGCCGGTGTACGACAAGCCCATGATTTACTATCCGCTGACCACCCTGATGCTGGCCGGTCTGCGCGAGATCCTGGTCATTTCCACCCCGGACGACACCAGCCGCTTCGAACAGATGCTGGGCGACGGCAGCCAGTGGGGCATCGACCTGCAGTATGCCGTCCAGCCATCTCCCGATGGCCTGGCCCAGGCGTTCCTGATCGGCGAGTCCTTTATCGGAGATGACCCCTGTGCCCTCATACTCGGCGACAACCTGTTCTTCGGCCATGGCCTGGAGCGCCAGCTCGAAGAGGCCGCTGCACAGGAAAGCGGCGCCAGCGTGTTCGCCTACCAGGTCAGCAATCCGCAGGACTTCGGCGTGGTGGCATTCGACGACCAGGATCGCGCCGTGTCCATCGAGGAGAAGCCATCCAGGCCGCGGGGCCACCATGCCGTGACCGGCCTGTACTTCTACGACCGCGACGTGGTGGAGGTGGCCCGCGGCATCCGCCCCTCGGCGCGCGGCGAACTGGAGATCACGGATGTCAACCGGCACTACCTCGAACGCGGCGACCTGACGGTACAGCGCATGGGCCGCGGCATGGCCTGGCTGGACACCGGCACATTCGACGCCATGCTCGAGGCGGCGCATTTCATCCAGACCCTGGAACGGCGCCAGGGGCTGAAGGTGGCCAGCCCCGAAGAAGTCGCCTATCACAAGGGCTGGATCGATCGTGAACAGCTTTTGCGCCTGGCGGAGCCGTTGCGCAAAAGCGGCTACGGCGACTACCTGGCGACCCTGGTGGGCGACCCGGCGTGAATTTCGAAGACACCGACCTGCCCGGCGTCGTGCTGGTCACGCCCCGCGTGCACGGCGACGCCCGCGGTTTCTTCCTGGAAACCTGGCGCGAGGACGCCTACGCCCCCCTGCTCGCTCCCGGCGAGCACTTCGTCCAGGACAACCACAGCCGCTCTTCGCGCGGCGTGCTGCGCGGTCTTCACTTTCAGCTGCGCAAGCCGCAGGGAAAGTTACTTCGCTGCGTGCGCGGCGAAATCTTCGACGTGGCGGTCGACGTGCGGCCCGGTTCGGACACCTTCGGCCACTGGGTCGGCGCGCGCCTCAGCGAAGACAATCATCGCCAGCTGTTCGTACCGCGCGGATTCGCGCATGGTTTCCAGGTGCTGTCCGAGATCGCGGACGTCGAGTACAAGTGCACCAACACCTACGACCCGGACGGGGAAAGCGGGATTCGCTGGGACGACCCGGACCTGGCGATCGACTGGCCACTCGACGACCCGCTGGTCAGCGAAAAAGACCGCCGCTTGCCCCGCCTCGCCGACCGGTCCTGACGCATGTGGTTTCGGCGCCTGCCCCGCACCCTCCACGTGCACGCGGGCGCACACAAAACGGCCACCACGCACCTGCAGGCCACCCTGGCGTCTTCGGCCTCCACGCTTTCCGGGGCGGGCGTGGCCTGCACCCTGCCGCCCGACTCACGCCAGGGTTGGCTGCGGCGCTTGCGGGGTTACTCGAAATTGCAGGACCCGCAGCGACGGGCTCGGCGCCGACGTGAACTGGCCGGGGCGGCGCCGCGCTGCGCACTGTGGTTGATCAGCGATGAGAACCTGGGGGGGCGCCCGGCGGAGAACGCCCGCAGCCGGTTACTGTATCCCGAGCTGGACCGCCACCTCGGCAGTCTGCTCGACATCTACCGGCCACGGCGCATGCAGTTGTTCTTTTCGGTCCGTTCCTACGACGACTACTTCCGCTCCAGTTACCTTGAGTGGGTGCGCAACCACGGCTACCACCCGTTCCGGGACCATCACGATGACATGCTGTTCGAACAGCACTCCTGGCTCGAACTGGTGCGACGTGTTCACGAACGTTTGCCCGAGGCGCGCATCACGCTTTGGCGCTACGAAGATTTCTCCGCTGTGCGGCAGGCGGTGCTTGACGCCCTGGTTGGACGCGCCGGGCTGGTCACACCACCCGCCGGCACGGTCGAGGTGGTTACGCGTCCCTCGCTAAGCGCTGCCGCCCTGGAAGCGCTGTCCCGCCTACCGGTGGCCGCCAAGCGTGAAGACAATGAACAGCAGGCGCTGGAACAAATGGCGCGCTTCCCCATAGGGCCCGACCATCCTCCGTACCAACCCTGGCGCCCGCACCAGGCGCAAGCCCTGCAGGACCGCTACCTGGCGGACCTGGCCGCCATCCGGGAAACGCTTCCCGCCCTGCACTGGATCGAGCCCGAAACCGCCGTTCGAACCCCGTCCTGAAGGTCGATGCATGGGGTAGAATGGCGGCGCCGCGAACTCAGCCGACCACCATGACCTCCCGCCTTCGACCGCTGCCCGGGCAGTTACTTGCCGGGGCCAAAGCCGCCCTCAGAGACCCGACCCACATGCTGCAGCGCCTGGCCCAGGCGCAGTGGCATGGCCGCGCGCTCGATCCGGTGCAGGACAACACTTCGGCCATCGCTCGAGGCGACATCCTGCTGTTCTGCACCCTGCGCAATGAAGCCCCGCGCATTCCCTGGTTCCTGGACTACTACCGGGACCTCGGCGTGGCGCACTTTCTGTTCGTGGACAACGGCTCCAAGGACGGTTTCATGGACGTCGTGGGCGGACAGGGCGACGTGTCCGTCTGGGCCACGGAGGCCAGTTACCGTGACGCCAACTTCGGCATGCACTGGCTCAACGCCCTATTGCGTCGGCATGGCTGCGGGCACTGGTGCGTGACCTGCGATCCGGACGAATTCCTGGTGTACCCGCACTGCGACCGGCGCTCCCTGCACGACCTGGCGGTCTTCCTGGAAAGCGAGTATCGACGCAGCTTCAGTTGCCTGATGCTGGACATGTACCCGGAAGGCCCGCTCGACCAGGCCGTATACCGGCCCGGTGACGACCCTTTCGAGGTCGCGCCGTGGTTCGACGGCACGGGTTACAGCCAACGGCGTGGCTGGTTGCAGGACGTCTACACCCGTGGCGGCGTGCGTCGGCGCGTGTTCTTTCGAGACATTCCGGACACCGCACCGGCGCTGAACAAGACACCCTTCGTGAAGTGGCGCTGGAGTTACAGCTATTTCCTGTCCATGCACCAGCTGGTTCCGGGCTTTCTGAACGCACCCCACGACGAAGTGCACAACAGCCCCACCGGCTGCGTGATGCACTTCAAGTACTTCGACCTGCTGCGCGACAAAGTCGCGGAAGAACTGAGCCGTGGCGAACACTGGGATAACTCCTTCGAGTACCAACGCTACGACGAACAGCTGGGTGAACAGGCGCCGTCATTGATGTTCGAGGGCTCCGTACGCTACCGCGACTGGCGTCAGCTGGTGCCCATGGGGCTGATGAACATGGGGCAGTGGTTTTGAGCGATACCGCCCGACCGCTTCGGATCGCCTTCCTGGTGCTGGCCCACGAACACCCGGCGCTGTGCGCGCGCCTGGTCCGGCGCCTGCTCGACGAAGACGACTCCGTGGTCATGCACCTCGACGCCAAGGCGCCTGAAGACTTTCGACGTTGCTTCGACGACGCGCTGGGTGAATCGGCCGGGCAGGTGCGCTGGGCGCGACGCGAAACCGTCGTCTGGGGCGAATGGAGCATGGTGCGCGCCACGCTCAACGGTCTCCAATGCCTGCGCGACAGCGGCGTCGAACCGGACTACGTCTACCTCCTGTCCGGCGCCGACTACCCCATCCGTCCCCTGGGTCAGTTGCGGGATTTCCTGGGCCGAAACCGGGGCGTGGATTTCATTGAACACCAGGACGCGCGGGTGAATCGCTGGGTCCGCCAGGGTCCGCAGGAAGAGCGCTATCTCTACCATCACCGGATCAACTGGCGCCGGCATCCGCGCTGGTTCAACCTGGCACTGAACCTGCAACGCTGGCTGGGTCTGAAACGTCGCTTCCCGGAGCACCTCCAGCCGCACATGGGTTCGCAATGGTGGGTTCTGACCTGGCGCACCTGTCGGGAGGTGATGGCGCTGGCCGAACGCCCGGAGATCGAGCGCTTTTTTCGTACCACCTGGGTGCCGGACGAACTGTTCTTCCAGACCGCGGTCGCCTCTTTGGCCGCGCCCGGCACCGCCGACGGCCGCCACCTGACCCACTACCTCTTTACCGATTACGGCGTTCCCCTGGTGTTTCACGACGGTCACGAGGACTACCTCGACCGCCAGCCATTTTTTTTCGCACGCAAGCTGTCGCCCCGTGCCGACGCGCTGCGGCAACACCTGGATCATCGCTTGTCCAGCCCGGCGCCGGCGCCACGCGACGATGACGTTGGCCGTGACACCGGCGACTACGGCCAGTTCATCCACCGCCACCGCCACGGTCCATGGGGCCAGCGTTGCTGGGGACAGCCCGGCTCACCAGGACTGGGAGAACTCGATCGTATTCATCGGCCCTGGTTCCTGGTCGTCGCCCGGAATCCTGAATGGCTCGATCAAGCCTGCACGGCGCTGAATGCGCTGCCGGATGTCCGTTGCCACGGCCGGCTGTTCGACGGTGACATGATCGACTTTGCACCCGGTATCGACAGGCGATCCGTCTATGCCCACGACGACATGCCGATTCGCGACCAGGACCGGGCGTGCTTCCTCGCCGAGCTGATGCGGCAGGAGGACTCCTGCGGTTGGGGTTTCACCTGGCTGATCGACGGTTCGGAGAACGACACCGCACCCCCGGAAGAAGCCGACCTGGGCCCTTTCCTGGCCCGCCTGGCGAGGCATCCCGATGCGCACATCGTCCACCTGGCGACCGAGGCACAGGACCAGCGCCTGTTCGAGCAGATCAGCCAGGCCCGCTTGCGCGACGGTCCGCCGCGCGTCCGGGCCCGCTGGACCCGGCTGGATCCGGCCGGCGCCGGTGTGGGCGGAGTGAAAGACGGGGGGTTGGGGCGCCAGATCGCAGGAGCACTGGGTTTTTCTTCCCGGCAGGAAGGCGCCCCGGAACCGGAAGTCCGGCGACGCGAACCTCGGACCCTGTTCCTGCACATCGGTGTGCACCGGACCGGCACTACGGCCATCCAGCGGCTGCTGCACCACAATCGGGAGGCCCTGCGGCGGCAAGGGTTTCATTACGCCTTCGACACCGAAAACCACACACGACTGGCCTCGCCGTTACAGGAGACGGACAAGGCCTCCGCGGAAGTCGTCGAGCGCCTCGTCCAGGACGCAGAAGAAGCCGGCCTGCCGCGTGTGATCGTGAGTGGCGAAGACCTGAGCCGAATCCCGTATCCGGACCGGTTGGCGCCCCTGATGGACCATTTCGAGGTTCGCGTCATCTGTTACCTGCGCCGCCAGGACCGCTGGATGGAAAGCTGGTACAACCAGCACGTGCGCTGGCCCTGGGAGCCGGAAACCAGCCGCATGTCGCCATCGCGTTTCCTCGCGCTGCACCCGGAGTTTCATTGGCTGGACTACCAGGCGCTGTTGATCCGCTGGGCCGACGTGTTCGGCGAAGACAACCTGGTGGTTCGCGTGTTCGAGGAGGCGCGCGAGACCCCGCCGTTCACGCAGGATTTTCTGGGTCTGTGCGGCATCGATCCGACCCTCCTGGAAGAAGCGGAAGCGCACCAGAACGCTTCACTGGCGCCACAGGCCACCGAGATCATCCGACACCTGGAACAATTCGAGCGTCAGCCACGCGATCGCGTGCTGGTCATCCGGGCCATCGCCGAGGCCTGCCAGGAAGCCGGCCTGGCCCAAACCCGCCACGTGCTGTCCGGACAACAGCGTTTCGACCTGCTGCGCGAGCACGTCGCCGGAAACCACTGGGTGGCGCGCGAGTTTCTCGGCCGCGAAAACGGCAGCCTGTTTCCCGGCGAGTTGCCGCCGGAAGATCCCACGCCGCCCGACCTGGCCCCGCCCCAGCCCTCGGCGCTGCTGGAAGGCGTCGGACATGGCGTTTTGCGGTATTTTCTGCCGCTGATCGTGGCGGCGACCCCTGACTGGACCGTGGAACCGCAATTGCGCCAGGCGCTCTTCGAGGCGGAGTTTCTTCGCAAGCGATTGCGTGGGCGGCTCAATACGCTCAATTGGCGGCTCAAGTCTCGCCGTGCACTGGCGCGAGACCTCGCCGGTGGCGGCGCAACCAGTGAGCCTCACACCCAGCCGTCCGGGTCACCGGACCGAAGCGCCACTGAACCGCTGCCTGCTCCCGAGCTGGCCACACGGCTCGGCGCCATGTCGTTCCACGCGGACGAACGGGCGGTGCTCGACCGCGTGATCTCAAACTGGAAGACCGTTTGCGAGGGTGAAGAAACGGACCCCGGATGGCTGGACCTCGACCCCGAACGCTACCTGTCCGGGGCGTTTCGTCACCTGGTGGACATCCTGTGCGCGGAACTGGCCACCCAGCAACTGTTGTCCGAGGCCGGGCCGGACGCCGCCAAAGGGCTGCTGCCCGGGTTGCAGCGCCGAGTGGGGACATTGCAGAAGAAGATTGAACGCAAGACAGCGATTCTCGCTTCGCCCGTGCGCAAGGCCGGTCGTCTCCTTCGCCCGCGCTGAATCCCCGGGCGGCGCCCGATCGCCTCAGCCACTCCGCTCCAGCCGAAACGTGCGTCGAAAGACCCTGCCGAGCCAACGGTGAACGCGTCCGTCGACGGGAAAGAGGCTGAAGAAGCCGCGACTGAAGCCATGCATGAAACGGGCGCGGACCGCGTGCGGATAGTGACCGGCGTGTCGCCTGGCGAAGCACGCGGCCATCGACAACTGACGATGGAAATAGCGCTCCGACAGCGTGTCATCACCGCGGGCTTTCACCAGGGTTACGTCTTCCAGATTGCCCATGCGACCGCGACGCCCGAGGCGCAACCAGAGGTCCCAATCCTCCGCGTAGGGCAGTGAGGCGTCGTAGGCGCCGACCTCGGCGACCGCGGCGGCGTGCATCAGCACGCTGGAATGGCAAAACGGGCAGCGCATCAGCATCTGGTCTCGAATGCCCGCATCATCCGTAGGATTGGTGATGGTCCGCCCCCACTCGTCGACGTAGGCAGTACCCAGCAGCACCGCGTCGGTATGCCGTTCCACCCAGGCCAGCTGGCGCTCGAGCTTGGCGGGATCGGTCCAGTGATCATCGTCGTCGATGCGCGCAAGCCACTCCCCGCTGGCCTCCCCGATACCGCGGTTCAAGGAGGCCGGTAATCCGAGATTGGTGTCGTTGCGCAGGACCCGGACCCGCGGGTCGTCACGCCAGGCAGCGAGCAACGAGGGCGTGCCGTCGGTGCTCGCGTCGTCGATGACCACAAGTTCCAGCCCGTCAAGTTGCTGGTCCAGGACCGACGTGATGGCACGGCCCAGGGTTGCGGCGCGATTGTGCGTACTGAGTATGACCGTGACGCGGCCGCGGATTGGGTCGCGGGACGCGGCCGGTTTCATTCAGTGCGTTCGCGCTGCTGGGGACGCCCGACGCCCTTGACCGATTCCAGGTGCTCCAGGTACGCCTCGACCACCTGTTCCGGTTCGCCCTGTTCCCGTATTTCCCCGTTCTCCAGCCAGATCACCCGCTGGCACAGGTCCACGACGCTGCCCAGGCTGTGGGAGACGAAAATCACCGCCTGCTCGGAGTTCATGCGCTCCATCATGGCCTCCCGGGCCTTCGACTTGAACGATGCGTCGCCCACGCCCAGCACCTCGTCGACCAGCAGCAGGTCGGCATTCATTTTCAGCCCGACGGAGAACCCCAGTCGCGCCTTCATGCCCGAGGAGTAGGTTTTCAGTGGCTGGTCGATGTAGTCCTCCAACTCGGCGAACGCCACGATGTCGTCGTGCAGCGCCAGCGCCTCGCGCCGCGAAGCACCGAGAAACATGCAGGAGATAACCAGGTTGTCCGCGCCCGACAGGTTGGGATCGAAGCCCACGTTCAGCGCCAGCAAAGAGATGCGGTCGCAGTAGCGGATCAGTTCACCACGGTCCGGACGGAAAATGCCGGTCGCCACGCGCAACAGCGTCGACTTGCCGCAACCGTTGCGCCCGATCAGCCCCAGGGTCTCTCCCTCGCGAACGCAAAAACTGATATCGCGCAGCGCTTCGACCCGCTTGCCGCCGTAAAAGCCGATGCCGGTGGAATAGGTGAAGCCCACGTGCCGCATTTCCAGCAGCTTGCCGTCGGGGTGCATCATTGCAACGCCAACCTCGCGAACGTGGTATCGAGACGGCGGAACACCCACATCATGGCGAGGATCACACCGATCGAAATCAGGGCGATGACCGCCAGTGCGCTCCAGTCCGGTTGGACGCCGTCGAGCAGCACCTGGCGGTAGTTCTTGATCAGGTTGGCCATCGGGTTCATCAGGAACAGGTTCTGGTGCCGTTCGAGCAGCACGTCCTCGTAGCTGTAGAACACGCCGGAGCCCCACATCGTGATGGTCAGCATGGTGCCGATCAGGAAACGGAAGTCCGGTACCAGCGGTACGATGCCGGCGCACACGAAGCCGACCGCCAGGATCAGCAGCAACTGCACCATCATGATCAATGGCAGGGTCAACCAGACCGCACCGGCGTCCACGCCCATGTACAGCAAAAATCCGAGCATGGCGACGAACACAACGGCCTGCTTGACCAGGTCCTGGCACACCACCAGCAAGGGGAAGAACAGCTTCTGGATCGCCACCTGGTTCATGAGGCCCTTGTTGCCCAGCATCGCGCGTGAGGCATTGCTGACGCTGCGACTGAACCAGCTGAAAGACACCTGGCCGATTACCAGGAACACCAGGAAATCCTCGGTTCGGGTACGCAAAAACGTCCCGAACACGATGTACAGCGCGGTGACGAACAACACCGGCTCGAGCAGCCACCAGACATAGCCCAGGTAGGTGCGCGACACTTCGGAGCGCAGGTTGAAGACCAGCTTGGTGAAGAACACCGCCCAGAACTGGCGAGTATTGATGGCGAGCAAAATGGGGACTCCTCGTTCCTGTTCCCGGGTCCTGGTTCGTCCCCGTTCAACGGGGCGCCGTGGCCGGGTCCGGGTGGCGGGCCCCGGACCCGACGCCATTATCCTGCATTGCGGCCCACAGTTCAGCCTCGCGGAGACTTTCCTCATGACCGTTCCGGTATCATGCGGTCCATCGAACCGGGTACGGGAGGCGACCGGCGTCCGCATGCACAGCGACTCGAGCCAAGGCGCCGCACAAGGTGTCGCGATCGCCGCCAACCCGGCGATGGCTGGTCGTGGCGCGGGCGACGTGGCGATGGTCTATGACTTTCTGCTGGTCCCCGGCGGTGCCGAGCAGGTGACCCTTCATGCGCTGCGGCAGCATCCGGACTGGTCGCTGGTGACCGCTTTCGTGGACCCCGACGCGTTTACCGCGGAAGACCTGTCCGCAGCCCGCGTCCACACCCTGACGTCCCCGACACGCAGGCCCGGCTGGCAGGCCCTGAAGGTGCTGCGCGCCTTCGAACGGCACGCCGACGTGCTGGCCGGCTTCGACCGCGTCCTGTTCAGCGGCGTCTACGCACCGGCGGCGGTCCGCCACCGGGCCGGGGGCAACCTGTATTACTGCCACACGCCACCCCGTTTCGCCTACGACCTGGGTGCGTGGTACCTGCGCCGTGCCGCGCCCTGGCAGCGCCCGGCCCTGCGCTGGCTGGCGCGACGCGTGCGCCGGTCTTTCGCGGATGCCATGCAGCGGATGGACCGGGTTGCGGCCAATTCGCACACGGTTCGCGCGCGCCTGGAACGACACCTCGGGTTGAAGGACGTGCAGGTCATTCACCCACCGGTGGACACCGCTCAATGGACCTGGGGCGGGCAGGACGACTTTTACCTGTCCAGCGCCCGACTCGAGCCTTACAAGCGGGTGGAGGGCATCGTGCGCGCGTTCATGACCCTCCCAGCACGCCGCCTGGTGGTGGCTTCGGGGGGCAGTAGCGAAGCGCGTCTGCGTCGGCTGGCGCATGGTCACGACAACATCACTTTCACGGGCTGGTGCACGCCGCAAGCCCTGCGTGAACTGACCGGGCGCTGCATCGCCACCCTCTACCTGCCCCGCGAGGAAGA
The DNA here is from genome assembly GCA_030431095.1 of Gammaproteobacteria bacterium. GTDB lineage: Bacteria > Pseudomonadota > Gammaproteobacteria > Xanthomonadales > SZUA-36 > Marinihelvus. The sequence goes on along the minus strand of JAUIJU010000001.1, from coordinate 66,602 downwards.
TTTCGGCCTGTCCCCGGTGGAATCCATGGCGGCCGGCAAACCGGTGATCGGGGTGGACGAAGGCGGCCTGCGTGAAACCGTGTTGGCCGGGCTGACCGGCCACCTGCTGCCGCCCGTCGCGGCGGAAGACCCGTCCGCCATTCGCGAGGCGGTTCTGGCGCTGGACGCCGGGAATGCCCGGGCCATGCGCGGCGCCTGCGAGGCCCGCGCTCGCGAATTCGATGCCGCGGTCTTCGACCAGGCCCTGGCCCGCTTCATGGAAGAAACCTGAACCGGCGGGATCCGAAAACGGTGTGCCATGACAGTCCCCGGCATGGCCGGTAAAATGCCGCCCACCTGGCGCGCCGGAACCCGTTTCTTGAAAGTCCTCCACATCGGAAAATTTTTCGCCCCCTTCCGGGGAGGCGTGGAAACCTATCTGCTGGACGCGCTCCAGGCGCAGGCACGGCGTGGTCACGAGTGCGTGGCACTGGTCCACGCCCACCGTCACGGGTTGCGTACCCACCGCGAAACGCGCGCCGGCGAAGGGTGGCGGTACTCGGTGGTCCGGGCGGCAACCTGGTTCAAGGCCTTTTTCACGCCGATCAGCCCCGGGTTTCGCGGCGCGCTGGCCCGCCTGCTTCGCGACGACACCCCTGACGTGATTCACGCCCATCTGCCGAATCCGTCGGCCTGCTGGCTCCTGACCTTGCCGGAGGCACGGAAGATACCCCTGGTGCTGCACTGGCATTCCGACGTGCTGACCGGAAACCAGGGGCCAGTAATGCGTACCCTGTACCGGATGTACCGGCCGCTGGAAGAGCGCCTGCTGGCGCGCGCCGACGCCATCGTGGCTACCTCGCGCTCCTACCTGGAGACCAGCGATTCGTTGCAGGCGCACCCTCAGAAGTGTCACGTGGTGCCCTTGGGCCTGGATGCCGACCGCGTACTGGCGCACCGGGCGGCCCCGCCCCTCGCGACTGGCGACAAACCGCGGCGTTTCCAGGTGCTGGCCATCGGCCGGCTGACCTACTACAAGGGGTTCGGCTTCCTGGTCCGGGCGCTGGCCGAGTTGCCGGGCATGGACCTGCATATCGTCGGTGAAGGCGCACTGCGCAAAGAACTGTGGAAGCTCGCACAGGGTCTTGGCGTGGCGGGTCGCGTGCGGTTTCACGGCGGCCTGGATGACGCGGCCCTGGCGGCACGCCTGGAGGCCTGTGATTGCGTGTGCCTGCCTTCCATCGAACGCACCGAGGCATTCGGACTCGTATTGCTCGAGGCCATGGCTTTCGGCAAACCGACCGTTTCTTCCCGGGTGCACGGGTCGGGGATGAGCTGGGTGGTGGAAGACGGCGTGACCGGCCTGATGACACCGCCACGCGACGTACCGGCCCTGGCGGCAGCCCTGGCGCGCCTGCGCGAAGCACCCGAGCTGGCGCGTAAGCTGGGCGAGGCGGGCAGGCGACGCTTCGAATCACGGTTCGCCATCGGCCCCTCGGTGGAAGCGCTGATGGCAATCTATGACCAGGTCACTTCCGACGAGGCCGACCCGTGAGCCGTGATCGTGACTGGCGGACGCGGCGATGCGTGGTGGTCATCCCCGCGTTCAACGAGCAGCGCGACATTGCCACGGTGGTCCGCGAAGTGCGTCGCGTCAGTGGTTTTCCGGTACTGGTTGTCGATGATTGCAGCACCGATGACACGGTTCGCCTGGCCAGGACTGCGGGCGCGGAGGTGATTCCCCTGTCGCAACAACTCGGGGCCTGGGGCGCCATCCAGACCGGCCTGCGGCACGCTTGCCGGCGGGGATACCGTTTTGCCCTGACCATGGACGCCGACGGCCAGCACGAAGCGGCCTGGATCGAGCGCCTGTTCGAACCGGTGATCAAGGGCGAGGCGGATGTCTCCATTGGCTGTTGCGTGCGCCGTGGTTCCCGCCTGCGCAAGGTGGCCTGGATTCTCCTCAAGGCCGCCTCCGGCCTGAAAATGGAAGACATCACCTCGGGCTTCCGCGTCTACAACCGCCGGGCCATGGAATTGCTGTCCAATCGCGAGGCGACCCTGCTGGAATACCAGGACGTGGGCGTCCTGGTGCTGTTGCGCAACGCCGGTCTGCACCTGGTCGATGTAGACGTTACAATGCTGCCAAGAACAAGCGGGACGTCGCGGGTTTACCACTCCTGGCTCGTGGTGGCCTACTACATGGCCCACACCCTCTTGCTGGGCTTCAGCAAGCGCAGGGTCCGGCGCTGACCCACAGCCCTCGACGACCGCGACGGGAGACAGCACGGCATGTTTTCACTGGTTTCCGGCATCATCGGGATCGTCGCAGCGCTGACCATCATCGTCCTGATCCGGCGTGATCACCTTCACGTCAGGTACGGACTGTGGTGGATCGCGGTCGCCGCCGCGTTCGTGGTCCTGGGTTTCTTTCCACAAACCATCGATTGGCTGGCGCCCAAACTCGGCGTGTCCTATGGCCCCGTGCTGGCGCTGACCCTGGGCCTGACCATTTTCGTGATCAAGGTGCTGACCAGTGACATCGCGCGGTCGCGCAACGAGGCGCGCATCGTTCGACTGGTGCAACGCGTGGCCATGCTCGAAGCCGAGCTGCAGGCGCTGAGGGACCGCGACGCGGGTCGGGAACCATCGGGGCCGCCCACTGGCCAGGCTTCCCGATTCGGTGATGCCGACGGGAACTGAGCAAGCCGAACGACGCGCATGGCCTTGCTGAACCTGCTGCTTGGAATCGCCTTGCCCTGGGCCGCCGGCGCCCTCGCCTTGCGCGCGGCGGCTGGCGACCCGCCAGGTCCCGGCAGCCTTTTGCGTCACCTCGGCTTCGGTTTTTTCCTTGGCGTTGCCGTCCTGTCCGTCGCCCTGCGCGTCAGCGACGCACTGCTTGGCGCGTTTTCCTGGTGGGCCATCAATGCCGTTTTTGCCGGCGTCGCGGCCGTTGCCGGTTTACAGCTTCTGCGAGCATCATCACGCGGGCAGGTCCGCAGCGGCGCCTCGTTGCCGCCGGCGGAACGGTGGCTCGTATTGGCGGGGCTGTGCGGCATTGGCTTTCACTTCGGCTTCTCGCTGGTGGAAATCCTGGCCCAGCCGGTGTTTCCCTGGGACGGCTGGACCGTCTGGGTCTACCGGGCAAAGGCCTGGTTTCACGCCGGACACCTGGCGCCCATCGTCAGTCCCGTCAGCTGGATTCTGAGCACGGACCCCGAGGTCTACACCACGCCGGCGTTGCGCTATCCCTACCTGCCTTCGCTGATGCCGTTGTGGGCGGCGCTGGGCCTGGGCCAGTGGCACGAGACACTGGTCAACGTTCCGGTCCTGGCATGCGCCGTGGCCATCGCCCTGGGCCTTGCCGGGTGCCTGCGCGGTGCCGGGGTGGGCCGGGTCGGCGCGGTCGCCGCGATCTATCTCCTGTTTTCAACGCCCATCTTCGGCGCCCACATGTCCCTGGGCGGGTACGCGGACATCTGGCTGGCCGGATTCGCGGGACTGGGCATGACCGGCCTGCTCCTCGGCCTGCTGGAGCGACGACGCGGGATCGTGCTCCTGGGCTCGGCGCTGCTGCTGCTGGGCGTGGGCGTCAAGGTCGAAGGGCTGGCCTGGTGCCTGGCCGGAGCCCTGGTTGTCGCGCTGAGCCTGTTGCGTTCCCGAACCCTGTTGATGATCGGCGGTGCGCTCGTGGCCTTGGCCGTGTTGGCCTGGGCGACCGGCATGACGGTCATCGACATTCCCGGCATGGGCCGGGTGGGCTGGCGCCGTGACCTGTTGTTCATCCCCTTCAAGGGCGTCATTACGCTGCAGGTTCACGACGTGGGCGAGGCCTACCTGCGCAACGCCTTCCTGCTGGGTAGCTGGCACTTGCTGTGGGCTTTCGTGCTCGCCGCGGGCTGCCTGCTGCTGACCCGCCACGCACCACGGCTGGCCCGGGTGAGCGGAGCGTTTTTCGCGGTGTTTATCACGATGCAGGTGGTCATCTTCGTGTTCACTACCGAAGGCGCCTGGGCGCAGGACTACACCGCCATCAACCGGATGCCCTTGCAAATGCTGCCGGCCGTGCTGTTCCTGGCCACGGTGACGCTGTCGCGGGCGTTACCGGCCGGTTTGGCGCCCCTTGCGCGGCCAGGCATTCGGCGCGCCGTCGTGTTTGGGCTGGGCAGCGCCGTCCTGGTTGTCGGATTGTCGGTGATGGCCTGGCAATGGCGGATGCACGGCGACGAGACACTGCAGCGCCTGGCCCTGGACGCGGAACACCTGGATTTCGTGATCGGCGGCGGACAGCTGGAGGCTGACACCCTGATGGTCGAACGGTACCAGGATGGCATCGCCCTGCTTTCCTCCGGCCGCGTGGACCTGGATTCATCACAGTGGCGGCTGCTGCGGCTGGACCTCGAATTCGATGACGAAATCGTTTCCCTGGACCAGGCGCCGGCGTTTTTCTGGCGGCGAGCCAATCAGCCGCGACAGGTTTCCCGCATCACCCTCGACGGCGCCCGCGTGTTCGACCTGGCCGCTTCCGAGGACTGGTACGGCCGGATCGTCGAGTTCGGGTTTTTCTTTCCGGAAAACCAGGGTGCGCCGGCCACGATCCGGCAGGCGAGCCTCGAAAGCCTGGACCTGGGCAACGCCCTGGCCCTGCTTCCCGTGCAGTGGACCGACTTCGAACTGTGGACCCAGCGCTCGGCGCACTGGCTGCCAGGAGGCGCCATGCGCCAGGCACTGCCGCTGACCGGCCTGGTGATCGCCACGGTCCTGCTTGCCGGTTTGCTGGCCTGGTGCTTCGCCGGTCGTCGTGAAGGCGTGTTGTGCCTGGTGGTCATGCTGTTCATCGGCTGGCTTGCGCTCGACCTGCGCTGGGGCTGGGACCGGGTACGCCAGGCGGAGTTGTCGTTGGCCCAACTGCGTCACATGAGCGTAGCGGAGCGCATGCGTGATGGTGAGCTCGGCGTGTTCTCGTCCTACCTCGAACGCCTGGCGGAGGAACATTTCGGCGCGCCCCCCCGACGCATCCTCCTGGTACGGGATCCGGACGAGCACCGCTACTTCGGGCTGCGCGCCAAGTACCAACTGCTGCCACACAGCGTTTCGGTAGTGCATGAGCTGCCCGGCCCCCTGCGCATGGAGAACGCGGACTTCGTGCTCTTTCTCGGGGATTTCACCGATGGCGACCCGTCGGAGATCATCGGGGAGTGGGCCAGCCGCCGTTGGAAACGCCTCGGCCTGGACGACACGCCTGCCAGGGCCTGGCGCCTGCAGCTGATCGACGAAGACGTGCAGGGCACGCTGTTCAGGATACGCAGGGCCGAGAGGAACCGCTGACGCAGATCCTCGATGCCAGGCCGGTACGATCAGGTTTCGTAAGGTATGCGGATGTTGATGGTCAGACCATGCGGGTCGGTGTGGCTCAGGCGAAAGCCGTGGTGCTTGCCGTAGAGTTCCTGCAGCCGCTCCCTGGTGTTGCGCAGACCGACCCCGCCCCCACCGCAAATGTTGCCGTCCTCGAGGTCACAGCCCGGCCCGTCATCGCTCAGTTCCAGCAACAACTCTCCACCGAAGACCCGCGCGGAGATCTTGAGGGTGCCGCCGTCTTCCGAGCGGGCGATTCCGTACTTGATGGCGTTCTCCACCAGCGGTTGCAGCAGGAGGCTTGGAATCAGGGCTTTCCTCGCGCCCGTTTCGATGTCTTCTTCCAGGCGCAGGCGCTCCTCGAAGCGTACCTTCTCGATGCCCAGGTAGAGCCCGATGGCTTCCAGTTCCTCGTCCAGGCTGACCTTCTGCATGGGGTCGTTGTCCAGCGAAAAACGCAGGAAGCGGGACAGCTTGGTCACCATGCGATTGGCCAGCTCGGTATCCTGCTCCAGCACCAGGGTGGAAATGGCGTTCAGCGTGTTGAACAGGAAGTGCGGGTTGAGCTGGTAGCGCAGCATCTTCAACTGCGCCTCGTGCGCCATCGCGGCGGATTTGAGTGCGCTCTCACTGACTTCCTGGAACACCCGGTGGTACTTGATGCCGAAATACAGGGCACTCCAGACCGCGATTACCGTCCAGGCGCTGGTGAACGTGGAAAAATAGGCCACGCTCTCGTAAATTTCCGCGGCGGCGCCCATCTTTTCGACCCACTCGCCAAACTCTTTCTCGTCCTGCACGTACCGCTGAAAAATGAAACTGCGGCTCTGCATCCACAGGTAGGCGCCGCCGGCGCTGCCGGCCAGGAAAGTCATTGCCTGCGCCCAGAACGGTTTGCCCAGTATCCAGCGGTACGCGAACCGCAGTGCGAAGGTGATTACGGCGCCGATCACGGTGATGACCGCCACGTAGACGTGGTATCCGGGAATCTCCTCGTTGGTCACCTGCGTGGTGTACAGGTACTTGACGAAAATGCCCCAAAACGCCCAACCGCCCAGGTGTAACCACCAGAACAGCTTTTTATGATTGTTCAGCAACGCCCCTAACATCATGCGGGCATTGTAGTGGGTTTCTTCACCGCCGCCGTGAATTTCACCGAACGGCGCCCGCCGCTCATCTCATCCATAAACGGTTCGTCGCAAAGGACACGGGACAGGCCGAAATTCAGGCCGGCGCCACCGCACGCAGGCGCTGCGCTGCCTCGGCAAGCGTGGCGTCGTCCTTGGCAAAACAGAACCGCACCACGTGCAGGTCGTTCGGCGGCTTGCAATAGAACGGCGTCACCGGAATGGCCGCCACGCCGTATTGCGTGGTCAGGCGGCGTGCGAACTCAGTGTCCGGTTCGTCCGAAATTTCGCCATAGTCGGCCAATTGAAAATAGGTGCCGGAGGACGGTGTGAGGCGAAACGGGGTGTCGGCGAGCAGATCGAGAAAGGTATCGCGCTTGGCCTGATAGAACGCGCCCAGCGTCCGGTGGTGCTCCGGCAGGTCACGCAGCACGTCGGCAATGGCGTACTGGAGGGGTGTGTGGGTACTGAAATTGGTGAACTGGTGAATGCGCAAAAACGCCGACATCAGCCGTGGGGGCGCCGCGCAGTAGCCCACCCGCCAGCCGGTGGCGTGATAGGTCTTACCGAAGGACGACACCACGAATGCGCGTTTGTACAGTTCCGGGTCACGCAACAGGCCGAGGTGGGGCCGGCCATCGAAAACGATGTGTTCATACACCTCGTCCGAGAGCAGGAACAAGGGGTGCTTCCGCGTGATTCGACGCAGGGCCTCCAGATCCTCCGGATCCCAGGCGGTGCCTGTGGGATTGTGGGGTGAATTGAGGATCAACAGGCGAGTGCGATCGGTGAGCACGCTTTCGACACGGTCCCAGTCAACACGAAAGCCACGGGTCACGGGAACGTGAACCGGCTCGCCGCCGTTCAGCCGCACACAGGGGTCATAAGTGTCATAGGCCGGGTCGATGATGATGGCCTGGTCGCCGGCATGGATGGTGCAGGCGATGGCGCAGGACAGTGCCTCGGTCGCCCCGGGTGTAACACACAACTCACGTTCCGGGTCGAGTCGGGCGCCATAGCAATCGGCCACCTTGACGGCAATGGCCTCGCGCAACGGGGCCACACCGGGCAAGGGCGAATACTGGTTGTGCCCGTGGTTCATGTGCCAGGCTGCGCGATCGCGCAGCAGCTGCGGCCCTTCGAAATCCGGGAAACCCTGGGACAGGTTTATGGCGCCGTGCTCCTGCGCCAGGCGGGTCATCACGGAGAAAATGGTGGTGCCGAATCCCGGCAACTTGTCGACCAGTTCGGGGCGCATCGCGCTACGGTATCACGCCACGGGCCGCTCAGCGGCGCCCGATCCAGGGGTCGACCGGCACCACGTCCAGAACCCGGGCGGAACGGGGGTCCAGCAAGGCCGCAAAATCCCGCCGCTTGCCAACCACGGGCAAAAACGGGGTGTCTTCCGGATCCAGACCGAGGGCGAGCGCCGCTTCAGCCAACGCGCCGTCCCGGTCCGGGCGCTGCGCGCGCAGTTCGCCCAGCGGCCGCGCCGCCTGCAGCACCGCGCCTCCGAGCCCTTCGAACGAGCGCCAATACTCCGGTCGCCGTTCCAGGTCCGGGCCACCGCCGAACAGGACGCTGTCCTGCAATGCCTGGAACGCCGCGCCCATGGGCATCTCGGCAAAGGCGTACACCGGAGCTCCAGTCCCCGCGCGGTCGAACGCCTCCATGCCCGCGGCACCCACATTCACGTCCTTGCCGGCCAGGGGTACGAAGCGGTCGACCGCAAACACCACGTAGCGCGGACGTTCGTCATGCATGACCCAGGTGCCCCAACCCAGCGCCATGAGCTGCAGCACCGCGATGACCACCAGGTCGAATACCAGTCCTTTCTTGCCCGGCCGGAAGACCAGTGCGGTCAGCAAAGGCCCAGCCAGAATCTGCACGCCGATCAGTACCGCCACCACGCCGGCTGCCCCCTGCACCTCGAACCAGGGCGCCGGGTACCAGAACACGAACACGGCGACGAGCACGGGCGCCAGCACCAACGCACTGAGTGCGAAGTGAACGCCAGAGGCCATGAACCGTTGCCGGGTCGCCATGGGGTAAGCCGCCGGCCCGCTGTCAGGCCGACGGCGCGCTCAGCGCCGAAGCAAGGTCCACCAGCGCGCCACGTTCAGCAGGCTCATGAGGGAAGCAGCCACGTAGGTCATGGCCGCGGCGGTCAGTATCCTTTTCGCGTGCGGGTGGTCGGCCGGTATCAGGACGCCATCCTTTCGCAGCAGCGGCATGGCGCGGGAGAAGCTGGCGTCGAATTCCGTTGGCAGGGTGACCAGGTGCACCAGGGTGGAGGCGCCCAGCGTCAGCAGTCCGCCTGCCACCAGGGCCAGCGTGACCGACGGCAGGCGGAACAGCAGGGCCAGCAACGGCGCACCGATCAGTATTCCGGCGCCGAGGCGCTCCAGGGGACGTGTCAGCCGAACCAGCTGCGAACGCCAGCGCAGGGGCCGATAGTCCGTCGCGTCCTGCAAGGCGTGCCCCACCTCGTGCGCCGCCACCGTGACCGCGGTCAACGATTGCCCGTGGAACCGCTCCGCGGCCAGGCGCACCGCCTTGGCGTCCGGGTCGTAGTGATCGCCCTGTTCGGTCACTTCGACCTTGACCCCCTGGAGGCCGTGAAGGTCCAGCAGGTGACGCGCCAGGTCGGCCCCAGTGGCAGGATAGCGGTCTTCGGGGCGGGCGTAGCGCGACAGGGTTCGGCGCACCCACCACGAAGGCAGGTACACGGCCGCGATGATGAATCCAAGCAGCAACAGCCACGCCATGCGCGGATGATACCCTCAGCAGCGAATTGCCTAGAACCAGTTCCCGCCACCCACGCTGATGTACCCATGGTTCCCGATCGGAACGCCGACGCTCATACCGACGCCGACATTGCCGCTGCAGCCACCCAGCGCCAGGCAGGCCGCGGTCAGCAGTCCGAGCCACAGGTTGCGGCGAATCGTTCCGGAATGACGGAGTGCATTCATGACAGGATCCTCAAGGGTTGCGCAGCAGGCCGAGCACGGCGCCGGTGGGGTCGGTGACCAGGGCGATGCTGCCTCCGCGCACGCTGTCGCTGGGCGCCATCAGCACCTCGCCGCCCAGTGCGGCCACACGTGACGCCGACGCGGCCGGATCACGCACCGCGAAATAGGTCAACCACAGGGGCTCGATGTCCTCGTTGGGCCGGGGCATCACGCCGGCGCGGTCACGGCCTTCATTGCGCAACATGCGATAGACCTGGTCGCCTCGCGGCTCTTCCCGCACAGCGCCGTGTGACAACCCGGCGTAGAATGCGGCGGCGGCGGCAGGATCGGAAGTGACCAGTTCGTTCCAGGCCACGTCGCCGGTGCCGGGGGCCAGTGGGTCGATGGGGTAGCCGATGTTGCTGCTGATGAATCCAACCACCGCGTTGGTCGGGTCACGCACCGCGGCCACTCGCGCGACCATGCCCACATCGCGCGGCCGGACCACGACTTCACCACCACTTCGGGCGCTGGCCTCGGCCGCCGCGTCCACGTCAGGTACCGCGTAGTAGGGCAGCCAGCGCGAATAGTCCGCGCCGGAGTCCGGGTCGTCGAGGGCCACGATGCCCCCCACGTAATCCCCGGTGGCGGAACGGATCAGCGTGTACGGGGTGCGGCTGCCGGGACGCCGCGAATCCTCGAAGGTCCAGCCCAGCAGGTCCCCGTAGAACGCCCGTGCGGCCGCAACGTCGTCCGTGATCAGGTCGTGCCAGATGAATTTGCCGAACTTGGGCGCGTCGGTCAGCGCCATTTCCGATGACGGGCCGCCCGACTGCGCGCAGCCGGTCAACAGCAGGACAGTCGTCACGATGATGGCCAGTTGCCTGGTCATGGTCATCCCCCCGGGTTGCAAAACAGCCTTGCATCAACCTTAGCAATATCCGACCGGGAATGACACTTGGAATCGTTCGCCCTGAACTTGTCCGTGTGCTTACCGCCGCCTAGCATGTCGAGATGCCTGCCACAGCCTTTTGCCTGTCGTGAACCTCGCCACCTGGCTCGCCGTCGTCTCGATCTGCGCACTGGGCGCGATGTCCCCCGGACCATCCCTGGCAGTCGTGCTGCGCCAGACCCTGGTTGGCGGACGCTGGCAGGGCAGCGCCGCCGCGCTGGCCCACGGGCTGGGCATCGGCTGCTATGCGCTGGCCTGCATCTCGGGCCTGGCGTTCCTGGTCACCACTTCGCCGGTCCTGTTCACCGCCATGCAGTGGGGGGGCGCGGCCTATCTCGCCTGGCTGGGCATCAAGGGTCTGTCAGCGAAGCCCTCCGGGCAGACGCCCGGCGCGTCCGCCAACCCCGGTCGCGGCAGCGCCCTCCGGGAAGGCTTCCTGGTGGTGTTCCTGAACCCCAAGATCGCGGTGTTCTTCATTGCCTTGTTCAGCCAGGTCATCGGGCCGGACACCTCGCTTGCCGCCCGCCTGGGCTATGCCGCCACGGCCATGACGATTGACGCGTTGTGGTACCTGCTGGTGGCCTGGGCGTTTTCGCGTCCTGCCTGGTTGCCCCGGCTCCAGGCGCAGTCGGTATGGCTGGAGCGCCTGTTTGGCATCATTCTGCTGGCCCTGGCGGCCCGCCTGGTCTGGCAGACCCTGAACTGAGGGGTTCGAGAAAAACAGACTGCTGGATGGTGTCAGGCCTTGTCGCCGTAACACAGGTCGCCGGCATCGCCGAGGCCGGGCACGATGTAGGCGTGATCGTTCAGTTCCGGGTCCATCGCGGCCACCCAGACGGTGGTGTTCCCGGGCAATTCGGCCTGCACACAGGCCACACCTGCTTCGCTGCTGATGACCGAGACGATGTGTGTTTGCGCCGGCATACCCCGTTCCAGCAGGGCCTTCCAGGCCAGCACCATGCTCGAACCGGTGGCCAGCATGGGGTCGCAGAGGATCAGGGTACGGCCTTCCAGCGAGGGGCTGGCCAGATATTCGATTTCAACCTCGAAGTGCGCCTCGTCACCTTCGTGTTTGCGGTAGGCGGAAACGAAGGCGTTGTCGGCCCGGTCGAACACGTTCAGCAATCCCTGGTGAAGCGGCAGACCCGCGCGCAGGATGGTGGCGAGCACCGGCTGTTCACTCAGAACGGGGACCGTGGTTTCCGCCAGGGGCGTGCGCACCCGTCGCGGCTCGTAGGCCAGGCGCTTGCTGATCTCGTATCCCAGAATTTCGCCGAAGCGCTCGATATTGCGCCGAAACCGCAGGGGATCACCCTGGATCCCAACGTCACGGATTTCGGCGAGCAGAACGTTGACCAGGGAATGTCCCCGGCTGAGGTCGATGACTTCGGTTGCCATGCGACCACGCTAGGCAAAAGCGCGGGCCGGCGCAAGCGCCGGCGCGATCGGCGTCACGGATTCCCCGGTACCGCCCCCCTGCCCGTGCTTCAGCGTTTGTCGCGGGGAATGTCGACCGTGCCGCCGACTTCGCGGTGACTCACTTCGCCGCTGCCATCACGCAGCACGGCAAAATCACCGCCGATGGTCAAGGCCACGATGTCACCCGAGGAATCGCGCTCGACGATGAAGTCGCCGCCCACTTCCTTGAAACGGATGTCCCCGGAACTGTCCTTGGCGACCAGCACGCTGCCCTCGATGTCCTGGCCGCGGATGTCGCCAGAGCTGTCGGATACCACGATGACGTCGCGGGTTACGTCGAACAGTTCGATATCACCGGAAGAATCCTGGACCTCCACCGAAACGGCCCCATCGATCTCGATATCACCGCTGCTGTCGCGCAACTTCACGGCACCCACGTCCTCGAGTTCGATGTCGCCACTGCTGTCACTCACGTCCAGCGCAAGGTCGGACGGCACCTCCAGTTGCAGATCGACATACACGTAGCGGTTGCCACCGCCCCAATCAGTGTCGGGCGTCACCACGGCGACCCGTGCCGACGCTCCTCCGCGAAGGTCCACGCCCGCCTCCTGCGCCCAGTCCTCCTCGGATGCACAGACCGTGGCGCGGACGCGCACATGATCCAGTCCGGATTTTCCGGTGATGTCCAGGTCGCCCGCGGCGGCGATCACTTCAAGGGATTGGCTGCCGGACAGGTCCAGCCGCTCGTCGATCTCGCGGCGATGCTCACAGCCGCTCCAGGCGACCGCCTGTCCCGACACGGCCAGCGCGACCATCGCAGTGGTCAATGTGCGTGTTCTCATGGTTGATGCTCCTCCGTTGTCTGACTGCAACCTCGTCCCGGCTTTGACGCCTGCCAACGAAGAAAGGTTACATTTGGAGAAGGATAAGCGGCTTGTTCAGGGAACCGCGACGACCGGTACCAGCAAGGCCAGAAGAACGCCCACGCCGGCGCCCAACAGGACGTCCGTCGGATAGTGCAATCCCAGAATGACACGGGAGGCCGCCACCAGCAGGGTGAATGGCACCAGCAACCAGGCCATGACCGGAAAGGCCGCGCAGACGATCAGGGTGAACATCACGGCATGCAGGGTGTGCCCCGATGGGAAACTGAACTGGTCAAGGGGGGCGGCGCCCAGCACGATGGTCTGGTGCTGCATGTAGGGTCGCGGTCGGTGAGTGAAGTGCTTGATCAACTTGTAGACGGTCACGCCGGCAATGCCCGCAATCGCCATCTGCAGGCTGACCTGCAGCCCCGGCCTGCCGTGTAGCAAGGGCAACAGCAGCATCAGCACGTACCAGACCTTCCCGTTGCCCAGCCAGCTGATGACCGCGAAAAAGCGCCGCACCGGAAGAAACACGCAAGCTCGATTGAAACGCAGGCACAGCGCCAGGTCCAGGGCGACCATCCTTCGCACGGGTTGCACGTTCCAGTCCATTACACCTTCCCTACACTATCCTCGACCATCCTGCGCCCGGGCCATGACACCGCCCTTACCGTTCCATGAAGGTTTTGTGAATCGACCAAATTGGGTTTCGGCCGTGATTGACCTGGGCGGGCTGGGTGCTTTTGTTGGCCGGGAACGGGCGGCGCCCCCTTGGGGCGGGCCTGTCGGGGCGAACGGTGATTGACCTGGTCGGGTTGGGTGCTGTTGTTGGCCGGGAACGGGCGGCTCCCCCTTGGGGCGGGCCTGTCGTTCGGCCTTCGGCTTCCCTCGCTGCTCTCCGCTTGGTGGGTACGGCTCGCTTGCATGCGCTCCCGGGCTCGGGATTCATCACGAGGCTCGCCTAAAGCCGCTGAAGGCGGCTTTCCCCAGTCGCTCCGGTCGCTCGGCTCTCTCCTTAATGGCCCGCCCCAAGGGGGACCCACCCGTTCCCTTGCATCGGAGCACCCGACCCGGTCATCGCTTTCTTTGGGTGGAGTTCTTTTGGGGCACCGCGTCTTACCTATCACCCGCTTGCAGGAAACGTGCTCCCGGGCCGTAAGGAAAGGCGGTCTGCAGGGGTGAACTGTTGCCGAGAATGCCGGCAGCTTCTCTTGGCTCCCTTCGATTGCGGGGTCCGGCACAGTGCGCCGGGCTGCCCAGCGGATGAGCCGGAGCCAGGAACATGCTGGCCCTAACGACAAAAGCCGTCTTCACCGGTTTACCCGCCTGCACGCCGGCCCGTTCGACTCGAAGGGGCCGACCCATGGAGGCCACGTGGCGCGGCACCCTGGTGCTAAACGCACTTCCCAGCCGACAAGGCCCGGAAGGGTGACAAGAAAGCACCCCAACAAAATGTGTGGGGGTGGAGGGTCTCGATGCAGGGGGCGGCTGGGGCATCCCGTTGCGGGATCTTTTAAGGGTCGTTGCCGAGCGACCGGAGCGACTGGGGCAGGCCGCCTTCAGCGGCCTGAGGCGAGCCTCGTGATGAATCCAGAGCCCGGGAACGCATGCAAGCGAGCCGTACCCACCAAGCGGAGAGCAGCGAGGGAAGCCGAAGGCCAACGTCCCGATCCCGCAACGGGGTGCTCCAGCCGACCCCGGTCAACAGAACCGTCCAGCCGACCCGGACCCAACCCCAGCCCCGCATTCCACTATCCATGCGCCTTGAGAAACTCCGCCCCTCCATGACCCCGCTGAAAAACCCGGTACAGGGTCGGCACCAGGAACAGCGTCAGCAGGCTGGCCACACCCAGGCCGGCCACGATGGAGGACGCCACCGGTCCCCACACCAGTGATTTTCCGCCAAGGCCCACGGCCAGTGAGAACAGTCCGGCGATGGTCGTGGTGGTGGTCATCAGGATCGGCACCACGCGGCGGCGCGCGGCGTAGACCGTGGCGTGAAGCGGCCGCATGCCGGCGCGGATGCGCGCATTGGCCGCATCGATCAGTACGATGGCGCTGTTCACCGCGATGCCGGTCAGCGCAATGACACCGTACAGGGTGTACAGGCTCAGCGGATTGCCGGTCAGCAAGAGGCCGAACACGACGCCGGTGAATGCCATTGGCACCGTGGCCAGGATCAGCAACGGCTGGAAATAGCTGCGAAACTGCGTTGCGATGATCAGGTAGATCAGCCCCAGGCCCAGCAGGAACAGGCCCGCCATGGCGTCCAGGCTTTCCTGGATGTCATCCAGGGCGCCGGACTGGTCGATGTTGGCGCCGGGGAACTGCCCCTGGATCTCGGCCCAGCGCTCCGCCAGTTGGCGATTGACGGTCACCGTGTCGGTGATGAGGGGGTCGATATCCGCTTCCACGGTCAGGGCGCGACGGTAGTTGTAATGCTGGATGGCGCCGCGGCCGCGCTCGGTGCGCACCCGGGCCAGCGCCCCAAAGGTGGTGGTCGTGCCGTCCGCCAGCACGAATGGCTCGTGCAGCACGGCGTGCACGTCCTGCTGCTCGCGTTCGGCGCCCATCACACGCAGCTCCACCTTCTCACCTTCGTGGCGAAAAAACGCCACCACTTCTCCGTCCTGGTGCAGGCGAAGGGCGCGCGCCACTTCGCCCGGTGTCAGCCCTGCGCGGCGTACTGCCGGCTGGTCCAGTTCCAGCACCAACTCGGCGCGCCCGGGCACGTCGTTGTCGGTCACGTTGCGCGTACCGGGCAGATCCTGCACCAGGGCCTTGACCGCATCTGTGGCCGCGCGCAGTTCCACAAAGTCGTCGGAACGCACCTTGGCGCTGATGTCGCTGGCCGCCGGCGGTCCACCGGTGATGACCATGAAACTGACTTCACCGTCCACCGGCGCGGCGCGTACTGCGTCCTCCATGGACTCCACCACCTGGTACACATTGCGCATGTCCGGTGTGGCCGGCGCCAGCGAAACCTGCACCTGGGCGTACTGGTCGCCGTACAACGCCTCTTCGTCGGTGAACTTGATGCCGGCGTTCACGGTGATGGCGCGAATTTCACCAGGATCGAGATGCTTGCGCACTTCCTGCTCCACCAACCCGCCCTGGCGCAGGGTCTCCTCGATGGGCGCGTCTGGCGGCATGTCCAGGTTCACGTAGAACAGGCGCACCGGGTCGAACACAAAAAACTCCATTCGGATCAGTCCCGCACCCACAGCGATGATGGCCAGGGTGAAAGCCAGCGCGCCGGCGCCGATGTAACGTACGGGACGCCGCATCACGTGGCACAGCATGCGTGTGTAGCGGATGCGGATGCGGTGTGTCCAGCGCGTGCGCAGGCTACGTTCCCCGCCCGGGTCCACTTCGCCGTGCCCCATCGAGATCACGTGACTGGGCAAAATCCAGAACGCCTCCACCAGAGACACGGCCAGGCCCACGGTGACCACGAAGGGAATCACGAACATGAAGTCCCCGACGATACCCGGCAGCAGCATCAGCGGCATGAATGCGGCCATCGTGGTCATGACCGAGGTGGTCACGGGCTGGGCGACCTCTCGCAGCGCATCCAATGCCGCCGGTATCGCCGCCATGCCGCGCTGTAACCGGTAATACATCGCCTCCACCACCACCACCGCGTCGTCCACCAGCATGCCCAGCACGATGACGATCCCCAGCAAGACCGACACGTTCAGGGTGTTGCCGGTAAATTGCAGCACCCACAAAGTCCCGGCGATGGAAAATCCGATCCCCAGCGTGACCATCACGGCAATGCGCAGGCCCAGGAAAGCCCAGCAGACCCCGAGCACCAGCATCAGGCCGAGCAGGGCGTTGTTCTGCATGATGCCGATGGCCTCGCGGGTGGCGACGGTCTGATCATCAGCCAGCACCAGGCGAATACCACTGCCCTCGAGCTGGGCGTTCCGCCCGTCGATGTAATCGTTCAGGCGATCGACCAGTTCCAGGGTGTTGGTGTAGGGGATTTTGGTGACCGACATGGCGGCGGCCGGATGGCCCTCGAAGGACACCAGTTGCGTGGCGTCGGCGCGTGCTCTGCCGATGGCGGCGACCTCCTCCAGGGCCACGAAAGCCTCAGGACGCCCTCGTGGCGCGACCTGGAATCCGGCCAGCACCTCCGGGTCATCGGTGGTGCCTTCCACCCGGACCAGCCACTCATCTCCGGCGACCCGTACCTTGCCGGCGAAGGTGTCGCGAAACGCGGCGCCCAGGTTGTCGGCGATGTCACTGGCCAGCAGTCCACGGGCTGCGAGTTCCTCCGGGTGCAGCCGCACCTGCAATTCCGGCTCGCGCAAACCGATGTCGATAATCTGGTCCACGCCGGCCAGCCGCTCAAGGTCCTCGCGCACGATGCGGGCCTGGCGGCGCAGGTTCTCGTCATCCGCTTGCCCCGTGACCACCACCAGGGCGGTGGGAAAGCCGGTGGAGGTGGTCACCTCCAGGACCCAGGGGTCATCGGCCTCGTCCGGCAGTTCGTCATTGGCCCGGGTCTGCACTTCGCGGCGGATGTCATTGATGCGCTTGTCGAATTCACGCTGCGACAGGTCACGAAAACGGACCAGGATGCTCGATGCACTCTCACGGGTCGTGCTGACCACCCAACGAATGTCCTGGACGTTGCGGATGCCGTCTTCGAGGGGACCGGTGACCAGTTGCTCGACGTCCTCTGCCGAGGCCCCCGGCAACAGGGTGCGCACAACCACCCAGTTGAAATTGATTTCGGGGTCCTGCTCACGCGGCATGGAAAAATAGGACAGGGCGCCCATGGCCATCACCACCCCGAAAAGGATGTTCACCAGCGGATGGTTGGTGAGCAGGCTGCGGAACACGATGAATCAGTGCGCGGTGGCGGGATCGCCGTCCTGCAGGCGGTCCTGTCCCTGCACGACGACCTGGCTGTCGGGTGGCAGGCTCACCGGCACGGGGCGACCCTCCTCAGCGTCGGGCAATGGCACGAAGCGTGCCTGGCCGTCCTCCAGCAGGAACACACCCAGCCGGCCGTCACGACGACTCAGCAGGTTCGCGGGCAGCAGTCCACCGGCCACGCGCCATGCCACCTGCCCGCTTTGTCCCGCCGCCGCGGCCTCGCCCTGGAAGGCGAAGCGCGCCAACCGTGCACGCCGTTCGGCCTCGACCACCGGCGACAAGCGAAGCAAGCGCAATGGCCAGTTACGGCCGCGGGATTCGAACCAGGCTTCCACGGCGTTTTCCAGTTCGAGGGCGCTGTTGACCGGCACTTCGGCGTCGACCTCGATCCGGTCAGTCTGGGTCAGGCGCACCAGGGGGCTACCCACCGTCACGTAGGCCCCCAGTTGGGCGCTGCGTGAGCGCACGACGCCGTCAAACGGCGCCAGCACCCGGCACTTCTCCAGCTCTCGCCGGGCGATGGCCAGTTGGGCTTCGGCGCTGTGAATGTCGGCCTCACCAACGGCCAGCGCGGTTTCCCGTGTCAGCAATTCATCCTCGGAGACGTAGTTGTCCGCGCCGAGGCGACGGGCGCGCTCCAGCTTGGCATGGGCCTCCTCGAAGCGCGCCCGGGCCGAGGTCAGCGCGGCATCGGCCGCCTGCACCCGCAGGCGGAAATCCGTGTCGTCCAGCGCCAGCAGGAGCTCACCCTGCGCGACGGCCTGCCCCACGTCCGCCGCCACCTGGCTGACCACCGCATTGACCTCGGCGGCCAGCGAGCTGTCGTTCAATGGCACGACTTCGGCCGGCGCCCGTTGCACACGGTCCACCACGACGGCCTCCAGCGTCGCCGTACGCACGAAAACCTGGCTGGAAACGGGCGGGGCGACGCACAGCAGTGACAGGGCCGGAAACAGTATCTTCAAGGCGCGCAATGAAAGGTTCCTCGGGATCGGGCGCGCCCCTCCCCCCGAGGGACGCAGGCGACCATCTTAGGGGGAATCGTGTCATGGACAAACCCTTGTGCTTAAATGGACGTTCCTCTCACAGCGGTCCGTCGGCGGGGGTCATGACGAGCCCATTTCTCAGCATCGAATCCACGCCGGAAGCCCTTCGCGTGCGGGTTCGGGGAGACTGGCTGTTCGAAAACGTCCGGGCGCTGGAAGAGGCCTCCGCCGAGGTGCGCGACCGGGCCGACCGGCACGTGGAATTCCTCTGTGACGGCCTGCGCGAAATCGATATCGCCGGCGCCTGGGTGCTGGTCGACCGGGCCCAGCAGCTCAGCGAGGTGGGGTTGACCTCGAATTTCGAGGGATTCCGCGCCGCGCACTTCAAGTTCCTGCGCCACATCATCGACGCCGCGGCCATCCGCGAACATGCACTGCTTCGCGACCAGCGCACACCGACCCATCCGCTGCGCCGCGGACTCGAGGCCATCGGCGAAGTGGTCACGCGGGGCGTGGAGGACACCGGACAGGTCACCCGCTGGCTGTCCGAGGGCCTGCGGCTGCCCACGCGCATGATGATCGCCGAAACCCTGCGCCAGGTGCACCAGGCCGGGGTACAGGCGATCCCGGTGGTCATGATGATCACCTTCCTGATCGGCATCGTGCTCGCTTACCAGGGCGCCAGCCAACTGGAGCGTTTCGGCGCCCAGGTGTTCGTGGTGGACATGGTCAGCATCGCCGTCGTGCGCGAGATGGGCGCCCTGCTGGCGGCGGTGATGGTGGCGGGACGCTCCGGCAGCGCTTTCGCCGCCTCGCTGGGCACCATGAAACTCAACGAGGAAGTCGACGCGATGCAGGTCATGGGCCTCAACCCCACCCGGCAACTGGTGTTGCCACGCATCATGGCGCTGATCATCGCCCTTCCTGCCCTGACCCTGTTTGCCAACCTGGCCGGCCTGGCCGGCGGCGCCCTGATCACCATTGCCTACCTGGACATCAGCACCCTGCAGTTCGTCGAGCGCGTGGCGGCGAGTACCGACATGAACGACTACATGGCCGGCCTGATCAAGACACCCTTCTTCGCATTCCTGATCGCCGCAGTGGGAACACTGCGCGGCATGCAGGTTGAGCGCTCGGCCGAGGAACTGGGCCGCAAGACCACCGAAGCCGTGGTGCTGTCCATCGTGCTGATCATCTGCGCAGACGCTTTCTTCACCACGATTTTCACAAGGGTCGGGTTTTGAACGCGCCCGTCGTCGACGCCATCATCGAGGTCCGCAACCTGGTGAACCGGTTCGGGCCCCACGTGGTGCACGAAGGGCTGAACCTGTCGGTGAAACGCGACGAGATCCTGGGCCTGGTCGGCGGCTCCGGGTCGGGTAAATCGGTGCTCATGCGCAGCATCCTGGGCCTGCACCCCTTCAACGAGGGCGAGATCCGCGTCATGGGCCAGTCCATTCACTACCGGGAAGCGGGACCCACCACGGCCTGGGGTGTTCTGTTTCAGAACGGTGCGCTGCTGTCCAACCTGACCGTACAGGAGAACGTGGAGCTGCCCATCGCGCTGCACTCGGACATGCCCGCATCGACCCGGCATGAGCTGGCCAGTCTGAAGCTCATCATGGTGGGCCTGTCGCTGTCGGCGGCCGACAAGTATCCCTCCGAACTGTCGGGCGGCATGCGCAAACGCGTCTCCCTGGCCCGCGCGCTGGCCATGGAACCGCGTATCCTGTTCCTGGACGAACCCACGGCCGGCCTTGACCCCATCGCCGCGACCGAGTTTGATGAACTCATCACCTACCTCCACGATAACCTCGACCTGACCATCCTGATGATCACCCACGACGTGGACAGCCTGTTCAACACCTGTGACCGCATCGCCGTGCTGGTCGACCGGCAGGTGCGGGTCGGTACTGCCGAGGAGATCGTGGCGGACGCTCACCCCTGGATTCGAGAGTATTTCGGCGCCCCCCGCTCCCGTCGCGCCTGGCGCGCAAAGGAGGCTGGCGATGTCGGCTGATCGCAACCTGTCCGTCGGATTGTTCGTGATCGCGGCGCTGGCCCTGGGCATCGTGCTGGCCGTGTGGTTCACCGGCCAGCGTGGCTCGGAGTCTGCCTCGCGCTACCGGGTGCTGATCGAGTCGGACGTCAGCGGTCTCACCCTGGGCGGCCCCGTGTTCTTCATGGGCGTGCAGGTCGGGGAGGTCACCCGGCTGGCCATCGTGCCCGGAAATCCGGCTCGCGTACAGGTGGAGATCCGGGTGCGCGAATCCACCCCGGTGGACAGCGGCACCTGGGCCACGCTGGCGGCGCAGGGTATCACCGGCGTTTCGGTCATCAACCTCTCCGCCGAGCCCGGTGATCACGAGCCGCTGCGTACGCCACCGGGCGAAGCCATGCCGGTCATACCGTACCGGGATACCGGGTTTTCCGCGTTGCTGTCCTCGGCGCCAGCCGTCCTGGACAAAATGGACCAGTTGCTGGCCAACGCCAATGACCTGCTGCACGAAGACAACCGCGCCGCGGTCAGCGCCTCCCTGCACAACCTTCGCACCCTGACCGATGCCCTGGCGACGCAGGACGCGCAGATTGCCGCCTTGCCCGGTTCCCTCGAGGCCACGCTGGCGGAGATACGCGGCGCAGCGGAACGGATCGAACACCTGGTCGGCGACGCCGCACCGGTGGCCAACGAGGCCTTCGCCAACCTGGAACAGGCCACCGTCGAGCTGCGCCAGCTGACCGCACGCCTGGACGACTGGCTGGAACGCAGCGACAGCGACGTGCAGGCCTTCGCCCGAGACGGGCTGGGCCAGGTTCCCGCGCTGGTCGGCGAAGCCCGCGCCACAATGCGGGAGCTGGAAAAACTCATCGAGGATTTCCGCCAGGAGCCCTCGCGCGCCCTGTACCGCCCTGCCCAGGACGCCATCACGGTGGAGGACTGACATCATGCGCTTTTGTCTGAAACGTCGCTGGTTGCTGTTCCTGGCCCTGGGCTGCGGTGGCCTGGCCGGCTGCGGCGGCCTGCTGCAATCCGACGCGCCGCCATTGTCCCATTGGTGGCTGGATCCGGTCGACCTGTCGGGCGCGACGTCGCCGGACTTCGCCGGCCATCTCGTGGTCCAGCTGAGCGTGGTTCCGGGACTGGACACCGACCGCATCCTGAACCTCGATGAACAGGCCAGGCTGAACCGCTATTCCGGGGCCCGCTGGCCCGATCATTTGCCGGAACTGCTCGGCTCACTGGTGGCGCGCAGCCTCGAATCCGCCGTGAATTCTCCGGTCCGCACCGGTGAGCACGCACGACAGGCGGAGTGCCTGCTGCAACTGGAGGTCCGGCGCTTTTACGGCCGGATCGACACCGCGGGCGTGACCCGTGCGGTGGAGATTGAAATCCGGGGTATCGAGGCCTGCGGTGAAACAACGGTTCCCGTGAGCACCCTGCAACGGGTCACGGTGGAGACCAATCGCATGCACGCCATCGTCAGCGCCTTCCAACAGGGCCTGGACCGCGGACTGCAGGAAATCAGCGGGCAACTGGCCGCGCCTTGAACGTCAATGATCGAGACGCGCCGCCACGCTGTTTTCGATGCTCTGGTACACCTGGGTCAATTCGGCGATGTGGTTATAGCGCGCCAGGCTCAGGCCCTGGGCCTCGATGGCGTTGACCTGCCGCTGTTCGCTGGCGCCGCGTGACTGCAGGCGTCCGATAACTTCGTAGGCCCGTGCAAACTGGTCCAGTTCCTCGTCGCTGGGTACGTCCCGAGGGGGGCGCTCGCCACTGACGGCCATGGACAGGAATTCCTGGTCGAACCCCTCGGGACCGTTCAGGTGCTTGAGCGCCTGCTCCAGCTTGTACCGGTTCACGGGTCGCTCGCTGCGAAGAATCTTGCCATAGCCACCGGCCGGTACCGTGGGCGCGCCCATGCCGCCTGGCCGCTCGAGCGCCCAGATGTCTCCATTGCGCGCGCAGTTGAGATAATTGAAATGCGATCCGGTGGCTTCGTCGATCCAGCACACCCATTCGTCACGATGTTCCTGCTTGAAACTTTTGGGCTTGTACAGCGCCTGGCGCAGCAGGCGCAGGGTGAACTCCTGTTCGAAGCCGAAGCCCTCGGACACCACTTCCAGGTCGTCCAGTTCGAGTGGCGACTCTTCAGCCGCGGCGCGCGCCTCGTCCGACAACGGCTGCCCCCCGGCATCGGCGGGCTCAACGGCTCCGGCGGTCGCGGCCAGGCAGAACGTCATGACGAGACAAAGGGCTGACAGGCGGTTCATGCGCCCAGTATAGTTTTTCAACATGGCATTGTTCCAAATCACACGACTTGGCGTACTGTCCTCCCTTCATGTCGTCGTCGTGTAGGACATCTGACGCACCGGCGTGGGAAAAGGTCACGGACCACCCGGCATGGGCGCCGTACCGGCCATATCTCGAACGGCTGCCATCGGACCGCTTTCCGGCGGCGTCAGATTTCGACGCCCTGCTGCCGCCGGGCACGCGTACGTCGACACCCGGTGGAGCAGGCGCCATCGTGCGCTTCCTGCCGCCCGCGGAGTTACCCGAACCCGTCGGGGAGGCCGGCTATGAACGCGAAATCGCCGCCAGCGGCCGTGTCAGCACCCGTCCGGGTGATCTTCACGATGTGTGCAACGCCCTGGTCTGGGCCCGTTTTCCACGGCTCAAGGCGACGCTCAACCGCCGCCACCTGGAAGCCCTGCCCGGGTCCCGCAGAGGCCGCCGCGGCCCCGTGCGCGACGCGCTGACCCTGTTCGACGAATGTGGCCTCGTCATCGCGGGAACGGACCGCGCGCCCCTGGAGGCGCTGGCGCGCCACGACTGGACTGCGCTGTTCGGCGCGGCAGGCGAATGCTGGCCCGCGGGGCTCGCCACGTGGGTGGTGGGCCACGCCAACCTGGAGAAATTGTTCCAGCCCTACAAAGCCATGACCGGTCACTGCCTGCTACTGCAGGCCGAAGTCGGGGTGGTCAACGATCCAGACCGCCTTGACGCCGCGCTGGCCGACCTCTGGTCGTCGGGAGGCCCGATGGATTCACCGGGCGCCTTGTGCCCTCTGCCATTCATGGGCATTCCCGGCTGGTGGCCGGGTCGGCAGGACGCGAACTTCTACGCCGATCCCGGCGTATTTCGACCGCCACGTGCCGGCCGCGCGGTGCCGTCGGTGCTGTCCTGGCCGGAAGACTCGTCACTTTCACCGTCTCTGCGGAACGGCAGGTAGGCGGCTGCCTGCGCTCCGTAGGATGCCGTGTGGTCGCGTTCACGGTGAAGAAAATCGGCGATCGCCGCTCGGAATCGGGGGTCACGGATGTAGTGTACCGACCGGGTGGTGACCGGTTCGAAGCCACGCATCAGTTTGTGCTCTCCCTGGGTACCGGGATCGAATACGTGCAGTCCGTGCTCGATTGCGAACTCGATGCCCTGGTAAAAACAGACCTCGAAGTGGAGGCAGTCGATGCGCTCCAGTGCACCCCACCAGCGGCCGTACAGCCGTTTCTCGTCGAACAGGAACAGGGCCCCGGCCACGACCCGCTCGTCACGACGAGCCACCACCAGCAACAACTGCTCCGGCATGCGCTCCAGCAGGAGTTCGAAAAACTCGCGTGTCAGGTATCCCGGGTGGCCACTGCGCTTGATGAACGTACTGACGTAGCAATGGTAAAAGTCCTTCCAGTCCGACGGGCGAATATCGCTGCCCACCTGGCGTTCCACTTTGACACCCTGGCTCGCCACGCGGCGGCGCTCCTTGCGCAGGTTTTTCCGTCGTTTGGAGCGTAACGAAGCCAGAAAATCATCGAAATGGGCGAAGCCCGGATTGCGGAAATGAAACTGAACGTCCTGGCGCTGCAACAGAACGTCATCCGCGTCGTGTCGGGTCAACGCCGCCAGGCAGGCATTGTCGGGGAAGAGGAGGTGCCAACTGGACAGGCCTTCGCGCACAGTGACATCGAGCACGGCACGCGCTGCCGTGGCGCCCAGGGCGCACGCGTCCTCGCCCGGCGCCACGCCCAGCCGCGGACCCTCGCTGGGACAGAAAGGCACCGCGGACACCAGCTTCGGGTAATAGGCCAGTCCGTGGCGGGACCACGCCTCGGCCCAGCCCCAGTCGAACACGAACTCGCCGTAGGAATGCGACTTGAGATACAACGGCAGCGCGGCGACAACCGCTCCGTCCCGCTCGACCACCAGGTGTTGCGGCGTCCAACCGGACCCGGCATCCGCGGAACCACTGTCTTCCAGCGCGCTGAGAAAGGCGTGCCTCACGAACGGATTGCCGCCGGGAAACAGGGCGTCCCAGGCATCCGTGCTGATCGCCCGCAGGCTGTCCAGCCGGCGTACGGCCAGGCGGTCCGTCACCGCATCCGGCGCGCCGTCCTCGCGCGCCGGCCCGTCGCTGGACCCGGCGCTATCCAATGGACGCTCCGCCATGGGCCTGGGCCGCTTCGTCCACTGGAAACGGTTTATCCGTGCAGGTTCCCGGGTGATAGCCCTTGCTGCCCACCCGGCGCGCCAGCGGGCTGGAAAAATCCTCACCACGCGCAAGGCAGCCCAATACGTGTGCAAAATCGTAACGGGGGGTCCAGGCCAGGTCACGCTGCGCCAGGGCGCTGTCGTAGACCCGGCCGATCGCGGGAAACATCCGCCAGCCGGCCGCGCGGTATCGTTCGGTGAACCCGGGAAAACAACGTTCGACCACTGCCGGCGCATCCGCCAGCAATGCGGCCCGGTCAGCACGCGAAAACGGCGTCGCCGCGCTGACCACGTAGCGTCCGAATCCCAGCGCGACGGCACGCTGCATGGCGCACTGATGAGCCGACACCATGTCGGCCAGGTCGGCCCGCCGGAACAGCAATTCGTTGGCCTTCAGGTTGTCGTCGCCAAATGCGCCGCGACGTTCCGCGCTGTCGTCCTGCTCCGGGAAGAAGCGCGAAGTGCGCAGCACCAGGCATGGCAGGCCGTACCGGCGGTGGAACAGCTCACACAAGTCCTCGGCGGCCCTCTTGGTCACGCCATAGATGTTCTTTGGCACGGGGTTGAGATGCTCGTCTACCCACACCGCCCGCGTCGCACCCTGCGCGAGCGTCATTGCAGCGCCGAACACGCTGGTGGTGGAAGTGAACACGAAAGCCTCCACGCCAGCATCGACGGCGGCCTGCAAAAGATTCAGCGTGCCGCTGACGTTGACGTCGACGAATGCCTGTTTCGGGTGCGTGACCACGTGCGGCTTGTGCAGCGTGGCAGTGTGTAAAACGACGCGCTGCCCGCTCATCGCCTCGCGCACGAAGCCGGGATCGGTGATGCTGCCGACCTCGGTTGTCTGCGGCGCCGGCAAGCGATCGATGCCGCACACCACCTGCCCATCCGCCTCCAGGGTACGGACCAGGGCTTCGCCGAGATGGCCGGAAGAGCCGGTGACGAGGACGGACATGGGCCCAAGGATAACGCCTGCGCCACGCCAGTCACAGGCCGGGAAACTGTCACGGCGCCCCGTGCTGTGGGACAATGACGGCCAATCCGCCGTGCCGCCCCTACATGTACCGACGCCGCCTCACCCGATCGCCGATTGCCTGCTGGCTGGCCCTGTTGTGCCTGACCCTGCGCGCCATGACGCCGACCGGGTTCATGCCGGGCAACGCGACGTCAGGCGAATGGTTCAGCCCCTGCCCGAGCAGCTTTCCGGCCACCTGGTTCGCGACGCCGGCGTCTCGCGGCCACCACCATCATGAACCCGCCGATCGGGCGCCTGACACGCTCAGCGCCGACCGCCCCTGCGCCATCGGCGATGCCCTGCAGTCGGCTGCCCTGCCGAGTACGCCCCCACCCACCACGATCGTGGCGCTGCCGCCGGTCATGCACCCCGCGGTGGACCGTCCGGCGCGCGCCAGCTGCCAGCAACGCCGACCCGGCGCCCGCGCCCCGCCCCAGGCTGTCTGAAACCCTGATGTTCGATCCGTAACACCGACGAACCGGTGCCGCGCCCGTGCGTGCCACCTTCAGACAGCAAGGAACAACGATGCAACACCTGCGATTGCTGGCGACCCTCGCGTTCGCCACGGCAACGGCCCCCGTGATGGCCGACCACGACCCGTCCGGCGATCCGGCGCGGCCCGACAGCCACGCCCCGATCGGCGTCATGGGAGACCATGTTCACGACAAGGGTGAATGGATGGTCTCCTACCGCTTCATGAGCATGAGCATGGCGGGAAATCTGCTGGGCTCGGACGCCATCGACCCCGACACCATCGCCACCACCATTCCCAACCGTTTTTTCGGTATGCCGGGACAGCCCCCCACCCTGCGGATCGTGCCCACGCGCATGGACATGGACATGCACATGGCCGGCCTGATGTGGGCGCCCTCCGACCGGGTCACCCTGATGGCCATGCTCAACTACGTGGAGAAATCCATGGACCACGTGACCTACCAGGGCGGAATGGGCACCACCGTCCTGGGAACCTTCAGCACCGAGACCTCCGGCCTGGGCGACACGCCCCTCAGCGCCCTGGTCAGCCTCGTCGACCAGCCGGACGCGAAACTGCACGCCATCCTCGGCGTCTCCGCGCCCACCGGCGAGAACGACGAAACGGGCACCGTGCTCACCCCCATGAACATGCGCCCCACCATCCGTCTGCCGTACCCGATGCAGCTGGGTTCGGGCACCTGGGACCCGATTGCAGGCCTGTCCTGGTCAGCCTGGGGCGGCGATTTCGGCTGGGGTGCGCAGTGGCGCAGCACCTTTCGTGTCGAAGACAACGACGAGGGCTACCGCCTGGGAGACGAGCACCGCCTGACGACCTGGGGCAGCTACGTGCTCACGCCACGCACCAGCCTTTCCCTGCGCCTGGAATACCTGGATCGCGGTGATGTCGAAGGCCAGGATCCCGGCATCATGGGCCCGGTGCAGACCGCTGACCCGGATCGCCTCGGCGCCGAGCGGCTGGACCTGGGACTGGGGCTCAACCATCGCTTTGACGGCGGCGTACGCCTGGCGCTGGAGTGGCTCACACCGTTGCACCAGGACCTGGACGGGCCCCAACTGGAGACGGACTGGCAACTGGTGGCCGGCCTGCAGTACAGCTGGGACTGATCCGACCTTGCCCCTGACGGGATCGGAACCGGTCGAGGCCTTTGGCCGGTTCCGACCCCCAATGGACGCCCACGGCGGCCCGGCGTGCGCGAAATTCGCTAATATTCCCTGATATTCATCTCGCATTCCGATCGTGAATTCCCAAGACTGTGCCCTGACATCAACCACTTGGCACGGCATGGACCGGGCGAGGAGCAAGGCATGACATTCGGTGAGTACCTGAAGGCACAACGCGAATCACGGGGCTGGACACAGCCCATGGCGGCCGAGAAAATCGGCATTGAACAGTCGTACCTGTCCAAGCTGGAGAGCGGTAAGGCGTCGCCCTCGGAAGACATGTTCGACCGCCTGGTCAAGGCCTACGAGATCGGCCTTGACCGCCTGGCTCAGGCGGTCAGCCTGGGTGAGCTCGAGCGGCTGCGCGAGATCGCCGACATCCGGGACCTGTTGCGTCGTGGCCAGCAGGCGACGGCCCGCAGTCGTCGCCGCTGGCTGGTCGCCGCGCTGTTGCTGCTGGCGCTGGGGGGCGCGCTGATGTCCTTCGTGGTTACCGAGCGGCGCTTCGCGGACGACGAGTGGGTGTACGTGTCCAAGGGCGTCATCCTGGAAGGCGAAAACGATTTCGTGTTCGCCGGCTTCGACAGCCTGGATTCCGGTTACATCGCCCGCGAGCACGCGGATGATCCCTTGCTGGAGCGCCTGGACCCCCGGTACATGTACCACGGCACGTACCGCGGCGCGTACTACCCGCTCGAAGTGGAAGGCGGGCGCCGAATCTACGAGGAATATTCACGGCGCCACCGTCCGCCGATGCTCAACGCCCACCTGTTCCACGCCCTGGCGGTGGCGATGATCCTTGCCGGCCTGGGTGGACTGTTCGTGGCCCGGCGCTGGTAGTGGCTCAGGTCGGGGCGGACTCCAGGTAGCGGGTAATCGCCCCGGCAAGACCCTCCAGCAGCATTTGTACACCGATCACCGCCAGGATCAGGCCCATCAGGCGAGTGACCACCTTGATGCCGCTCTTGCCGATGTAGCGAATGAATTTTTCGCCCGACATGAAAAAGATGAAGGTCAGCACGCACAATACCGCGAAGGCGGTCATGGTCACCACGAACGCCGCCAGGCCGGCGCCTGCCGCGAAGCTCATGGCGGTGGCGATGGTGCCGGGACCCGCCAGCAGCGGCATGGCCAGGGGCGTGATCGCCACGTCCAGGCGCGAATCCAGGCTGTCCGCCCGGTCCTCGCGACTGGGCTTTTGCACGGGCGTGTGCTCGCCACCCTGGACCATCTTGTAACCCACCATGGCGACCAGGAAACCGCCCATGATGCGAAACGCGTCAAGGGTGATGCCAAAGGCCTGGAAGATCACTTTTCCGGCCGCAGCAAACAGCAACACGATACCGAAACTCACGGCCAGCGCCCGAATGGCGATCAGGCGCCGTGTGGCGGTGTCGTCGTCGGCGGTCAGCCCCAGGAATACGGGGGTGCCGGCGACCGGATTCATAATGGCGAAAAAGCCCATGAACACGGAGACGGCCTGGTGCCAGTTCAGGTCCATCGTTCTGCTCCTTCAGCCCGGCGCCGCCGGGGCCTGGGCCGGCGTCCAGCCGGGTTCGATCTCGTAGTCCTTCGCGTACAGGGCGCGAATGCGCGCCAGCTGTTTCTCCGACGCCGGCAGGCGCGGCAATACGGTCTCGTTCAGGGGCGGCGGTGTTGCGATGCCGAACTGGCTGAGCAGGTAGGCCTTCAGGTGCTGAATGGGCACGATGTCCTGCACGTCGGACGGATCGTAGCACAGGTGCTGGGGGCGCAGGTGTTCGTCCATGTGCAGCGGATTGTCGATTTGCAGCACCCGTTCCGTCACGTTGATGAACTGCTCCAGGCCCATGCCTTCCAGGCGCTTACGCAGGTAAAAGGGGTGCTCGAACTCGGCGAACAGCACCCGGTTGTGGTAGGCGGACAGGAACCGTGACACCGGGTCGCGCCAGACCACGAAGCGTCGATAGTCCGGGTAGGCGGCAATCCCCTCGTGGTCATCCACCGACAGGGACTTGCCGGGTGTCGCGCGCCAGCCCCAGGCCTCGTGCACCCCTTTTCCCTCGTCATTGGCGTCATGGCCGAATTCCTCCCGGTACATGATCTTCTTCAGCGAGGTGGAGGCGTTCTTCGACACCGAGAGAAACATCAACCGGTGCCGGTGCGACACGAAGAACAGGTTGGGCATCGAGCCCCGGCGCTCGTACCGTGGCGGGGGCAGCAGTTGTTCCTCGAGCGGCGGCGCGGGTGACTCGGGCGCTTGCCGGCCGCCGCCACCAGGGCCGATCCCCAGGCGCTGCCAGCGGCCCCAGGCGCGACTGGCGAGCTTCAGGGCCGATGGATACCAGCGCCGCGGCAGGACCGCCGCGCTGGCCGCGGCGCAGGTGATGAAAAAGTGGTTGAGATTCAGCGAGCCGGGCGCGTAGTACAGGGCGAAGCGGGCGGCACGCAGCGCCATGCGGGCCTCCCCATTGCGGCTGCGCGTGCGTGCCTGGTGCCAGTACAGGTGCGCCACGGCCTCGTGACGGTGAATTTCGGCGCGTTCGGGCGCGTATGCGGCCACCTTTGCCATGGCCAGCAGGTGATACTTGCGTTGCGCCAGGGTGTTGGCGCTGAGTCCGGCGCGGTTCATGCGATAGCGCACCAGGGCCTCGGGCAGGCAACGGATCTTCCAGTCGGTCAGGGCGGCGATCCGGCACCACAACTCGAAATCTTCGGCACGACGCAGTTCCTCGTCGAATCCCGTCAGCGCCGGAAAGCGGGATGGTTCGCGGGGTCGTCCAGTGAACACGGCACGACGCAGCACGGCGTTGGAACCGTTACCGAGCACGTTGCGTGTGTAGATATCGGCGAACCCGGTATCCGCCACGCCTTCGCGTTGCTGGATAATCAGGTCCTCGCCGTCGTCGTCCATCATCACCGAGTGGCTGTAGGCCAGGCCCAGGTCCGGGTCGGCCTCGAACTGCGCCACGTGCCGTTCGAGCTTTTCCGGCAGCCAGTGGTCGTCCGAGTCGAGAAAGCCGACCAGTTCGCCCCGGGCCTCGCGCAGACCCGTGTTGCGGGCCCCGGCCAGCCCCCGGTTTTCCTGCTCCACGATGCGCACGCGCGCGTCCTCGAACGCCCGGCACACCTCCATGCTGTCGTCGGTACTGCCATCGTTGACCACGATGACCTCGAAATCCCCGAAAGTCTGTGCGCGCAGCGATTCCAGGGTCGCGCCCACGGTGGCCCGCGTGTTGTAAACCGGCACGACTACCGATACTTTTGGCGTTTCCGAGGCCATGGGCCGTTCCGCACCCTCATGAAGAGCAGCAAACCGCGCATTGTAGCCCCTCGCGGGGCGGATTTCCGGACCGGGACCACGACACCCCGGTGAACTCCTCGCTGCGCGCCTCCACCCTGGCCCTGGTGTTCCTGCGGGGTGTTTCCCTGGTTTTAACCCTGGCCGTATCCGTGTTGCTGGCGCGGGTGCTGGGCCCGGAACCGTTCGGTCACTACGTGTTCGTTACCGCCACCCTGGCGCTGCTGGCGATCCCGGCCTTCTGCGGCTGGCCCAACCTGATCGTCCGCAACACCGCCAGATTTCATCTCGACCAGGACTGGGGGCGCATCCGCGGCCTGCTGCGGACCGCTTCCGGCTGGGTCTTGTCCGTCGCCCTGGGCCTGGCCATCCTGTTCCTGGCCCTGCGCCGGTCGGTCCCCGCCGACCCGGAAGCCGGGCTGTTTCTGCTCGGCTTGCCCCTGTTGCTGCTGATCGGTCTGACCAACGTGACCAGCGCCACCCTGCGAGGCCTGCATCTGCCGCTGCGCGCCCAGACGCCGGCCCTGCTGGTGCAACCGTTGATGCAGGCGCTACTGCTGGCGGCGCTGGTGCTGGCCGCGGGTCTCACGCCCGGTACCGCCGTGGTCAGCATGGTGGCGTCTTGGGCAATCGCCCTGCTCTGCGCCCGGGCGTTCTGGCTGGGTGCGGCACGTCCTCATCCCGCGCCGGTCCGACTGGAGCCGGGCAAATGGCTACGCGAATTGCCCCCATTCGCCGCCCTGTCCTTTGCCACCCTGGTCTCGGCGCAGCTCGCGGTGGTGCTGCTGGGATGGCTGTCCGACCCTGCCTCGGCGGCCCTGTTCCGCGTGGCGGACCGCGCGGCCCTGTTCGTGGCCATGCCCCTGCAGGTCGTCAACCTGGTGTTCGCACCGTTGTTCGTGCGGGCGCACCGCGAAGGCGACTCCGCCCGCCTGCAGATCATTTCCGACACCATGGTGCGCTGGTCGCTGCTCGGCGCGCTGCCCGGCGCCCTCCTCCTGTTCATCTTCGCCGAGCCGGTGCTGCGGTGGGTGTACGGGGCGGACTACGTGGCGGCGACGCCGGCATTGCGCTTGCTGGTGCTGGGCCAGTCGGTCAACGTGGCCATGGGCTCGGTCGCCCTGCTGCTGAACATGACGGGACTGGAGCGCCGCACCCTGGCGGGATTCGTCACCGGCCTGCTGGTGAATGGGGTGCTGTGCCTGCTGCTGATTCCGTCCCATGGCCTGGTAGGCGCCGCCATTGCGACCGCTGCCGGCGTGGTGAGCTGGAATCTGCTGTTGGCCCTGCAGGTGCGCCGTCTGCTGAACGTGCGCATCGGGCCCCTGCGGGCGGTGTTGTCGTCGCGGTGGCCCATGTCATGACCACGGCGATCCCTGCCAGCACCCGCACCGCCCCGTGGAAGGGTGCAACGTGCTGATCACCCACCGATTCGTATTGCTGAACATGCCGAAAACCGGCAGCACCTTCGCCCGCACCGTGGTTCGTGACGTGGTCGCCCGGACACGTGAACGCCGCCCTCGCCGCTTGCGTCTGATGCAGGCCTTCGGCCTTGCCGGTGGCCCCTATTGCCGGGAAGTGATGTTGCCGCCGCTGCTGGGTCAAAGCGTTCAACGACGCCGCAACCAGCACGGCGCCTGGCGCCAGATCCCGCGACGCTACCGTAAACTGCCGGTGGTCGCGGTGATCCGTGACCCCCTGTCGTGGCACCGGTCGCGTTACGCCTTTGGCTGGTGGCGGCGGAATCACACCCTGCCCCTGGAGGTGCTGCGCAAGGAATTCCCGAATTTCCCGAACCTGGATCCGGAAGAATTCACCCGCATGAACATGCTCCGAATTCAACGGCTCGTGCTCGGCGATCGTGAACCGGCGCCTGCGGTGGGGCCCATGACCATTACCCTGCTCACCATGTTCTGCCGCCATCCACGGGAAGTATTGGCGCGGCTGGACGATGCCTACCTCGACGGTGACGGGTTCATGGACGACCTGGCCGACATCGATCTGCTGCGCCAGTGGCGACTGAACGACGACCTGGCGGACTACCTGTCACGCCAGGGTTTCGACGAATCCCTGCTCGGCGATCTGCGCGAACGCGCGCGGATCAATTCGAGCGACTACGGCCCCGAAACGGCCGATACGGGCTGGAGCGAGAAGCTGCTGGTGGATCTGCGCCACCGCGAGCGCCTGGTTTACCGCCTGATGGCGCTGAAGGGCATTGACCCCGGGGTCGGCTGACGCCGACCCCTGTCGAAGGGTTCAGACGGTGCGCGTGGCCACCGCCGGTGGCACGGACGACGCCCGCCGCGCCGGACCGAACACGGCCAGCTGGCCCACCACCAGCAACACCCCCATGGCGGCCGGGACCAGCCACACCTCCATGCGGTCGAGGTCGAAGGCGTCCACCATCCACATGTTGAGTCCCACCGTCAGGGCGGCGCCCAGCAAGACGCCCATGCCGCTGATCAACAGGTTCTCCGACATGAAGTAGCCGGCAATGTCCGCCCGGGTCGCACCCAGCGCCCGGCGGGTGCCGATCTGCTTGGTCCGCCGGCTTACGCTGAAACTGGCCAGGCCGACAATACCCAGCGCCGTGATCAGCAACAGCAGTCCGATGGTGAACATCAGCAACTTGATCATGGACGCATCGCCCCGGTAGGAGCGTTCGCGCGTCTCCTCCATGGTGCGCAGGCCGCGCACGATGCGGTCCTTGTTGGACTGGGCCAGCATCTCCTCCACTTGCGGCATCAACTCGTCGCGCAGGCCGGGTTCGGCACGGATGATGTAGCGCGACGAACCGAACAGGGTGCGCTGGGGCACCAGCATGGTCCGTTCGACGCCGTCCCAGCCATTCCAGGCGGCCTGCATGCGATCGATGATGCCGGTCACGGTCATGGGTTCGTTGTTGTTGATGTAGACGGTCTTGCCCACGCCACTGCGCCACTCGTCCTCGCCGAACAGCGCCTCGGCCATGGCCACGGTGATCACCGTACGGTCGGGCCAGGTGGACGAACTGCCCTCGCGCCACTCGATGTCGGTGGGCGAGAAGAATTCGCCGGCCACCAGTTCCAGGTCGTAGGTGTCCAGGGCATGGTCGTCGACAAAGTAGACCGCCACGCCGACACCGTCCATGTCGTCACCCGGTTCGGTCTGCAGCCCCATGGACCAGCCGCCGCCCGACAGGGGCACGCTGTTGGTCTGCAGGGCGTCCACGACACCGGGCATGGCGCGCAGGGCCGCCAGGTCCTCTTCCACCGCCACGCGTTCGTTGAACGCGTCATTGAAGCCGATGCTGGAGATGTAAAAGATGTTGGGCTCGTCGATACCGCTGGGCCGGGCCATGGCCTCGGCGCGGGTCTGAATGATGGAAATGGCGTTCACCATGATGGCCATGGTCACCGCCACCTGCAGAGCGATCAGGATCGCGCCGGTCTTGTTGCGCATCAGGGCACGCCAGATGGGTCCGAATTGCATGGTCTGTCCTCCTACTGCGCCTTGAGCTGGCTGGCGGGCATGATCCGCGTCGCGCGCCAGGTGGGGTAGAGCCCGGCCACCAGGGCCGAGACGATGGCCAGGCCGACGGCCGTGAGCATCATCACCCAGTCCAGGCCGACCAGGTTTTCGACAAACTCGCCGAACAGCACCTCGATGCCGCGCAGGCCCAGCCAGGTCAGGGCGATGCCGAGCACGCCGCCGCCCAGGCCGATCAGACCGGCTTCGACCATGTGCTGGCGAAACAGGTCGCTGCGCCGGGCGCCCAGGGCGCGGCGCACGCTGATGTCACCGGTCTTGCGCATGAACTTGGCCAGCAGCAGGCCGATGGTGTTGAGCAGGCAGACCACCAGGAACAGGAACGACAGCCCCAGCATGACCTGGGCATCGTCTTCCACCACCTGTCGGTCCTCCATCCATTCCATGACGGCCAGAACGCGGTTATTCAGGGGGCGCGGGAACCGGCCCAGTTCCTTCTGCTCGGCCACGTAGGCATCCAGCCAGTTGCTGAACGCGGCTTTCTCCTGTTCGTCGCGCAGTTCCGCCCAGAACTGGATCCACACGCACTCGGAGTTCTTGAAGGCCTCGAAGCCGTCACCCTCCGGCGGTTTCCAGCAGTTGGTGTTGCCGTTGCGCGGCAACTCCTGGTCGACAGCCAGGTTGAAGGGGATGAAGGCTTCCTCGGTCTCGTTGAACGGGCCGTTGGTGACGTCGTAGAACTTGGGCACCACCATCCATTCGTCGAGTACCCCGACCACGCGGAAATTCAGGCCGTTCATGCGCACCGTGCGGCCCACCGAGTCCTCGCCGCCAAACACGCGTTCGTTCAGCTCGCGGCTGAGCACCACCACCGGTTCCCGGGTGGTGTCCGCCGTATCGTCCCAGCCGCTGCCGTACAGGAAAGGCGTATCGAACATGGGAAAGAAATCCGCCCAGGTGTTGCGCACGTCCACCGAAAAGGGCCGCTCGTCATCACCCTCGGGCTCCAGCACCAGGCCGGAGCGGTTGCTCGCCACCTGGCGAAAGCCCGGCGCGCCGTTCATCAGCGCCATGGCGTCGTTGTAGGTCACCTGGTCCGGCGGGTTGTAGCCATCCTCGCCGGGATCATTGGCATCCCAGCTGTCGAGCTGTACGTGGTACAGCTGGTCCGACTTGTGGGGGATGGGATTGCCCGACATGGTGTAGTTGACCGTCAGGATGGTCATGCACGCGCCGATGCCGACGCCGATCGCCGCCACCATGAGCAGGCTGAGCAGGGGGTTGGCCCGCAGGCTCAGCCAGCCCAGTTTCAGGTAGTAATTGAACATGTCGCCCCCTCAGCCCACGGCCACTTCGGCCAGCTGCGTGTCCGCGTCCGAATCCGACACACGACCGTCGCGGATGTGGACGTTGCGCCCGGCCAGATTCGCCAGGGTCGGATCGTGCGTCACCATGATAATGGTCGTGCCACCGCGGTTGATCTCCTGGATCAGTTCCATGATGGACATCGCCATCTGCGAATCGAGGTTGCCGGTCGGCTCGTCGGCGAGCAGGAATCGGGGTTCTCCGGCCAGGGCGCGGGCAATGGCCACGCGCTGCTGCTGGCCACCGGACAACTGGGCCGGAAGGTGTTTCTGGCGCGAGGCCAGCCCCACCATGTCGAGCACCCGCTCAATACGTTGCTTGCGTTCCGCGCCATTGAAGCCCCGGTAACGCAGCGGAACGTCGACATTGTCGAACACGTTCAGATCCGGGATCAGGTTGAAGCCCTGGAACACGAATCCGATCTTCTCGTTCCGGACCCGGCTGGTCGCGGCGTCGGACAGCGAGGACACGTCCTTGCCGTCGAGTTCGTAGCGCCCGGAAGTGAACTTTTCCAGCAAGCCGGCAATGTTCAGAAAGGTGGTTTTGCCCGAACCCGACGGACCGGTGATGGCGACGAATTCGCCCTCCCCCACGTCCAGATTGAACTGCCGGAGGGCGTGGGTTTCCACCGTGTCGGTCCGGTAGACCATCGAGATGTTCTGCATGCTCAGCATGATTGTCTCCTGCGTTCTCGTGTGCGTGTTCGTAAAGGATTCAGTTGGTCACCCGGACCGTGTCCGCGCCGCGGAAGCCGTCGATGGACGAGACCACCACGCGGTCGCCGGCGGCCAGGCCGGCCGTGATTTCCACCGCGGCCAGGCTGCGCGCACCCACCTCGATGGGCACGCGGCGCGCGATGCCGTCGTCACCCAGCACGTAGGCCACGCGGCCGCCACCGGTATCGAGGAACTGGCCGCGCGGCAGGGTCAATACGTTCTGCCGGGTCTCCATGAGGATACGGGTGGTCAGACGCTGGTTCTGGCGCAATCCCGGGGGCATACCGCCTTCGAAGCGCACGCGCGTCGTGACCTGGTTGTCCACCACTTCCGGCGACACGGACACCAGCGTGCCGTCGAACGGCCGGTTGCCCAGCAACACCTCCGCCGGCATGCCGATGCCCAGATCGTCGGCGTAGCTTTCCGGGACCTGAGCTTCCACCTCGAAGGCGGTCAGGTCGACCACGGCCATCACTGCCTGGTTGCGGTTCACGTTGGCTTTCTGGTCCACCAGCAGATTGCCGACGATGCCGCTGACCGGTGATTTCATTTCCAGGTCGGCGACCTGGCGCTCGAGGTCCTGCACCAGCAGGGCCTGGCGATCGAGTTGCAACTCGCGGGTCTGTAGTTCGAAAGCGAGACGCTCGTCGTCCAGGGCGGCATCCTCGACGGCGTGCTTGTGCGAAAGGCGCGCCGTTTCCAGGTCGTCCCGGGCACGCTCGAAGTCCACCTGGCTGATGGCCTCGATTTCCGATGCGGAGACCGCGCGGCGGTGTTCACGATCGGCCGCGGTCAGCGTCACCCGGGCCTGGTCCACCTGCCTCTGGTTGTCCAGGGCCTGCTGCTTGGCCTCGATGCGCTGACGATCCAGCTCCACGGCCAGGCTGTCCCGGGTGGACTGCTCCTGCTGCAGACGATTCTGCAGTTCCGGGCTCTCCAGCACGGCCAGGACCTGGCCTCGCGTCACCTCGGCGCCGGCCTCGACCTGCAGGGTGATGATGCCCTCGGCGGGCGCGAACAGTGTCGGCGCCACGGCGGCCACCACGCGTCCCTGTACCGAAACGTCCCGGACCAGGTCATCCACCTCGGCCGTGGCGATACGCAGGCGGTCCAGCGGCACGGTGACGCTGGACGATGCCCAGCGCTGCACAGCCGGTACGGCCCATACGGCGATCAGCACCAGGACCAGGGCGGCCCCGGCGGCAAGCATCCAGCGGGTTCGACTCGAGCCCTTTTCGATGGTCACGTCCTGCGCGGACGTGTCGGCAATTTTCAATGGTCGTGCTCCCTCGGTTACGACATAGACGCGCCCCGGCGACATTTCGTTACGCCGACTCTCCAGGTCCGACGCCCATTTTCCCCTTTTGGTTTGAATGCGCACACTCGATTCGGCCCGCGCCCGCGATCGACGTGATCGTAGCGAAACGTGTTCTATACTCCTTGCAGGCTCAAAAAACAGACAGGAACGATCATGCTCAGATATCTCACCCTGTTACTCGTCACGATCGGCATTCACCAAGCCGCCTCCGCCCAGGAAGACATCACGGTCCCGGGCGTCGCGACGCCGGTTACCGTGCAGCTCGACGCGCTCGGCATACCAAGTATTTCGGGATCCGACGAACTGGGCGTGATCTTCGCCCAGGGCTACCTGCACGCGGCGGATCGCTTTTTCCAGATGGACGCAACGCGGCGCCAGGCCAGCGGCACATCCGCCGAGATGTTCGGTCCGTCCCAGCTCGCCAGCGATATCCAGTTGCGCACGCTGGGGCTGCGCCGCGCCGCCATGGCAACGTGGTCGGCCCTGGACCCGGACACCCAGGCCTGGCTCGGCGCCTACGCCGACGGCGTCAACGCCTGGCTGGCCCGCAACCCCCTGCCACCGGAGTACACCGCGCTGGAACTGACCACGGTTCCGGCCTGGACGCCGATCGACTCGGTGGTTGTGGGCAAGGCGCTGGCCTTCCAGCTGTCATTCGACCTCGACATCGATTTCACGATCAAGGCGCTGGCGTACCAGACCGTGGGCGATATCGGCGGCTTCGACGGCAACGCGCTGTTCGCCGTTGACACCCATCGCGTCGCGCCGATCGACGGACGCGTCTCCGTACCCGGATTTCTTGACGGCATCGGCGGCGTCGGCAACCCGCAACTGGTGAATCGCAAGGGCGGCGGCGCGGGCCGCGCGAAGACGGCCCGAGTCCCCTGGTCCGCACCGCAGCGAATTGGCCGGGTTTCCGAGACGGCCGCACGCCTGGCCGGCCGCTACCGCGAACGCATCGAGCACATTCCGGTGCTGGCGGGGACCCTGGAGAAGCGGGAAGGCCGCGGCGGGTCCAACGAGTGGGCCGTGTCCGCGACCCACACCGCCAATGGGTTGCCCCTGGTGGCGAACGATCCGCACCTGTCACTCGGCATGCCGCCTATCTTCACCGAGGAACAACTCATCGTGACCGGCGATGGCGGGTTTACCGTGAGTGGCGTCAGTCTTCCCGGCGCGCCGGGAGTCATCCAGGGCTGCAACCAGGACCTGTGCTGGGGCACAACCACCAACCCGATGGATGTGACCGACACCTACCAGGAGACCCTGGTGCTGAACGGCCTGGGCCTGCCCACGCACACCCTGTTCCAGGGCCAGATCGAACCGGTCCAGTGGTTGTTCCAGAGCTATTACGCGAACGCCGTCGGGGACGGCGAAGCAGATAACGTCTCGCGCGCCGACGTGCCTTACGACGGCGGCACCATCACGGTGATCGTGCCGCGGCGCAACAACGGGCCGCTGGTGGAAATCGACGGCGACTTCGGGCTCAGCGTGCAGTACATCGGCTGGGGCCCGACACTGGAACTGGCGGCGTTCCGCAAGATCAACCAGGCGCGCAACATCGACGATTTCGAGGCGGCCCTGCAGGATTTCGACGTCGGTTCGCAGAATTTCATCTACGCCGACCGCGAAGGCAACATCGGCTACTACGCCACCGGCGAATTGCCCCTGCGCGCGGACCTGCAGAACGACATGGCGCCCGCTGGCGGCATGCCGCCGTTCCTCATTCGCGATGGCTCGGGCGCGCTGAACCACGAGTGGCTGACCAGCATGGCGCCCCAGGACGGGCAAATTTCCGCCTTCGAGATCCTTCCCTGGGCAGAAATGCCCCAGTCCGTGAACCCCGACTGGGGTTACCTGGCCAATGCCAACAACGACCCGGTCGGCAACACGCTGGACAACAACGCGCTGAACCAGGTGCGCCCGGGCGGCGGCCTGTACTATCTCAACGCCGGCTACTCCGCCCTGCGCATGGGGCGCATCGACCGGGAACTGCAAGCGCTGGTGGCACGCGGCGACGTGACCCTGGACGACATGGCGTTGCTGCAGTCCAACCACCAGTGGCTGGATGCGGAACTGCTGACGCCGTTCATTGTGCAGGCCTTCGACCGGGCCACGGCCGACGGCGCCTGGCCGGGCATCGCCCAGTTCGCGGCCGACCCGCGCATCGTCGAAGCCGTGTCGCGCCTGGCGGCATGGCAGTTCAGCAGTCCCACCGGCATCGCCGAAGGCTATGACCCCTTCGATGACGCCACCGACCTGCCGGAACCGTCCCAGGAAGAGATCGACGCTTCGGTAGCGGCCACGATCTACGCGACCTGGCGTGGCCAGGCCATCGGCAACACGATCGACGCCACGCTGGGGGCGATTGGATTGGGGGACTATCTGCCGGGCAGCACCGAAGCCCTGCGTTCTTTTGCCTGGCTGCTGCAGTCTTTCGAGCAGAACCAGGGCATAGGCGCTTCGGGCATTCCCTTTTTCAACCTGCCCATGGCGCAGCCACCCACGCCGGCGGACAGCCGCGACGCCATCCTTCTGGCCAGCCTGGCCGGCGCGCTGGACCTGCTGGCCTCGGAGGAATTCGCACCGGCGTTCGGCGGTTCGACCAACCTCGAGGACTACCGTTGGGGCAAGTTGCACCGTATCGTGTTCGACCACGTGCTGAACATGGACCCCTTCAACGTGCCCAACGGTGGCGGCCTGGCCGACCTGGCGCCGGACCTGCCCGGCCTGGCCCGCTCCGGCGGCCGCGGCGCCGTCGACGCGTCGGCACACGGCGCCCGCTCCAACGGCCTGAACGAATTCATGTTCGGCGGTGGACCGGCACGCCGATTCATCGGGGAACTCGGACCGGACGGTCCGGTGGGTGAAGAGATCATTCCTGGAGGTCGCAGCGGCGTCTTCCTGAGCCCCCACTACGCCGACCAGTTGCCCTGGTGGCTCACCAACCAGTACCACCCGCTGACCCTGGGTCAGGACGCGGCGGACTCCACGGAGGTGGCCCGCTTCCAGTTTTTGCCGGTGACGCCCTGAGACAAACAGCGAAGCATCGTGGCGGCCCGGCCTGTCCGGGCCGCCGACCGGCTCAGTTGTCGACCGGTGGCACCTTGGGAGATTCCGGGTCGGCCACGTAGGACGGTGACATGATCTGCACGCCCGCCCCGTGGAAGCGGTCCAGGATGGCCCGGTGCAGACGGGTGCGTATGGCGGGAAGCGGCCCGGCGTCGGCTACCCGCACCACCAGCATGTGGGTGACCGAGCAGTCTCCCAGGTCGTTGGTCTGAACCCAGGGTTCGGGCTCAGCGAGCACGCCCTCGGTGTCGGCGGCCGCCGCCAGCAACAGTTCCTCCGCCTTGCGCCAGGCGACGTCGTAGCCCAGTCCGACATAGGCGCGCAGTGCCAGGCCCTTGCCATCCGCCTGTTCGCTCAGGTTGGTCACATTGGCGTTGAGTATCGTCGAACTGGGAATACTGACGCGCTCATTGTCCCGCGTCCGCAGCCGTACGACCTGGGAACGGATTTCTTCCACCCGCCCTTCCTCGGAACCGATCACCACCCAGTCCCCTTCGCGAAATACGCCGCGGTAGGTCAGGGCAATGCCGGCGATCAGGTTGGAAATGAACGACGTCGAGCCCAGTGAAACGATCACGCCCAGGAACAGGGAAATGCCCTTGAACGCGGCTGAATCCGACCCGGGAATGTAGGGATAGGCCACCACCAGCGCGAAGGCGATCACCGCGATGCGCAGCAGCCGGTAGGTGGGCATCGCCCAATCGGCCTCGAAGTTGACCAGCGTGACCCGGCCGCGATGTACGGCCTCGAAAAAGGACTTGAGCGTGCGCAGCAGGTAGCGCACCACGAACCACAGCACCAG
Source organism: Gammaproteobacteria bacterium (assembly GCA_030431095.1). GTDB lineage: Bacteria > Pseudomonadota > Gammaproteobacteria > Xanthomonadales > SZUA-36 > Marinihelvus. The sequence continues at coordinate 24,898 of JAUIJU010000001.1, read as the reverse complement.
CAGGAACATCAGATCCGGGATGGCGTGCACGATGGCCTGGCCCATATGGGCCAACGGATTGGCGATGTAGTCCAGCAGCACCAGGGCGAAACCCCGCGTCCAGGGAAACGTACCCAGCACCGAGGAAAGATAGAAATAGACGATGACCAGCAGGGAAAGAATCCACAGGGCGTGCAACAGGCCGTTCGCCAGGCCCCACAGGTGACTGCGGTGCACCACGGATCCGGATTTGCGCTCCAGGTTCGCCATGCTGCGGTCCACCTTTCTGCGCACCACGCGTTCCAGCCAGCGGCGCAGTCGCAGGAGGCCCCAGGCCAGCAACGCCAGCACACCGGTCAGGCCCACGGAAAACAGGGCTGAGCGCCATAAGGCCCTCGGGGTCCGGTCCGCCCGGTACTTGGTCACCGACTCGCGGATGCGCACGGCGACAACCTCGGACAGCAGGGGCAGCGCGATGCCCTCAATATGGGCATCCTCCTCGAACAGCCGGGTGACCATGAGTTCCCCGACCTCCAGGACGAAGTGACCGCGTTCATCTTCGCGCACGGTGAGTTGCTCCGGCGAAACGCGCTCGTTACGGGCGAACTCCACGATCCGGTCTGAGACCTGGCGCGCCCGCCGGGACGCAGGAAAGGCGCTGAGACCGCGCACCGAGAACAATACCTTGCCGTCCACGCGAACCTGCGCCACGGAGCCCAATGGCTGCGCATCGACCACCGGCGCCGGCGGTGAAGCCGGGGCCGGTGTCTCGTCCTGGCCCTGGACCGGCGCGGCAAGGACCAGCGCCGAGGCGAGCAGGACGAAGACAACCCTGCCGTAAATGCTGCGAATGCGACCGTTCATGGACTTTCCCCACCCATGTCGACTGCAGGCATTCTAACCCCGCCCGCGAGCCGAAGGCGGATCAGCCATGATGCATACCGTGGTGTGCGTGCTCGAGCCCGCCGCCAAGTCCCCAGAGCACCAGCAATGTCCAGGCCGCCAACAGCAGCAATCCCATTCCGACCAGCCGACGCGTACCACGCTCCTGCAGGAACCCCGCCAGGGCCGGCGCCCACAGGGTCATGCCCAGCAGGGCCGGTAGGGTTCCCAGGCCGAAGGCCAGCATGGTCAGGAAGCCCGACGGTGCCGAACCGGTACTGGTGGCGGTCAGGAGCATGGTGTAGACCAGCCCACAGGGCAGAAAACCCCAGGTGAGGCCGAGCGCGAAGCGTCCGAAAAAACCCGGCCGGGAGGCAGCGCGGCGCGCCAGGGGCGATATCCGTGCCCAGAGTCCCGCACCCAGGCGCTCGATTCGCGCGAGGCCCTGCCAGTCAAAGGTGAAACGCAGGCCCACCATGGCGATCAACACGGCGGTGACGGCGCGCAGTCCACGTGACCATCCCGGAACGCCGAGCGCCTCCGCTGCCTGGCCCAGCACACCCGCGAACACGGCGCCGAGCAGCGCATAGCTCAGGACCCGGCCACCATTGAACAACAGGGCGGAAACCCAGGCGCCCCGCCCCGTGGACAGCGCACCCAGACCGCCGGCGATACCGGCGCACATGCCGAAACAATGGCCGCCGCCCAGCAGGCCGGCCAGGAAGGCGGTCACCCCGATCGGCAACCATTCCGCAAGGTTCAACCCGAACCTTCCCCGCCGTCCGCGCCGGCGCCTTGCCCGGAATGCGGGCGCTCCTGGTCTGCCGGTGTCTCCGGGTGCGGACGCTCGTCGTCGTCCAGGACCGGCGTCCAGCCGTGAGACTCGAGTTCGTCGAACTGGCCCGAGCGGATGGCCCACACCAGCGCCCAGACGGCCACCCCGACGAGCACCAGCGCCAATGGGATCATGACGTAGATGATGCTCACGCGCGCACCGCCTGCCCGGCGTCTTTCACCGGAGCGTCAACGGCGGTGACGGCGAGAGTGCACCCCCTGGCGAGCCGCGCCGAGTTCAGCACCACCAACAGGGAGGACGCCGACATGCCCAGCGCCGCCATCCATGGCGCCAACTGACCGCTGACGGCCAGCGGCAGGGCCAGCAGGTTGTAGGCCACTGCCCAGGCCAGGTTCTGGCGCACCACGCGCCGGGTCTCGCGTGCCAGGTCCACCGCGGCACCGACCCCGTCCAGCGAGGCGCCGGTCAGGATCAGGTCCGCGGCGCTGTTGGCCAGCTCGGTGGCGCCGGGCACGGTCATGGATACGTCCGCAGCCGCCAATACCGGGCCGTCGTTGACACCATCCCCGACCATCAGCACGGTGTGCCCCTGGCCCTGCAGCGCCCGCACCAGGGCCATTTTCCCTTCCGGGGAAAGCTCGGCATGGATGTCCTGGATACCCAGCCGTTTCGCCACCCGGCATACGGCGTCGAGCGTATCCCCGGACGCAACCGTGACGCGTAGCCCGCGATCGGCCAGGCGCTCCACCAGGCGTCCGCCACCCTCACGCAATCCGTCCCGCATGGAAAATCGCGCCAGCCAGCCGGCGTCATTGCCCAGCCAGACCGGGCCGGCCGCATCCGCTTCGTCCACCGTGGGGCCACCAGGGCACACCAGTGCGGCTGAGCCGATTCTCCAGGCCTGTCCGTCCACTCGACCCTGCAGACCGCGGTGTTCGATCGCTTGCACATCCACCGCCTCCAAAGGCGCGCCACTGCCACGAAACGCCCGTGCCAATGGGTGCGCGGAATGGGTTTCCAGGGCGGCCGCCACGGCCCTGGCGCCATGTTCGCCCAGCGTCTCAGCCATGGGGTGGTCGGGGTTGAGCGTAACCCTCGCCAGCTCGGGCCGACCGGCCGTCAGCGTGCCGGTCTTGTCGAATACCGCCCGGTCTGCAGCGGCCAGGGCTTCCAGGGAATCAGCGCGGGTCAGCAAAATGCCGTCGCGAAGCAGCCGTCGGCCGGCCGCCGCCAGCGCCGCAGGGAACGCCAGGGACAGCGCACAGGGGCAACTGACCACCAGTACCGCAAGCACCGTTGGCAACACGCGGGTGGGGTCGATGGACCACCACGCCAGGCCGGTCAGAACGGCAATGGTCAGCACGGCCGCCACGAAGAACCCGGCTGTGCGCTCCGCCAGCCCGGCGCCACGGCCTTCCCGCCCGCCCGCCTGCAGCAGCAGTCGACCGAGTGCCGATACCGTGGTGTCCTGGCCGATGGCGCTGACCACCATGTCCACCGAGTGGTCCCGGTTCAGGCTGCCACCCACCACGGCGTCGCCCGGCACCCGTTCGAGCCAGCAAGATTCGCCCGTCAACAGCGCCTCGTCGACCCGCGTGCGCCCCTCCAGGATATGGCCGTCGGCGGGGAACGGTCCGCCGGGCGTCACCCGCACGCGGTCGCCTTCACGCAGGTCGCCCAGCAGCACGGTTTCCAGCCTGTCCCCGTCCACGCGCTGGGCCCACTCCGGAAGCAACCGCGCCAGCGCCGCGCCCCCCTGGAGGTTGCGGTGTCGCTGAAGCAACTGCACCGTGCGCGCCGCGGACAGAAAAAACACGAACATGACCACGCTGTCGAAATACACTTCGCCGGCGCCGCGAAAGAAGTTGACGCAACTGGATACAAAAGCAATGCCGATGGCCAGTGACACGGGGACGTCCATGCCCATGCGCCCCATTTGGAGACCGGCCACCGCCCCCTCGAAGAACGGCCGCCCGGCGTACAGCACGACGGGCAGCGTCACCAGCAGGCTGGTCCATTCCAGGAATCGCTCGGCGCCGGCGCTGATGCCCAGAGATTCCCCGGCATAGAGGCCCACTGCGTACATCATCACCTGCATCATGCCCAGGCCCGCGACGCCGAGACGCAACAGGGCGTCACGCCGCTCACGCAGGCGGCCGCGCTCCTCATCCTCGGCCAGCGGAAGGTGGGGGCGGTATCCGCTTCGCGCCAGCGTAGCGGCAATCTCGCTCAGCCTGATGCGTTCCGGCCGCCAGGTGATCCGCGTGTATCCGGAGCCGACATCGACCTGGACGCGCTCGATACCATCGCGCGGCTCGAGACGACTGCGGATCAGCCATGAGCAGGCGGCGCATCGAACGCCCTCGGTCTGCAGCAGGAGGTCAAATCGCCCGCCGCCCAGGTCCCTGCCCCACAGGGCGCGGCGTTCGTCACACCGGGACCAGGCGTCCAACAGTTCATCCACGTCGAGGTCGGCGGTGCGCGCCTGGCCTTCACGAAAACGGTAGTAACGCGCGAGTCCGCTGGAAAAGATCAGTTCGGAGACTGCCTGGCAGCCGGCGCAACACACGGGCAGCCGTTGTTCATCCCGCTCGACGAACAGCCGTGTCGCCGGAGGACAGGGTTCGCCACAGTGAAAACACAGGTCCGGCGCAGCGGCGGAAGCAGCAGGAGACGCGCTGGACGACAGGGCGGCCACCGCCATTCAGCCGTCGTCGGTGGTGTCGATGTCCCGGGCGCCGGGCACGTCCTGGGCGCGCATTTCACTGCGAATCTCGCGGTATTCGCCTTCTTCGACCACCAGGGCGTCAGGGTGGGTGACGGCAATCCAGACCGTCACCCCGCTGGCCACCATCACGCTGCCCAGCAGGCCGATGATGATCCACGGCCAGGGTTCACGGTACCAGGGCCTGGGTGGCGACGGCTCAGCGGCGCCCACGCTCACTGGCCATTCCCGGCCGGCAGCAACAGCCGGGAGTCGGCGACCTTGACGATTGCGGGATCGTCTTCCGCCTCGAACACCACGTCAACTTCCATCGCGCCGGCGCCAAGACTGGCCGGCGCCGTCAACGTGAAGGTGAATTCACCCACCTGGCCGGCTTCGAGCACCAGCGCCGGAAAGGCCTCGGTGGTGATCTCAGGATAGTCGGGAACGGTGACCCGGTAGCGGTGCGCCGCCGCATCCTGGTTGATCAGTTTCAGCCGGTAGACGTTTTCCACCAGGCCATTGCCTACCTCCCGGTACAGGGTGTTCCTATCCCGGATCATTTCAACCCGCAGCGGCACCTTGTTTCCCAGGGAGACGAAAATGCCGGTCAGTACCGCGCCCAGCAACACGGCGTAAATGATCACCCGGGGGCGCAGCACGTGGGTCGGCTTGCCTTCCAGGGCGTTCTCCGTGGTATAGCGAATCAGTCCGGGCTCGTAACCCATCTTGTCCATGACCTGGTCGCAGACATCGATGCAGGCTGCGCAGGCGATGCACTCGTACTGCAGACCGTCACGGATGTCGATTCCCGTGGGACATACCTGCACACACAGCGTGCATGACACGCAATCGCCCAGGCCCAGCGCCTTCGGATCGGCACTCTTCCTGCGTCCCCCGCGGGGCTCCCCGCGTGCCTCGTCGTAGGAAATGACCAGCGTATCGCGGTCAAACATGGCGCTCTGGAACCGTGCATAGGGGCACATGTATTTGCACACCTGGCTGCGCAAAATGCCCGCGTTGCCGTAGGTCGCGAAACTGTAGAACAGACCCCAGAACAACTCCCAGCCGCCCAGGGAGAACGAGACCACATCGATGCCCAGCTCACGGATCGGCGTGAAAAAACCGACGAACGTGAATCCGGTCCACAGCGCAAACGTGATCCATAGGAACTGTTTCAGCGCCTTGCGGCCGATCTTGTGGGCGCTCCACGGCGCCTTGTCCAGTTTCATCTGCTTGTTGCGGTCGCCCTCCACCCAGCGCTCCATCCACAGGAACACCTCGGTCCAGACCGTCTGCGGACAGGCGTAGCCACACCAGAGGCGACCGGCCAGGGCGGTGAAGAAAAACAACGACAGGCCCGCGCAAATCAGCAGCAGGGCCAGGTAAATGAAATCCTGTGGCCAGAACTCCAGTCCCAGGATGAAGAAACGCCGCGCCGGGAGATCGAAAAGCACGGCCTGGCGGCCATCCCAGGTTAACCAGGGCATGAGGTAGTAGAGGCCCAGGAGTACGAATACCGCGATCTTGCGCAGGCGATCGTAGCGCCCGGAGACCTCGCGGGGATAAATTTTCGGCTCCTTGACGTAGAGGGTCTCGCCGCCCCCCGGAGACGCATTCACCGCCACTGCTCCTCGCGCAGATCCGGGTTCAGCTCACCCGGATCACGTACCGGGGGCGGCTTGCGCCGACCCTGTCCGCGCGCGTGCCCGCTGCGCGGACCCGTGCGGATCATGAACGCGGTCAGGCGGGCGGCGAACAGGCCGATCAGGAAGAAAAACCCGAAGCCCAGTCCGTACGTCAGCCGCAGGTCCGTTTCCCAGCCCATGACCCAGGACCGGCCAAGCAATTCCGGATCGATGAAGGCAAACTGCGCAAAGGCGCCCAGGCAAGCGGCCAGGAAGGCGATCCAGAGGCACACCGCCCAGTCACGCCGCGTGCGACTCCAGCGTCCGGGCAGCGACCCGTCGGTTTCGGGGCTCATGTTCGCGCCTTCAGTTCCGCCCTTCGCGAATGGCCGCGCTTTCACCCAGGCCGATCACGTAGGCCGCCAGAAGTTTGCGACGATCCTCGCTGAGCTGTTCGCCGAAGGCGGGCATGGCGCCGAAACGGCCTTCGTGCAGGCCCTCCGCGAGGGTCTCCCGGTCACTGCCGTACAACCAGTAGTCATCCGTCAGGTTGGGCGCACCGAGGGCCGGATTGCCCGTGCCGTCCGGACCGTGGCAGGCGATACAGAACATGGCGTATTTGCCCTGGCCCTCGGTGGCGAGCGCCGCGTCGTGTTCGAGGCCCGACAGGCTGCGCACGTACTCGATGACCTGCGGCACGCCCTCTTCGCCCAGGGCCGGCGCCCAGGGCGGCATGGCGGCATTGCGGCCGCCGTCGATGGTGGCCAGCACCGTGTCGTAGCCCCCGCCCCACTGCCAATGCGCGTCCACCAGGTTGGGGAAACCGTCAGCACCGCGCGCATCGGAGCCGTGGCACATGGCGCAGTTCTGGCCGAACAGTCGGCGACCGGTTTCCATTGCGGCCTCGTCCCGGATCAATGCGTCCAGGTCCATCGCGTTGTAACGGGCGAACACCTCCGCAGTAGCGGCTTCCGCTTCGGCCCGTTGTTCTTCGTACTGGTTTTCCTGGCTCCACCCCAGGAAACCTGCGATGTTGCCCAGGCCCGGGTACAGCGCCAGGTACACCAGGGCGAAAACGATGGTGATGTTGAACAGGTTCAGCCACCAGCGTGGCAGGGGGTTGTTCAGCTCACGGATGTCGTGGTCCCAGACATGACCGGTGTCGTGAATGTCATCTTCGTCATCGCGGTCGGAAATGCCCTTGGTCCAGTGCAGCAGCCACCAGCAACCGAGGATGCTGCCAATGATGATGACGATGGCAAAGACGTTCCAGAATGTATCGAGCATGCCTTATTCCTCCCGCTCGCCGGGCGACGAGTCACACACAGCGTCTTCTTCCAGGGGCAGTTGCGCTGCCCGGTCGAACTCCGGTTTGCGCTTGCGGCTCCAGGCCCATATCCACATGCCGGCGAAGCCGATGATCAGCGCCACCAGGATGGCGCCTCGCAACAGGTTCCCGTCCATGGATCAACGCCCCGTCCGGGTCGTGCCGAGGCCCTGCAGGTAGGCGATTACCGCCTCCATCTCGGTCTTGCCCTGCACCGCTTCGGACGCGCCGGCGATCTGCTCGTCCGTGTAGGGGTCGCCCACGCGCTGTAGCCAGCGCATCTTGTTGGCGACCTCTTCACCGTCGACGGTGTTGCTCATCAGCCAGGGATAACCGGGCATGTTCGATTCGGGCACCACGTCCCGCGGATTGATCAGGTGAATGCGGTGCCAGTCGTCGCTGTAGCGACCGCCCACGCGATGCAGGTCCGGGCCGGTGCGCTTGGAGCCCCACTGAAACGGGCGGTCGTATACCGACTCACCCGCCACCGAGTAGGGACCATAACGCTCGGTTTCTGATCGGAAGGGCCGCACCTGCTGGCTGTGGCAGACGTAACAGCCCTCGCGCACGTACACGTCCCGTCCAGCCAGTTGCAGTGGCGGATACGGCTCGATGCCCTCCGAGGGTTCGATGAACTGGTCCTGCGCCACCAGCGGCAACAGTTCGACCAGCCCGGCAAGGCTGACCGCCAGGACGATCCAGATGGACATCAGGTTGATGTTCTTCTCGAGCTTCTTGTGCGCCTTGCTCATGCCTTGGCCCCCTCGGCAGCCGCGCTGCTGTCCCAGTTGGCCGGTTCCGCGGCCTCCACCTCGACCGGCTGGGCGCCGGCCATGGTCTTCCAGGTGTTCCAGGCCATGATCAGCATGCCGCCGAAGAACAGGATGCCGCCCAGCAGGCGAATCGCGTAGTAGGGCTTGGTGGCCGCGATGGTCTCGATGAAGGTGTAGGTCAGGGTGCCGTCATCGTTGAAGGCGCGCCACATCAGGCCCTGCATGACGCCCGCGATCCACATCGAGGCGATGTACAGCACCACGCCGATGGTGGAGGTCCAGAAGTGCAGGTCGATGGCCGGCACGCTGTGCATCTCCTTCTTGCCCACCAGGCGCGGAATCATGCAGTACAGCGAACCGATGGTCATCATGGACACCCAGCCCAGGGCGCCGGAGTGCACATGGCCGATGGTCCAGTCGGTGTAGTGGCTGAGCGCGTTCACCGTCTTGATGGACATCATCGGTCCTTCGAAGGTGGACATGCCGTAAAAGCTCAGCGCCACGATCATGAATTTCAGGATCGGGTCGGTGCGCAGTTTGTGCCAGGCCCCCGAGAGGGTCATGATCCCGTTGATCATACCGCCCCAGCTCGGCGCCAGCAGGATCAGCGAGAACACCATGCCCAGGCTCTGCAGCCAGTTGGGCAGCGAAGTGTACTGCAGGTGGTGGGGGCCGGCCCACATGTAAATGGAGATCAGCGCCCAGAAATGCACGATGGACAGGCGGTAGGAGTAAATCGGCCGTTCCGCCTGCTTCGGCACGTAGTAGTACATCATTCCCAGGAAACCGGCGGTGAGGAAGAATCCGACCGCGTTGTGTCCGTACCACCACTGGACCATGCCGTCCACGGCGCCGGTGTAGATTGGGTAGGACTTCCACATCGACACCGGGATCGACAGGTTGTTGACGATGTGCAGCAACGCAATGGTGATGATGAAGGCCGCATAGAACCAGTTCGCCACGTAAATGTGGCTGACACGCCGTTTGATGATGGTGCCGATGTAGAGCACGGCGTAGGCCACCCAGACCACCGCGATCAGGATGTCGATCGGCCACTCGAGCTCGGCGTACTCCTTGCTCTGCGTGATGCCCAAAGGCAAGGTGATGGCGGCCGCCACGATGACCAGCTGCCAGCCCCAGAACACGAAAGCAGCCAGTTTGTCACTGATGAGTCGAACGTGGCAGGTGCGTTGCACCACGTACAGCGAGGTGGCAAACAGGGCGCAACCGCCGAAGGCGAAGATCACGGCATTGGTGTGCAGCGGTCGCAGGCGGCTGTAGGTCAGCCAGGGGATGTCGAAGTTGAGCGCCGGAATCCAGAGCTGGGCGGCGATCAGTACGCCGACCAGCATGCCGACGATGCCCCAGAGCACGGTCGCAACCGTGAATTGTCTTACTACCTTGTCGTTGTAGGTCACAGCGACTTCCTCTTCGAAGCGTTGGCGGACCCTGACACGCCTGAGTGACGTGAAGGGCTGGCTATCCGTGACCGGGCGTGGATTTTCGACGACGATCCAGATGCGCAGCACGTGGCGCCCGGCGAGCACCCCCTTGCCCGGTCGGAGAGCAGACGCAAGGCCACACTCGTCTGTCGGTTATCCAATACCGATTTTATCGGATGGGTCCTGGAGAATCCATGCCTGCGAGGCGCTAAGATGAACAGACCCCGCGAACCTACGCACCCATGAGCGAACCCGAACCCCCGGATCGGAAACCCGGCCTGGCCGCCGATCACCAGACGCTGATCGCGCCCTGTCGTGAACTCGCGCCTGGCGCGCCTTTGCGCTGGCTGCAGGCCGGCTGGCGAGATTACCGGGCAGTGCCCGGCATTTCGCTGGGCTATGGCCTCTTCGTCTTCGTGGTCAGCGCCCTGCTGTCGTGGCTGGCCTGGCAAATAGGCGGATGGGTTCTGTTGCTGACCCTGCTGACCGGATTCGTGTTCGTGGCGCCCCTGCTGGCCTTCGCCCTGTACTCCGTGCCCCGACAGCTCGCGGCGGGCGCCCGGCCTTCGTTGCGCCGTACCCTGCGGGCCGCGCGTCGGCCTTTCCAGAACGCCATGGTGTTCGGCCTCGTGCTGCTGGTCGTGTTTCTGATCTGGGCACGCGCCGGATCGATGGTGCACGTATTTTTCCCGGTGGAGTCCGACCCGGACTGGATCCAGGTCGCGGCATTTCTCGCCATCGGCAGCGCCGTGGGCGGCGTATTCGCCGCCTTCAGCTTCGCCGCCAGCGCCTTCTCGCTGCCCATGCTGGCCAATCGTGACGTGGACGTGGTCACCGCGGTGATTTCCAGCATTCACGCGGTCATGCGCAACAAGCTGACCGCGGCGTTGTGGGCCGCGATGATCGTCACCCTCACCGTGATCGGCGTCATGACCGCCCTGTTGGGCCTGGTGGTGGTCATCCCCTGGCTGGCCTTTGCCAGCTGGCACGCCTATCGCGAGGCGCTGGACTGCAGTCACTGGCCCATGCTGAAAGTGCCGGGAAAGGAAACCGCGCCTTGACGTCCATCCGCGGACTATACTCCGCGCATGGCTGACCCGACGCCCGAACCGCTGACCCTCGCCGTGGTCGGCTCCATCAACCTCGACCTGGTGGCGCGCGTCAATGCGTTCCCGCGAGACGGGGAAACCCTCAGCGGCGCCACCGTGCAGTATCACCCCGGCGGCAAGGGCGGCAACCAGGCGCTGGCGGCCCGGCGGCTCGGCGCCCGGGTGGCGCTCATCGCCTGTGTCGGTGACGATGCCAATGCCGACCTGGCCATGAGCCACCTCGAATCAGAGGGCGTGGACCTGTCCCGCGTCGTTCGCCTGGCGGGGGAATGCACCGGCCTGGCCATGATCCAGGTGGACGCGCGCGGTGAGAATCGCATCGTGGTCGCTCCTGGCGCCAACGCGAAGTTCGACCCGGAGCACCTATCGCTGCCCCGCGCCCAGGGCGTCATCGCCCAACTGGAAGTGCCCATGGACACCCTGGCGACCCTGGCTGAATCCCACCAAGGGTTCCTGTGCGTCAACGCCGCGCCCGCCCGGCCGGTGGCGCCCGAAGTTCTGGCGCATACCGACCTCCTTGTGGTCAACGAACTCGAGGCCGAGGCCATCGGGCCGCGCCTGGCCGACTACGCTGGTTGGCTGGCGGTGACCTATGGCGCGGCTGGCGCGGAGTTGACCCGGGAAGGCCGCTGGGTGGCGTCCAGCGAGGCACCCCGTGTCGAGGTGGTCGATTCGGTCGGCGCCGGCGACGCGTTCACCGCCGCGCTGGCCACCGGCCTGATGCAGGGACTGGAACCCCAGGCCGCACTGGAGCGCGCCTGTGCCGCCGGCGCCCTCGCCACGACCCGCGAAGGGGCGCAGTGCGGCCCGACACCGGACGAGATCGAGCGGCTGCTTGCCGGCGGAACCCGCTGAACCTTCAGTATCCCCGCGCCGCATCAAGGCGGTATCGCAACGGCTCGCCGGCCTGGAACCGCCGAAAATTCTCACGGAAAATCTCCGCGATGTCCGCGGGCCAACTGCGTGCCGCCACGTGCGCGGTCAGGCTCAGGCGCGGCGCGTTCCAGAAGGGGTGTCCGGCCGGCAGCGGCTCCTCGCGGAACACGTCCAGCACGGCGCCGCCCAGGTGGCCCATGGCCAGGGCATCGACCAGGTCCTCGTCGACCACCAGCGACCCCCGTCCCACATTGATGAACAGCGCGCCGGACGGCAGCGTCGAGAACGCCGCCGAATCCAGCAGGTCACGGGTATCCGGCGTGTCCGGCAAAACGGCCAGCAGATAGTCGCAGCGTTCGAGAAATGCGTGCAATCGATCGGCGGCGTAAACCGTTTCGAACGGCGCACGCGGCGCGCCGCCGCGACTGTAGCCGATGACGCGCAGGCCGAAGCCGAGCGCGCGCCTGGCAACCACCTCGCCGATCGACCCGGTGCCCATCACGCCCATCGTTCCCCCGGCCAGGCTGCCGGTGGGACGGTCCAGCCAGCGCCCTTCGGCCTGGGCTTCGCGTCGCGCCGGTAGCTCCAGCACGTGGCTCAGCAAGTGGCCTATTGCGTACTCGGCCATTTGCGCGCCGAAGACGTTCTTGACTCCGGTCACGTCGATACCCTTCGTCGCTGCCGGCAACAGTGGTGTCAGGCCCGCCCAGGTGCTTTGCACCCAGCGCACCGCAGGCAAAGCAGGCAAGGCCCGCGCCACCCGGTCAGGCTCGCCGAACGCCACCAACGCCTGCGCGGCGCGCCCGGGCAAGCCCTCGCCTTCCCGCGCGACCAGCAATTCGGCACCGGGAAGATCCTGCAGGCGCGCCACGTACTCTTCCGCATCTCGGCTCAGGATCAGTACGGAAATGGCATTCATCGATTTGGGCTCTTGGCGCCGGACTGACCCGTCCGGGAAGGGCGCCATTGTAACCACGCGCCCGGCCCGTATGATGCGAGGCATGGAATCGGTTGACGATGCCGCGTGCGGCGAGACCTGGATTTTCGGTTACGGCTCCCTGATCTGGCGGCCCGGGTTCGCCTATCGGCGAGCCCACGCAGCCGCCATCGACCATCGTCGACGACGATTCTGGCAGGGTTCCACCGACCATCGCGGTGTGCCTGGCGCGCCCGGGCGGGTCGTTACCCTGGTGGACGAACCAGGCCACCGGTGCTGGGGGCGGGCTTTTCAACTGCCTGCCGCCGATCGACACGAAATCCTGGCCGGTCTCGACCACCGGGAGCAAGGCGGCTATCAGCGCCTCTCGCTGCCGCTGCACCTGGAGGACGGGCGAACGGTGCAGGGTCTGACCTGGATCGCCACCGCGGACAACCCAAACTACCTGGGTCCGGCCGACGAGCGGGACATCGCCCAGCAGGTCTGCGCCTCGGAAGGGCCCAGCGGCCCGAACCGGGAATACGTGCTGCAGCTGGACCGCGCCCTGAGCGAAGCAGGACACCTGGACCCGCACGTGGCCCGCATCGCCGCGATGGTTCGATCGCTGGAAGGACCTCAGTCGGACGCCGTGCAGTCTGCCGGGTAGTCGATTCCGGCAACGTGGGTCAGGCGCCTTGCGCTGAATCTCAGCGGAGCTTGGCCGGGTGGCGTGAACGACACCTCGGCCGTATCGCAGCCTTGCAGGGAAACACTGAACGCGCCCAGCGATTCCGACGTTGCGTCCTCCGGCCGAAACCCGTGGCCCCAGGTCGCGCCGAACGCCCTGAACAGGTTCGGCACAACCAGGGACGAGGATCCCTCCGTGCGGCCGGTTCCGATCAGCCAGCGACGGCGACCCGCTTCATCGAAGGTGTACCAGCTCACCACCACGTCGTCCGCACCCGACGGACTGATCAGCCAGCCTTCTCCGGGGCGGGAGGGCACATACCAACTCCCTGCCAGGGCCGGCGCCCCGACGTTTCCGGAGCCGCAGCCCAGCCCGGGAATGCGTGACAGGGGTCGCAGGCGAAAAACGAACCCACGGTGGCTGTCCGGCCCCGACAGGGAGGCCACCGCACCATCGCAACCCTCGAAGCGCATCACGCCACGCCCCCAGGGCACGGTTTCCACGGCCAATGCGGACGCATCTGCGCCGAACCGTCCTCCCCGCGCGGTCAACAGTTCGTCCAGCACCAGCTCACCGTCCACTTCTTCGCCCAGGCCAACCAGCCAGTCCTGGGCGCCGCTGCCGTCCGGGTCGAAGGTGTAAAACGTGACGAACACGCGATCGTCGTCCACGCGCTGCAGGTGCCATCCTTCGCCGTCACGTGCCGGGTCATACCACAGCCCACTGATGCCGGTTCCCGGTGTGGCGGGGGCATCCACCGCTTCAGGCTGGGCGTCGATCACCGCCAGCGCCGCGTCCACCGCAGGGTCCACGCCGTTGATGAAATCGTAGTCCGATTGCGCAATGTCGATGTGCGGCGCAATACCCGCCCGCTCGTAGGAAATCCCGTCGAGCGAGTAGTAGCGTTCATTGGAGAGCGTCGCGTACCAGCCGTTGGGAAGATACCGCACCAGGAGATTGGAAAAGACGCCCGCGGTCACCTCCCCCACCTGAACCGCCCGCGGCAGATCCATGACCGCCAGCAGGACCGTTTCCGCGGCGCTGGCGGTGTCATGTGCCGTCAGGAACACCATTGGCCTGCGGTGAAAGGCGTTGTTGGCCGGCGACAGAACGCGCACCTCGGGCGCATCGAACGCCGCTGGCAACGGACCGCTCAGGCGGCGTTCGCGGACGTAGGCCAGGGTGCGTGACGGCGGCAATATCCGCTCCAGCAGGGTCCGGGTATTGCGGTCGATGCCCCCGGGATTGAACCGGAAGTCGATCACCAGGCCGCGGGTTTGCTGCAGGGGCTCCAGGACCCGTTCCAGGGTGGTTGCAAAGTCCGGCAAACCGGACGCGTCCAGGAAGTTGGACACCGACAGATACCCGACATCACCCGGCAAGATGCCGAATCGGAGCCGGGGGTCCGCCCCCCGGGTCTGCAGGGGTTGACCAAGATAATGGCGGGCGATGTTGTCCAGGAACGCGTTTTCCTGTCCGCGCCAGAACGGATCGGACGCCGGTCCCGAGCGGAACAGCTGGCCAGCCTCCGGCCGCACCAGGGTGGTATGACGATCATCCAGCGGCGCGATCAGGCCCGCCAGGTGGTCGAACAGCGCGCCGGGCGAGCCTGCCGCCATGGCCTGTTCACGCCACAGGTGCCGTTCAGCGGCCCAGTCGACCCCGGCAAGGTCGAACAGGGCGTAGTTCTCAGCGAAGGAAGCCCAGAAAACGTCGAACACCGTAGCCGGATCGCCGGTGGGCGACTGCACCGGTGGCAGGCTGTCCGTCGGGACGAACGACAGGAACAGCTGGTCCCGGGCGTCCAGGATGTCGAGCCGACCGTCCACCCGCTGGAACCGGTACCGTCGCCCATCGCCGGTGTCGAAGCCGCCGTCGGCGTCGTGCACGAAGGTATCCAGGGGCCAGGCATGATCCTGCGTGACCTGCACCAGGGAGACTTCCCGGCCTTCGATGACCAGCGCCACACCGGCGAAACGTCCCTGCCACAGGCCCTCGTACTGCGCCAGTATCGGTGACAGCCAGGCCCACAACAGGCCGGCAGCCAGCCACCGCACGCCGCGCCTGCGGGCCCGCGGTCGCTGGACTGGATGGCGGTGACGGGCCAGGACCGGGTGCTCCCCTACTGCCTGAGGCGCTTGTAACGAACCCGGTGAGGACCGGCGTCGTCGCCCAGGCGGCGTTTGCGGTCTTCCTCGTACTCGGTGTAGTTACCCGGGAAGAAGGTCACCTGGCTGTCGCCTTCGAAGGCCAGGATGTGGGTGGCCACGCGGTCCAGGAACCAGCGATCGTGCGAGATCACCATGGCGCAGCCCGGAAACGCCAGCAGGGCCTCTTCCAGCGCGCGCAGGGTTTCCACGTCGAGGTCGTTGGACGGCTCGTCGAGCAGCAGCACGTTGCCGCCCTGCTTCAAGGCGACCGCCAGCTGGAGCCGGCCGCGTTCACCACCGGATAGATCGCCCACCCGCTTCTGCTGGTCCGAGCCCTTGAAGTTGAACCGCCCCACGTAGGCCCGCGAAGGCATCTCGAAATTGCCGACCCGCAGAATGTCCTGGCCGTCGGACACCGCTTCCCAGACCGTTTTGCCGTCGTCCAGGTGATCGCGCAACTGAAGCACGTTGACCAGTTCGACGGTACCGCCCAGTTCCACCGAGCCGTGGTCGGGCTGCTCGGCGCCGCTGATCAGCTTGAACAGTGTCGTCTTGCCCGCCCCGTTGCCACCGATGATGCCGACGATGGCGCCCTTGGGCACGGAGAAGTCCAGGTTCTCGAACAGCAGCTTGTCACCGAAGCTCTTCGACAGGCCCTGTACCTCGATCACCTTGTCGCCCAGGCGCTCGCCGGGCGGAATGTAGATTTCGTTGGTCTCATTGCGCTTCTGGAATTCCTGGCTGCTCAGTTCCTCGAAGCGGTTCATGCGGGCCTTGCCCTTGGACTGGCGCCCGCGGGCGCCGGAACGCACCCACTCCAGTTCGTGCTGGATGGCCTTTTTGCGCGCCGCCTCCTGTTTTTCCTCGATGGCCAGGCGCTGTTCCTTCTGCTCCAGCCAGTTGGTGTAATTGCCTTCCCAGGGAATGCCGCGGCCGCGATCGAGTTCCAGGATCCAGCCGGCCGCATTGTCCAGGAAATAGCGATCATGAGTGATAGCCACCACGGTGCCCGGATACTCGACCAGGTACTGCTCCAGCCAGCCCACGCTCTCGGCGTCCAGGTGGTTGGTCGGCTCGTCCAGCAGCAGCATGTCGGGCTTGGACAACAAGAGGCGGCACAGGGCCACGCGGCGGCGCTCGCCTCCGGACAGGTGTTCCACCTTCACGTCCCAGGGCGGCAGGCGCAGCGCGTCGGCAGCGACCTCGAGCTGGGTATCCAGGTTGTGCGCGTCCCAGGTCGCGATCACACTTTCCAGGCGCTCCTGCTTCTTGGCCAGGGTGTCGAAATCCGCGTCCGGTTCGGCGTAGGCGGCGTAAAGGGCCTCCAGGTCGGCCAGGGCGTCAAGGGGTTCACGCAAACCGTCCTCGACGTTTTCACGCACCGTCCGCGTCTCGTCCAGTTCCGGCTCCTGCGGCAGATAGCCGATATTCAGGTCGGGCATCGGCCGCGCTTCGCCCTCGATGTCGGTGTCAACGCCGGCCATGATCCTCAGCAGGGTGGATTTACCGGCGCCATTCAGGCCCAGCACACCGATCTTGGCGCCGGGGAAAAAGGACAGGGAGATGTCCTTGAGAATTTCACGCTTGGGCGGAACGATCTTGCCCACGCGGTTCATGGTGAAGACATACTGGGACATGATGAAGCAGAGTCCGGGTTGGGAAACGGGGAGCGGATTATAGCGGGGGGTGAGGTTGAATTTTATTGTTGTCTAATTCGCGTTTTCTTTTTCGTGTATTAGTTCACGGTTTTGGCGGATGATGGGCCGGACAGGCGGCCGGTTATCGTGCCGTCACGAAGGACGCTGTACGGGTCACCGGGGAGCGAGGCGGATCGTGATCGACTCGACCGGCGGGTGAATTCCAGTTTCATCTATCTATATTTTACATTATATATATCGTTTATTTTATTGTTTTATATATTTTTTATATGAGTTCCTCGAAATGGATTGAAGGGCGTTTCCAGCGAAGACTCCGGGTGGGTCGGCCTTTGCTGCTGGACGGGGGGCTGGCGACGCGCCTGGAAGAAATGGGAGAGGCGCTGCACCCCCGCTTGTGGTCCGCCGCACTGCTGCACTCGGCGCCGGAACGGATCAGGCAAGTTCACCGGGAGTACGTGGCGGCGGGCGCGGAGGTGCTGATTACGGCCAGTTACCAGGCCAGCCGCGAGGGGTTCGCCTCGCTCGGGCTGGACCGTTCGGCATCGGATCGTCTGCTGGCGCTCTCGGTGTCCCTGGCGCGCGAAGCCGCCGACAGGACCCCGGCGCTCGTCGCCGCCAGTGTCGGTCCGTGGGGCGCAACCCGAAACGACGGCTCCGAGTACACCGGCGTCTACGCCATCGATCACGCGGGCCTGGTCGACTTTCACCGTCCACGGCTGGAAGTGCTCGACGCGACCGGCGCCGACGTGCTGGCCTGCGAAACCCTCCCCAGCCTGACGGAAGCCGAGGTTCTGGCTACGCTGCTTCGCGAAGTCCGAACGCCCGCCTGGGTCAGTTTCTGTTGCCGTGACGAACGCCACCTTTCCGACGGGTCACCCGTGGCGTCGGCGGCGGCGCTTTTCGTCGACCACCCGCGGGTGGTCGCGCTGGGCGTCAACTGTACCGCCCCCCGACACCTGCCTGGCCTGTTGCACCATCTGCGTCGTGCCGCACCCGGGCTCCCGTTGCTGGTTTACCCCAATTCCGGTGAGCGCTACGATGCCGGGCAACAGCGCTGGCTGGACCTGGCGGAGCCGCCGGACACCACCGCGGAAGCCCGGCGCTGGCTTCTTGCCGGCGCCAGGGGCGTGGGCGGGTGTTGCCGTATGGGCCCCGACCACATCCGGGCCATGGCCCGCGCCATCGAGGAGACTTCGACGTCATGATTCACAGCGACCCTTCCCCCGCCATCCAGGACCGGTACGATCCGGCGTTCCAGGTCTGCTACGGCTGCGGCGCGCGAAATGACGCCGGTCTGCAACTGAAAAGCTACGTCCAGGGCGACAGGGTGGTGGCCCGGTTTCGGCCCGACGACGACCAGCTTGGCGTACCTGGCGTGGTGTATGGCGGCCTGATCGCCTCCCTGGTGGACTGCCATGGAATCGCCACTGGCGCAGCGCATTTCGCGCCCGGCGCCGATGCAACGCCGCCCCGGTGCGTCACCGCCTCACTGCACGTCGACTACCGCAAACCCACGCCACTGGATGGACGGCCGATCGAACTCAGCGCATCAGTGGTCGAGGCCTCGGAGCGCAAGGCGGTGGTGGAAGTGACCGTTTCAGTCGACGACGAGATCACGGCCGAAGGCCGCGTGGTCGCCGTACGCCTTCGCGACACCGCAGCCTGAACCACCCTCCTCAGAGCCGGTACACGGGGTGGTTCCCGTTGGGATCGTAGTAGCGGCGCATTTCCGGCTCCAGTTCCGCCAGTTTGCGCTGCCTGTTGTCCGGGCTCGGGTGCGTGCTCAGGAATTGGGGCGGCGTGCCGCCCTGGGCGCCCATCTTCTGCCACAACGTCGCCGCTGCGGCCGGATCGTAGCCGGCCCTGGCGGCCAGTTCGATGCCGATGCGGTCAGCCTCCGTTTCCGCGGCACGGCTGTTGGGCATGTTCACAGCCAGCTGCGCCGCCAGCGCGGCGCCACCCAGGGCCGCCACATGGTGGTCGGATGCGATCGCGACCGCCGCGACGCCCAGTGAACTGGCCATTTGCACGGACATCTTTTCCGCCGTGTGATTGGCCAGGGCATGGCCGATTTCATGACCCATGACCTGGGCCAGCTCGTCATCGCTGGGCTGAATTTCCTGTAACAGGCCGGTGTAGACCGCCATGCGGCCACCGGCCATGCACCAGGCGTTGACCGTGTCCGGGTCGTCAATGACCACAACGCTCCATTCCCAGTCCTTCGTGTCCGGACGCATGCGGATGGCCTCGGTGATCAGGCGGCCGGTGATTTGCTTGACCCGCGCATTGACGGCCGGGTCACTGGACAACTGCCCCTTGCGGCTCAGGTCGTTAACCGTGGCCACGTAGGCCTCCCTGGAACTGGCGATGGCCGAATCCTCGGACACCAGCATCAGTTGCCGCCGCCCGGTTGGGCTGGTGGCGCAGGCGGCGATGAGCAGGGCCACCAGCATCGCGGCGGCCAAGCGACGAATCATACCCTGGCTCATGGTTGTCTCCTTTCCTCCCGGTCACCGAAAAATACGCGCAACGCGCAGCGATTGCCAGCCTGAGCGGCAGCCCTGAAAATACAGGTCATCATCAAGACTACAGGGCAATGGTGAATGGCCGATGAACGGCGGGGAAGGCGCGATTCATTCGACCCATATCTGGTATCGCGCCCAGTCCGTGCCACCGGCTTCACGGGTCGCATCGCGCGTGCGCTCCAGTGCCGCCGGGGGTGGCGCCCCTGCCTGCCAGGCAGCGTAGAACGACCCCAGAAAAGCTGCCGACGCTGCATCCTGACCATCGCCTTCCAGGGACCAGGTGGTCACCAGGACCGCCCCGGCGCCGGCCGCCAGCGCCTGGGACACCAGGGGCGGCCTGACCGCGCGCCCCGTCGCCGCGGCTTCGGCGCGTGAAAACACCACCAGGCCCGCCTGCATGCGCCAGCGGGCCAGGTCCCTGGGCCGCAGGCGGACGCGCCCTTCCGTTCGACGCGCCTCGCTGAGTTCGAGCCAGGACCGATTCTGTCGATCGGTGTCCAGCCACGCGGGCATCGCCAGGTGCGCCAGCGAAGCCTGGCGGAAAGCAGGCGTGTCGAACTCGTCCGCCTGCAGGGCGGCGCCCTGGATCACCTGCAGGCCCGGACCGACGAAACGGTCCATGACCGCGCGCAATTCGGCGCCGGTATCGAGGCGTTCCAGGTAACCGGAGCTGTAGTCGCTCGGCTGCCCGGCGAGAAACACCTGTGAGGACACCGAAACGTCCAGGCGCACGGCCGGCGCAGGTCGTGCCGGGAAGGCCGCCAGGCGGATGAACTGGGGACGCTGACCCGTAGTGCTTCCGGCCATCGCTTCGAATGGCAGGTAGCCCATCGGTGCGCCGGCAGCCAGGTACACACGCTTCGGCAGGCGGTCCCGCAGCGGAGCCAGCAGGCGCTGGCCCCAACGCGCGGAAAGGCGATCCAGGGCCGTCACGTCGTGTTCCCCGGCCTGTTCAAGAAACGTGCGCCAGCCGTCAACACCGGACCGGTTACCCAGGCTGACGCGGACCACGCCGGCACGCGTGCCTACCAGGGCCAGGGCCGTGCGACCTGAGAAGTCATAATCCAGCACGGCCTCACCCGCCTCCAGCGCGTTCAGCCAGCGCGTCAGCCCGGGCCGGGACAGAAAGTCGGCGGCCGATTCGAACGCGCCCTGCCCCTCGGTCAGCAGCGGGGCCAGGGCGTGATCCAGCGCCGCGACATCGTCCTGAAGGCCAGGCCACTGGCGTCGCGCCAGCTGCGCGCGAAAGCTGTCGGTGTCCAGGCCGCTGACGGCAGGATCGAACGGCAGGCCCACCGGGTCGTTCGCGGCGCGCAACCAGCGCAGCCGGGCCAGGCCCAGCAGAAGACGCGCGTCGTCCCCGGTGGCGCGCAGCGCGTCGAGCAGGGCCTCGCCAAGCCGTTCACTGTAGCGCCAGGACCAGTCGCCCATGACCCCGGGAACGCTGTAGCGCAGGAACACCAGTTCCCGCACTCCGGATTCCAGCGTATCCGCGGCCGCGGCATGCCGCCCGTCGCGCATGTGCAGCATGCCCGCAAGGTAGCGCGCAGCCACGCGGTGGCGTGGAATGGCGGCGTCACGCAACGACCGGAAGGCAGCGTCCACCGCGCCGGCCAGACAGTCCACGCCCAGCAGGCACAGCCACAACTGCGCCAGGTGGCCGTGAGATGACAGGCCGGCAGCCGACGCGCCGTCGCGAACCTGCCGCAGCCAGGGTGCCGCTGACTGCCCGGGCGGGCGACTGTCGAGTTCGTCCTGCGCGCGCTCCCAGGCCCACAAAACGCGTTCTGCGGCGGAGTCCAGCGTACGGCGCTGCGCGGCGCGGGCTTCGCTCATGACCCGGTGGTCACCGCGAACGCGCGCTACGCCGGCCAGGATGGCCAGGCCGCGGCCCGTATCCAGCACCGGGGTCGCACGCCGCCAGCCGTTGCCTGCAGGATCGACCACCGCCGCCCGCGCCTGCGCCCAGGCCTCGTCGAGATCACCCAGGCCCCAGGCGGCCTCTGCCAGGGCCAGGCGCACCTGGTCCCGCGTCGCACTGTTGTGCTCGAACTCCAGCGCCTGGCGCAGCACCTCGGTCGCCGCGTCAAAGCGGTAGGTGCGGACCAGGATGCGACCCTGGGCCAGCAGGTTCTGCGCGAGTTCGTCATTGGCGCCGTCCTCGGTCAGCTGGGATTCGATGGCCTGCAGGACTTCACTGGTGGCGGCCACGTCGCCCTGCTTGCCGTGGATATCCACGAGGTCTTCCCGAATGCGCGTGGCCAGGTCATCGGCCTCGATGTCCACCGCCAGTCCCAGCGCGTCCTGGTAGCGCTGCAACGCGTCGGCGTAGCGCTGACGCGCTGCAAAATCCCTGCCGGACAAAAACAGCGCCTCGGCATGCTCGAAGTCCTGGCCAAGCCGGATGGCCTGTGCGCGGGTCGCCGCTGCCGCGACCTGCACCGGATCCGCAGAGTCATCCGCCGTCACTGGCAGTTCGCCGGCGCCACGGAGGGCGGACAATGCTTCAGCCTTCAATCGGGTTGTCGCCAGGCGAATGACGGGCTGACGCCGCGCGCCTGGTGAAGCGAGCAGGTCCTCGGCCGCCTGCAGCGCGGAATGATTGTCGCCCAGCCGGTGCAGGGTCAGTTGCGCGACGAAAAACCGTGACCACAGCTCCAGCTCTTCCATGCCAAAACCCCTGAAGCCGTTGGCCGCACCGAGCAGCGCGTTGACCTTGATGCTCCAGTTCGCCGCGGTATCCGCCGGCGGCAACTCCAGGCCGAAGGACAGCCAGCGGTAGGCCTCGTCCAGACGCGCGGAACGGTCGTCACGTACGTTCATGCGACTCAGGCCCATATCGAAACGGCTGTTGCCCGTCACCAGCGGCGCCGTGATGCGAATATCCAGTTGCCGGTCGTCCGGCGCACCCGGAACGTACTGGAACAGCGGTGCGATACGACTGGCCGGCACGCCCGAGGCGATGATCCGCTCCCCGTCGATGGTGAATACAGCCGACTCGAATTCCGCTTCGTGGCCGTCCACGCGAATCAGCACCGCTTCGTCCGCCTGCTGGCGAACGAAGTATTCCTGTTGCAGACCACCACCGGGCAGTTCCGCGGCATGCGAGGCCAACACCGGAACGATGGCAAGGGCGGCCAGGAATGGAATGAAACGCCTGGTCATGAGACTGGCTTTGCTGAACCCCCGGGACGGATTGATTACACTTTCCGGGCCCGGAACCGGGCTGCGGGCCGGGGAATCGGAATGCCGCATTGAACATAGGCGGCCTGCCCGCTGTCAATGACCATCGGGCCCACAGGAGCACCGCAGTTTGAAAACCCCGGACCGGGAAACCTCCATCTTCAGCACCTCCGCCATCGACCTGTTCGCGTCGGCGCTGGGCGCGTTCATCCTGCTGATGATGCTGTTGTTCCCTTACTACCGCAACGCGGGTCCGGAGGATGCTTTTTCGCGCACCCTCGACCTGGTGGAACAGCGCCGCCGATCTGCCGGTGAGGCCGAGGACCGGGAAGCGGAGCATCGTCGAATGCAGAGCGAGCTGCAGGAGCTCGACGAGGCCAATCGTGGCGCGCAGGCGCGTCTGTCCCGTCTGCGCAGCGAATTGAATGACCTCAATCGCCAGATCGCGGAATTGCCGGTACCCGTGCCGGCGCCGGACGAAATCGAGCCGCCGGAACCCGAGCCGGTCTACCTCGACGAAGGCGTGGAGTTTTCCATCCTCGGGCTCGCCTCGGAATCGAAGTCTTTCGTGATCGTGGTGGACATGTCCGGCAGCATGATCAATTACCAGGACCTGATGATCCGTTCTGTGCTCGACATCCTTGCGCCGTTGAATGAAAGCAACGAATTCGCCATCGTCGGCTACCAGGGCAATCCACAACCGGTGCTGTGGCGGTTTCCCGGCGGCGAGTCATTGCTGCGCGCCACACCGGACAACCTGCACCAGGCCCGCGAGTTCACCCGTGGACTGGCCCGAAAATTCGTGGGCAGCACGCCGACCCATTTCGCCCTGCAAGCCGCCATGGAATACCCGGCGAGCGCCATTATCCTGATGAGTGATGGTGAACCCAACAGCCCGCCGGGATTCATCATCGAGAACATTTCCAACCGCAACCAGTTTCGCCAGACCGAATTGCACACGGTGGCCATTGGCGACTACACCCACAACCGCAACCTGGTGCTGTTCCTGCAGACCCTGTCGCGGCTCAACAACGGTGACTTCGTCGGGGTATCGCGATGAGGACCCGTTTGCGCGTGTTCGGGGTCTATTCCCTGTCCGCAGTCGACCTGTTCGCCTCGGCGATGGGCGCGTTCATCATCATCACCATCATCCTGATGCCCGACTACCAGAAGGAGGTGCGTCTCGAAGGGCACCTGGCCTACCTGGAGGCCCTGGCGCAACGTTCCGACGCCCGCCTGGACGAGAGCGAACTGGGCGTTGAACGGCTGATGGTCGCGCTGAGCGCCGCGCAGACCCGCCACCAGGAACTGGAGGCCGAGGAAGCCATCCTCGCCAGCGAAGTCCAGACCCGCGACGCCCAGCTGCAGGCCGCGCTGCATGAACCGCCCCCGCCGCCGCCAACCACGGAAGAAGGGCCGGAGACCACACCCACCCAGTGGGTGACCTTCCGTTTCCTTGGCCTGCAGACGGAGCAGACCCGTTTCGTTCTGCTGGTGGACATGAACAAGTACCTGGCCGAGCACCGGACCCTGGTGACCGACACGGTGTCCCGCGCGCTCGACTCCCTGCAACCGGGCATGGAATTCGGTGTCATCGGTTTCCAACAGCTCGATGCCGGCCCGCAGTACCACCACTGGCCCGCGGCAGGTGAACTGGCGCGGGTCAGCGGCGCCAGTCGGCGACAGGCAATGCAATTCGTGAACGGTCTTGCGGATCGTTTCGACGGCGGTTCACCGATGCTCGGCGCCTTCGAACAGGCCTTCGCAACCCCTGCCGGCGCCGTGATCCTGCTCAGTGACGGACTGCCCAATCCGGTGTTCAATCGCGACCTTCCACCACGATCGCTGGCACAGGCCATCACGGTGGCGAATCGGGGCGACGTGGAAATTCACACCGTGACCATCGGGGACTACTTCAAATACCAGGGCACCGTGGCCTTCATGGAGACCCTTGCACGCGCGAACTCCGGGGGCTTCCTGGCGCTTGCCCAGTAGGTGTCCGGCGGCGAGATCAGTGAGAAAATCAGTTAACATGAGGGTCCGCGCCGCCGAGTTCCGGCGTGGGCGAAATCGGCACCAGCCAGGGATGCAGACAAAAGAACCGTGAACGCAGACCGCACCGTTTCCATCGGCAGCAAGGCCACCTGTGACCTGCAACTCGACGACCCCTCGGTCTCGGGGTTGCACGGCCAGGCGCGCCTGGACGAAGGCCGATTCCTCTGGGTCCGTGACGAAAACTCCGCGCGAGGCCTGCACCTGAAA
>JAUIJU010000085.1 GCA_030431095.1 Gammaproteobacteria bacterium | reverse complement strand
TCGGTTTCAATTGGCATGGGGGTTCCTTGCTGGACGCGACGGCTTTGAGCCGGGGTGTTGATTTGCTAACTTGGGACGGAAGCTGTGAATTCAAGCCGTCGAGCGCGGCCAGAGCCCTGAAGGTTTCCATGACACGAGCTGCCCCCCAACCCGCCGGATCCGAACGCCCCCTGCGCCTCGAAGCGTCTTGGAAGTCGCGCCTGGCCGACGAGTTTGACCAGGACTACATGCAACGGCTGCGGGCCTTCCTGCTGGAGCGCAAGCAGGCCGGCGCAACCGTCTACCCGCCGGGTCCCCTGATATTCAATGCGTTTGACAGCACGCCATTTGAGACCGTACGCGTGGTGATCCTGGGGCAGGACCCCTACCACGGTCCAGGCCAGGCTCACGGCCTGTGCTTTTCCGTCACGGACGGCATCGTCCCGCCGCCATCGCTGCTCAACATTTTCAAGGAACTGGAGAGCGATCTGGGCCTGGCGCGTCCCGGGCACGGCTGCCTCCAGTCGTGGGCTGAACAGGGCGTCCTGTTGCTCAACGCGGTGCTGACCGTCGAGCGAGGCCAGGCCGGGGCGCACCAGGGCAAGGGATGGGAGCGATTCACCGACCGGGTGGTCCGGATGCTCAACGACGAACGCGAGGGCCTGGTGTTCATGCTCTGGGGTGGGTATGCGCAGAAAAAGGGGGGCGTTATCGACCGTCAGCGTCACTGCGTGCTGACCGCGCCGCACCCTTCACCGCTCTCCGCGCACCGGGGGTTCCTGGGTTGCCGACATTTTTCGACGGCCAATCGATACCTGGAACAGCGGGGCGGGTCGCCGGTGGACTGGTCACTGCCGGCGCCGTCCTGAAGCCAACCGCGCTACTGCAGAAAGATCAGCCAGCCGAGGCGCGCCCATATCATCAGCAACACCAGTGCACTCATGGCGAACAGGTAGAAGCGATGCATGACCCGGTTGTAGCTCAGGTGCACGAAGGCGTGACCGATACGCAGCAGGACGAAGGTCCAGGCCAGGGAGGCCAGCAGCGGGTCCTGCAACAGCAGGGTCAGGGCCAGAACCACGGCCAGGTAGAACAGGACCGGCATCTCGAACTGGTTCCGGAAGTTGTCCGAGGCTGCCGCCGAGTCGGTCAGGGCCTCGGTCAGTTGTGAGCGGGTGGGTACCGTGTTGGGGTGAATCCGCCGCCGGTTGAATTCCGTCACGCGCCGGAAGAACAACGTGAAGAGCACGAAAAAGGTCAGGCCGACCTGGATCAGCAGGGGGTACAGCAGCGGCTTGTAGAACATGAGGGCGTCTCCCGGTGAGCAGCCCGCGTGCCCGGGCCTCGGCGGATTCTAGCAGAGCAGGGCCGGTTTACCCTCGTGCCAGGCGCTGCAGCGCATCGCCGTCCAGGCGATAGCGAATCCACTCGGACAGTTCGCGGGCGCCCAGTCCTCGGTAGTAGCGCCGCGAGGGTTCATTCCAGTCCAGGCAGGACCAGTCCAGGCGGCCGTCGCCTTCCGCCGTCGCCTCGGCGGCGAGCGCGCGCAACAGGCCTGTGCCGATACCGCGACCGCGCAATTCGGGCCGCACGTACAGGTCTTCCAGGTAGATCCCCCGACGGCCCATAAAGGTGGAGTACATTCCGTGGTACAAGGCAAAGCCCGCCGGCTCGCCACCCCATTCGGCCATGATTACCGCGGCTGAAGGATCAGGCCCGAACAGGCCCTCGTGAATCATTGCCTCGTCGGCGCACACTTCATGCAGCATTTTTTCGTAGTCCGCCAGTTCCCGGATGAAGGCCAGGATCTGTGGCACGTCGTCCGGGGTGGCGGGTCGCAGCCGGGTGCCCTGGGGTGGCGCCATGGCGGATCTCCGCGTCGGCGCCCCAGTATAGGCGGCCAGGGTCAGGCGTAGTAGCGCCGGTCGCGCCACTGCTCCCGGTAGGGTGGCGTGTACAGTGCTGCGTCGATGATGGACCACAGGTGAATGATCCAGCCCAGCAGAATCATCCACAGCACGAAAGTCATGACGAACATGAAGCCCGCCAGCAACCAGCGACCCTGTAACAGCTGGCCCAGTCCGGGAATGAAAAAGCTGGCCAGCGCGGCCAGCACGTTGCCGCAGGAACCTCGTCCCATCGTGATTTTCTCCTCGTGGATGCTCACCCATGATTAATGCAGAAATCATGCCGAAACCGAAACTCACGGTCTGTAGCCGCCTGGGAGGATACGTTGCTGGGCTGAACTGGCGAAATTCGCTAATTGTTTCGCCAGGAGGCGCCTTTCCAACGGTTGCCCCCGCCGCCACAGGCGCGGAACATCATGGGCATTTGCAGCCAGGGGCGCAGGTCGTCTGCGGCTTCCTGGCGGCCGCAGTACGTATTGCCGTCCGGGGTCCGCATGACGACGTTGTGGGCTCCGTCCGGAGATACCCATCGATCCTGCACCTGGACAGCGGACGGCGCCGCCAGGCCGTCGAGTCGGTTCTCACGCAGCGGCAATACGGGGCGTCCGGGCATGGGTGCGGTCGCTGCACGCCCAATGGGCCCAGGCGTGTTCGCGGGGGGCGCTACCGTCCAGTCCATGGCGGCCACCGATGACAAGAGCCGGTTGACGTCAAGGGGCTTTTGTCCGCCTGCTGCATGCCTCGCGGCCGGCGCCGGTGTCTCGGGGCGGTCCGGGGCAGGGCGCTCCGGAAGGTCCGCCAGGGGCGCCGGCGCGTGGACGGGGGCGTGCCACGGATCGCCTTTTTCGGTCGGAGGCGGCGCCTCGATCTGCACGGCCAGGCGGTGTTCGTCCGCGGGACGCGGTTGCGCGGCGTACCAGCCTACCGGTATCGCGAGCAGCGCCAAGTGAACCAGGCCTGCGGTGGACCACCAGCCCAGGTGCAACCCCCTTCGGCGACGCGGCTCGAGGTCGCTGAACAATCGATGGTCGGTGCTTGCCGCATTCATTGGGCGCATTCTGACAGCAGTCCCGTAAGCATGTGTTAAGCATGGCAAGTCGCACCCCGGGACGGGGTTCCACCCGAAGCAGCGCTACAATGCGGGTTTGCCGGAGTGATTCATGACCGTGAAATTCAATGCCATCGGGGACTGCCTGGCAGAATCCGATCCGGCAGCCAAGTGTGCGGCGGTCGTTCACCTCTGGACTGCCGTGGCGTCATCCGGCCTGGAACCGGCCCCTGCACGACCGGCGCCACCCATCGACGAACCCGGGCGTCCGGTCCGACCTGAACTGGTGCCGCCGCATGCGGTGCCCCGGCGACGACTTGGCAGTCCGGCGGGACGCGCGGCGCTGGTCCACGCCATCGCCCACATTGAATTCAATGCCATCAACCTGGCGCTCGACGCGGCCTGGCGATTTCGGGACCGGCCCGCGGCGTACTACCGCGATTGGTTGTCCGTGGCGGCCGACGAAGCACGTCATTTCCGCATGCTGGCGCATCGTCTCGAAGCGCTTGGCCATGCCTATGGCGACTTTCCCGCCCACAACGGGTTGTGGGACATGGCGGTGAAGACCGCCGATCACTGCCTGGAACGCATGGCCCTCGTGCCGCGGGTACTCGAGGCGCGGGGGTTGGACGTGACGCCGGGCATGATCGATCGTCTCGCCGCGGCGGGTGACGAGGACACGGTCGCTGTTCTGGACATCATCCTGGCCGAAGAAGTGCGCCACGTCGAAATCGGCACGCGCTGGTTTCACCATTGCTGCGCCGAGGCCGGCGTCGACCCGGACGAGACGTTCCTGACCCTGTTGGAGACGAAGTTCGATGGTCGCGTGAAAGGGCCGTTCAACCTGCCGGCGCGCAGGCAGGCGGGATTCTCGCGGTACGAGTTGGCGGCCATCCAGGGCGAACGGCCGCGGTGACGGACGGACCGGCGTTCAAGGATCACTTTTCCGGACATGCCGGGGACTACGCTCGATTTCGGCCAGGTTATCCCGATGAACTCTTCGACTGGCTGGCGGCCGTGGCGCCCGGGCGGAAACTGGCCTGGGACGCAGGAACAGGCAACGGCCAGGCGGCACGTGGGCTGGCTTCGCGTTTCGCCCGGGTTCACGCCACGGACGCCAGCGCGGAGCAGGTCGCGCACGCGGAGGCGCCGGACAACGTCCTGTTTGCCTGTGAGCCGGCGGAGTCCAGCAGTCTCCCCGATGGAACGGTCGACCTGGTCACCGCTGGACAGGCTTTCCACTGGTTCGATCCCGACGCCTTTCATGCGGAGGTCGACCGGGTACTGCGCCCCGGCGGGGTGCTGGCGGCATGGACCTACCAGCTCAACGTGATCGACCCGGCGGTGGACGACGTGGTCCTGGATTTTTATCAACGGATCGTCGGAGACTACTGGCCTCCGGAACGGGTGCACGTCGAGACCGCTTATCGTGACCTGACGTTTCCCTGGCCGGAAATCGACATGCCTTCCCTGCACCTGGCGAGAGAAATGGAACTGGGTGCGTATTTGGACTACCTGGGCACCTGGTCCGCGGTACGTCGGTTCCGCGCAGCGACCGGGAACGACCCCCTGCCGGAGCTGCGCGACCGTCTGGAACGGCCATGGGGCGACGCCGGTCGACGCACGGTGCGTTGGCCATTGGCGCTGAGGGCCGGGCGCAAGCCGGCCTGATTCGGGTCGAACGGGGGGCAGGCCGCGCGTTTGCCGCGCGGCCTCAAGACCAGGGCAGCGCCTCCAGGCTGGCGCCGTCAGGTGAGACGCGCAGCACGCTACCTTGCTCGTACCAGTCACCCAGCACGATGCGTTGGTGATCGGGCTCTTCGTGAATCGCCGGTCGGTGGGTGTGACCGTGGATCATGTGCCGCACGCCGTGCCGCGCC